>CAZUAT010000055.1:0-23276 GCA_964618415.1 uncultured Thermoanaerobaculia bacterium
AACCCGCGGCGATCCACACCGTGAGCCCGCGGCCAAGGCGGTTTCTCGTCGACATACGATCTTCCTCCCTGCAGCTGCGAGTGTGAAGTTCCGACCTTACCCCCACCGCCTCAGCCAGGCAACCCGGGGCCGGTCGGGCCGGCGGCCAGCCAGCCGGGCAGGTGAGCCACCGAATCCAGGCAGGCGAGCGGCCGCTCGGCCTCGAGCAACGGGCGCGGGTGGCCCCCGGTGAGCACGCCGACAGCGCCGCAGCCGGCGTTGGCGGCCATCTGGAGGTCCCAGGCCGTGTCGCCGATCATCAGGGCGGCGCCGGGGCGCACGCCGAGTTCGTCGAACAGCTGCAGGAGCATGCCGGGCGCCGGCTTCGAGGGCGCTTCGCTCACCGTCCGCGAGGCGTGGACAAACGCCCGCAGGCCCGTCTGGTCGAGCTCGCGCTCCAGGCCGGGGCGACTCTTGGCGGTCGCGATGGCGACCAGATAGCCCTCGCCGTGCAGCTGCGCGACCGCCTCCCGGGCTCCCGAGAGCAGCGGCGAGCGCGCTTTGAACTCGGCCAGCCAGCGACGCCGATACGCCTCGGCCACGCGGTCGAACAGGTCGGGATCGCCATCGGGGAAGTAGCGTTCGAGGGTCTGCTGCAGCCCGAGCCCGATCGACTCGCGAATCCGGTCGACCGGCGGCCGCGGCGCCTCCGGCACGTCCTCGAGGGCGGCCAGCGTGCAGTCGACGATGGTGCCGATCGAGTCCATCAGCGTGCCGTCCCAGTCGAAGACGACGAGCCGAAACGGCCGGGGGGCCTGGGGTGGGCGGGGTGTCTGGGCGGGTCGAGTCACGGCGGGCCTCCGGCGTCCGGACCGGCCCGAGGCCGGAACTGTCTGCGGCGCAGGGTGGATGCTACCAATCGGCGGCGGCGGCGGCCGCGACCGCGACTCGTCGAACGCACCTCCCGGTAGACTGCCGGCATGAACGGACGAAAGTGGCTGCGGCGCGGGGCGCTGGCGGCCGGTGTGGTGGCGGCCCTGCTGGTCGTCGCGGCGGTCTCGTTGCGCCTCTGGCTGGCCGATCAGCAGCGCCCCTCGGGCGGCGTCCTGCGGCCGCGCCAGGCCGCCTGCGACGTGCGTCGGTACGAACTGGACCTGCACCTCGACCCGGCCACCCGCTCGCTCGCCGGAAACGGTCGCACGATCGCCGTCGCCACGGCGCCGCTCGGCGCCTTCGAGCTGCAGCTCGACGACGCCCTCACGGTGACCGCGGCCCGGGTGGACGGTGCGCCGGTCCCGTTCCGGCATCGGCGCGGCCTGATCACGGTCGAGCTGGCGCAGCCGTGGACGCCGGGCGAACGGCACACCGTCGAGATCGACTATGGCGGCCGCCCCAAAGTTGCCGCGCGCCCGCCGTGGCTCGACGGCCTGGTCTGGGCCGAGACGCCCTCCGGCGCGCCGTGGCTGGGGGTCACCGTGCAGGGGGACGGCGCCGACGACTGGTGGCCGTGCAAGGACCATCCGTCCGACGAGCCCGACGAGGGCGTGGCGATTGCCCTGACGCTGCCGTCCGACCTGGTTGCGCTCTCCAACGGCCGCAAGGTCGGTGAGACGGTCCACCCCGACGGCACCACGACGACGCGCTGGGAGACCCGTCACCCGATCAACAACTACCTGGTCACCTTCAACGCCGCGCCCTACGTGCCGATCGAGGCGACCTACGCCGGGCTGCACGGCGACCGCAACGAAACGATCGTCTTCTGGGCCATCCCCGAGCACCGCGAGGCGGCCGAGCGGTTGTGGCGCGAGCAGGGGCCGGCGATGCTGGCCTCCTTCGCGCGTCGCTACGGCGAATATCCGTGGCTCGACGAGAAGTTCCACGTCGCCGAGACGCCGTACCTCGGCATGGAGCACCAGACGATCGTCGCCTACGGAGCGAAGTTCGAGAACAACGCCTACGGCTTCGACGAGCTGCTCTTCCACGAGACCGCCCACGAGTGGTGGGGCAACAAGGTGACGGCGCGTGACTGGGGTGACTTCTGGCTCCAGGAGGGGTTCGCGACCTACGCCGTCGCCCTGCACGTGCTCGACAGCCTGGGCGAGGAGCGCTACCTCGACTACATGCGCGGCGTGCAGCAGGGCATCCGCAATCGCCAGCCGATCGTCGCCGGCAGCGAGCGGCTCGCCGCCGAGGCCTACATCGGCGACATCTACTCGAAGGGCGCCGCGGTGCTGCACACGTTGCGCTGGCAGATCGGCTCCGCGACGTTCGACCGCGTCTTGCATGAGTTCGCCAACGCCCGGCTGCCCGCCGATGGCCTGGTCGACACGGCCGATTTCGAGCGCCTGGTCGAGGAGTCCGCCGGGGCCGATCTCTCCTGGTTCTGGCAGCGCTACCTGTACCGTGCCGCCCCGCCGCGCTGGACGCTCGAACGAGGCCCGGCGGGACAGGGGCGCGAGACGGTCACCGTGCGCTGGGACGATCCGGCCTTCCAGCTCGCCCTGCCGGTCCGCGTCGCTGGCGAGGAGCGCCGGGTCGAGATGCCGGGCGGCATCGCGCGGTTCGAGGTCGCCGCCGGGGCAGTCGTGGAGATCGACCCGCGCGGCCGCATCCTGGCCGAACCGGCGAAGGGTGCGTTCCGCTCCCGACTCTCCAGATGAGTTAGAGTGCTCTCCAGATGACGAAAAGCCACTCGCTCCCCACCCCGCCCTCCACCCCGGCACCGCCGACCGGCGGCGGCCGCCGGCGGGGCAACCTGCGCGCCGTGCCGGCCAAGGACTCGCAGCGAGTGACCCGGCTGCAGGAGCGGCTGGGGCTGTCGCAGACCGAGATGGCCCGCCTGCTCGAGACCTCGGCGAGCACCCTGGCGCGACGGCCGCTCACCGAGGCCGAACTCGACCGGCTCACCGTGGTCGAGGAGCTCGCGACGCTGGCCGGCCAGATCGTCTCCGAGGCCGAGCTGCCGGCCTGGCTGGCCGTGCCGACCCCGGGCCTCGCCGGTGCGGCGCCGCGCGAACTGCTCGCCAGCGAGTCGGGCCGCCGGCGCCTCGAGACGTTCCTGTTGCGTGCCCTCGACGGCACTGTCTACTGACCGGCGCGGTCGACCCGCCACGCGACAGCTCGGCGCCCGTACCCTGCGATGACTCCGCGCGTCTTCTGGCGCCTCGCCTTCACCGCCGACCCGGCGCTGGCGCTGCGCGGCAGCCGCACCTCCGGCCGCTGGAACGGACCCAACGCCCACCCGGTCTACGCCGCCGGCTCGATCTCCCTCGCGGCGCTCGAGCGCCTGGTCTATCTGCGGCTGGATCCGACGACCGGCCGACTGCCGCAGCAGCACCTGTTCCGGATCGAGCTGCCGGCCCGCCAGCCGGCCGCCCGCCTCGCCGCCGCCGAGCTTCCGGCGGACTGGCAACGCATGGCAGCTCCGCTGGATCCCGGCGCGCCCCTCACCGCGCTGCAGCGACTCGGCGACGCCTGGTGGCGGGCGGGTGACTCGGTGGCGTGGCTGGTGCCGAGCGCCATCGTGCCGGAGGAGGTCAATGTCCTGCTCCACCCGGGCCACCCGGCCTGGCCCCGGCTGACCGTCACCTACGCCCGCCCGTTCACCTACGATCCGCGCCTGGCGCGCGCCTGAGCCGACTCGGCGCGCCGGCGCTGCTCACAGACCGGTGGTCGGATGGTCGCGGCGGATCCGGTCGAGGTCTTCGTGGATGCGCCGGAAGGCGTCGGTCAACCGCGGATCGAAGTGGGTGCCGGCGTCGGCGAGGATCCGCCGCACCGCCTCGTCGTGCGAGATGGCCGGCTTGTAGGGCCGCTCGCCGGTGATGGCGTCGTAGGCGTCGACCAGGGCAACGATGCGGGCGGCGAGCGGAATGTCGTCGCCGGCCAGCTGGGACGGATAACCGCGTCCGTCCCAGCGTTCGTGGTGGGCGTAGGCGATCTCCATGCCCATGGCGAGGAACGACTGCCCCGGACTGCGCGCGATGACGCCGCGCAGCGTGTCGCCGCCGATCAGCGTGTGGCTCTCCATGATCTGGCGCTCGCGGTCGTCGAGGGCGCCGGGCTTGGAGAGGATCGAGTCCGGGATCGCCACCTTGCCGATGTCGTGCAGCGGGCTGGAGCGGAAGATCTCCTCGATGTAGTCCTCGCCGAGCGGGCCGAACGGGCCGCGGGCGAGCGCTTCGGCCAGCCGCCGCGAAAACCAGGCGATCCGGTCGAGGTGCTCGCCGGTCGTGCCGTCGCGCAGCTCGGCGAGCCGGGCGAGGGTGAGCAGGGCCTGGTCGCGCGTCTGCCGCAGTTCGGCCGTCTGTGCGGCCACCCGGTCGGCGAGCTCGTCGTTGAGACGCGCCAGCTGAGCGGTGCGCGTCGCCACTTCGGCCTCGAGCTCGGCCTGGCGGCGGCGCAGGCTGCCCAGCCGCCAGCGCACCAGCGCGAAGGCCGCGAGCAGCAGCGCCAGGGCGCCGGCCAACCGGGCCGGCAGCCGGTCGAACCAGCGCGGCGGTACCGCAAGGGCGACCTCGGCCGGCGCCCCGAACGGGCCGTCCCGGAACGCCGCGGCCACCTCGAAGCGGTAGTCGCCCGGCTCGAGGTCGCGATAGCGCGCCGAGCGGCTCTCACCGGGGTCGGTCCAGCCTCCGTCGGCACCGATCAGCCGGTGGCGCAGTCGCAGCTCTGCGGCAGCAGGCGCGCCGCCGGCGGCAAAGAACAGTTCCACCGTCGCCGCGGCGGGCAGCTCCAGGCCGCCGCGACTCCCGGCGGCGAGCGGAATCGGCTCGCCGTCGATCTCGATCCGCTCGAGCCGGACCTCGGGCGGCGTCGGCGGCAGCAACGGCGTGGGCGGGACGAGGTGGACCAGACCCTCGTCGCCGCCCAGCCACAATCCACCAGCGCGGTCGGCGCAGATCGCCCACAGCCGGCCGGGCAGGTGGCCGGCGGCGAAGTCGAGCATCGCAGCGCCGGGCCGCAGGCGCGCCAAGCGATCTCCGGCCAGCCAGAGAGCGCCGTCGTCGTCGATCCATGCGGCGCGCGCCAGCACCGCCTCGGCATCGAACGGGCGCGCGGCGACCAGCGTGCGAGCAGCGCGCCCGTCGACGATCTCGACCGCCGCGCCATCGCCGGCGACGACCATGCGCAGCGCGCCGCGGCTGGCCACCGCCAGGGTGCGACCAAAGACGTCGCTGATCGGCGTGAACTGCCGGCCGTCGAACCGGGCGACGCCGCCGGCGGTGGCCACCAGCAGCTCGCCGAACGGGTCGATCGCCAGCGCGTAGACAGCATCGGCAGGCAGGCCTTCGGCGGCGCCGTAGCGCCCGTGCACCCGGCCGCGCTGCCAGCGCAGCACGCCCTGCGGGGTGCCGATCCAGAGGCCGCCGCTGACCAGATCGTAGGCGAGCGCCGTGGCCGGCTCCGGCCCGCTCGACAGGGCAAGCCACTCGTGCGTCAGCGTCGCCCGATCGATGCGCGCCACACCACGGCTGGTGGCGGCAAACAGCTCTGCCCCCGCCCCCTCGGCAAGCGCGTAGACGGTCGGGGCCTCGTCGCCGTCGAGCGGCACCGGGCGGAAGCGTCGACCGTCGAAGCGCGCCAGCCCGCGGTCGGTTCCCACCCAGAGCCAGCCGCCGGCGTCGGCCGCCAGCGCCGTGATGCGGCCGCCGGGCAGTCCACCCTCGGCGGCGTGCCGCTCCACCCCCCAGGCGGCGAGCGGCGCCCCGCCCTCCGAGGCGATGCCCTCTTCCGAACCGGTGGCCGCCGCGGCTGCCGGTAGCAGCGCGACCAGGACGGCAACGAACCGGCCGAGCCGGCCCAGGCGAGCGGAGGTCTGCTGCCCGAGCATGTCAGGACTCGAGCGGTGTTACGACGGCCGGGCCGTCGGGACTGCGGGTGAGCATCACCTGACGGTATACCTGTCCGGGCTCGACCGCCACGCCCGGGCCGACGATCGTCCGTTCGAGCCGGGCCCCGTCACCGACCGCGGCGCCGGGCAACACCAGGCAGCGGTCGAGGCGGGCACGGCTCCCGATGCGCACCTCGGCCTCGACCATCGAACTGCGCACGCGGGCCCCCGGTGCGATCTGAGCCGTCCGGTCGATCCGCGGCTGCCGCGGCGCCAGGCCGGCGAGCGCGCCCGCAAGGGCTCCCTCCAGGTAGCGGGCCGGGGTGCCCAGGTCGTGCCAGGGGCGGGCGGTCTCGACCGCGGCGATCGTCGCCCCGGCGGCGAGCAGCGGTTCATACAGCGCCGAGACGATGTCCGACGGCCCGCCGGGCAGCTGTGCGATCAGCGAAGGGTCGAGCACGGCGGCGCCGGCGAAGACCCGACGCGTCGGCGCCGCGGCATGCGCCAGCGCGGTGGGGCGGAAGGCGACGATGCGCCCGCGGTCGATCGCCACGCCGCCACCGAAACGCCCCCGGTCGGCGCGCCGCGCCACCAGCAGAGTGGCCGCGGCATCTCCGCGGGCGTGGCGGGCGAGCAGCCGGTCGAGCGGCCAGCGGCAGAGCGAGTCGCCGTTGATCACTACGACCGCCGGCGCGCCGGCGAAGAAGTCGGCCAGTGGAGGCAACGCCCCGCCGGTGCCGAGCAGCTCCGGCTCCGGCGACCAGACCAGGTCGAGGCGGCGCCGGCCGCGGCCGAACCCTTCCGGGAACCCGTTGCGGATCGTGTCGCCGAGGTGGTGCAGGTTGACGGCCGCGGCCCGCACACCGGCGGCGCGCAGGGCCGCGAACGACCAGGCGATCAGCGGCCGACCGGCCACCGGCAGCAACGGCTTGGGCAACTCCAGGGTGAGGGGACGCAGGCGCTCCCCGCGGCCGGCGGCGAGGACGAGTGCGCGCAGTCCCGGGTGCCGCCGCAACTGCGAATCAGCCCGGGTCGGGGAAGACCATGTCGCGCGGCGCCTCGGGATGCGCCGCGGTGTACTCCGACCAGAGCATCAGGTACGACTTGCGCACCGCCTGTTCGGCGTCGAAGCCGCATCGCTTGGCGACCGCCTCGGCCTTGGCCCCCTCGAACTCGACGAAGTCGCCCAGGGGTGTGTGGTCGAGGCAGATCGTCTCGGCGCCCAGGCGCCACTCCTCACGCAGCTTCTGGTAGCGCTTCTGGACGCTGTAGCCGAGCAGTTCGAACAGATCCAGTGCCGTGTCGGCGCTCTCGACGCGCATTTCGAGCTCCGGGCGCAGCTTGGCGGGGCCGTCGAACGTCATCGGACCCTTGAAGGTGAGGATCGCGCCGCGCCCCTCCTCGGCCCGCACGCGCAGCACGCAGCTCTTGCCCGCCAGCTCCGAGTCGCGGTCGAGGATCCAGTTTTCCTCGAAGACGGCCGGCCCGACCCGCTCCGCCTCGAGCTCGAGCAGCCGCTGGCGCAGCGCGTCGAGATCGACCTGGGCGAACTTCAGCTCGCGCTCGATGGGGACCGCCGGAGGCGTGGAACTCACGCTTTCACCTGGGCGGCGCGGTCGAGCAGGCGGACAGTAGCCCGCACTCCGGCTTCGAAGTTGACGATGTCGAACTTCTCGTTGGGCGAGTGCAGCCGGTCCTCTTCGAGGCCGAAGCCGACCATCAGGACCGGCACGCCGAGAGCGGCGGCGAAGGTACCGACGATGGGGATCGAACCACCCGACCGGATGCGCACCGCCTTGCGTCCCCAGACGTCCTCGAGCGCGTCGAGCGCCGCGGTCGCCCACGGCCCCGTCGCATCGACGGACACCGCCTCGGCGCCGTGCAGGTACTCGACCTCGACCCGCACGCCGGCCGGCGCCACCTGGGCGACGAACGCCTTGAGCTGGTCGGCGATGCGGGCGGGCGACTGATCGGCGACCAGGCGGAACGAGACCTTGGCGCCCGCCGTGGCCGGCAGGACGGTCTTGGCGCCCCGGCCCTGGTAGCCGCTCCACAGGCCGTTGATGTCGCAGGTCGGCCGGGCGCAGGTGCGCTCCATGTAGGTGTAACCCTTTTCGCCCGGCAGGGCGTCGACTGCCAGATCGCGCCGCACGTCGGCCTCGTCGAGGCCGAGGCCGGCAAACTCCTTGCGCTCCCAGTCGGCCAGCGGCTGCACGTCGTCGTAGAAGCCGGGGATCTGGATCCGGCCGGTGGACGGGTCGCGCAGCGCCGCGAGGATGACCGCCAGCGCGTTGGCCGGATTCTCGACACCGCCGCCGTAGACGCCCGAGTGCAGATCGCGGTTCGGCCCCTGGACTCGGATCTCGAAGTAAGCGAGCCCGCGCAGACCGTAGGTGATCGCCGGCACGCCGCGATCCCACATCGCCGTGTCCGAAACGACGACGGCGTCGCAGGCGAGGCGCTCGCGCCCCTGCTCGCGCACGAACTTCTCGATGCCTACTCCGCCCGACTCCTCCTCGCCCTCGACGATGAACTTCACGTTCACCGGCAGCCTGCCGCGCTCGGCGAGCATCGCCTCGATCGCCTTGACGTGGGCCCAGGACTGTCCCTTGTCGTCGGTGGCGCCGCGGGCGACGATCCAGTCGCCCTGCGGGCCCGGCTCGCGCGTCGGCTCGAACGGTGGATGGCGCCACTCGTCGAGCGGGTCGGGCGGCTGAACGTCGTAGTGGCCGTAGAAGAGCACCGTCGGCGCCTGCGGGCCGGCACCGGTCCACTCCGCGTAGACCAGCGGGTGGCCGGCGGTGGCGATCTTGCTGGCCTCGAGGCCGGCCTCGCGCATGCGCTCGATCAGCCAGTCGGCGCAGCGGGCAACATCGGTGGCGTGGGCCGGATCGGTGGAAATCGACGGGATGCGCAGGTACTCCTCGAGCTGCTCGAGATAGCGCCCCTTGTCACGTTCGATGCGGGAGAAAACGTCCTGGCTGGAGTGCGTCATGGGAACCGATCCTCGTTTCCCTCCGGAAGCGGGGCCGCCGAGCATACCAAAGCGCCCCGGTCGGAGGGGGGCCAGAACGACCTGCACAGGTACGGTTTCACCGGCCACTGGCGCGGTCGCCGAGCCCCCCGCACTGGCTGCGGGCTGGCACCCGGCAGGTGTCGTTTCCGTTCTCCCTGTGAAACCCACAGCAGAGGAGAGAAAGCGATGAAGAGCCTTCGTGTCGCCTCGTTCGCCGCAGCGTTCATCGTGGCCGCCGTCCACCCGGCCGCCCCCGCGCACGCCGAAGCGCCCCAGCCGGCGACTCTGGCGACGGCGGCCGATCTCCACAATGTTCTCGGAGGGACGTGGAGCGTGACCGCCGACGAGGCCGGATCCCTGCTCGGCGAAGAGGCCGAGGGCTTCCGCATGGTCCGCGTCGAGGTCGTCGCGGTTCACCCCAACGACATGACGCTGGACCAGCTCGTGCCGGCCTACCGGGAGGAGGGCGAGGTGGTCGACGAGCTCACCGACATCGGTCGCCCGGCCATGTACCGCCCGCAGTATGGCGCCGCGACGGCCGAGACGACG
The DNA here is from genome assembly GCA_964618415.1 of uncultured Thermoanaerobaculia bacterium. Taxonomy (GTDB): domain Bacteria; phylum Acidobacteriota; class Thermoanaerobaculia; order Multivoradales; family JAGPDF01; genus JACTMI01. The sequence continues at coordinate 9,378 of CAZUAT010000055.1, forward strand.
GACGACAACTCGGGCGAGCGATTCCGGCTGTTCATCACGGTCTACAACATCGACGACGTCGACGAGCGCAAAGCGGTGGCCGTCGCGCTCCTCCGCAACGCCGTCACGAGGCTGTAGGGCGTTCCCTGAACGGGCGCAAGGATGCGTCGCGCAGAGGTCGGGCTGGCCGCCGAGCGGCGGTTCTTCTTCTGGCTGTGTGTCGGCATTCTGGTGGTGGTGGTGATCGGCTTTGCGCGGACCTACCTGCTCGTGCCGGTTCTGGGCATGCCCGCGGACACGCCGCCCTATGGGCCGCTGATCCATGTGCATGGGGCCGTCATGTTCGCCTGGTGCCTGCTGCTCGTCGTGCAGGCCGGGCTGGTTCCGGCGGGGCGCGTTGCCCTGCACCGCAGGCTGGGGGCGCTCGGTTTCGTGCTGTATCTGGCCATGGTGGTCCTGGGGCCGCTGGTGGCCCTGCATTCGGTGACCCGCTACGGGCCGGGCGAGCTGTCCTTCCTCGCGGTCAGCATGGGGGCCCTCCTCGCCTCCACGGTGCTGTTCGGCGCGGCCTTCTACTGGCGCCGGCGAGCCGACCTGCACAAGCGGCTGATGATCCTCGGCATGGTCGTGCTGCTGACCGCTGCATTCGGCCGCCTGAGAGACTGGCCGCTCCTGCACCCGCAAGTCGTCGGCCCGGGGCTCGTGGTGCTGGCGCTGATCGGTTGGGATCTGCATGCCCGCCGCCGCGTGCATCCGGTGACCGCCTGGCTGGGTCCGGCGGTGCTGATCTGGGAGCTGTTGCCGAATCTCTACATGGAGAGCGAGGCCTGGCTGCGCATCGCGCGCTGGCTCGTTACGTTCGCGCCGTAGGAATCCTCCTGCGCCCGCTGTCATGCTCGTTCAAGGGCCTCCGTTCTTGGGGACAGACCAACTACGGAGGACCCCATGAACGCACGCCGCTTTCCGACGCAGAGCCCCGCAGGTCGACTCCTCGCCGCTCTCGCTCTGCTCGCCGCCGCGCCGATCGCCGCCGACGACGGCGATGCCGACCCTACCTTCTCGAGCGATGGCCAGACGACCTACACGATCTCCTCTCCCGCCGCCGAATACGAACGCGCCTCCGCCGTAGCGGCCCTTCCTGACGGCTCGCTGCTGATCGGTGGCTACTCGTGGGGTGGCAACCTCGATCTCAGCGACTTCGGCATCGTCCGCTACAAGCGCAACGGCGCCCCCGACCTCACTTTCGGTGACTTCGGCAGTCGGGTCGTCGACCTCGGTGCCAACGACTACCTCGACCAGATCTTCGTCAACCCGACCGGCGCCATCCTGCTCGCCGGACGGTCGCAGGGGATGCCGGCGCTGGCGCGGCTGACGCCCGACGGCGATCTGGACGGCACCTTTGGCGACGGCGGCACGATCGTCATCGAGGCGCCCTGGCTCTCCTTCGAGGGCTTCGCCTACGAGAACGGCCTGCCGCGCGACTCCCAGCAGCGCGTCTACTACCTCGGCAAGTGTCGCCTCTGCCCGAGCAACGACAGTTACCGGCCTTTCGTGCTGCGGCTCACGCCGAACGGCGAACCCGATCCGACGTTCGACGGGGACGGCTGGGCGGTACTGCCGGTCGACCTCAACGATTTCCCCCGGCTCGCAATCGATCTCGACAACGCCGGCCGCCCTCTCATTGCGATCGAGACCGAAGCGCCGGTCTCGATCTGGCGTCTGACCACCGCCGGCAACCCGGATGCGGCGTGGGGCGGCGGAGACGGTCACGTGGAAACGGACTTCTCGACCGGCAACCCGTTCCAGCTGCTGGTCGAGCCGGATGGTCACCGGCTCTACCTCTACACCGCTTACGGGCTGCGCGCCGTCCTGCCGACCGGGGCACTCGATTCCGGATTCGGCAATGCCGGCGTGGTGTATCTCGGCGGATGGGACGAAGACAGCTACGTGCGGCGCTTCACGCTGCAGAGCGACGGCAAGCTGCTCGGCGTCGGGGGCATCGATCCGGTCGGCAGCGGCCTCGCCGACTTCTTCCTCATCCGCCTCGGCCTCGACGGCCAGCCCGACTCCACGTTCCATGGCAACGGCGTCCGACGGGTGCCGTTCGACCTCGCCGCGGGCGCGGTCGATCTCGGCGCCGCGGTAACCGTTTCCGGCGGCAAGATGGTCGCGGTCGGCCACGCGACCGAGGGTGGCGGCGGCGAACGCTGGGCGATCCTGCGCACGCAGAACGCGCTGATCTTCACCGACGGCTTCGAGCGCGGCTCGATGGGCGCCTGGACCTCGCCGTTCACCATGCCTCCGGTTCTCTGGTGAGCGCGGCGCGCACCGTCACCGCCCCGCTCTCCCAGGCAGAGTCGCACCCTGGCTGACAGCGCGCTCGTCGCCACCGGCGCCGCTGCCTGCGCGGCGGCGCTGGTGTTTGCGTGGGGGGCCCTGCGCGGTCAGCGGGCCCACGCCAAGTGGTGCGCGGCGCGGGCGCGGGCCGATGGCGTCGTCTCCCGAGTGGTCGAGCGGCGGGTCAACGGCAGCTTCAGCGAGGACGCGGGCGGCATGCCCACCGATCCGGCGAGCATCACGGTTGCGGTGGTGAGCTTTCGCGCCGCCAACGGAGTCGACTACGAGTTCGACACGCAGGAAGTGCCGCTCGAGGTGGGTACCGCGGTTGCGGTCGCCTACGATCCCGCCCTGCCCTCGGACGCCCGCGCCATCGCGCGCACCCCCAAGGTCGGATGTGCGGCGATCCTGCTCCTCGTCGGAGCCGCGCTGGCGATCTACGGGCTGACCCGCAGTTAGACGTCCTCGGCCAGCCCGGCGCGGATCGCCGCCGCCTCGCTCTGCCAGGCGGTGGCGCGCGCGCTGTCGCCCGCCCGGCGGGCCAGCGCTGCGGCCTCCTCGAGCCAGCTGGCGAACCGTTCGGTGCGGGAGTCGCCCGGACGCCGGATCGCCAGGGCTCGATCGAACTGCTCGAGCGCCTCGGCGAGCGCCGCCGCGCTGCCATCCTGGGCGAGATCGAAGGCGATCTCCCGGCGCGCGTTGGCCGCGCCGTTGTGTTCGCTGCCGAGCAGGCTCTCGGTGATGGCGAGGGCCCGACGGTGATGCTCGAGTGCCGCCTCCCGGTTGCCGAGCATACGTTCGGCCTCGCCGAGCGAGAGCAGCGGCTGGCGCAGATCGTCGCTCTCTCTCCCCGCCGTGGCCTCGATCCCGGCGATCGCGCGGCGCAGCGGGTCGAGCGCCTCGCGCGGACGCCCTTCGCGCACCCGCGCCGTCCCCAGATTGCCGAGCGCGACCAGGGTGTAGATGTGGTCCTCACCCAGCCGCGTGCGGAACTGCTCGAGAGCCGACTCGAAGCGCTGCGCCGCCTCGGCCGGACGCCCCTGCACCAGCAGCGCATGGCCCAGCAGTCGCTCACAGCTGGCGGCCTCGAAGTGGTCGAGCGCCGCGAAGATCGCCAGCGCCTCGGCGAGCGCGGCCTCGGCCCGATCGGGGCGACCGTCGTTGAGCCAGATCAGGGCGTGCTTGACATGCGCCTGCCCGACCTGCGGGTGGTCGTCGCCGAGCACGCGGCGTAGCGCCGCGGTCGCCTGGTCGAACAGCTGGTGCGCCCGCGGGCGATCGCCGAGGTAGCCGGCGGTCTCGGCCAGGGCGAGCCTTGCCTCGCTGCTGCGTGGATGGTCGGCGCCGAGGGTGCGATCCAGCACCTCGATGGCCAGTTCGAACTGCTTGACCGCCTCCTGGAACCGGCCGTCCGGTGTCAGCATCTGGCCGTAGGCCAGCCGTGCCGAGGCCGTCGTCGCATCGTCCGCGCCGTGGGTCTGGATCGCTCGCGACAGCACCTGTTCGGCCAGCTCGAAGGCGCGCTCCTTGTTGCCGACGTACAGCTCGGCCTCCGCAGCTCCGAGGCCGGCGCGCATCAGGCGCGGATCGGCCGGATCGACCGCGCGCTCGAGCACCGCGAGCGCGGCGCGGAACTGCTCGGCCGCGGGCTCGAGCTCGCCGCGGCCGAACAGCGCCTCGGCGAGGGTCAGACGCACCTCGGCGACGTCCGCCGAGCCCTCGCCGAACGCGGCCTGGCGGCGCTCGAGCGCCCCGCGGGCGAGCCGCTCGGCCGACTCGAACCGGCCGATCCGGTGCTCGATGCGCGCCACCGTGTCGAACAGGTCGGCCTGCACCTCGGGCTCGCCCTCGAGGCCCCCTTCGAGCTGCCGCACGCCGGCGTCGAGCAGCTGGCGTGCGGTCACCTCCGCACCGAGCGAGCGGCCGGGATCGGCCGCCTCGAACAGGCCGACCAGGAACTTCTGGACCTCGCCGGCGCGCAGCGCCTGGCGCTCGGCGCGGCGCGCCGACACCAGCGCCAGCGCCAGCCCGCCGACCAGCGACAGGGCCACCAGCAGCGTGGCGGCGACTCCGACGCGATGCCGGCGCACGAACTTAGCGGCGCGATAGCCGACCGTGTCCGGGCGCGCCGAGATCGGCCGACCGTCGAGCAGACGGACGAGGTCCTCGGCCAGCGCCGCCGCGGTCGGGTAGCGGCGGGCTGGCTCGCGGCGCAGCGCCTTGAGCACGATGGTGTCCAGTTCTGTGCCCAGCCGGCGGGGCAGCGTCTCGCGTCCGGCGCGCCGCGCCACCGCCGTCGGCCCCTCGACGGTCTCGCGTTCGACCTCGCGCTCGAGCTCGACGCCCGAGCGTGCCGGCCGGCGATGCGGCAGCTCCCCGGTGAGCAGCTCGAACAGCACGACGCCGAGCGAGTAGACGTCGGTCGCCGTGGTCACCGGCTCGCCGAGCACCTGCTCGGGCGCAGCGTAGGCGGGCGTGAGGGCGCGCAGCTCGGTGCGCGTGACCGCGGCGTCGAACTCGGCCTCGAGCAGCTTGGCGAGTCCGAAGTCGAGCAGCTTGGGCCGCCCCTCGCCGGTGACCAGGATGTTGGACGGCTTGAGATCGCGGTGCACGACCAGCGAGCGGTGGGCCGCGTCGACCGCTGCGCAGACCTCCACCATCAGGGCGATGCGCCGCGCGGTGGACAGCCCGGCGCGGTCGGCCCAGGCGGTGATCGGCTCGCCGTCGACGCGCTCCATGGCGAACCAGGGCCTTCCGTCCGGCGCCATTCCGCCGTCGAGCAGGCGCGCGATGGCCGGGTGTTCGAGCCGGGCGAGCACCTGGCGCTCGAGCTCGAAGCGGGCGACCAGCGCCGCGGTGGCGAAGCCCGCCTTGACGAGCTTGACCGCAGCCCGCTGGGCAAATCCGCCCAGTTCGCGCTCGCCCTCCCAGACCTCGCCCATGCCGCCGACGCCGAGCCGCGCGCCGAGCCGCCAGGCGCCGAGCCGCTCGAACGGGGGCTGGACGGTGCCCGGCAGCAGATAGGTGGCCGCGTCGGCAACCTCGCCCTGCAGCCGTTCGAGCGGTCCCTCGGCCGCCGCGTCGGCGGTCAGCATCCGTTCGACGAGCCCGGCCAGGGACGCATCGCGGGCGGCAAGCTCGGCGAGCTTCGCGCTCCGCGTCGCTGGGTCGCAGTCGACGAGTTCGGCGAACATGCCGGCTGCGGTCGGGCGCGTGGGGTCCTGCGGCTCCGGGGCGGTCAAGCGCGGTTGGCTTCCGAATCGAGAACGACGGGGCCGGGCAAAGGGTGACGCGCCCGGCTCACGGTACGGTGCCGAGGCGCGTGTGCAGCAGCGCGCGGGCGGCGCGCCAGTCGCGCAGCACCGTGCGCTCGGAGAGCTCGAGCGCGGCGGCGATCTCGGGGAAGGTCAGGCCACCGTAGAAGTGCCACTCGACCACCTGCGCCAGGCGTGGCTCCTCGCGCTCCAGCCCGGCCAGGGCGTCGTCCAGGGCAAGCAGCTCCTCGGGCGCAGCCGCCGGACCCGGTGCGGCCACCGCCACGACCTCGAGGTCGACCGCCGCCTGGCCCCCGCCCCGCTTGCCCGCCTGGCGGGCACGGGCGTGGTCGATCACCAGCTGGCGCATGGCCCGCGAGCAGACGGCAAAGAAGTGCGTCCGGTCGTTGAACGGCAGGTCGCCGCGCTGTGCCAACCGCAGGAAGACGTCGTGGACCAGCGAGGTCGCCGACGGCCCTTGATCGGCGCGCGCCGAGCGAACATGGCGGGCCGCCAGCTGGCGCAGCTCCGGATAAACGAGATCGAACAGCCGGTCCGACGCATCGGCATCGCCGGCGCGCGCCGCGTCGAGCAGCCGAGTGACCTCGCCGCGTTGCTGCGCGCCCTCCTCGGGGCGATCTGGATCGTTCACCGGGCGCGATTGTAGCCCGGGATCGGGATCAGCCTTCTCCGGCCGCCGGCTCGGCCTGTGGGCGGCCCGCCTCCTGAGCACGGGCAAAGCGGCCCAGCTGGATCGCGTTGATCAGAAAGTGCGCCAGCATCGCGCCGAGCAGCGTGCCGCGCCCGGCCGTCCAGCCACCCAGCACCAGTCCCCCGACCAACGCCCAGGCGGTCCACCAGCGCAGCGCCGTCCCGGGTCCCGCATGGGCGAGTGCGAACAGCGCCGCCGCCGCCGGCCAGCCCAGCCAGTTCTGCAGCGCGCCGCGGAAGACCAGCTCCTCGGCCACGGCCGAGATGAAGGCGAGCGCCAGCGCCTCGCCGCGCGCGATCGGCCCGAGCAGGCGCCGCAGTTGATGCTCCAGCCGGCGGGCTGCGGCGATGTAGCGCACCATCACCGCCCACAGCCCGAGCAGCGCGCCGCCGATGGCCAGGCCGCCGGCGATGTCGATCCACCAGCTGCCCGGATCGACCAGCAGCCGCAGATCCAGCACGCCGCGCTGAGCGCTCAGGCCGGCGAGGCCCGCGACCGCCAGTGCCAGGTAGAACCAGGCGGCAATCGGGTAAAGGCGCGGCATCCCGCCGGTCGTGCCGGGCGGCGTCGGTGCCTGGGACTGCGGCTCGTCGGACAACGGTTCGTCGCTCAAGCCCGCTCCAGCTTCATGCGCGCGCCGCCTCCACCAGCTTGTCGACCACCGCCGGATCGGCCAGCGTCGTCACGTCGCCGAGATCCTCGGTAACCCCTTCCGCGATCTTGCGCAGCACCCGCCGCATGATCTTGCCCGAGCGCGTCTTGGGCAACCCCGGCGCGATCAGGATCCGGTCGGGGGTGGCGATCGGCCCGATCGCCTCGCGGACCTGCTGCTTGAGGGCACCGATCAGCTCGTCGGCGTCCCAGCGCTCGAACTCCGGCGTGATCAGGACCCAGGCGCAGATGCCGGTCCCCTTGATCTCGTGCGGGTAGCCGACCACCGCGGCCTCGGCGACCGCCGCGTGGGCGACCAGCGCACTCTCGATCTCGGCGGTGCCTAGTCGGTGACCGGCGACGTTGAGCACGTCGTCGACCCGGCCGGTGATCCAGTAGTAGCCGTCCACGTCGCGACGGCAGCCGTCGCCGGTGAAGTAGAGCCCCGGGAAACGTGAGAAGTATGTGTCGCGGAAGCGCGAATGGTCGCCCCAGATCGTGCGCGCCTGACCGGGCCAGCTGCCGCGCAGGCAGAGGTTGCCCGACACGTCGTTGCCCTCGAGTTCGGCGCCGCTCTCGTCGACGATTACCGGGTCTACGCCGAAGAACGGCAGTGTGGCCGAGCCCGGCTTGGTCGGCGTCGCTCCGGGCAGCGGAGCGATCAGGATGCCCCCGGTCTCGGTCTGCCACCAGGTGTCCACCACTGCGCAGCGCCCCTCGCCGACCACGTCGTGGTACCAGCGCCAGATCTCGGGATTGATCGGCTCGCCGACCGAGCCGAGGATCCGCAGCGACTTGCGCGACGAACCCTTCACCCAGTCGTCGCCTTCGCGCACCAGAGCGCGCAGCGCCGTCGGCGCGGTGTAGAAGATCGTCGCTTCGAGGTCGTCGACGACCTGCCAGTAGCGGCCCGGGTTCGGGTAGAGCGGGATCGACTCCATCATCACGGTGGTGGCGCCGTTGGCAAGCGGGCCGTAGACGATGTAGCTGTGGCCGGTGATCCACCCGATATCGGCGGCACAGAAAAAGATGTCGTCCTCGCGCAGGTCGAAAACCAGCTGGTGGGTGAGCGAGGCGTAGAGCAGGTAGCCGGCGGTGGTGTGCAGCACGCCTTTCGGCTTGCCGGTCGAGCCGGAGGTGTAGAGGGTGAACAGCGGCGACTCGGCGTGCATCCACTCGACCGGACAGGTCGAGCGCTGGCGCGCCATCTCGTCTTCGAGCCAGGCGTCGCGACCGGCACGCATCGGGACCTCCGTGGCAGTGCGACGCGCCACCAGCACCGAACGCACGAACGAGAGCCCGTCGACCGCCCGGTCGACCGTTGCCTTGAGGGGGATCTGCTTGCCGCCTCGCAGCCCCTCGTTGGCGGTGACGACGACCTCGGCGGCGGCATCGACGATCCGTCCCCGCAGCGACTCGGCCGAGAAGCCGGCGAAGACGACCGAGTGCACGGCTCCGATGCGCGCGCAGGCCAGCATGGTGGCGGCCAGCTCCGGGATCATCGGCATGTATAGGGCAACCCGATCACCGCGCCGCACGCCGTGCGCCAGCAGCACGTTGGCGATCCGGCAGACCATGTGCTTGAGCTGCCGGTAGCTGATCGACCGGTAATCGCCCGGCTCGTCGCCGGCCCAGAGGATCGCCGGCTTGTCTCCCCGTGTCGAAAGGTGGCGGTCGACACAGTTGAAACAGGCGTTCAGTCGCCCGCCCCCGAACCAGGAGAAGTCGATCTCCTCGAGGTCGGCGTCGTAGATCTGCTGCGGCGGGTGAAACCAGGTCAGCCGTTCGGCTTGCTCACGCCAGAACGCCTCCGGCTGATCGAGAGATCGCCGATAGAGGCGCTGGTACTGTTCGAGCGAGTCGATGTGCGCCCCGTCGGCGATGCGGGGTTTGACCGGAATCATCTCGGCTCCTTTCGGTGCGGCGCCGCCGCGCCCTCCACTCTAACCGCTGCGCGGCCCGGTCCGACGCGCCGCGCGCCCCTCGTGGCCCGGTTTCGGCGCAAACCTTGCAACACTCACGAATGGGACGCCGGGATTTCGCCTCTGCCCTCCGTATCGGAGGTCAGCACCCGGGTAAACTGGCCGCACCGGAGGGAATCCGCCATGTTCAGACACCACCTGTCGATCGCTGTCCTCTCTGCCGCCCTGCTTGCTCCGCTCCCGCTCGCGGCGAGCGAGCCGGGGTTCGAGCTGTCGCTGGTCGCCGCGCCGTCAGCCTCGTACTCCGACTACGACGGCTTCGAGTTCGACACCGGTCTCGGGCTGGGGCTCGGTTGGGCGTTCTCGGAGCGCTGGTCGGTCGAGTTGCGCGGGCTGTGGCGCGAGTCTGACCGCTTCGGCGACTTCGAGCAGCTCGACCACCAGACGTTCGATCTCGGTCTGCGGCGTCACTTCCTGCCCGGTTCCAGCTGGCAGCCTTTTCTGCAAGCCGGCGCCTCCCTGCAGCGCGCCGAGGTGGTCCGCGAGGTCGTCTGCACGGTGCCGATCGTCGGCCCCTGCCCACCGGAGGTCGAGGACCGCGACGACGTGGGCGGCTTCGTGGGGGGCGGCGTGGACTGGAACTTCTCGCGCCGCGCGGCGCTGCGCTTCGACGGAAGGCTGATCCTGCTCGACTCCGACGCCGGCGGCGAGCGCGTCGACGCGACGGCCGGGCTGGTGTTCCGCTTCTAGGGCGCGCTCCAGGCCGTCGTGTCGCCGGTGCCGAAGCCGTCGGCGAAGACCAGGACGCCGTCGTAGGTCAGCGAGATGCTGCGAAGCAACGCGTCGACCGTACAGGTGTCGTTGACGTCGGCGGAGTCGCGGCGCAACAGCAGCTTCATCGCGTCGCCCGGGTGGGCCGGGAAGCCGGACGACCCTTGGAAAGTAATCAGCACCTCGTGGGTATCGAAGGCCGTCGGGACCTGGACGATCCCTTCGTCGCTCGGCGTCCCCGACCCCGGCCAGAAGGCATCGAACAGTCCGGCCGGGTGACCCGGCCCGAAGCCGACGAGATCGACCTGGAGCACGAAGAAGCAGGGGGCCGTGGTGGTGGTGTAGAGAACCCGCGCGACGACGTCCCCTCCGAGGTCGTAGTTGGGTGGCATCGTGAAGCTGACCATCGTGAGCGGCGAGCCGGCGTTCGGGAGCTCGACGTACGGCGCCGAATCGGGATTGTTGTCCTGGTGGGCGGCGCCGCCGCGGACGACCGCGGTACCGATGTCGAAGTCGATGAAATAGAGCGGTGTGCCGGTCGTCCCTTCGGGCGCCACGGGGACCGGCGCGGCGATGCGCGCGGCCTCGACGGCGCCGGGGGCCGTTGCGGCCAGCAGCGCGGCGGCGAGCAGGGTCGCAAAGCGGAGCCTGGAAGCGCGGTTCACCATCGCAGTTTTCCTTTCACAGACTGGTCGTCGCCTCGTTGGACCGCGGAGTCTAGCGCTGCTCGCCGGCCGCCGAGTCCGCTTCAGTGGATCGTCGTCTGCGTCTCGTCGGGACCGTCCGGCTCCTCGTCCTCGCGCTCGACGACCTTGGCGATTGCCACCAGGCGGTCGTCGCCCTCGAGGTTGATGAGGCGCACGCCCTGGGTCGAGCGGCCGATCTCGCGGATGCCGTCGACGGCGGTGCGGATGATCATGCCGTCCTGGGTGATCAGGATCAGCTGATCGCCATCGAGCACCTGGGCGACGCCGACCACCTTGCCGGTCCGCTCGGTGACCTTGAGGTTGATCAGGCCGAGGCCGCCACGGCCCTGCAGGCGGTACTCGGCGATCGCCGTGCGCTTGCCGAGGCCGCGCTCGGCGGCGGTGAGGATGGCGCCTTCCTTCTCGAGCACTTCCATGCCGACGACCCGGTCGCCCTTGCGCAGCGAGATGCCGCGCACGCCGCGCGTGGCGCGCCCCATCGGCCGGCAGTCGGACTCCGCGAAGCGGATCGACATGCCCTCGGCCGTGGCGAGGAAGATGTCCTTGCCGCCGTCGGTCGTGCGCACGGCCAGCAGGCGGTCGTCGTCTTCGAGGTTGATGGCGATGATGCCGCCCGAGCGCGGATTGCCGTACTCGGCGAGCGAGGTCTTCTTGATCGTGCCGCGCTCGGTGGCGAAGACGAGGAACCGCTCGGCGGGGAAGTCGCGCACCGCCAGCGTGGTGGCCACCTTCTCGCCGGCATCGAGGCTGAGCAGGTTGACGATCGCCTTGCCCTTGGCGGCCGGGCCCGCCTGCGGAATCTCGTGCACCTTGACCCAGTAGACGCGCCCCGACTCGGTGAAGACGAGCACGTAGGAGTGTGCCGAGGCGACGAACAGGTGTTCGACGAAGTCGCCTTCCTTGGTCGACATGCCGGTACGGCCCTTGCCACCGCGTCCCTGCGCCCGGTAGAGCGAGAGCGGCGAGCGCTTGATGTAGCCCGAGGAGGTGACGGTGATCACCATGTCCTCGTCGGCGATCAGGTCCTCGATCCGGATCTCATGCGTCTCGGGGACGATCTCGGTACGCCGAGCATCGCCGAAGCGCTCCTTGAGCTCGGTCAGTTCGCGCCGGATCTCCTCGAGCACCAGCCTGTCCGAGCCCAGAATCGCCCGCAGACGGTCGATCAACTGCAGCAGCTCCTGGTACTCGTCGAGCAGCTTCTGGCGCTCGAGGCCGGTGAGTCGCTGCAGGCGCATCTCGAGGATCGCTTCGGCCTGCACCTGCGTGAAGCCGAAGTTGCTCATCAGGCGCTCGCGGGCCTCGGGCGGCGTGGCACTCTGACGGATGGTGGTGATCACCTCGTCGAGCATGTCGATCGCCTTGAGCAGGCCTTCGACGATGTGGGCCCGCTCTTCGGCCTTGCGCAGGTCGAAGCGGGTGCGGCGGATGATCACCGTCTTGCGGTGATCCAGGAACAGCCGCAGCAGGTCTGGCAGGGTGAGGATGCGCGGCTGATTGTCGACGATGGCGAGCAGGATGATGCCGAACGTCGACTGCATGGGGGTCAGCTTGTAGAGCTGGTTGAGGACGATCTCCGGCACTTCGCCGCGCTTGAGCTCGACGACGATCCGGATGCCGTCACGGTCGCTCTCGTCGCGCAGGTCGGAGAGGCCTTCGATCTTCTTCTCCTGGGCCAGCTCGGCGATCTTGGCGATCAGGCGCGCCTTGTTGACCTGGTAGGGGATCTCGGTGATGACGATCGCCTGCTTGTCGCCGCGCCGCTGGGTCTCGATGTTGGCCCGGGCCCGCATCTGGACGATGCCGCGACCGGTCGCGTAGGCCTGCCGGATCCCCTCGATGCCGTGGATGAAGCCGGCGGTCGGGAAGTCCGGCCCCGGCAGGACGGTCATCAGTCGATCGAGTCCGACCTGAGGGTCGTCGATCATCATCGTCAGGGCGTCGCAGACTTCGCCGAGGTTGTGCGGCGGGATGTTGGTCGCCATGCCGACGGCGATGCCGGAGCCGCCATTGATCAGCAGGTTGGGCACCTTGGCGGGCAGGACGGCCGGCTCGAGCTCCTGGCCGTCGTAGTTGGGCACCCAGTCGACGGTCTCCTTGTCGATGTCGTCGCGGACCATCTCCTCGGCGAGCCGGGTGAGACGCACCTCGGTGTAGCGCATCGCCGCCGGGTTGTCGCCGTCGATCGAGCCGAAGTTGCCCTGGCCGTCGACCAGGGTGTAGCGCATCGAGAAGTCCTGCGCCATGCGCACGACGGTGTCGTAGATCGCCGTGTCGCCGTGTGGGTGGTACTTACCCATCACGTCGCCGACGATGCGCGCCGACTTCTTGTACGGCTTGCCGGCCGTGTTGCCCGACTCCCACATGCCGTACAGCACCCGCCGGTGCACCGGCTTCAAGCCGTCGCGCACGTCCGGCAGCGCCCGCCCCACGATCACGCTCATCGCGTAATCGAGGTAACTGCGCTTCATCTCGTCTTCGATGTCGACCGGCACCGGCCGATCGAACGGCAGCATCGTCGTTTCGTCGCTCATGCGTTCCCTGATCTCTCTCTACTGCCCGGCGCGCCTTGCGACGTCAGACGTCCAGGTTGCGGACGTTGAGGGCGTTCTGTTCGATGAACTCGCGGCGCGGTTCGACCTGGTCGCCCATGAGGATGGTGAAGATGCCGTCGGCTTCGACGTCGTCTTCGATTTTGACCTGCAGCAGGCGGCGCTTCTGGGGGTCCATGGTGGTCTGCCAGAGCTGCTCGGCGTTCATCTCTCCGAGACCCTTGTAGCGCTGGATCGAGAGGCCCTTCTTGGCGCCGGCGTAGAGCGTCTCCATCGCTTCGTCGAGCGATTCGACGGTGACCGGCTCGATCTTGCCGCGCCCCTTGCGCGCCGTCTGCTCGCCGCCGCCTTCGTCCCCCTCGGCCGCCGCCTCTTCGGCCCGCTTCAGCGCAAAGCTGCGGCCGGCGAGCGCCTCGAGGCCCTGCGTGTTGGTGGCGAGGGCCCGGTACTCCACCGACGTGAGCAGGCTCCAGTCGATGCGCACCCGGCGCTCGACGCCGTCGCGGCGCGAGGTCAGAGCGATCACCGCCGTGCCGTGCTCGGGGTCGCCGGACACCTCGACGCCCCGGAATCCGATCGCTTCGAGCACTTCGGCCACGCTGCGGACCTTCGCCTGGTCGGCGAGCGACTTCTTGTCCGTCAGGCCGCCGAGCAGCGCGGCGCGCAGCGCGTCCTGCGGGTAGCCGCGATGGATCAGCTTGTCGAAGTTCTCGCGCAGCTGCTCGACCTTGTCCACCCAGGCGCCGAGCCGCGGTCCGCGGATCGCGCGGCCGCCGTCGATGGCAACCTCCCAGGTTCCCTCGATGCGCGACACCAGGAAGGCGCGGTATTCGCGATCGTCCTTGAGATACGTCTCCCGCTTGCCCTCGGCGACCTTGTAGAGCGGCGGCTGAGCGATGTAGAGATGGCCGCGGCGGATCAGCTCCGGCATCTGGCGATAGAAGAAGGTGAGGATCAGTGTGCGGATGTGCGAGCCGTCGACGTCGGCGTCGCACATGATGATCAGCTTGTGGT
>CAZUAT010000056.1:0-22158 GCA_964618415.1 uncultured Thermoanaerobaculia bacterium
AAGACGCGATTCCGCCTCGTCAGCTTGCATCACCAAGAGGCTGGCACCTCGGGGGTGGTAGCGTTTCGGGGGAATTCGGGTGTCATGTCGCTGGTCGGCCGGTCGGTGGGCAGCATCAGGCTGGAGCGGCTGCTCGGTCGGGGCGGCATGGGTGAGGTCTACCGCGGCTTCGACGAAAAGCTCCAGCGCGTCGTCGCGGTCAAGACCATCCGCGACGAACAGCGCCTCTCCGGCGACGCCCGCTCCCGCTTCCTGCGCGAGGCCCGGATCCTCTCCCGCCTCGCCCATCCAGCCATCTGTCAAGTCCACGACCTCATCGAGACGGCCGACGCCGACTATCTGATCTTCGAGTTCGTCGAGGGCGAGACACTCGAGAGCCTCCTTCTCGCCCGCCGCCTCTCCGAGCGCGAGGCCCTCGAGCTGGCAGTCAAGATCGCTGCCGCGCTCGAGGTCGCACACCGCGAGCACATCGTGCACCGGGATCTCAAGCCGGCCAACGTCATGGTCACGCCGGACGGCGTCGTCAAGGTGCTCGACTTCGGACTCGCCCGGTCGACCGGCGACGAAATGCTCCCTGCCGCAGCCGCGTCGCGGGCGATTCCCACCGCCGCTCATCGGCCGCCCGAGGCGATTGCTCCGGCCGGCGGTGACCCCGAGCTGACGCTTCACCTGCCCGGAGTCGACTCCGAGCCGAGCGATGATCCGGACCGGGCTCCGGGTCCGCCGGCCACGCCCGATCCCGACCAGACGATTCGCTTCCAGAGCCGCACCTCCAGCGCTTCGGACCTTTCGGCAGCACTCACCCAGCAGGGCTGGATCGTCGGCACCGTTCACTACATGAGTCCCGAACAGGCCGGCGGCGCCGACCTCACCGTGGCCAGCGACATGTTCTCGCTCGGCATCGTCCTGCAGGAGATGCTGACCGGCACCTCCGCTTATCCGAAGGAGCCGCTGGCGCAGCAGATCGTGCGGGTGGCGAAGAATGGCAGCCTGCCCATCAGCTGCAGCGATCCCGACATCGCCCGCTTCGTCGAGGACCTCAAGCATCCGACCCCCTCCCGGCGCCCGTCCGCCGCCGAGGCCGTCGAACGGCTCCGCTTCCTGCTCGAGAAGCCGCAGCGCATGCGGCGCCGGCGCCTGCTCCTGACCGGAGTCGCCGCTGCGTTCGCGATCCTGGTTGCGGTCCTGGCGGTGGTCTCGGTGCTGGCCGTACGCGAGAAGCGGGCTCGATTCCGCGCCGAGACTCTCGCCGTCGAGCGCGACCACCAGGCCCGCCGCGCCAACCGCGAGGCGCGCACCGCCAACCGGGTCGTCGGGTTCCTGGTCGAGCTGTTCGAGGAGGCCGACCCGGAGACCGCACGTGGCCGCGACATCAGTGTGCGCGACGTCGTCGCCAAAGGCAGCGAACGGATCGGCACGGGGCTGGCAGCCGAGCCGCTCGTGCGCGCGCGTCTTCAGGAGACGCTCGGCGGTATCACCTGGCGGCTCGGGAACTTCGACGACGCCGTCCGCCTGCTCGAGGAGTCGCGTGCCATCGTCGAGCGCGATCCCGACGAGAGCGCGAACGCGCTCGTGACAGTGAACTCGCAGCTCGGCGCTGTCTACCTCGACCTTGGCCGTTTCGCCGAGGCGCGCGCGTCGCTCGAACGGGCCGATGCAATGGCCGCCCGGGCCTCCGAAGTGCACGACGAGGATCGCGCCCGTCTGCTCAACTACTGGGGCGCGCTCGCTGATGCCGAGGGCGACCTTGCCGCGGCCGAGATGCACTACGAGCAATCGCTCGCTCTGCTGCGCGCCGGAGAGAGTCCGCCGCGCGAGGTGGCGCTGGTGCTCAACAACCTCGGCGTGCTGGCCTGGCGCCGGGGGGACTTCGCCCTCGCCGACGAGCGAATGCGCGCCTCACTGGATCTCAACCAGGCGCTGCTCGGGACCGACCACCCGCACGTCGCCGCGCAGCTCAACAATCTCGGAATCCTGGCGCGCGAGCGCGGTGCCTACGGCGAGGCCGAGCAGCTGCACCTGCGCGCGCTGGCGATCGCCCGCAAGACCCTCGGGGCCGAACACGTCGACGTGGCCGCCATCCTGAGCAGCCTCGGACGCCTGTACGTTCGCCAGGAGCGCCTCGACGCGGCCCGCGACCGTTTCGAGCGGGCACGTCGCATCTGGCGCGCCGCCTACGGTCCCGACCACGCCGAGGTCGCCACCGCGCAGCTGCGCCTGGGCGATCTGGCGCGCCGGCGCGGCGATCTCGGCGCCGCAGAGCGCGACATCGCAGCGGCGCTCGCGACGTTGCGTTCCGGCCTCGGGGACGATCATCCTCGTCTGTTCGAGGCCTGGAGCGCCCTGGCGCGCCTGCGCCTGGCGCAGGACCGGCGGTCGGCCGCAGTCGACGCGCTGGCGCAGGCGGTGCGCATCGGCACGACAACGCTGGGCGCCGATCATCCCGATATCGACGCACTGCGTGCCGAGTTTGCCGACCCGGCGCCGGTGGGGCACAATGGGGCCTCCGGAGGGCCAGCCTGATGCTGCTGCCACGCACGAACCTGCAGTTCGTCGTCCTGCTCCTCGCCTCGTCGTTGGGAGCCTCTCCGCTGTTCGCCCAGCAACCGCCGCTGCCGCTCGGCCTCGAGCGGCTGGTCAACGTCAGCCTGCTCGCGGACCAGGACGAGGCTGCCTCCGCGCTCGGGCCGTCCGGCGACGTGGTCGTCGTCTGGCGCGATTCGATCATCGACGGCGGCCCGTCGGCGATCATGGCGCGCCGGTTCGACGGCGGCAGCGGGATGCCGCTGACGGGCGAGATTCATGTCAGCGTCTCGCTCGGCGACCAGCGCAACCCGGCGGTCGCCGTCGGCGCCGACGGTCGCTTCGTGGTCGTGTGGGAGGGTCCGGAGCCGCAGGCACCCCTGTCGCTGGGCGTCTTCGGATCACTGCGCGCGGCCGACGGGACACCGATCGTGGCTGAGTTCCCGATCGCCGTCGGCGCTGTCGCCGATCAGCGCCGACCGACCGTTGCAATGCATGCAGACGGAAAGTTCTTCGTCGGTTGGCAGTCAGCCGGCACCGGCGAGTCGACCGTGCACGGCCGAATCTATCCGGCGACCTTCCCGGTCGATTCGCCGGGTGCACCGTTTCCGCTCGCACAGCAGTCGAGCGGGGATCGTGAATCGCCGACGGTCGCGCCCGACCCGTCGACCGGCGGCTGGTTCGCCGCCTGGCAGGGGCTTTTCGGGACCGTGCCGTCGATCCTGGTGCGCCGGCTGGATGCTGATGGAGAGGGCACCCCCGAGGTTGCGGTGAACAGCTCGACGACCCTCGTCGACCGGCGCAGCCCGGCGCTCGCCGTGCGGGCGGACGGCAACAGTGTCGCTCTCTGGCAGGAGCCGGACGCCGATGGAGAAGGAATTTGGGGTCGTCTGGTGCGCGGCATCTCGCCGGTCGACGACCAGTTTTCCGTCAATATCGAGGTCGCCGGCGATCAGATCGAGCCCTCCGTCTGGTTCGACACCGATGCGAACGTGATCGCTGTCTGGACCTCGATTCCGGGGCCGGCGCTCGGAGTCGGTTCCGGCGACCTTCTCGGCAGCCCGATCGTCATCAAGGGGCGCAAGAAGGGGACCGCGGTGGCCGGGTTCGCCGCCGGGGCAGGCACCGAGTTCTCCTCGCGGACCGGTGAGGACGCGGAGTTTCTGGTCAACTCGGCCGGCGACGACGTCGGCTCGCCCGGTGTCGTGGCGCTACCCGCCGGTACCATCGTCGCGACCTGGGCGGCCTCGGGCGGCCTGTTCGATCTGTTCGGACAGGGCGTCTACCTGCGTCGCTTCGGCATTGGGCTGTTTCTCGACGGCTTCGAGTCGGGGGATACATCCGAGTGGAGTGACGTCGGCCGCTGATGGCCCGCCGCGCGGTGCGCCGGTCACCCTCGGCCGCCCACCGCTGGTTTGACTCCGCTGGGGGCGGGGTTTAGCATGCCGGTCGGTTGCAGATCGTTGTCTGGACGGGACTTGCCGGCCGTCGGCGGCCGGAGGAGGGTGTGGTGCCGAAGGGGCCTTTCGAGGGGATCCGCTGGATCTGGATGAATGGGCGGCTGGTCGAGTTCGACAAGGCCACGACGCACGTCATGTCCCACGCCCTCCATTACGGATCCGGCCTGTTCGAGGGGATCCGCTGCTACCGCACGCCCGGTGGCCCCGCCATCTTCCGGCTCCAGGAGCACCTCAAGCGACTCGAGAACTCCTGCAAGGTCTATCGGATGGACATTCCGTTCTCGCGCGCGGAACTCGTCCAGGCCTGCTTCG
Source organism: uncultured Thermoanaerobaculia bacterium (assembly GCA_964618415.1). Taxonomy (GTDB): domain Bacteria; phylum Acidobacteriota; class Thermoanaerobaculia; order Multivoradales; family JAGPDF01; genus JACTMI01. The sequence goes on from CAZUAT010000056.1 coordinate 4,296, forward strand.
ACGCCATCCGCGCCAACGAGCTCGAGGAGTGCTACATACGGCCGATCGTCTTCCGCGGCTTCGGGACGGTGGGTATCAACCCGCTGCACAGCCCGGTCGAGGTGGTGATCGCGGTCTGGCCGTGGGGGAGGTACCTGGGTGACGATGCGGCCGAGAAGGGAGTGGACGCGTGCGTCTCCTCCTGGCGCCGCTCCGGCCTCGGCAGCTCGCCCGCCCTCGCCAAGGCAACGGCCAACTACCTCAACTCCCAGCTGATCAAGATGGAGGCGATCGCGAACGGCTACGCCGAGGGGATTGCGCTCGACAGCAACGGATACGTCTCCGAGGGCTCGGGCGAGAACATCTTCCTCGCGCAGGACGGCCAGCTCTATACGCCCCCCGTCTCCTCGAGCATTCTGCCCGGCATCACCCGTCACGCCATCATGACGCTGGCCGAGGAGGCAGGAATCGACGTGCGGAGGGTGGCCATCCCGCGCGGCATGCTCTACACCTGCGACGAAGCTTTCTTCACCGGCACCGCGGTCGAGGTCACGCCGATTCGTTCGATCGACCGCGTCACCGTCGGCGACGGCACGCCAGGGGAAATGACGCGCCGGCTGATGAGCGAGTTCACCGGGATAACCCGCGGCACCGTCGCGGATCGTCACAGCTGGCTAACGCCGGTGCCGGCGGCCGTCTCGCCGGTCGCCTGACCGCGCGCCACGCGAAAGGGACACGATGAACGTCAACGACCTGCTCAAGATCGCCGTCGAGCGCAAGGCCTCCGACCTCCATCTCAAGGTCGGTTCGCATCCGGTGCTGCGCGTGGACGGCGAGCTGACGCCGTTGCCGGAACTCAAGCGCCTGATGCAGGAGGACACGATCGCGATGGCGTTCTCCATGATGAACGCCCGCCAGAAGCAGCGCTTCAAGGACGAGTTCGAGATCGACATCGCCTATTCGGTGCCCGGGCTCGGCCGCTTCCGCTGCAACATCTTCCAGCAGCGCGGCACGGTGGGCATGGTGCTGCGCGTCATCCCGGGTCGCATCCTCACCGTCCGCGAGCTGCTGCTGCCGCCGGTGCTCGAGAAGATCTGCGAGGAGCGCCGCGGCCTGGTGCTCTGCACGGGAACGACCGGTTCGGGCAAGTCGACGACGCTGGCCGCGATGATCGATCACATCAACGCGGCACGCAACGAGCACATCGTGACGGTCGAGGACCCGATCGAGTTCCTGCATCGGGACAAGAAGTCGCTGGTCAATCAGCGCGAGATCGACGTCGACACGCGCGGTTTCACGCCGGCGCTGCGCTCGGCGCTGCGTCAGGACCCCGACGTCATCCTGGTCGGCGAAATGCGCGACTACGAGACGATCGAGACCGCCCTGCTGGCGGCGGAGACCGGCCACCTCGTCTTCTCGACTCTGCACACCCTCGACGCCACCGAGACGATCAACCGAATCATCGCGGTGTTCCCGCCGCACCATCAGAAGCAGATCCGCATTCAGCTCGCCCAGGTGATCAAGGCGGTCGTGTCGCTGCGCCTGCTGCCACGCGCCGACGGAATCGGCCGCGTTCCGGCGGCCGAGGTCATGATCGCCACGGCCTACATCCGCGAGTGCATCGAGAACAAGGAAAAGACCAAGTACATCCGCGAGCAGATCGCGCTCGGCACCAGCCAGTACGGCATGCAGACGTTCGACCAGTCGCTGTTCCAGCTGTACAAGTCCGGCCTCATCTCGCTCGAGGAGGCGATGAAGAAGGCCACCAACCCGGACGAGTTCAAGCTGCGGCTGCAGGGTGTGCAGTTCACCGCCGACGTGGCGCGCGAGCAGATGGAGTCGTCGCTGGAGCAGGCGACCGGTCTCGGCGACTCGGAGTCGCCGTTCGAGATCGAGCGGATCGAAGGACCGAAGCACTGAGCCGCAGCGCCCCGCGGCCGGCGGATCGGTCGCGGGCCGCGCAGCGGCGGGCATGACGATGGAGTTCACGGGCCGACTGGCGGCCTTCCCGCCGCCGAACCTCCTGCAGTGGGCCGCCATGGAGCGCGCCAGCGGCACGCTCGTCGTGCGCCGGTCCTCGGTCGAGAAGCGAATCGGTCTGCGGGCCGGGCGGGTGGTCGAGTGTCGCTCCAACCAGCCGCGCGAGCTGTTCGGACGCTATCTGGTCGACTACGAACGGGTCGGTGTCGAGGACCTGTCGCGCGCCCTTGCGATGGGGCGCGAGCGCGGTCTGCCGCTGGGCAAGGCGTTGATCGAAACCGGACTGCTCTCGGAGGAGGCGGTTTCGGGGCTGCTGGCGCGCTGGATGTCCGAGTCGGTGCAGGACGTGTTCCTGTGGTCGCGCGGCATCTTTTTCTTCGACGAGCGTAAGCCGCGCCCGGCCGAGCCGGAGGTCGAACTCGACACGCGGGAGCTGGTCCTGGAGGGGACCCGCTGGATCGACGAGGCGGCTCGTCTGCGGCGGCGGTTTCCCGACGACGGCGTGGTGGTCAAGCCCGGACCCGAGTGGCCCGGCCGGATGCTGCCGCCGTACGACCAGCGGATCGCCCGGGGCGCGGAGACCGAGGCCTCGCTCGGCGCCCTGCGGGGGCTGGTCGGCGGGGTCGACTTCCCGTTTCTCGAAGCGGTCGCGCGGCTGGTGACGGGCGGTGTACTGACGATCGACCGGCACCAGCCGGTCGAGGAGCGGCCGACCAGCGAGTTGCGGCTATCGGATCTGCTGGCCGAACTGGAGGTGCAGGAGGGCGCGGTGCGCAACCGCGCCGACCGTCCAGGCGTGCCGGCCGACCTGCTCGACGCCTTGGTGCCGGTCTGGGTCCAGCCGCCCGGTGAGGGGGAGCTGACCGGCATGCCGCTCACGCTGCGGGCGTTTCTCGAGGCGATCGACGGGCGCACTCCGCTGCGACGGCTGTTTGCCCCGGACGAGGAGACGCGCAGCGACCAGCTGGACCTGGTCCTGCTGCAGCTGCGGCGTCGCAATCTGGTGCTGCTGCCGTCGGCCCTCGACGACGTCGACCAGCGGCTGTCGGCAGGCCAGCCGCTGCGGGGTCTGTTGCGGCGGCTGCGCGGCTGAGCGCGGTGGCGGGACACCGGCCGCGGGCCGGGCCACCGCGCCGGGGCACCGGCTCCGACGAGGAGGCGGCGCCGGTCGATCCGTTCCAGCTCGCCGTCCGCCTGCTGGGGATCCGCCCGCATTTCGAGGCGCAGCTGCGCGCCAAGCTGGCCCGGCGCGGCTGCGCGGCCGACGCGGTCGCGGCGACGCTCGACCGCCTGCGTCAGCTCGGCTACTTGAACGACCCGGAACTGGCCCGCCAGGAGGCCCGCCGGCTGCGCACCACCAAGAGGCTGGCACTTGGCGGGGTGGCGCGGGAGTTGGGGCGGGCGGGGGCGGATGAGGCGGCGATCGCGGCGGCGATCGAGGCGCTCGACGACGGCGGTGAGGTCGACGCGGCGCGCGCGGCGGCTGAACACTGGCTGCGGACGCACCGGCCGGAGGCCGACCGACTGGCCCGTCATCTCGATCGAAAGGGCTATCCGCGGCATGTTATCTTCAGTGTTCTGAAGGACTTGATCGCGCACGCTGCACACGCTGCACACGCTGCAGACATCGCGGACGATCCCGAGCCCGGCTGAGAGCCCGGCCGGCGGCCGCGCGGGCGTCGTCGAACCGCTCCTTCGCCGACCTGGAGTTCCCTGGAATCGTCATGAACAGCGCCGCCATCCGGAGCAGTTTCGTCGAGTTCTTCGCCGCCCGCGGTCATCGTCCGCTGCCGAGCTCCCCCCTGGTACCGCAGGGCGATGCCACGCTGCTGTTCGCCAACGCCGGCATGGTGCAGTTCAAGGACCTGTTCACCGGCGCCGCCGCGCCGCAGTACCCGCGCGCCGTGACGGTCCAGAAGTGCCTGCGCGTGTCGGGCAAGCACAACGACCTCGAGAACGTCGGCCCGAGCCCGCGCCACCACACCTTCTTCGAGATGCTGGGCAACTTCAGCTTCGGCGACTACTTCAAGGCCGAGGCGATCGACTGGGCCTGGGAGCTGGTCACCCGCGTCTGGCAGCTGCCGCCGCAGCACCTGTTCGCCTCGGTCTTCGAGCGCGACGACGAGGCTGCCGAGCTTTGGGCTCGCATCTCCGGCCTGCCGCCGGAGCGCATCGTGCGCTGCGGCGAGAACGACAACTTCTGGTCGATGGGCGAGACGGGCCCGTGCGGCCCGTGCAGCGAGATCTACATCGATCGCCACCCTCAGCGGCCGCTCGTCGACTGGGAGGAGGGGACGGAGTCGGGGCGCTACCTCGAGATCTGGAACCTGGTCTTCATGCAGTTCGAGCGCACGCGGACCAAGGACGGGACGATCGTCACCGCGCCGCTGCCCAGTCCGTCGATCGACACCGGAGCCGGGCTCGAACGCGTTGCGGCCGTTCTCGCCGGAGTCGACTCGAACTACGACACCGACCTGTTCCGCCCCATTCTCGAGGCGACCGCGGCGCTGGCCGGCACGGTCTACGGGCGCGCCGCCGAGGCCGACGTATCGATGCGCGTCGTCGCCGACCATCTGCGCGCGGCCGCTTTTCTGCTCGCCGACGGCGTCATCCCGTCCAACGACGGGCGCGGCTACGTGCTGCGGCGCCTGCTGCGCCGGGCGGTGCGCCACGGCATGCGGCTGGGCTTCGAGGAGCCGTTTCTCTGCCGCCTCCTGCCGACCGTGGAGGAGGCGATGGCGGGCGCCTGGCCAGAGCTGGCAGCCACCCGCGCCGCCTCGGAGACCACCCTGCGCGCCGAGGAGGAGAAGTTCCTGGAGACCGTCGCCACTGGCTCCCGGATGGTCCAGGAGGCGATCGAGGCGGCCAAGCGCGCCGGATCGCAGACCCTCGACGGTGCGGTCGCTTTCCGGCTCTACGACACTTATGGCCTGCCGATCCAGCTCCTGCGGGAGATCGCCGAGGAGGAGAAGTACGCCCTCGACGAGGCCGGCTTCGAGGCCGCGCTGGCCGAGCAACGCGACCGTTCGCGCGCCGCCGGGGGCGGCGCCGGCAAGTGGCTGCAGCGGATTCGCGAGAAGACGCTGGGGGCGGGCGGCTGGGGTCAGCTGCCGCCGAGCGACTTCCTCGGCTACCCGGATTCGTGGCGCGGAGCCGGCCCGGGCCCGACGCTCGACGGTCTGCGTCCGCAGCGCGTCGTGCGCTTCGAGGCCGATGGGGGCGTGACCCTGAGCGGGCCGGATGCACCGGCTCTCCAGGCGGGTGAGGAAGGTGCAGTCGTCTTCGAGCAGACCCCGTTCTACGCGGAGTCCGGCGGCCAGGTCGGCGACACGGGCCGGTTGAGCTGGGCGGATGGCGAGGCGGAGGTTCTGGACACGCAGAAGGACGCCGGGGTCATCTACCACCGGGTACGCGTTCGGCGGGGTGAACTGCATCCCGACCGGGTGAAGGCGGTCTCGCTGGCGGTCGACGGGGCGCGCCGGGTTGCGACGCAGCGCAATCACACGGCGACGCATCTGCTGCACGGGGCACTGCGCGAGGCCCTCGGCGAAGGGGTGCGCCAGGCCGGATCGCTGGTGCACCCGGACTACCTGCGCTTCGACTTCACGCACGGGCGGCCGCTCACCGAGCAGGAGCGCGCGGCAGTGGAGCGGCGGGTCAACGAGTGGGTGATGCGGGCGGTCGACGTCGAGATCGTCGCCGACCGGCCGATCGCCGAGGCGCGTGCTGCCGGTGCGATGGCGCTGTTCGGCGAGAAGTACGGTGAGCGGGTCCGGACGGTGGGCATTCCCGGCTTCTCCCTCGAGCTGTGCGGCGGCTGCCACGTCCGCAACACGGGCGAGATCGGTCCGTTCGTGATCCGCGCCGAGCGCGGTGTCGCCTCGGGCGTGCGGCGGATCGAGGCGGAAACCGGAGAGACCGCGTTCGCCCGGCTGCGCCGGCGCGACCTCGAGCTGGCACAGGTCGAGGCGGCCCTCGGCGCCGAGGAGGGGAGCGCGGCGGCCGAGCTGGACCGACTCCGCCAGGGCGCCAAGGAGCGCGAAGCGGAGCTGGCGAAGCTCCGGCTGCAGCTGGTCTCGGGCGCGGCGGCGCCGTCCGGGGAGGAGTCCGAGGTCGCTGGAATCCGCCTCGTGGTGCGCGAGGTACCGGCGGCGCCGGCCGGCGAGCTGCGTCAGCTGGCGGATCTCCTGCGCGACAAGCTCGGCTCCGGCGTCGTCGTCCTGGGCGCCCGCGACGAGGAGAAGGCGACGCTGCTCGTGGCCGTGACGGCCGATGTGCGCGACCGCGTCCCGGCGGGCCGGCTGGTCCGGGAGATCGCGCTCCTGGTGGGCGGCAAGGGCGGCGGCCGGGACGACTTCGCGCAGGCCGGTGGCCGCGAGCCGGAGGCGTTGCCGGGGGCGCTCGCCCGCGTGCCCGAGCTGGTGCGCACCCTGGCCGGTGCCGGGTCGCCCGGGCAGGAGTAGAATCCGGCCAGTTTCCCATGCGCTGCTCCGGAACGTTTCTCGCGCTCTGTCTGCTCGCCCTGCCCGCAGGCGCCGGTGAGATCGAGATCACGCTGCACTCGAGCGGCGCCAAGATCATCAAGAACGAGCCGAGCGCGGCGCGCACGCGCCGCTTTTCGCAACGGCTGGTGCCGGTGCCGGACGAGAAGATCGAGGAGTCGATCGCCCGCTGGTCGTCCGAGCGGCGGCTGGATCCGCTCCTCGTCCACGCGGTGGTCCAGGTCGAGTCGGGGTTCAACCCGCGCGCGCTCTCGAACAAGGGCGCGATGGGGCTCATGCAGCTGATGCCGGACACGGCGCGGGAGCTCAACGTCACGGATCCCTGGGACCCCGAACAGAACGTGCGCGGCGGCACCGAGTATCTGCGCCGCATGCTCGAGCGGTTCGATCACGATCTCGAGAAGGCGCTGGCCGCCTACAACGCGGGGCCGGAGGCGGTGGCGCGCCACTCCGGCGTCCCGCCGTTCGCCGAGACGCGTGACTACGTGCAGAAGGTGCTCTGCCTGCTCGGAGGCGACTGTCGCGCCGAGGCGACCGAGCGGGTCGGCCGGCCGGTGCACATCACGCGGGACGCCGACAATCTGATCCGCATCACGACCTCCGGCGCCGGCGGGTGAAACGCCTTCCGAACATTCTGACGGTCGGCCGGATCCTGCTCGTGCCGATCCTCGTGACGGTCCTGTTCACGAAGGTCGAGGGCAAGGAATGGTACGGCCTGGCGCTTTTCCTCGCGGCCGCGCTGACCGACTTCCTGGACGGCTTTCTCGCCCGGCGATTCCAGCACGTCACGCGCCTCGGTCAGTTGCTCGACCCGGCGGCGGACAAGATCCTCATGGCCTCGGCCTACATCTCGCTGGTGGAGCTCAACCCGCGGGTGACACCGGCCTGGATGGTGGCCGTGATCCTCGCGCGGGAGTTCGCGGTCGGCGCCCTGCGCAGCGTCGCCGCCGCCGACGGCCGGGTGATCTCGGCCGGCTGGGCGGGCAAGGTCAAGACGGTCGTGCAGGTGATCTCGATCTCGCTGCTGATCGTGCACGCCGAGCTGGGTGAGCTGCGACACCTGGCGCCGCTCTCGCTCTGGGTGGCGCTGGTGGTGACGGTGTACTCAGGCTTCGACTACTTCTTCCGTTACCGGGAGGTCCTCGCGGACCGGTCCGGCCCCGCGACCTCCGCTTGATCCGCCGCTCCGTCACCGAGCGCCTGATGGTCGCGGCGGGGCGTCGCCCCGGCGTGGTCTTCCTCGTCGCTGCACTGGTTGTCGTCACGGCGAGTCTGCTGGCAACCCGCCTGCGGTTCGACCCCGACGTGCTGCATCTACTGCCGCAGCGCAACGAGGGAGTCAACAACTATCGCGAGACGATCACCGACTTCGGCAACGTGGACTACTTCGTCGCTGCGGTGCGGATTCCGGAGGGCGTGCCGCTCGATCCGTTCCTCGACTTCGCCGACGCGCTCGCCGAGCGGATGCGCGAGGGCGGACTGTTCCACGGCGTCGAACACGAGATCGGCGAGCCGGAGACGATCCTGGCGGAGTTCCTGCCGCGCTCGGCGCTCTTCCTCGACGCCGACGAGCGCGACGAACTGGCGCAGCGGCTGACCGACGAGAGGATCCTCGAGCGCGCACAGGAACTCCGGCGCACCCTGGAGATGCCGCAGGCAATTGCGCTGCGTGACCTGCTACGGCTCGACCCGCTGGGACTGGCGGAGATCTTTCTCGACCGCCTGGGGTCGGGCCGCGGTCCGCTCAACGTGGACTGGACGAGCGGGCGCTACTTGTCGCGCGACCATCGGGTCGTGCTCGTCCTGGGGCGGCCGGTCCAGCCGCCGCAGGACCTGGCCTTCAACCACCGGCTCCTCGAGTCGATGAACGCCGAGGCGACGGCGCTGATCGAGGAGTGGCCGGAGTTCACCGACGGGCTCGAGCTGGCGGCACCGGAGGTGTTCTGGGGCGGCCGTTACGTCATTGCGCTCGACGACGAGGCGCTGATCTGGAAGGACGTCTGGGTCAACGCGGTCAGCTCGGTCGGCGGCGTGCTGGTGCTCTTCTGGCTCGCCTACCGGCGATTCTCGCTGCTGGCGCTGGTGTTCTCGCCGCTGTTCTGCGGCCTGGCGATTACCTTCGGCTTCGCCTCGGTGGCGGTCGGCGTGCTCGCCTCGACGACGGCTGGCGTGGCGGCGCTGCTGGTCGGCCTGGGCGACGACTTCGTGATCGTGCTCTACGGCCGTTACGTTGCCGAACGCTGGCGTGGCGCCTCGGTGGAGGATTCGATCCGCGCCATGGGCGGCAGCACGGTGCGCGGCGTGATCCTCGGCGCGATCACGACCGCGGCGACGTTCTACGCCTTCCTGATCACCGACTTCACCGGCCTGTTCCAGATGGGGCTGATCGTCGGCACCGGGATCCTGTTCTGCGTCGCGGCGGTGATCTTCCTCGTCCCGGCGATGATCAGCTGGAGCGAACAGCATCACCGGCGGCGGCAGCGCGAGCCCCGTCTGCACATCTTCGCGTTCGGAGCCGAGCGGCTCACTCGCCTCGCGATGCAGCGGCCGCGGGCGACGATGGCGATTGCGGCGCTGATCACCCTGGTTGCCGCAGTGCTGGCCCCGCAGGTGCAGTTCGACGACAGCGTCGAGCGGCTGCGGCCGAAAGGCAACCGTGGCATCCTCGCCCAGGAAGAGATCAATCGGCATTTCGGGTCGGGCTTCGACCACATGTCGCTGGTCGTGCGTGGCGACACGCTCGAGGAGACGCTGGCGCTCGCCGAGCGGGCAGCCGAAGGGGCGCACGAGCGGGTGGAGGCCGGGCAGCTCGGAGGCTTCGATGGCGTGGCCTCCGTGCTGCCGGCGCTCGGGCACCAGCGCGAGGCGCTCGACTGGCTGGCCGCCGGTCGTGAGTCGGGGGCGCTCGACCCGCAGCGGGTACGTGCCAGTTTCGAATCGGCGGTGCGGGCCGAGGGCCTGCGGCCCGAAGCGTTCGCTCGCGGCCTCGACCTGCTCGAGCGCGCGCTGTCGATCCACGAGCCGCTGACCTACGAGGCGGTGGCGGCGATCGGCCACGGCCGGACGCTGCTCGATCGCTACCTGCGCCAGCGCGAGGACGGCTGGAAGAGCATCGTGCGCATCTACAACGTGCCCGGGGCCTCGAAGCGCGACATCCCTGCAGCGGCCGTGGAGTTGACGGCCGAGCTCGGACCGCGCGCCACGCTGTCGGGCATGAACCTGCTGTCAGCCGCGTTGCGTTCTGAAGTGCGCCGCGACGCGTTCCTCGCCGCTCTGATCGGCCTGCTGCTGGTCGTCGTGCTCCTGTGGGCCGACTTCCGCAGCGTACGGGCGGCCGTGCTGGCATTCATCCCGCTCGCGCTCGGCATCGTCTGGATGCTCGGCGCGATGGTCGCCATCGGCCTGCAGCTCAACGTGATGAACGTCTTCGTCATCACGATGGTGCTCGGCATCGGCGTCGACTACGGCATCCATGTGATCCATCGGTTCCTGGAGGAGCGCGAGCGACCGGGCGGCAACATCGTCGACGCGGTGGAGGAGACCTCGCGCGGCGTGCTGCTGGCGGCGCTGACGACGATGGTCGGTTTCGGGTCGCTGGCCACCTCGCACTATCCGGGTCTGGTTTCGATGGGCCTGGTGTCGATCCTCGGTACCCTGTCGACGGCGCTGGTGGCCATCGCGGTGGTGCCGGCCTGGCTGGCGATGCGCCACCGCATCGACTTCTCGAGCCACGACGTGCCCTGAGCGCCCGCGCGCCTCAGCGCGCGGCGACGCGATGGATGCGCAGCAGGTTGGTGAGCGGGCGCTCCTCGATCGGGTAGCCCATCAGCAGCACGATGCACTCTCCGGGCCGGATCATCCGCCGCACCAGCAGTTCGCGCTCGACCACCTGGATCAGGTCGTCGCGGTGTTGCACCTCGTGCTCGAGCAGAATCGGCCGCGTGCCCCACAGGAGCTGAATGCGGCGAGCCACCGACGCGTCGGTGGTGAACACCAGGGTCGGCACGGCGGGCCGGTAACGCGCCAGCCGGCGGGCCGTGAAGCCGCCTTGCGAGAAGGCGACGATGCGGCCCTGGCCGAGCTTGGCGGCGGCGTGGACGGCGGCCGCAGCGATCACGTCGGCGATCTCGACTGCGCCGTCGTCGACGGGCCTGGAGAGCATGCCGGGGATGGGGGATGGGAAGCGCCCGGACGGCTGACGCGGATCGGGAGTCGGGTAGCCGTCGGCAAACAGTCTGAGCTTGTACGCCTCGGCCTCCAGGACGATGCGGGACATCGTGCGCACCGCGTCGACCGGGAAGCGCCCCGCCGCCGTCTCGCCGGAGAGCATCAGCGCGTCGGTGCCGTCGAAGACAGCGTTGGCGACGTCCGACGCCTCGGCGCGCGTCGGCCGCGGCTGGGACATCATCGACTCGAGCATCTGCGTGGCCACGATCACCGGCTTGCCGAGCCGCCGTCCCGCCGCGATGATGCGCTTCTGCAGCACCGGCACCTGGTGCAGCGGCACCTCGACCCCGAGGTCGCCGCGCGCCACCATTACTGCGTCCGCCGCCTCGACGATCTCGTCGATGTGCGCCACCGCGGCGGCGCGCTCCAGCTTGGCGACGATCGGGATGTCCGCGCCGGCCGCGTGAACCACCTCGCGCAGCGCGGCGATGTCGCGCGCCCGTCCGATGTAGCTGGCGCCGAGGTAGTCGGCCCCTTCGGCGATCGCAAACCCGATGTCGTCGCGATCCTTGGCCGAGATGGTGAACGGAATCCGGGTGTCGGGCAGGTTGATCCCCTTGCGGGTGGAGACCGTGCCGCCGGAAAGCACGCGGGCCGAAACCTGCCGGGCGCGCTTGGCGAGGACCTCGAGTTCGATCAGGCCGTCGGCGATCAGCACCCGTTCGCCCTTGCGCAGGTGGCGCAGGAAGTCGGGATCGTCGACCGGCAGGTCGATGGCAGCCTCGGCCGGGCCAAGGGTGATCCGTTCTCCGCGGCGCAGCAGGCGTGGCTGCTCGAGCGTTCCGAGCCGGAAGCGCGGACCCATCAGGTCGAGCAGCAGCGGGACCTGCTTGTCGAGCCCGGCCGCGACGCGCCGGATGGTCGCGATGTTGCGGTGGTGGGAGGCGTGGTCGCCGTGCGACATGTTGAGGCGCAGCACGTCGGCGCCGGCCTTGAGCAGCTGAGTGAGCACGGCCTCGTCGGCAGTCGCCGGTCCGAGTGTGGCTACGATCTTGGCGCGTCGTTCCATGGCGGGCCGCAAGGATATGCGAGGCGCGCCCTGCGCGGGCGAAGGGCACCTCGCAGCCGCCTGCCGGTGACCGTCCGGCCGGCGCCGCGATAGACTCGCCGGCCGCATGTTCGAAGGACTCTCCGACAAGTTCCAGGATGTCTTCCGCCGCCTGCGCGGCGAAGGCCGGATCAACGCCGACGACCTGGCGGCGGCGCTCAAGCAGATCCGCCTGGCGCTGCTCGAGGGCGACGTCCACTTCCGGGTGGTCAAGGAGTTCCTCGCCCGGGTCGAGGCGCGGGCGCTCGGTGAGCAGGTCCTCGAAGGGCTGAACCCGGCCCAGCAGGTGATCTCCATCGTCCGCGAGGAGATGGTTGCCACCCTCGGCGGCGAGGACGCGGCAGAGCTCAAGGTGGACGGTGCGCCGGCGGTCATCGTGCTGTGCGGCCTGCAGGGCTCGGGCAAGACCACCACCTCGGGCAAGCTCGCGCTCCGGCTGGCCGGCCGTGGCCGCTACCCGCTGCTGGTCGCGGCCGACCTGCAGCGCGCCGCGGCCGTCGAGCAGCTCGTTCAGGTGGGCCGCCGGGTCGACGTCCCGGTGATTACGCCGCGCCCGGGCGAAGCGGTGGTCGAAGTCGCCCGGCGCAGCCTGCGGGAGGCGCGCGAGCTGGGGCGCGACGTGGTCCTCATCGACACCGCGGGGCGCCTGCACGTCGACGAGGCCCTGATGGCCGAGATCGCTGCGGTGGTCGAGGCGGTGGCGCCGCAGGAAGTCCTCTATGTGGCGGACGCGATGACCGGCCAGGACGCCGTGCGCAGCGCCCAGGAATTCGGGCGCGTACTGCCGCTCACGGGGGTGCTGCTCACCAAGCTCGACGGCGACACGCGCGGCGGCGCGGCTCTGTCGGTCCGCGAAGTGACGAAGGTGCCGATCCGCTACGCCGGCGTCGGGGAGAAGCCCGAGGAGCTCGAGCTCTTCTCGCCCGCCCGCATGGCCTCGCGGATCCTCGGCATGGGCGACGTCTTCGGGCTGATCGAGAAGGCGCAGCAGGCGGTCGACGTGCGCGAGGCCGAGCGCATGGCCGAGCGGTTGACGCGCAACGAGTTCACCCTCGAAGACCTGCGCGACCAGCTGCGCACGATGCGCAAGATGGGCCCGCTCAAGGGAGTACTCGAGTCGCTGCCCCGGGTCGGGCCGCTCAAGGGCCTGGGCGACCTGGGCGAGGTCGACGAGGGGCGTCTCGTGCGGACCGGGGCGATCATCGACTCGATGACTCCCGCCGAGCGCCGGAACCCGAGCCTGCTCAACGCGTCGCGCAAGCGGCGGATCGCGCGCGGTTCGGGCACTTCGGTGCCGGAGATCAACCAGCTGCTCAAGCAGTTCCTGCAGATGCGCAAGATGATGAAAGGCCTCAAGGGGGGCTGGATGAAGCGGGCGTTCCGGCGCTGACCCATGTCGCCGCGGGGGAGTGGGAGGGGGGCTGTGCTATGCTCCGGCCTCCTCTGTCCGCCACGGGAAGCCGCCGCGGACCGGAATCTGCCCGGGTCCGCGGAACCGGGCACAATCTGTCGAACCCTGGAAGGAATCGAAGCGATGTTGAAGATCCGTCTCCGCCGGATGGGGGCCACCAACCGGCCGTTCTACCGCGTCGTCGTCTCCGACTCGCGCCTGGCCACCACCGGCCGGGCGCTCGAGGAGATCGGCCACTACGATCCGCGCCAGAACCCGCCGCAGGTCGTCATCGACCGCGCGCGTGTCGACTACTGGGTCGGCAAGGGCGCGCAGCTGTCGGACACCGTCCGCCAGCTGGTCGCCCGCGTCGCCCCGGCAGGCTGAGCCGTTGTCGGTCGCCGAGGACCTGCTGGCGGTCGTCCGCCTGCTGGTCGACGAGCCCCGCCAGGCGGCCGTCGAGGCGATTCCGGTCGGCGATGCTGATGCTGTCGAACTGCGCCTGCGCACGGCGGAAACGGACCGCGGCAAGGTGATCGGCCGCCGCGGTCGAACGATCGACGCCCTGCGTTCGCTCGCCCGCGCGCGCGGCGCACGGGACGGGCGCGCAATTGAGGTCGAACTCCTCGACGACTGAGCCCGCTGCCCCGGTGGGCGGCGATGGCCGGGTGGTGGTGGGCGTCGTGCGGCGCCCGCACGGCGTGCGTGGCGTCGTCGCGGTCGAGCTGCTGTCGGACAACCCGGACCGCTTCCGGCCCGGCGCCGAGATGGTGCTCGCCAGCACCGACGGCCGAGAGCTGCGCCGGGTCCGCGTGGCGTCGGCGGTTCCCTTCAAGGACGGACTGCGGGTGGCGTTCGACGGCGTGACCTCGCGCGACGAAGTCGAGGGCTGGCGCGCCGCGACGCTGGAAGTGCCGCGCTCCGCCGTTCCGCCAGCCCCGCCCGGGGAGCGCTACCTGTTCGAGCTGGTCGGGCGCCGCTGCCGCGATCGTCGGGCCGGCGAGCTGGGGCGCGTCATCGACCTGGTCGCCGACGGTGGCGGCTGGTTGGTGATCGTCGAGCGCCCGGACGGCAGCAGGCTGCCGCTGCCCTACGTGGAGCGGCTCCTGGCAGGGCCGCCAGCGGCGGAGGGCGACCTCGAGTGGGATCTGCCGGAAGGGTTGATCGAAGCGTGCGCATCCAGGTCCTGACGATCTTCCCGGAGCTGTTCGGCCCCTTCCTGAGCACGTCGCTGGTCGGGCGCGCGGTGGCGAGCGGGAAGCTCGAGGTGCACGTTCGCGATCTGCGCGACTTCGCTCTCGACCGCCACCGGGTGGTCGACGACGTGCCGTACGGCGGCGGTGGGGGGATGGTGATGACCGCGCCGGTCTGGCTGCGCGCGGTGCGGGAGCTTGCGGCGGGGGCGGCGCCGTGGCGGGTCCTGTTGTCGCCCCAGGGCCGGCGGCTGGACGATCGGGCGGTGCGCGAGCTGGCCGGGCGGGGTGACCTGCTGCTGCTGTGCGGCCGCTACGAGGGGATCGACGAGCGGGTTCGCCAGCTGGTGGTCGACGAGGAGGTATCGATCGGCGACTACGTGCTGTCGGGCGGGGAGCTGCCGGCGATGGTCCTGATCGAGGCGATGTCGCGCGAGGTGCCGGGGGTCGTGCAGCAGAGCGAGTCGGTGGCGCGGGACAGCTTCCGGACCGGGCTGCTCGACTATCCGCACTACACCCGGCCGCCGGAGGTCGAGGGGCTGCGCGTCCCCGAGGTGCTCACCTCGGGCGACCATGCCGCCATCGAGCGCTGGCGCACCCGGGCCGCCCTGGAGGCGACGCTCGCCAAGCGCCCGGACCTGCTCGAGCGCGCCGACCTGCCCGCCGAGCTGCGCGCCGAGCTGGCCCGCCTGCGATCCAGTGAACCTTCCGGAGGGGTTGCCGGAAGTCGAGAGAATTGAGAGAATTCCGGCTCTTACAGAGGTGTCGTGATGAATCAGCTTCAGGAAATCGAGAACGCCTATCTCCGCGCCGAGGTCCCCGACTTCAAGCCGGGGGACACCGTCCGCGTCCAGGTCAAGGTCGTCGAGGGGGAGAAGGAGCGCCTGCAGGCGTTCCAGGGAGTCGTCGTGGCCCGCCGCGGCGGTGGTACGCGCGAGATGTTCACGGTCCGCAAGATTTCGGGCGGCGTGGGCGTCGAGCGGATCTTCCCGCTCCACGCCCCGGTGGTCGACAGCATCGAGGTGGTCCGGCGTGGACGAGTGCGGCGGTCCAAGCTCTACTACCTGCGCAATCTGCGTGGCAAGGCCGCGCGGATCGAAGAGCGCCGCGACGACAACGCGGGTCGCAAGAGCGCTGGTTGATTGCCAGGCCCGCCGCTCGGCGGGACGGGGAGGGGGGTTGGCGAGTATCGGGGAGTTCAGCCGCGAGCTCAGTCGGCTCGCCTGGATGCGAGGCCTCGAAGAGGCACTCGCCAACGCCGGCTTTTCAGGTGTTGCGGGCGTCGACGAGGCCGGCCGCGGCTGCCTGGCCGGACCGGTCGTCGCGGCTGCGGTGATCCCGGACCCGTCGCGTCCGATTCCCGGCGTAGACGACTCGAAGCGAGTGCCGGCCGAGCGCCGCGAAGAGCTGGCAGCCCGCATCCGTGAGACCGCCGTCGCCTGGGCAGTCGCCGCCGAGCCGGCGGCCACCATCGATTCGATCAACATCCTGGCGGCTACCCGCCTGGCTGCCCGCCGAGCACTGGCGGCGCTCGCCGTACATCCGGACGCGGTGATCACCGACGCGCTCCCGTTCCCGGACCTCGGCATTCCCTGCCTGGCCGTCGTGAAGGGTGACGCGTGGTGCTACGCCGTGGCCTGTGCGTCGATCCTCGCCAAGGTCGAGCGGGACCGCCTCGCGGCGGAACTCGACCGCCGCTGGCCGCACTACGGGTTTTCCCGCCACAAGGGCTACGGAGCGCCGGAACACCTGGCGGCACTCGAGCGGTTCGGTCCCAGCCCGGAGCACCGGTTGACGTTCGGGCCCGTGGTGCCGCGCCGGCAGAGGGCGGCCTGATGGCGATCAATCGCGAGAAGGTCCTCGACAGCGCCGAGAAGCTCCTGGCGCGCGGCAAGATCGAGTCAGCGATCGGCGAGTACCGCAAGCTGCTGGCCGACAGCCCCAAGGACATCGCGCTGCTCAACAAGGTCGGCGATCTGTACGTGCGGATCAACCGCAACGACGACGCCGTGCGCCTCTTCCTGCAGCTGGCCGGCAGCTACACGGAGGACGGCTTCTTCGTCAAGGCGATCGCGATCTACAAGAAGATCCTCAAGTTCGATCCGACCCGCATGGTCGTGTTCGAGCGGCTGGCCGACCTGTATCACCGCCAGGGCCTCAGCATCGAGGCCCGGGCCCAGTACCAGGTGCTGGTCGACTACCACCAGAAGCACGGCGACACGGCAGCGGCGGCGAAGGTGCTCGAGCGGATGGCCGAGCTCGATCCGGACGACCCGACGCCGCGTGTGCGCCTGTCGGAAATCCACCATCAGTCGGGCGACCGCGAGCGCGAGCTGGCCGAACTGCGGGCACTTGCCGAGCTGATGATGCGCCACCAGCGCTACGACGAGGCGGCGCAGATCTTCGGTCGCGCGATTTCGGCAGCGCCGGACGACCTGGCCTTCGTGACCGATGCCGTCCTGGGGCTCAAGGAGGCCGGCCAGACCGCAGCCGCCGCCCGCCTGCTGGCGATGGCTGCGGAGAAGAACCCGCAGGCGGAGCGGATCGCGCGCCTCGCCGGGATGACCGGACGTTCGACGACCGGTGAGATCCCGCTGGCCGAAGTGGCTCCTGCCACCGGCGTGCGCGACGTGACCTCGCCGGGCCTGCGGGTGCGCGACATCGCCGCGCCGCCCGAGGGGCTCGAACCGCCGGCCCGGGCCGAGGTGGCCTCGGTGGCCGAGGACGAGTTCATCGTCGAGCTGCCCGAGGAGGACGACGCGGCGGTGGCCGTTCGGCCGACCGAGGAGATGCTGCGGCGCTCTCCCGACTCTCCCTGGTTCGAGGGCGACATCGCTTCCGACCCCGAGTTCGAACTCGAGATCGAGACCCTCGAGGGGGGAGCTCTGGTCGAAGCGGAGGAGCTCTCCTCGGCAGCTCCCGAGCCGGTCGAGGATCTGGAAGCAGAGCCCGCCCCTGCGCCGACGTTCGAATGGGAGTTCGAGGCCGAGCCCGAACTGGAGATCCCCCAGGCGCCCCCGCCGGAGCCGATCGCGCCGCCCGCGCCGGCCGCCGGATCGGCGCGCGGTGCGGCCGATGCGCTCGACCTCGAGGAACTCGAGCGGACGTCCTACGAGGTCGTGCCCGAACCGGTACCGGCCGCCCGTCGCCTGAGCGACCTGCTGGCCGAGGCAGAGGTCTTCCGCAAGTACGGCCTGCGCGAGAAGGCGCACGACCGCGTGCGGGAGATCCTGCATCACGACCCGCAGCATCTCGAGGCGCTGGCGCTGGCGATCCATCTGTTCCTCGAAGAGGGAAAGAACGACCGGGTGCTGCCGCGGGCGCGACAGCTGGCGGAGCTGGCGCCGCTGAGCGACGCCGGCGAGCAGATCTGGGCGCCGCTGCGTCAGAAGCTCGAACGCGCCCGGTTCGTTTTCGAGGACGACCTGCCGGTGTCGGCGCCGCCGTCGCGGCGGCCGAAGAAGGACTCGGTCTCGGCGCTGCTCGAGGATCTGGTCAGTCTCACCGGCGAGCCGCGGCGCAGCCGGCGCAGTCCGGGGGCAGC
>CAZUAT010000057.1:0-9273 GCA_964618415.1 uncultured Thermoanaerobaculia bacterium
CGGCGGTGGGTGGCGACCGGGATGCTGCGGCGGACGCGCTCGGTGCGGGCCGGGTCGATCTCGGCGATTGCGAAGCCGGGGCCGTCCGGCACCCGCGCCACCACCTGGCCCCACGGGTCGACGATCATCGACTCGCCGTGGCTCTCGCGCAGGCCGCCGTCGTCGTGGCTGCCGTGCTGGCCGGGGGCGAGCACCCAGCACTGCGTCTCGATCGCTCGCGCCCGCACCAGCACCTCCCAGTGCGCCTTGCCGGTGGCGGCGGTGAATGCCGACGGGATCGTGATCAGTTCGGCGCCACGTGCGGCGAGGGCGCGGTACAGCTCGCCGAAGCGCAGGTCGTAGCAGATCGTCAGGCCGATCGCGCCGAACGCCGTGTCGGCGAGGACGACCTCGTCGCCCGGAGCCACGGTGTCGGATTCGCGGAAGGTCACGCCGCCCGGCACGTCGACGTCGAACAGGTGGATCTTCCGGTAGGCCGCGAGACGCCCGCCGTCGGGGCCCAGCAGCACGCTGGTGTTGTAGCAGTGCGCCGCGTCCGGACCGCGCTCGGCGAACGAACCGAGCAGCAGGTGGATGCCGAGTTCACGCGCCAGGGCGGCGAAGCGGGCCGGCGTCGGCCCGTCCAACGGCTCGGCGCGGCGGACCTTCTCGTCGTGCTGACCGAGGAAATCGGTGTTCTCGGGCGTGGCCACCAGCTGCGCGCCGCGCCCGGCGGCGGCGCGAATCAGCGCTTCGGCCTCCCGCAGATTCGTCTCTGCGTCCGAGGTCGAACGCAGCTGGCAGACCGCGGCGAGAAACGGGGTGCGGGCCATCGGCCGGTCTCGGGGACCTCAGGCGGCGCGGCGGGCGCGGCGCCGCGCCCGCACGAATTCGACCACCGCCGGCAGCAGCGAGATCAGGATGATGACCAGAATCACCAGGCTGAAGTTCTCCTGCACGATGGCGAGATTGCCGAACAGGTAGCCGGCGACCGTGCAGACCACGACCCACAGCACGCCGCCGACGACGTTGAAAGTCATGAACCTGCCGTAGGTCATGTGCCCGGCGCCGGCCACGAACGGCGCGAACGTGCGCACGATCGGCACGAAGCGGGCGATGACGATTGTTTTTCCGCCGTAGCGCTCGAAGAAGTCGTGGGTCTTGTCGAGGTGCTGGCGCCGGATCAACCGCGGAAAACGGCGTTGCAGCCCTTCGCCGGCCGTGCGGCCGATCCAGTAGTTGACCGAGTCGCCGAGGATCGCCGCCACCGTCAGCAGACCGACCAGCAGCGCGACGTTCAGCCGCCCGCTGGCGGCCAGCGCCCCGGCCGCGAACAGCAGCGAGTCGCCGGGCAGGAACGGTGTGAAGACGAGCCCGGTCTCGCAGAAGACGATCACGAACATGATCGCGTAGACCCAGACGCCGTACTCGGCCACCAGCTGGTCGAGGTGGACGTTGAGGTGCAGAACGAAATCGAACAGCTGGCGGAGCGTCTCCATCGGCGCGGGCATCCCCCTGACTAGCCCGGACCGCTCCGGGGTCGGGGGATTCTACGGGCTTGCGGGCCGACTGCCACCCCGCGAGTTGGCCGCCCGCCGGGCGCGCAGCACACGGTGCTCGGCTGCAGCACGCTGCTCGAGCGCATCGCAGACCGTTCGGCAGATCGCGAAAGCAGTTGGATCGGAGACGCGATAGTGAATCGCAGTGCCCGCCCGCCGGGCGGTCACCAGCCCGGCCTGCCGCATGCGCGCCAGATGCTTGGAGACGTTCGCCTGGCTGCCACCGACCGCCTCGAGAATCTGAGACACGGTCAGCTCGCCGTCCTCGAGCAGATGGAGAATCCGCAGCCGCATCGGGTCGGCAAGGGCCTTGAGCCGGTCGGCGATGCGCTCGAACAGCTCTGGCGTCGCCTGCCGGCTCATCGTGCCTCCGCCGGCACTCACCGCGCGCAACCGGTCCTGCGCAGCAGCCACATCATCGGGCACCAGCCGGTGAACGCCGACTGCAGCAGATTGAGGCCGACGAAGGCGGTAAAGAGAAAGAATCCCGGGTGAACCCACCAGCCGAGAGCCAGCGACAGCAGGACGAACGTTCCGGCGATTCCGCGCAGGGCAGCTTCGATGGTCACGGCAGACCTCCAGGTGCGGACGGCGATCGTGCTCCGGCGGACGGCGCGACCGATTCGACACCGACCGCGGAGACGTACATGAAATAGAGCAGAGGGATGATGAGGAGCGTGAGCGCCGTCGAGACGACGACGCCCGCGATCAGCGAGACGGCGAGGCCCTGGAAGATCGGATCGAGCAGGATGACCAGGCCGCCCGCCACCAGGGCGGCCGCGGTAAGGGCGATGGGCCGGAAACGCACCGCTGCGGCCCGGATCACCGCGCGCTCCAGCGGCCTGCCGGCGGCCAGCTCGAGGTTGACGAAGTCGACCAGCAGGATCGAGTTGCGCACGATGATGCCGGCCAGGGCGATGAAGCCGATCATCGACGTGGCGGTGAAGAACACCCCCGCGAAGGCGTGCGCCGGAACGATACCGATCAGAGTGAGCGGGATCGGCGCCATGATGATCAGTGGCGTGACGAACGAGCGGAACCAGCCGACCACCAGCACGTAGATCAGCACCAGCACGGCAGCGAATGCGATCCCCATGTCGCGGAAAACGTCGTGTGTGATCTGCCACTCCCCGTCCCACAGCAGCACCGACCGCGTCCCGTCGGCGGGGCGACCGGAGAAGAGGACCTCGACCGGCCGGCCGCTCGCGTCGCGCAGTGCGGCGATGCGCTCTTCCATGTCGAGCAGGGCGTAGACGGGCGACTCGGATGCCCCGGCGACATCGCCCAGCACGTAGGTCACCGGGCGCAGGTTCTTGTGGTAGACGAACGGCGAGCGGGTTCGCGTCTCGGCGTGCACCAGCTCGGAGAGCGCGATCTGGCGGCCACCGGGGCCGGGGACGCCGACCGCGAGCAGCTGCGAGGCACCGGAACGGTCGGCGCGGTCGAGCCGAAGGACGACCGGTACGGCTTCGCGGGCGCGCGGGTCGGTCAGGTGAGCCGCCTCGGCGCCGGCCAGGGCGACGCGCAGCGTGCGCGCGACCAGCTCGGGCGAAACGCCGGCGCGCGCCGCCTTGTCGCGGTCGACCGTCAGCTCGAGCAGCGGGCCGGGCCCCTCGACCTGCCAGTCGACGTCGACCACGCCGGGGGTCGTGCGGAAGATCTCCATCACCTCGCCGGCGAGCCGCAGGCGCTGTTCTTGTGTCGGTGCGTAGAGCTCGGCGACCAGAGTCGACAGCACGGGCGGACCCGGCGGGACCTCGGTCACCTTGACGTTGGCGCCGTGGCGCGCGGCGACCGGCTCGAGGAGCGGGCGCAGCTCTCGCCCGAAGGCATGGCTCGCCCTCTCGCGCTCGTGCTTGGGCAGCAAGTTGACCTGCAGGTCCGCGACCAGCGGCCCCGTCCGCAGGAAATAGTGGCGGACGAGGCCGTTGAAGTTGACCGGTGCGGAGGTACCAGCGTAAGTCTGCACGTCGACCACCTCAGGCAGCTTGCGGATGATGTCGGCCAGCTCGCGTGCCACCGCGACGGTGCGTTCGAGCGTCGTGCCTTCCGGCATATCGACGACCACCTGAAGCTCGCTCTTGTCGTCGTGCGGCAGCATCTTTACCACCGCCATCCGGAGCGGGAAGAGGGCCACCGAGGTCGCCAGGGCCAGCGCGACGGCGGCCAGCAGGACGTTGCGCTTGAAGGCACTGCGCAGCAGCGGTGCGAGGATCCGCTCGTAGAGGCGGTGCACTCGCCCGTAACCGGCCGTCCCGTCGTCCGGGCCGGCGTGCTGGCTGTCGCGCAGCGCCTCGGCGTGGCGCCGGAAGAGGCGATAGGTCAGCCAGGGTGAGACGACGAAGGCGACGACCAGCGAGAAGAGCATCGCCGCCGAGGCGTTGATCGGAATCGGCCGCATGTAAGGGCCCATCAGCCCGGAGACGAGGGCGAGGGGTAGCAGAGCGGCGATCACCGTGAAGGTAGCCAGGATCGTCGGGTTGCCGACCTCGTCGGTAGCCCGGATCGCGGCTCGACCCAGACTCGTCTGCCCGAGCTGGATGTGGCGATGGATGTTCTCGACCACGACGATGGCGTCGTCGACCAGGATGCCGATCGCGAAGATCAGCGCGAACAGCGTCACCCGGTTGAGCGTGTAGCCGAACAGCCACGACGCAGCCAGTGTCAGGGCGAGCGTCACCGGCACGGCGACAGCCACCACCACCGCTTCGCGTCGTCCGAGCGCGAATGCCGTCAACAGGACGACCGAGAAGGTCGCCAGGCCGAGATGCTTCATCAGCTCGTTCGACTTCTCGTCGGCTGTCAGCCCGTAGTCACGGGTGGTCGTCACCTCGACGTTGGCGGGCACGACCGGGCCGCGCAGTCGCGTCAACACCGCTTCGAGGTCGGTGACGAGATCGATCGCGTTGGTGCCCGGCTTCTTGGCGATCGAAAGGGTCACGGCGGGAACGTCGAGCCCCGGCGGCAGGCCCTTCCGGGCACCCGCCGCACCGGCGGTCATCCAGACGTACTGCACCGGCTCGTCGGCGCCGTCAGTGACGGTGGCAACGTCACGCAAGTAGACCGCCCGGCCAGCATGGACGCCGACGACGGCGCGGGCGACCTCATCGGCGCTGTGGAACAGAGCGCCCACTTCGACGGCGGTGTCGACGTCGCCGCTCTGGAAGCTGCCCGCCGGAAGCTTCCAGTCGAGACCGGCCAGGGCCTGGTGGACCTGGAGGATGGACACCTGGTGCGCGGCGAGCCGCTCGCGGTCGAAGGTTACCGTGACGGCCCGCCGAATGCCGCCGAGCACTGCGACCTGTGCGACGTGCGGATGGCGCACCAGTTCGGCGCGTACCTCCTGCGCGACGCGTCGCAGCTCGAGCGGCGTAGCATCGCGCGACCAGAACGTCCAGGCGAGGACGGGGACATCGTCGATCCCGTGCGGTATGACGAGCGGCGGTGGCGCGCCGGCCGGCATCGCGGCAGCCTGCTCGGCGAGCTTGGTATGGACCGCGAGTGCGGCGCGATCCGGGTCGGTGCCGACCTCGTAGCGGACGATGATCAGGGCGCCCGACGGCTGCGAGGTCGAGTAGACGTACTCGACGCCGGGGATCTCGAAGAGCGCCTTCTCGAGCGGCGCCACCAGGCGGTGAGCGACCTCGTCGGCGTCGGCTCCAGGCAGCTGTACGTGGACGTCGATCATCGGCACCCGGATCTGCGGCTCCTCCTCGCGCGGCGTCACCAGCACGGCGAAGGCGCCGAGCAGCAGCGCTGCGACGACGAGCAGTGGCGTCAGCTTGGAGTCGAGAAAGGCTGCGGCGATGCCACCGGCGAGGCCGGGGCGTGTCGCCTTCTCGCCTGTCATGGAAGCACCTCGAGCGGCGTGCCGAGCGGCGGCGCGACCGTCAGGCCGACGGCGAGTGCTTCGTCGCCCGCCAGCCCCGACAAGACCTCGACGCGACCGTCGTGGAACTCGTTGCCGAGCGTCACGACCCGCGATGCCGCGAGGCCTCGGGCGTCACGCACCACCACCAGGTCGAGCCCGCCGGAGCGCACGATCGCGGCACGCGGGACGATCACCGAGTCGCGTGCGCCGAGCGGCAGCAGGACGCGTCCAGCCGAGCCCGTCGCCAGAGCCGGTGCGTCGGGGCGGGTCGGCAACTCGATCTTCACCGTGAAGGCGTGGGTCGACGGATCAGGACCCGGGCTGATCTCGGCCACCGTGCCGGTGAGGACGCCGAGGTCGGGGTAGGCGTCGAGCGTGACCGGGAGCGGGGTTCCGACGGCGAGCCGCGTGGTCGCCGCGAGCAACTCGGGGACCGCGACGGTCAGCCGGCGACCGGTTTTCGACTCGATGCGCACCAGCACGCGGCCGGGCGTCGCGAGGTCGCCGACCTCTGCGAAGCGCGCGACGACCCGGCCTGCGAACGGCGCGCGAACGCTCGACTCGCCTGCCAGCGAGCGGGCGGCGGCGACCGCGCCCTCCGCCTGCTGGACGGCGCCGGCGGCCTGCTCGTACTGCATCCGCGCCGTGTCGAGTTCGAGCTCGGAGGCCGATTCGGAGGCTGCCAGAGCCTCGAATCGCTCGCGGTTGCGCGTTGCCAGAGCGAGGGCCGCCCGGGCCTGGGCGAGCGCGCCCGTGGTCTGCTCGAGCTGACCGGCCGCGGTCGCCGGGTCGATCGAGATCAGCAACTGCCCGGTCTCGACCGGGTCGCCCAGCTCGACGTGTGCGGCGGTGATCGTCGCCATGACCCGCGACGAGATGTCTGCCGTGCGGTCGGCGGTGACCGTGCCGGCGATTGCCGTCTGCTCGGCGGTGGTTTGCCGCTCGGCGTGCCAGACATGCACCGCGATCGGCTCCGGTGCGGCGAGCACGGCGTGCGGTCCAGAGTCGCCGCACGCCGAGAGCGACAGAGCGAGCAATGACATGCCAAGCAGCGGCAGGGCGAGGAAGCGGGAGCGCAGGGTCATCGGTCGAGACTCCGTCCGGACGGCGGGTTGGAGGAGGCGAGAGCGGTTTCAGGGGGTTGGCCGGCGGCAAGCGCGAGGTGGATGCGCGCGAGCCAGGCGTCGGCGCGCGCCACCAGCTCACGCAGCTGCGATTCGCGGCGCGCGGTCACGGCGTCGAGCAGGTCGAGCGAGCGGGCGGCTCCGGCGCGGAAGCGCTCCTCGATGATGCGCACCGACTCCTCGGCAGCGCCGAGCGCGGCGCGTGCCGTCGCGCGCCGCTCGAGGGCGACCGACGCGCTCTCCCAGGCTCGGCGGGTCTCCAGGCGGATGCCAGATTCGAACTGTTCGAGGTCGGCGCTGCCGGCGGCTGCCTCGGCGTGTGCGGCGGCGACGCCGGCGCGTGTGCGTCCGCCGTCGAACAGGTCGATCGCGGCGAGGACGGCGATCGTCGTCGCGTCGCCGTGGTCGCCGAACAGACGATCGGCGACCAGGTCGTGGCGGGCCATCACGCCGACGCGCGGCCGGCGCGTGGCGCGCAAGGCTTTCGCCTCCATCCCACCGGCATCGAGCCGTCGACGTGCCGCGTCCAGGTCGGCTCGGTGGGTGGCCCGGGCGAGCCATCTGTCCACCGAGTCGGCGAGTTCCGGAGGTTCGGGCAGCGTGCCGAGCCGATAGCGCGTGTCCGGCGGATCGGCGAGTCGGAAGGCGACCTGGGCCTCAGCGAGGCGAGCGTTGCCGCGTGCCTCGGCCAGCAGGTCGCCGATGCGCGCCAGTTCGACTTCGGCGCGCAGGAGGTCGGAGCGCACCAGCATGCCCTGCTCGAACCAGGCGCGCGTCAGGTCGGCGTGGGCGGCGACCGTTTCGTGCGATCGCTCGAGCAGGAGGACGGCCTCGCGCGCCTGCGCCAGGCGGATCCACGCCTCGGCGGCCGCGACCGCGGCGCGGTCCGCAACGCGTGCGGCGTCGAGTCGGGCGGCCTCGCTCGCCAGACGGGCCTGTTCGATCCGGGTCGTCAGCTGGCCGCCGGTCCAGACCGGCAGCTCGACCTCCAGCCGGGTGATGGCGACGGTCAATGGGTCGGGGTCGTTCGGATTTCCCGCCACGAACTCATCAAACGAGAACCGTTCCTGGCCGAGGCGCAGGCCGAAGACATCAGCGGGGGAGTCGGTCCGGATCCACTGCTCGGAGAGGCGGACGGTCGGCAGGCGGTGGCCGCGCGCCAACCGGCTGAGGGCCTGCGCCGCCTCGGCACGCCGGCCGGCAGCCACGGCGTCGAGGGCACGGACCCGCCCGCCCGCCAGCGCATCCTCGAGGCTGAGCGCAACGGGCTCGGACTGCGCAGCCGCGGGGACCGAAACGCCGAGCAGCGAAACGAGGAGAGCGGGGGTCAGGAATTGATGCATAACCATATGGCAATATAATAATCCTCAAGCGGTGCCGGTTGTCAACCTCCGACCCCGCGGGAGGGGAGAAGCGGCGGAGGCCGCCTGGCGTGGGCTGGAGTCGACCCGGCGGGTCAGCGTCGGCCGGGCCGGCGCTGCGGCCGGGCGGTCGTCGGGTCGTCCGGCCAGGCGTGCTTCGGATAGCGCCCGGCCAGTTCGCGGCGGACGATCGGATAGGTGCTCCGCCAGAAGCTCGCGAGGTCGTCGGTGACTTGCTGCGGGCGGCCGTTGGGCGCCAGCAGGTGGAGCAGCACGGCGACCCGCCCACCGGCCAGGCGCGGTGTGTCGAGCAGCCCGAACAGCTCCTGGATGCGGGCCGCCAGCACCGGTCGGGCGGGGTCCGAGTAGTCGAGCCGGATCTGGCTGCCCGACGGCACCGCGAGCCGCTCCGGAGCCTCGCGGTCGAGCGCCTGGCGCTGCGGCCAGGTCAGCTCACCGAGCAGCGCGGCGGCAAGCGGCGCCCGCCGCAGCTCCTCGAACGAGCGCCGGCCGGCCGCCAGGCGCGGCAGCAGCGCGCGCAGGAAGTCGGTGTCGAAGACCGGCAGCTCGAGCTGCGGCAGCGCCGCCCGCAGGAAGGCGACGCGCGCGCACAGCGCTGCGACCTCGGGCGCGTCGAGCGGCAGCGCGCGGTCGAGCGCCGCGGCGGCCTGTTCCACCAGCAGACCGGTGACCGCTTCGTCGTCGACGCGCGGCAGCGGGATCTCGCGCGCGTCGAGTTCGAGGTCGTCGAAGCGGACGACCCGCCGGGCCACCACCCGCTCCCGTGCGCTGTCCCAGGCGAGCTCGTCCGCGCTTGGTACGAGCTCAGGCGGCAGCCAGTCCCGCTCGACGCCCGAGGCGAGCCGCACCAGCGCCTCCGACCGCTCGCCACCGCGCCCGGCGGCCAGCTCGACTGCGACGAACAGCTCGTTGCCGCGCACCGCGCTGCTGCGCGCCAGGCGCACCCCGGCGCCGCCCACCATCACCGCCCGATCGGCGCCCGCCGCCCGCCGACGGCAGAGGCGATCGAGATAGGCCGCCGCGATCGCCCGCAGCAGCGGCTCGTCGCCGTCTTGCGTGGGTGTCGAAGAAGAAGGAGAGGACAAAGACAAAGAAGAAGGCTTTCTGTTTAGAGGCAAAGGCAAAGGCAAAGACGGCATAGAGGGGGGGTGGGAGGGAGGCGGGGCGTCGGTGGCGAGGTCGGGGCGGTTGTCGGTGCCGGCGAGCGGGTGGTTTTCGGGGCGGCGCGCGGGGTCGCCGGCGCCGCGGCCGGCATCTCCGACAGCTCCGACAGATCCGGCGTGTCCATCGTCTCTGCGGTCTCGGACATCCCCGCTGCCACCGCGGCCAACGCCGCCACCGTCCGTACCCTCGTCTCT
>CAZUAT010000057.1:9373-20375 GCA_964618415.1 uncultured Thermoanaerobaculia bacterium
TTGTCTTTTCGTCGCGGTCGTCGCTGGCGGCGAGGCGGGTGAGGATCTGGGCGGCGGCGTCGAAGATGCGGCGGTGCCGGCGGCGGTCGAGTGCGTCGAGGCGATCGAGGAGGTCCGACCGGCTGCCGGCGCGCGCGTCGCCGCGCCACTCGGCGCCGAACGGGTCGCGTTCGGCGAGCAGGGCGGCGAGCTGCGCAGCTCCTTCTTCGACGCCCAGTCGTTCCCCTTCGAGTACCAGCCGCGCCAACCGCGGGGTCAGCGGCAGGGCGGCCATCCGCCGTCCCAGTGGGGTCACGCCGTAGTCGTCGAGAGCGCCCAGGTCGCGAAGCGTGCGCCGGGCACGCGCGAGCCGCGCCGGATCCGGGGCCTCGTACCAGTCGAAGGTGTCCGGGTCGGCCTCGCCCCAGACCGCCAGTTCGAGCACCGCGCCGGCGAGGTCGACGCGCTGGACCTCGGGCGGTTCGAACGGCCGCCGCGCCAGGTCGTCGCCGGCGTGCCAGAGGCGCAGGCAGAGCCCGGGCGCCTCGCGTCCGGCGCGGCCGGCCCGCTGGTCGGCGGCGGCCCGCGAGATCTGGATCGTCGTCAGGCGGTCGAGTCCGGAGGCCGGATCGAATCGCTGCTGTCTCGCCAGGCCGCTGTCGATCACCGCCCGCACGCCCTCGACCGTCACCGAGGTTTCCGCCAGGTTGGTGGCCAGGACGATACGCCGCCGCGGGCCCCGGCGCAGGGCGGCGTCCTGCTGGGCGCCGGGCAGGTCGCCGTGCAGCGGATAGAGGTCGAAGTCGGACCGCGCTCCGGCCTCGACGAGGAGCGCCTCGGTGCGGGTGATCTCGGCGCGGCCGGGCAGAAACGCAAGCAGGTCGCCGTCGGTCTGTCGCGCGGCGCGACGCACCGCATCGGCCACCTGCTGCTCGAGCGGACGGTCATCGGGGCGTTCGAGCAGGCGAATCTCGACCGGGTGGATCCGGCCGGCGCAGCGAATCACCGGTGCGTCATCGAGCCAGGTTGCCAGCGGCTCGACGTCGAGGGTGGCCGACATGACGAGCAGATGCAGATCCGGCCGGGCCTCGCGGCGCACCCTCCGGGCGAGGGCCAGTGCGAGGTCCGCGGGCAGGGCGCGTTCGTGGAACTCGTCGAAGATCAGCGCGGCGACGCCATCGAGGAACGGGTCGCGCTGCAGCCAGCGCAACAGCACGCCCTCGGTCGCGAACACCACCCGGCTGTCGGGGCGGAATCGCCGCTCGAACCGGATCCACCAGCCGATTTCGCCCCCGAGCGTCCAGCCGCGCTCGTCGGCAATCCGGCGCGCCGCCGCGCGCGCCGCGACCCGCCGCGGCTCGACGACGACGACCTGACCGGCGCCGGCCAGTGCGTCGGCGAGCGCTGGCGGCACGCGGGTGGTCTTGCCGGCTCCCGGGGTCGCGTGCAGCACCGCCACGCCGCGCGAGCGGACCGCTGCGAGCAGCGCCGGCAGGACGGCGTCGATTGGCAGCGGCGTCCGCGCTGTCGTCCGCCCAGGCGATGCCAACGCGGGGTTCAGTCCAGGTAGCCGAGGGCGCGCAGTTCTTCGATCGACTCGGGGTCGAGCGCGGGGGCGGGGACCCGGTCGGCGGCCTCGAGGCCGGCCCGGATCGCCTCCTCGCAGCTTGCGAGCGCCGTGGAGACGGCGGACTTCGGATCGACCAGATTGCGGCGTTCGCGCGGGTCGACGGCCAGATCGTAGCGACGGTGTTCGCGGCGCGCCAAGGCGAGCGCTTCGAGCTGCCCGTCGGCCAGGACGCCGACCTCCAGCAGGCCGGCCCGCCGCGCGCGCGCCGCCGCCTGCACCGCCTGCACGGCACCTCTGTGGGCCTCGAGACAGAGCGGGCGCGCCTCGAGCGCGGCGCCGTCCAGTCGCCCCGTCAGGTCGCGACCGGTGAACGCCGGGTGCGGTGGCAGTCCGAGCAGGCCCAGAATCGTCGGCGCGACGTCGAGGATCGACACCGGATCGCCCACGACCGCCGGCGCGAGCCGCCCCGGCCAGTGGAGCCCGAAGGGGATGCGCAACGTCGCCTCGTGCAGGATCCGGCCATGTCCGCGTTCACCGTGCTCCCCGAACGCTTCGCCGTGGTCGGCGAGAAACACCGTCAGACGCGGCCGGTCCGGGGAGCGCTCGTCCCAGCCGGTGAGCAGGCGCGCCACCTCGGCGTCCACCGCAGCGATCTCGCTGTCGTAGCGGTCGGTGTCAGTGGCGTGCACCGCGTCGATGCCGAGGCGCTTTGCCCAAGCGCCCTGAAACCGGTACGGCGCGTGTGGCTCGACGTAGTGCACCCAGAGCAGCAGCGGTCGAGTGGCCGACTCCTCGCGCCGCTCGGCCAGCCAGGCGAGTGCCGCATCGGTCAGGTCGGCGCCCCTGGCCTCCGCCTTGAAAAGGCCGAGCCAGCGTTTGCGGCTGTCGAGAACCTCGTAGTCGTCCCAGTCCGGCGCGAGACCGGAGAGCTGATTCTTGAGCGTCCAGCTGCCGAGCACGGCGCCCGTGCGGAAGCCGCGACGGGAGAGCAGGCGTGGCAGCGAAGCGAGACCGGACCGCACCGGCAGACCGTTGCGCGTCGCGCCGTGGAAATGAGGCGGCACCGACGACCAGACCGTCGCGAGGCTCGGCGTGGTCAGCGGTTCGACGGTACGCGCCTGGTCGAACCGCACCCCGGCGCGCAGCAGCGCGTCGATCGCCGGCGAGGTGGCGCGGCGATATCCCCAGGCGCCCAGATGGTCGGGGCGCAGCGTGTCGACGGAAACGACCAGGACGTCCGGGTAGCGCGGCGCCTGCGCCTGCGCGGCGCTCCAGCCCGACGCCACGACGGCCACCGCGATGCCCGCGGCGCGGACGAGTCGTCGAACCGGTCCGTTCACCCGGCGTCGGGAAAAAGGCTGGCGTCGAGGCCTGGCACGATGCGCAGTGCGTTGCCGTAGTAGAGCTTGCGCAGGACCTCGTCGGGCAGGTCGAGGCCGTAGATGCGCCAGAAGGCGTGGCGACGGCGGTAGTACGGGAAGTAGTCGTCGGCCGTCTCGAGGACGCGGAAGTATGGCGGGTACTCCTCCGGCTGCCACGAGTCTTTGCCGAACAGCACGCGGTCCTGGTAGCGCACGAACCAGTCGTGTGCGAAGCGCGGCTGGCGGCCGAGTTCGGCCAACACGGCGCCGATCTCGGCGAAGACGTTCGGGCACTCGTCGAGGAGGCGACCGAGGCGGGCAAGGTCGTTGCCGAGCCAGCCCAGGTGGGCGTTGATGAAGATCGTCCGCGGATGGCGCCGGAACAGGTTGTGCTGCTCGGCGATCAGCGACTCCCACGGCACGTTCTCGGCCGGGTCGCGGTAGCGGCGGGGGATCTCGATCAGCTCGTAGAGCCGTTCGTTGTTGCCGTCGCGCGGCTGCCAGAACTGCGCCGGGTCGGCGGTATGGATGAGCACTGGAACGCCGAGGCGCGCGCACGCCTGCCAGATCGGGTCGAGCCGCGGATCGTCGACGGCGATCCGCTGGCCATCGACATCGCGGCTGTCCATGCCGAGGCCCTTGTAGATCTTCAGGCCGCGAGCGCCGGCCGCGATGTCCGCCTCGAGCTGCGCGACGGCCCCGGCTGCCCACTCGGGCGAGCCGACACCGGAGAAATCGACGTTGGTGAAGTGGACGATGCGGCCCGGCGCCAAGCGCTCGGAGGTCGCGATCTGGTCGCGCAGGTACTGCGGGTCGCGCAGCCGGAAGGTCGGCTGGCCGTCGGCGCCGGTCACGCGCTCGAAGCCTCGTCCGGACAGGTTGATCATTACCGCCATCTGCATGGCGTCCATCGCCGCGACGAGCTCGGCAACCTTGGCCTCGTCGAGCTGCCCCTGGTGACTGTGGACGTCCACGAACGGGAACCGGGCGCGCGTTACCGGATGCTCGGAAACCACCAGGCTCGACGGGGGGTTGTAGTCCATGAAGGAGATCGTGGCCGGGTCGGCCGGCGTGGCGGGCGGGGCGGAGGTGGCGGGCTGGCTCGCGGCCGGCGGAACGAGGCCGGCGAGCAGGAGCGCAACCACCGCCGCTCGGGCAGCGCGCGCGAGAACCGAGGCAGAGAAGGCGACGGGGTTCATGGCCGACATTCTACGGCCAGAAGGCGGCGAGGGGGCGCGGGGAGCGAAGGCAGAGCCCGATCTGATACGCTTCGTCGGCGCTGTCGCGCGCCACCAGACCCCCATCGCGGAACTTTCGCCCCACTTTTCGAGGAGTTGCCCTGCGTGAGCCGTACCCGACGGACGGATGTCCGCAATATCGCCATCATCGCCCACGTCGATCACGGTAAGACCACCCTGGTCGACGCGCTGCTCTGGCAGAGCGGCACCTTCCGCGCCAACGAAGTGGTTGCGGAGCGCGTCGTCGACTCGATCGACCTCGAGCGCGAGAAGGGGATCACGATCATGGCCAAGAACATCGCCGTCCGCTATCAGGGGACGCACATCAATATCGTCGACACGCCGGGCCACGCGGACTTCGGCGGCGAGGTCGAGCGCACCCTCAAGCTGGTCGACGGCGTCATGCTGCTGGTCGACGCCAGCGAGGGTCCGCTGCCGCAGACCCGGTTCGTGCTCAAGAAGGCGCTCGAGGCCGGCCTGCCCCCGATCGTGGTGGTCAACAAGATCGACCGCCCGGACGCGCGCCCGCAGGAGGTAGTGAACGAGGTCTACGACCTGTTCATCGATCTCGATGCGCGCGAGGAGCAGCTCGACTTCCCGATTCTCTACACCAACGCCAAGAAGGGGACCTGCCGGACTTCGCCGGACGGCCCTGACGGCACGCTCGAGCCGCTGTTCGACCAGATCCTGTCGACCGTGCCGGCGCCCGCGTACGACGAGGGCGAGCCGCTGCAGCTGTTGATCACCAGTCTCGACTACGACGACTACGTCGGCCGGCTGGCGATCGGGCGGCTGTTCAACGGCTCGATCCGCAAGGCCGGCGAGATCGCCCTCTGCCGCCTGGACGGCTCGGTCGTCCCGGCCAAGGTGACCGCCCTCTACGGCTACGAGGGGATCAAGCGGCTCGAAGTTCCCGAGGCCGGGCCGGGCGACATCGTCGCGGTCGCGGGCCTCGAGGCGGTCTCGATCGGCGAGACGATCTCGTCGCGCGAGAACCCGAAGCCGCTGCCGCCCATCCAGGTCGACGAGCCGACCATTGCGATGACCTTCTCGATCAACACCTCGCCGATGGCCGGCCGCGAGGGTGCCCACGTGACCAGCCGCAAGCTCAAGGACCGGCTCGAGCGCGAGATCCTCACCAACGTCGCAATCCGGCTCGAACCGACCGACTCGGCCGAGTCGTTCAAGGTTTCCGGGCGCGGCGAGCTGCAGCTCGCCATCCTGATCGAGATGATGCGGCGCGAGGGATTCGAGCTGTCGGTCGGCAAGCCGGAGGTGCTCACCCGGACCATCGACGGACAGCTCCACGAGCCGATGGAGATGCTGATCATCGACTGCCCGGAGGACTTCATCGGCGCGGTGACCCAGAAGCTCGGGGAGCGGCGCGGCCGGATGATGAAGATGTCCAACCACGGCACCGGGCGGGTGCGCATCGAGTTTCGGGTGCCGTCGCGCGGGCTGATCGGCTTCCGCAACCAGTTCCTCACCGACACGCGCGGCACCGGACTGATGAACCATCTGTTCGACGGCTGGGAGCCGTGGCAGGGCGACATCGCGCATCGGCCCACGGGGGTGCTGGTGGCCGATCGCCCCGGCAAGGCGACCGCCTACGCGATCGAGGGCCTGCAGCCGCGCGGCGAGCTGTTCGTCTCGCCCGGCGACGAGGTCTACGAGGGGATGATCGTCGGCGAGAACGCGCGCGAGAAGGATCTCGACGTCAACATCGTGCGCGAGAAGAAGCTGACCAACATGCGCGCCTCGGGCTCGGATGACACCGTCCACCTGGTGCCGCCGCGTCTGATGAACCTCGAGCAGGCGCTCGAGTTCATCCAGGAGGACGAGCTGGTCGAGGTCACCCCGAAGGCGTTTCGCCTGCGCAAGCGGATCCTGAAGGCCAACCAGCGCTGAGGATTGCTCCGCCTGCCCCGGTCGCCGCCGGGTGCGGTGGGTCGGCGATTGGATAGGACGAACGGTCGTGCTATTCTCGCGCCGTGAGCAAGGGCGAGGCGACGCGCGAGGCGATCCTGCAGACTGGTCTGGCGCTGGCCAGCCGGATCGGATTCGAGCCGCTGTCGATCGGCGAGCTGGCCCGCGCGGTCGGGATGTCGAAGAGCGGGCTGTATGCACACTTCCGCGACAAGGAGGACCTGCAGATCCAGGTGCTCCGCCACGCCGAGGCGCTGTTCCACGAGCGGGTGGCCAGTCCGGCGCTGGCGGCGCCGCGTGGCGAGCCTCGGGTCCGGGAGCTGTTCGAGCGCTCGCTCGCCTGGGCCGAGTCCGACGCCATTCCGGGCGGCTGCCCGTTCATCTCGGGGGCCAACGAGTTCGACGACCGGCCGGGCCCGGTGCGCGACCAGCTCGTCGGGACGCAGCGCCGCTGGCTCGACGGTCTGGCGCGGGCGGCGCGCATCGCGATCGAGGAGGGCCAGTTTCGCGGCAATCTCGACTGT
The DNA here is from genome assembly GCA_964618415.1 of uncultured Thermoanaerobaculia bacterium. Lineage (GTDB taxonomy): Bacteria > Acidobacteriota > Thermoanaerobaculia > Multivoradales > JAGPDF01 > JACTMI01. The sequence goes on from CAZUAT010000057.1 coordinate 15,972, forward strand.
GACCAGTTCGCCTACGACTTCTACGCGCTGATCCTCGCCCACAACCATTTCTGGCGCCTGCTGCGCGACCCGGCGGCAGCGCGCCGCGCCCGGTCCAGCTTCGAGGCACTGCTCGCCTCGGCACGACCGACGACCTGACCGTTTCGAATCTCGAGGAGATCCCGCATGTCCGAACTGGCGTTGGGAGAGAAAAGCACGATCGATCGTTTGTCATCGCCGGTGGCGCGGCTGGCCCGCCTCCTCGGCAGCGGCGCCAGTCGGCTGGCACCTGAGCTGGCAGCGGCCTGGGCTGCGGACCGGTTCCTGGTGCCGAGCCGGCGGCGGATGGGCCGGCGGGCGACTGCGCCGGCGGGGGCCGACTTCCAGAGCCTCGATCTGGGGGAGCAGCGCCTGGGCCTCTGGAACTGGGGCAGCGCGGACGCCGAGCGTCGCGCGTTGCTGGTCCACGGCTGGGAGGGGACGAGCGCGCAGCTGGCGGCCTGGGGCATCGCGCTCGCCGAGCGCGGCTTCCGGGCCACCGCGATCGACCTGCCGGCGCACGGGCGCTCGAGCGGTCGGCGCACGCATCTGGTAGAGATCGCCGGCGCGATCGAGGCGGTTGCCGGTCGCCTGGGTGGGCCCCCGGAGGTCATCGTTGCCCACTCGCTCGGCGCCGCCGCGACCGTCCTGGCGCTTGCGAAGGGACTCGAAGCGCGCCGCGCGCTGCTCGTTGCACCGCCCGCAGCGCTCGAGCCGTTCGCCGACCTGTTCGCGCACTGGCTCGGTCTCGACCGGCGGGTGCGGGTGCGCCTGCAGCAGCGCATCGAGGCGGCGATCGGCGTCGAGTGGTCGACGGTCGCGCCGACTCGGCTGGCGCGCGACCTGGGGGCGATCCCGTCGCTGGTCGTCCACGATGCCCTCGATCGCGAAGTGCCGGTCGCTCACGGGCGACAGCTGGCGGCGGCGTGGCCCGGGGCGCGGCTGCTCGAGACGCAGGGCCTCGGCCACAACCGGATCCTCTCCGCGCCGCAGGCGACCGGCCCGGGGATCGACTTCCTGGCCGCCTGACGATTCGCCTTCGCAACTGCGTGGCGCTGCGCGCATCGGCTTGCACTGCGGCAGCGGCGCGGGGGAAGCTTGCGCGACATGGCGACCTGGGCGATCGGGGACGTGCACGGCTGCTACCGGTCGCTGCGCCGACTGCTGCGGCGCCCTGCGGTGGCCGGGGCCGAGCGACTCTGGTTCGTCGGTGACCTGGTCAACCGCGGACCTCGCTCGCTCGAGGTGCTGCGCTGCGTCGCCGACCTCGGTCCGCGCGCCGAGGTGGTGCTCGGCAATCACGACCTTCACTTCCTGGCGCGGGCGTTCGGCGTTGCGGCGGCGCGCCCGCGCGACACGTTCGACCGCCTGCTGCGTGCCGCCGACCTGGCCGAGCTGGTCGACTGGCTGCGCGGTCGACCGCTGATGGTCGAGCAGCAGGACGACATCCTCGTGCACGCCGGCCTCGACCCGCGCTGGCGGCGCGCCGATGCGCGCCGGCGGGCGCGCCGACTCGAGCGCCGGCTGTCGGGCAGCGGGGTCGCGGAGCTGCTCGCGGCGTGGAGGCCGGGCGGCGACGAGGGGCACGCGATCGATCCGGACCTGCTCGTCGACCTGCGCACGTTCACGCTCACGCGTCTGGTCTCGCGGCGCGGCGTGCCGCGCTTCGATTTCAGCGGTGCGCCCGCGGCGCGCCCCGCCGGCAGCCTGCCGTGGTACGACCATCCGGCGTTCGCCGGCGCCGGGCACCGCGTGGTGTTCGGCCACTGGGCGGCGCTCGGCCTGCTGGTGCGGCCCGACGTCGTCGGCCTCGATACCGGCTGCGCCTGGCGCGGCGCGCTGACGGCGATGCGGCTCGAGGATCGCCGCATCGAGCAGCAGGAGTACGCGGATTGAGCGGCCCGACGGGTGCAGAGGCGGCGCTGCCGGTCGACGGGCAGCTGGATCAGTCGCGCTGGCCGCGCCTCGTCGCCGTCCTCGAGCGCGGCATCGCTGCGGGCGAGCAGCTGGGTGGACAGCTCTACGTCGAGCAGGGCGGCGAAATCCGCGCCGACGCCGGTTTCGGCGAGGCCCGCCCCGGCGAGCCGATGGGGCGCGAGCGGTCGATGTTCTGGCTGTCGGCGAGCAAGCCGATCGCCGCTGTCGCCGTGGCGCAGCTGTGGGAGCGCGGGCTGTTGCATCTGGACGACCCGGTCGCCCGCCACCTGCCCGAGTTCGCCGCCGGAGGCAAGGAGTCGGTCACCATCCGTCACCTGCTCACCCACACGGCGGGCCTGCGCATGCTCGACACCGGCTGGCCCGACCTGGGGCGCGACGGCATCGTGGCGCGGATCGCAGCGCGGCGGATCGAGCCCGGCTGGGTGCCGGGCCGCAAAGCCGGCTACCACCTGGCCTCGACCTGGTTCATCCTCGGCGAGCTGGTGCGCCGGCTCGACGGCCGTCCGTTCGAGCGCTATGCCCGCGAGGCGGTGCTCGAGCCGATCGGCGCGACCACCTGTCGCTTCGCAGTCGACGCCGCGCAGCTCGAGGGCGTGCGCGCCACGCTCGCGCCGGCGTGGCGCATCGCCGCCGAAGGCCCGGTCGAGCTCACCGAGTGGATGAGCGAAGCACGGCTGATCGTCTGCTCGCCGGGCGCCAGCGGACTGGGGCCGATGCGCGAGCTGGCCAGGCTCTACCGCGTGCTGCTGGCCGGCGGGAATTTGCCCGACGGTCGGCGGCTGCTCGGCGAGACCACCGTCGAGGCGATGACGGCGCGCCATCGCGTGGGCCTGCTCGATCACACCTTCCGCACCCGCCTCGACTGGGGGCTCGGTCTGATCGTCAACTCCGCGCACTACGGCGACCCGGCGGTTCCCTACGGCTACGGTCCGCACGCCGGAGCGCGCACGTACGGGCACAGCGGCGCGCGTTCGACGGTGGCTTTCGCCGATCCGGATCACGCGCTGGTGGTGGCGCTGGGAGTCAACGGGCTGATGGAAGACCGTCCGCACCGCGAGCGGTTCGAGCGACTGCTCGGGGCGCTGTACGAGGACCTCGGACTGGCGATGGCGCCATCTGCCTCCTGATCGGCGCGGCCGCGACGTGCTGTTACAATCTCCGGACGTGAACGTCGATGGCTCGGTCCCGCCGCGCGTGCTGACGCGCCCCGAGCACCCCGTTTCCCGCAAGCAGATCGCACCGGAGGCCCTCAAGGTCCTCTATCGGCTCTCCGCGGCGGGCAAGCAGGCCTACCTGGTCGGCGGCAGTGTGCGCGACCTGCTGCTCGGCCGTCGGCCCAAGGACTACGACGTCGCCACGGACGCGCGGCCGGGCGACATCCGGCGCATCTTCCGCAACTCGCGCATCATCGGACGCCGGTTCCGGCTCGTGCACGTGCTCTTCCGCGATCAGGTCGTCGAGGTCTCGACCTTTCGGCGCGAGCCCGATCCGGACGAGCAGCGCGGCGACGGCGACGACCTGCTGATCACCAGCGACAACGCGTTCGGCACTCCGGAGCAGGACGCGTTCCGGCGCGACTTCACGATCAACGCGCTCTTCTACGACATCTCTGATTTCTCCATCATCGACTACGTCGGCGGTATCGACGATCTCGAACGGCGGATGATTCGCACCATCGGCGACCCGTGGGTGCGATTCCGCGAGGATCCGGTGCGCATGATGCGCGCCTGTGAGCTGGCGGGCCGGCTCGGCTTCGGCATCGAGGAGCGCACCCAGGAGGCGATTCGGGAGCTGGCGCCGGAGATCGCGCGCGCCGCTCCGGCCCGGGTGACCGACGAGCTGCTGGCCCTGCTGCGCTGCGGCAGCGCCGGCCCGGCGCTGCAATGGATGCTCGAACTCGGCCTGCTCGACCCGCTGGTGCCGGAGGTCTGGGCGATGGTGCGGGCCGGCGAGCGCGGCCTCGGCGACTTCGCCCGCATCCTGCCGGTACTCGATCGCCGCATGGCCGCGCGGAGGCAGACGGGGGAGGAGGCGGAGTCGTCGCGGCCGGATGCCGGCCAGGCCGAGGTCGCCGACGGAACGCTGCTCTCGGCGCTGCTGATGCCGAGTGTGCTGATGGCGCGCTACGACGCCGAGCGGGGTCGGGCGACGGCGCTGCGGCGCGCTGAACTGCACCAGCTGGTGCGCGAGGTCGCTGAGCCGTTCTTCGCCCGGCTCGCCATCTCGCGCGAGCGGCAACGGCAGGCGCTCGAGGGGCTGGACGGGTTTCTGCGCCTTTGCGAGCCGCCGCGTTCGGCGGCCGACCGGGTCCGCGCCGCCGGCCGTCCGTCGTTCGTGCCGGCACTCTGGCTGTTCGAGCTGCTGGCCGAGGCGACCGGTGAGGGGTACGAGGAGCTGGCGCAGTGGCGCGCCGCCGCCCGCCGCCGGCCGGTGCTGGCGGGCGCCGCT
>CAZUAT010000058.1:0-18334 GCA_964618415.1 uncultured Thermoanaerobaculia bacterium
GGCAGCCTTCTCATCACCGATCGCGACGGTCTGCGCGGGGAGTATCGGCTGCTCTCCGAACCGTGGGAGGGCAGACCGATCGCGGTGCGGGTCGGAGCGCCGGTGCTCGAGCCGCCGCCGGCGCCGGGGGGGCGCGAGGCCCGGTGGCGCGGCGTGCTGCTCACCCGCGCCCTGTTCAGCATTCGGTGGACCGGCTGGTGGCACGTCGCCCGCGGCGGTGACTACCGATTCGACCTGAGTGCCGACGATGGCGCCTTCGTGCGCCTCGACGGAACGGTGATCGCCGACACCGAGGGCCGGTTTGGCGCCGCGGCCGGGAGCGGCACGGTGCGCCTCGAGCCCGGATTTCACCGGCTGGAGATCGGGTATCACCAGGTCGGCGGCGCCAGCCGACTCGATCTCCAGGTCGCGCCGCCCTACGAAGCGCCGGCGGCGCTGCGGGTCGCCGATCTGTATGCGAGTCGGCCGCTCGGCGTGCGAGCGGCGCTGCGCAGCGCACTGCGCGGCTGGTCGCGGCCGTTCCGCCAGCTGTTGGGGGTTGCGTTCTGGCTCGCGGCGATCGGGGCCGCCGGGACGGCCGTCGCCCGCAACGCCTGGTGGAGGCGGAAAGCCGCAGCGATCCGGAGCCGCATGGAGCGGGTGGCTGCCAGTCCCCGTGGGCGTGTGGCGCTGCTGCTGACCCTGGTCGGAGCGACATTCGCCCTCGTTCTTCCCCACACCGGCGCCCTGCGGGGCGGGGACGACGCCGTCTACCTGAGCGCCGCGACCCACGGCGATGCCTCCTGGTTTTACCACCGCTACGCGCACGTCTATCTGCTGCGGCTGTTCGTGCTGCTGGCCGGCGGGGATCCGTTTCTCGGCACCCGCCTCTGGTGGGCGTTCGCGTTCGCGCTCACCGTCGGCGCGCTCGCGGTCGCGGCGCGCTCGGTAGGGCCCCGGCTGCAGCTCGGGACGCTGACCGTCGCGCTGCTGGCGCTGCTTGCCCAGACCACACTGATCGGTCTGATCGGCGCGGCGTTCGCGGACGTGTCGGCGATGATGTTCCTCGCGCTCGCGGTGGCCGTCTGGATGCACGATCGCGGCAAGGCGCGCCGGGCTGGCGGGGCGGAATCGCCCCGGCGGATCGACTTCCCGGCGATTGCCGTCGGGGCGCTCTCGCTGGCCTGCTATCGCTCGAAGGAGGTGGGGGCAATCGCCTTCGCGCTGCTGCCGCTGTGGGCGATCGAGAACGGGCGGGTGGACCTGCGGCGCTGGCTGCGGCGGGCAATCTGGTGGGCGGCAGGGGCGGGCGCGGCCCTCCTCGCCCTGGTGCTGCTCGACGGCTGGCTGCTCGGGAACTTCGGGTTCATGTGGGACGAGACCCGCAAGGCGGGCGTGCACAAGATGAACTTCCCGAGCCAGATGGCGCCGCGCCCGGCGGTCGACACCTGGCTGAGAGTGGTCTGGGACCCGGGCGAAGGCGGCGCCCGGCTCTCGCTGCGCGCGGCGTGGCTCTGCGCCGCTGCGGCCGCGATCACCGGAGCCCTGCGCCGTCGCCCCTGGGAGGAGCGGCTGCTGCGCTGCGTGCCGCTGGCCTACCTCGCTGCGCTGATCGTGCTCTACATCCGGCTGCCGCATCCGTTCTCGGCGCGGATGCTGGTGACCATCCTGCCGCTGCTCTGCCTCGCGACCGGACTGCTGGCGCGCGACGCGGGGCTCGACGAGATTCCGTGGCGCCAGCTGCTGGCACCGCGGCTGGCCGTGCTGGCGGCGCTCGCCGGCGCTGCGCTGCTCTTCCTCGTCGTGCCATACCGGATCGGCGCCGTGACGGCGACGGAATTCATCCCCGCGCAGCTGGTGGGCCGCTTCGGATGGGCGCCGGACCAGTTCGTCGCCGGCGTGCTGGTGCCGGTGCTGGTGCTGGCTGGCGTGGCGGCGGTCGCCCTGGTCGCGGCCCGCACCGAGGCCCGCCTCTGGACGGTGCTGCTGGTGCTGCTCGGGCTGTTCGGGCCCGGCCTGGCGGCCAACCGGGACGCGCTGGCAGCCGACTGGGCCGTGCAGACGGGACGGCTGCTGCTCTATCCGTGGAGAGCGTTCGCCGACGAACTCGAGGCCGCTCGTCCCCGTCGGATCGCCTTCTCGGCCGACTTGCACGCGACCTACAAGATGAGCCAGTCGGCGCGCAATTCGATCGCGCGCATTGCGCTGCTGCGCAAAGGAACCGGGGTGACCCTGGCGCGCGATCCGGGGCGCGAGGCTCGCCAGGCAGACCTCGCCATTGTCAGTCCGGAGAGCTTCGCCGCGTGGCGGCAGGTGCAGCCAGCGATCGCGCGGGGCGCGCGTCGGGATGCGCTCGGTTTCCTGGTGCTGGTGCGGCCGAAGACGGCACTGCGCGCCGCCGCCGCGACGGTCGACTCGCCCCCCCCGCCAGCAGCGGGGCAGGACGACGGCCCGGCGGAGGAGTCCCCGCCGCCCGATCGGCGCCGGCGCCGTCGCGCTACTCGACCGTGACGCTCTTGGCGAGGTTGCGGGGCTGGTCGACGTCGGCGCCGCGCCGCACGCCGATCTGATAGGCGAGCAGCTGGAGCGGAACCACACTGACCATCGGCTGCAGGTGTTCGGAAACGGACGGCACACGCAGCACGTGGTCGGCGACACCGTCGAGCTCGTCGGGATCGCGATCGGTCACCGCGATGACGATGCCGTCGCGCGCCTTGACCTCCTGCAGGTTCGACTTGACCTTCTCGAACGTGCGCCGCCCGGTAGCGAGGGCCACCACCGGCAGCTGATCGTCGATCAGCGCGATCGGCCCGTGCTTCATCTCGCCGGCCGGGTAGCCCTCGGCGTGGATGTAGGAGATTTCCTTGAGCTTGAGGGCACCCTCGAGTGCGATCGGGTAGTGGATGCCGCGGCCGAGGTAGAGAAAGTCGCTCGCCTGCACGAACTGACGCGCCAGCTCGTCGGTGGCGCTCTCGAGCTCGAGCGCTTCGGCGATCGCCTGCGGGACGTGGGCGAGCCCGTCGAGCATCGGGCGCGGGATCTCGCGGCCCTGCTGGCGGCGCAGGTACAGAGCCAGCAGATAGAGCGCCGCCAGCTGCGTGGTGAACGCCTTGGTCGAGGCCACACCGATCTCCGGTCCGGCGTGGGTGTAGATCACGCCGGAGCTGATGCGCGTGGCCTGTGAGCCGGGAACGTTCGAGAGCGCCACCAGGCGCGCGCCCCGCTCGCGCGCCGCCTCCATCGCCTGCACGGTGTCGATCGTCTCGCCGGACTGGGAGATGCCGATCGCCAGTACCGAGGCATCGGCGATCGGGTCGCGGTAGCGGTATTCAGAAGCGTAATCGACCTCGACCGGAATGCGCGCGATCTCCTCGATCAGGAACTTGCCGACATGAGCGGCGTGCCACGAAGTGCCGCAGGCCAGCAGCTGGATGCGCGTCAGGCCGGCGACGACGTCGGGCTCGAGGATCAGCGTGTCGAAGGCGATTTCTCCGTGCTCGAAGTCCACCCGCCCGGCGAAGGTGTCGCGCACCGCCTGGGGCTGCTCGTGAATCTCCTTGGCCATGAAGTGCTTGTAGCCGCCCTTCTCGACCTGGATCGGGTCCCAGTCGAGTCGGGTGACCGGTCGTTCCACCGTCTCGCCGTTGCGATCCCAGATCGCGATCCCGCCGCGGGTCAGCCGGGCGATGTCGCCGTTGTCGAGGAAGATCACCTCGCGGGTGTGGGCGAGCAGGGCCGCCGGATCCGAGGCGAGGAACTGCTCGCCGTCCCCGGCGCCAAGCACGAGCGGCGTACCCTCCCGCACCGCGACCACCTCGTCCTCGGCCGAGTCGACCGCCACCAGCGCGCAGGCGTACATCCCCTCGAGCTGCGGCACCGCGCGGCGGACGGCTGCCGCCAGGTCGCCTTCGAAGTGCTTGGAGACGAGGTTGGCGATCACCTCGGTGTCGGTATCGGTGGCGAACGTCCAGCCCTCGGCCTGCAGTTCCCGCTTGAGCGGCAGGAAGTTCTCGATGATCCCGTTGTGGATCACCGCAATCCGCCCTCGCGAGTCGGTAACCGGATGCGCGTTGCGCTCGGTCGGCTTGCCATGGGTCGCCCAGCGGGTGTGCGCCACGCCGTAGCGGCCGTCGAGCGGCTGCTGCGCCAGCCGCTCGACCAGCCGGTCGAGCTTGCCCTCGGCGCGCTGCCGTTCGAGCCGTTGGCCGTCGACGACCGCGACGCCCGCCGAGTCGTAGCCCCGGTACTCGAGGCGACGCAGGCCGGAGATCAGCAGCGGAACGACCTCACGCGGCCCGATGTATCCGACGATTCCACACATCAGTCGTTCTTCTCCGCCGCCCGTCGCGCGGCCGTTCGCTCATCCCAGTTGTCGACGTTGCGCTGCGGCGAGCGTTCTACCGCCAGCGCGCCGTCGGGCACGTCGCGCGTGATCACGGAGCCGGCGCCGGTGGTGGCTCGGGCGCCAACAGTCACCGGCGCAACGAGCATCGTGTCGCTGCCGACGAACGCCCGCTCACCGATCGTCGTCCGATGCTTGTCGACACCGTCGAAGTTGCAGGTCACGACGCCGGCGCCGATGTTGGCTTCGGCGCCCACTGTCGCGTCGCCGAGATAGGCGAGGTGTCCGGCTTTCGCCCCGCTGCCCAGCGTCGCGTTCTTGATCTCGACGAAATTGCCGACGCGCGCTCCCTCCCCGAGCACCGCCCCCGGGCGCAGCCGCGCAAACGGACCGACGCGGCAGCCGGCTCCCACCTCCGCTCCGTCGAGGACGGAGTACGGTTCGATCACCGCCCCGGCGCCCACCCGGCAGTTGCGCAGCCAGGCGCCGGTGCGCACGGTGACTCCGGCGGCGAGCCGCGTGGAGCCGAGCAGGTGGACGCCGGCTTCGAGGAGTCCGTCCGGCTCGACCTCGACTTCCGGTTCGATCCAGGTCGAGGCCGGATCCAGGCAGGTGACCCCCGCCTGGGCAAGCCGCCGTACCTGGCGGTCCCGGAGAAGTCGGTGCACGCGCGCCAGCTCGAGCCGGTCGTTGACGCCGAGCGCCTCGTCGGGGTCGGCGAGCGGCAGCAGCGCCACCGGTCGGCCGTCGCGGGCGGCAGCGGCCACGGCGTCGGTCAGATAGAGCTCGCCCTGCGCGTTGTCGGGAGTCAGGCGACCGAGCCGCACGAAGATCTCCGGCGCCGGCAGCGCGTAGAGCCCCGCGTTGACGCGGCCGATGGCGAGCTGCTCGGGCGTCGCGTCGCGCGCTTCGACGATCCGCTCGAGGCGCCCCGCGCCGTCGGCGATCACGCGTCCGAGGCCGCCGGGCTCGGCGAGCTCGGCGACCGCGAGCGCGCCCCAGCCGGCCTCGGCGGCGTCCGCCAGCTGCTCGAGCGTCTCGGCGCGGACGAGCGGCACGTCGCCGGACAGCACGAGCACGAGGGGATCGCCGCCCAGGGCGGCAACGGCCTCGGCGGCCTGAGCGAGCGCGTGCCCGGTGCCACGCTGCTCGTGCTGTTCGACCCAGACGAGGTCGGACTCACCCGCGAACGCCGCTCGAACCGCCTCGCCGCCATGCCCATGGACGATCAGGATCCGCTCGCAGCCGGCCGCCCGGGCGGCTGCGAGCACCCAGCCCAGCAGCGGCCTCCCGCCCGCCTCGTGGAGCACCTTCGGCCGGGCGGACTTCATCCGCGTCCCCTTGCCGGCCGCCAGCACGACGGCAATGCGGCGACGGCCGGGAGCGGGCGGGGGAGAGGTGGGCGACATCACCGGCGGCATGCTCCTTCGCGGCGGAGGCAGAAATGTGGAGAAAGCAAGGAGATCCGGAGCCCCCGCAAGCGGCGGACCGCCTGCGGACACCGGCTGGCGATTCTAAGCCTTGGGCAGGTGCCAACTGGCGCACGGCGTCGCGCCTGGAGGCGGCGAGGCTGGCGGAGGGGGAGGGATTCGAACCCCCGGGACCCGTGAAGGTCCAGCGGTTTTCAAGACCGCCGCAATCGACCGCTCTGCCACCCCTCCGGCGGCGAGAAGTCTACTTGGATCGGCCGACGGTGCGGCGCGGCGTGATTCGCTCGAGGCCGCCGAGGAACGGACGCAGCGCAGCCGGCACGGTGACCGTGCCGTCGGCGTTCTGGCAGTTCTCGAGAATGGCGATCAGCGTCCGACCCACCGCGAGCCCGGAGCCGTTGAGCGTGTGCAGAAGGCGGGGCTTCGATCCTCCCGGTTCGGACGGGCGGTAGCGCAGGTCGGCACGTCGGGCCTGGAACTCCTCGCAGTTGGAACAGGAGGAGATCTCGCGCCAGGCGTTCTGCCCCGGCAGCCAGACCTCCAGGTCGTAGGTCTTGGCGGCCGAGAAACCCATGTCGCCGGTCGACAGGCAGACCACCCGGTACGGCAGCTCGAGCTTCTCCAGCACGCGGCCGGCGTGACGGACCATCGCCTCCAGCTCGTCGTAGCTCGACTCGGGAGTCGCAAGGTGGACCAGCTCCACCTTGTGGAACTGGTGCTGGCGGATCAGGCCGCGCACGTCCTTGCCGTACGAGCCGGCCTCGCTGCGAAAGCAGGGACTGAATGCGGCATAGCGCACCGGCAAGTCGGCCTCGTCGATCAGTTCGCCCCGGTGCAGGTTGGTGACCGGGACCTCGGCAGTCGGGATCAGGTAGAGATCCTCGCCGGCGATGCGAAACAGGTCGCTCTCGAACTTCGGCAGCTGTCCGGTGCCGGTCAGCGCGGCGGCGTTGACCAGGTAGGGCGGCAGCACTTCGGTGTAGCCGTGCTCGCGCACGTGCAGGTCGAGCATGAAGGCGACCAGCGCTCTCTCGAGCGCGGCGCCGGCGCCGAAGGAGGCGGTGAAGCGCGCTCCGGCCAGCTTCGCCCCGCGCTCGAAGTCGAGAATGCCGAGCGCCGGGCCGAGGTCCCAGTGGGCCTGCGGTTCGAAGTCGAACGCACGGGGTTCCCCCACCTGCCGCTCGATCCGGTTGGCCGACTCGTCGGCGCCGCGAGGCACCGATTCGTGTGGCAGGTTGGGCAGGCTCAGCTCGAGCGCGGCGAGCTCGGCGTCGAGCTCGGCGAGGCGGCCGTCGAGCGCCTCGATCTCCTGCTTGATCGTCGCGACGGCGGCGATCTCGGCGCTGGCGTCGCCGCGCGCGGCCTTGATCCGGCCGATCGCCTCGCTCGCCTCGTTGCGACGCCGCTTGAGCTGTTCGACGGCGGTCAGCTGCTCACGCCGCTCGCGATCGAGCTGCTGCCAGCTGGCGAGCGACTCCGTCTCGTGGCCGCGGGCGCGGAAGGCGCGTTGAACGCGCTCGGGGTCGGCGCGCAGCAGTTCTCGGGCGAGCATGGCGGGCGAGCATCGTAGCCTCGGGGTGAGAGAGCGTCAAACCGCGCCGGGTGCTGCCGGACGACCGGCTTGGGCAGACCGTGCGGGTGCCCGGGCCGATAGACTCGCGGCGCACATGGCCGAGCAGCGCTTTGGACTGCTGGTGACGCCCGCCGCACTCGTCGTCGCCGGCGCGCTCGTCGCCCATTACCGGCTCGGCGAGGGCGGCTCGACCCTGCTTTTTCTCACTCTGGCGGCCGGCGCCGTGCTGACCCCGCTGGCGGCCACCGCGCCGGCGCGCGAGCCGGTGGTGCCGATCGCCGGCCTGGCCAGCTTTGCCGCGCTGCTCACCCTGCCGACGACCTCTCCCCTCCCCGTAGCCGCCGTCGCTGCGAGCCTCGCGGTCGCGGTGGGCTGGGTGGTGGCCCTGCGCAGTCGCGCGAGCGCAAGTCCGTTCGACCGGCGCGCCTGGTTTGGAGTCACCTTCGCTGCGCAGGCCGCGGCCGGACTCGATCGGCTCTGGCTCGAGCCGTTGGCTCCGGCGAGCCTGGTCTGGTTCGGGCTCGTGCCCGCCGTGGCCGGCTGGCTGCTGCTGGAACTGGCCCGCGAGCAGCGCGCAGGCGCACTGGCCGTCGGCGCTGCGAGCTTCGCCGCCGGTCCCGGCTGGAGCGGATGGGCGATTGCCGGGCTCGTACTGGCAGTGGCGCTGGCCCGCCTCCCGGGCGCACGCAGCGGGCCCGCAACGATCGGACGGCTGCTGCTCGCCGCGGTCGCGCCCGCACTGCCGCTCCTGCCGACCTGGCTCATCGGCAGCCTGGCGGTATTCGTGGCGGTCGGGGCCGCCGGAAGGCCGCCGGGGTTGCGCCGTGCCGCCGCCTCGGCGCTGGTCGTGGCGGCAACGCTGACGACGGTAGTCGGGACGATGCCCTGGCGCCGCCAGCCGGCGCTCGAGCGGGTGCTGTCGACGGTGACGACCTCGCCCTGGCGCGTCCTGGCGACCGGGGAAGCCGGCGGCGCCCTGCTCGACAGCCAGCGGCCGGCAGTCGACCGAACGCTGGTTGCCGACGGTGCCACGGTCGTCCGCGTCGACTCCTACCTGAACCAGGCCGTGGCTCTGCCCTGTGGGACGCCCGTGGCGACCGTCTCTGCATGGCAAGGCGACAGTGAGGTCGCCCGCACCGAACTGCGGGTCGGGCGCGACACGGCCGAGTGGGCTGCGGTGCGTGCCGATGTCGCGGCTCGGCTGGCCTGCCCGGCGCCCGAGCCGTTCTGGTGGTGGATGCCGCACGAGCAGCGCTACTTTGGCGCCACGTACTCGGCGAGGCTTCGCCTCGCGGCCCCGGCAGCGTTCGATCGGATCCGGATCGAGCGCCGAGCCGACCTGCCGAGCGACGTCGCGCTGGCGCTCTTCACGGTGCAGGCGGAGCGATGACCGTTCCCCCGCTGCGCTCCAGACCGCGGAATCGGGCGGACAGCCTTTCCCTGGCGGTCGTGGTTGCGGGCCTGCTCGGCTCCCTCGCCGTCGCTCGGTTGCTGCCGGCGCTCACCTCACCCGGCCTGCGCGGACTGCTCGTCGTCCTGCCGAGCGTCGCCGCATTGTTGGCTGCAGCGAGCCTGCGGTTGCGGGCGGGCAGCTGGCCGGTCGAGGAGCGCTGGGCCCTCGCCGCTGCGCTGGCGCTGGTCGGCGGCCACGATCGACTGGGGTTCGCGGCGAGCGACCACCTGGCGGCCCTCGTGTTGTTCGCTCTGCTGGCGTTGCGCGTCGTCCGGCTCGCACCGGCTGTCGCCCGCCACCTGGTGCGCCGGCGAGCCCTGACGTGGCTCGCCGCGATTCCGTTGGCGGCGGGACTGGCTGTCCTGCCCTGGACCGGAGCCGAGCGGCCCCCGGACGGCGACGAGCCGTACTATCTGTTGCTCGCCGAGAGCCTCGCGACCGACTTCGACGTCGATCTGACCGACGAGTACGCGAGCTCGCTCGGGCAGCGCATCGGCCGCGAGCGGCTGGCGCCGCAGATCGGCGATCCAGTCGGCGAGGGCGGCGAACAGTTCTCGCGACACGAGCCGCTGCTGCCGCTCGTCCTGGTGCCGTTCTGGGTCCTCGGTGGCGTGGCCGGCGCCCGCCTCGCAATGGTCCTGCTGGCCACTTCCTTCAGTCTCGCGACGCTCGCCTGGATGCAGGCGAGCGGGGTGCGCCCCCGCGGCAGTCTGCGCGCCTGGCTGGTGACCTCGCTGCTGCCGCCGGCTCTGCTTTTCGCCACGCAGATCTGGGTCGAAGTGCCGGCCGCCCTGCTGCTGGCCCTGGCCCTGCTCGGCATGACGCGGCTGCGGGCGCGCACTTCAGGGCGGGCACCGCGCGACGTGGCGATGCTCGCCCTGCCGCTGATCCTGCTGCCACTGCTCAAGGTGCGCTTTCTGGCGCTCGCCCTGCCGCTGGCGGTGGCCGCGATGGTCGGTCACCGCGTGCGGCCGCGCTTGCGTTGGGCGGCAGGACTCGCGGCTGCTGCCGGGCTTCTCGTCCTGGTCGCCAACGCGCTGGTGTGGGGCAATCCGCTGCGCATGCACGACGTCGCCGAGCTGGCGCTCCTCGATGTGCCCCTCGCGACCTTCCTGCGCGGCGGCAGCGGACTGTTCTTCGACGTCGCCTTCGGCCTGTTCGCCGCCGCGCCGATCTGGCTGCTCGTCCTGCCGGGGGGCGCACGCCTGATCGCGCGGCGCGGCACGCCCGCCCTGGCTGCCGCCGCCTGCCTGCCGTACCTCGTGCTGGTGGCCTCCCGGCGGGAGTGGTACGGCGGCTGGGCACCGCCGTTTCGCTACGGCTTCGTGCTGCTGCCTCTCCTGGCGCTGGCTCTGGCGCTGGCGCTCGAGCGACGGCTGTCGCGCGGCCGCGCGGCGCTGGTCGCTGCCCTGACCGCCGCCTCGGCGCTCGTGGCCGCCGCGTTGCTCTACGAGCCGGGCTGGGCCAACAGTCTGGCGGCGGGCAGTTCGTCGCTGCTCGATCGGTTCAGCGCCGCCTTTGCGGGCGATCTGGTGCGGTTCTTTCCGAGCTCGGTGCGTCCGCGAACGGCAACCTGGGCGGTACCGCTGCTGTCCGTCGCGGCGTTCGCTCTGCTCGCTTGGCGCAGTCGCGGGCGGCCGCCAAGCCGCGACACGGCCCGGGCTGCCGGTGCCGGCGTGGCAGCTCTCCTGATCGCAGTGTCGCTGCTGCTCTGGGGCGCGCATCGCCTGCCGACCCGGGTCGCCGAAATGGAAGATCCGTGGATCCGTCACGACAGCGGTGCGCTGTGGCCGGACCGCTGGACGATCGACCGCACTCGATTCGCGGGTGGCTGGGTGATTGCCAGCGATGACGCGATGGAGGTCGTGCCGGTGCCCGGGGGCCGCGCCACGGCGTTGACGGTTCACTGGAAGCCGAATCGTCGCCAGGGCGGGGCGATGGCGCTCGAAGTGCTGCTCGGCGAGCGCCACCTGGTGCGCTTCGAGGCCGCCGCGGGCGGTGGCTGGCGTGCCAGTCGCGTCGAGGAGGTGGAGTGGCCTGCCGGCGGTCGTCTGGTGCTGCGCGGCCGGTCCAGCCCCGGCACGCCGCCTGCCTCGGTGGTCGTCGACCGAGTGGAGTTCGAGTGGCGATGAGCGCGCGGGTCGTCGCGATCGTGCCGTCGCTCGGAGTCTCGCCGACGGCCGAGCGCTGTCTGGCCGCGCTGCGCAGCGAGCTCGCGTCGGCCGACGGCGCGCTGGTGTGGGTGCACCAGGGAGACGCCTCAGCCCCGGTGCTCGATCGCCCCGGCGAGCAGCTGGTGGCGCTGCCCACGGCGGTCGGCTTCGCGCGGGCGATCCATGCCGGCCTGGCGGCAGCGCCGGGGGCACCCGTGGTCGCGCTGGTCAACGACGACCTGGAAGTCGAACGCGGCTGGCTCCTGGCGTTGCTCGAAGCGCTTGCCGCCGACCCGCAGCTGGGAAGTGTGCAGGGCGTCCATCGCCTCACCGACGACCCGCAGCGGCTGGATGGTTGCGGGATCGCCTGGAACCGCTGGTGGCAGGCGGTGCAGCTCGGGCATGGCGAGCTGCGCCCCGATCCATCCACAGATCTCGAGGTATTCGGCGTCTCGGCCACGGCGGCGCTCTATCGCCAGGACGCCCTGCACACCGTGGAGATCGCACCCGGGCGGCCGTTCGACGAGCGGCTGGGCACCTGGTACGAGGACGTCGAACTGGCGGTCCGCCTGCGGGCCGCCGGGTGGCGGGCGCGCTGCGTGGTGGCCGCTCGCGCCCGGCACGCCGGCTCGGCTACGGGGTCGCGGCGGCCGTTCGACCGCGCCCGCCGCCTGGCTGCCAATCGCTGGCTGGTGCTGGCGCGGCTGGCGGGGCTCCGGTTGCCACTGCTGGCGCCGTGGGCCGCGCTGCGCGACGGTATCGATTTCTGGCGCGCGGTGCTCGGCGGTCGCTGGTCGGTCGCCGGCGGCCTGGTCGCGGGCTGGGTGACGGCGCTCCTGCGGCTGCCGCGGTTCGGTCACCTGGGCCGGCCGCGGGTCGACCTCCGGGAGGTCGAGCGCCTGCGGGTAGGCTTGCCGGTGTGACCACGCCCCGGCTGTCCGTGCTCGTCGTTGCCTGGCACTCGGGATCCGACCTCGCGGAACTGGCCGCGCAGCTGCCGGACGATCCGCGGTTCGAACTGGTGGTCGTCGACAACGGAGGCGGCCTGCCTGCCGCGCTGACCCACCGGCCCGGCGTGCGCACCGTCGTTCCGGGTCGCAACCTCGGCTTCGCGGGCGGCTGCAACGCCGCCGCCGAGGTGGCGGCCGGATCGCTGCTGCTCTTCCTCAACCCGGACGCTCGACCGCGGCCGGGCGCGCTCGCGGCGCTGCTGGGTGCGGCAGAGAGCGATCCGGCGACCGCGGGCTTCGCGCCGCGCCTGGTCGGATCGGACGGGCGGCCGCAGACCTCCTGGCAGTTGCGGCCGCTGCCGGGGCCGTGGGCGCTGCTCGCGCACGCCTTCTTCTGGAATCCGACCCGCGGCCCGGCAGCAGAGCCGCCGGGCGGCACCCCGATCGGGCAGCCGGCCGCCGCTGCGCTGCTGCTGCGTCGGCCGGTATTCGAAGCGATCGGGGGCTTCGATGCGGCGTTTCATCCGGCCTGGTTCGAGGACGTCGACCTCGCGCGGCGTCTCGCCGCCGTCGGAGCGGTCGTGCGCTACGCCCCGCAGGCGGAGTTCGAGCACCGCGGTGGTTCGAGCGTGCCGGCGATCGGCTACCGAGGTTTCCTCGCGGCGTACGACCGGAACCTCGAGCGCTACCTGGCCAAGCACCACGGGCGCGGCTGGGCGGCCGCGTTCCGCTGGCTGGTGCCGGTCGGGGCGCTGCTGCGGCTGGCGGCGCTGCCGGTGCGGCGGCCGCGGCGAACGGCCAGTCGCCTCGAGGCGGCGCGGGCGCTGTGGGCGGTGGCGCGCGGGGCGCCGCGGCGCTGGCCGATGGCCGGGGAGGCTGCTTGACCCTGCCGGTCGCCGTGGCGATCGTCACTCACGACTCGGCCGCCGACCTGGCCGCCTGTCTGGCGGCGATCGGCCGGCTCACGCCGGCGCCTGAGCAGCTGGTGATCGTCGACTGCGCAAGTCGGGACGACAGTGTCGACGTAGCACGCGCCCACCTGCCGGCCGCCGTTGCAAGTCGGGTCGTTCCGCTCGCTGAGAATCGGGGCTTCGCCGGCGGGATGAATCGAGCATTTGCCGAAACGGATAGCGCCTGGGTGCTGACGCTCAACGCGGATGCGCTGCCGGCGCCCGACTTCCTCGCCCGGCTGCTGGCCTGCGCCACCGACCCCGCAGCCGGCAGGGTTGGCGCGGTCGCCGCCCGGCTCGGCCGCCCCGGTAACCCGGCGCGACTCGACGCCTGTGGCATGCGGCTCACGCGAGCGTGGCGGCACCTGGACCGCGGTTCGGGGGAGATCGACCGCGGCCAGTATGGGGTCCGCGAGCGGGTGTTCGGAGCGACCGGCGCGGCCTCGCTCTGGCGGCGGGCGGCGCTCGAGGACGTCGCGATCGAGGGGGAACTGTTCGACGAGCGCTTCCATTCGTATCGCGAGGACGCCGAGCTCTGCTTCCGGCTGCGCGCGCGCGAGTGGGAGGTGGTCTATGAACCGTCGGCGCACTGCGAGCATCGGCGGCGCGTCACGCCCGCCGGCAGGAGCCGTCTGCCCGCCGAGATCAACCGCCGGTCGCTGCAGAACCGTTACCTCTGGCGCTTCGGGCACCAGACGCTGGGCAACCTGATGGCCACCCTGCCGTGGACGCTCACGCGCGACCTGGCGGCGCTCGCCTGGGTCCTGGCGCGCGAGCGAACCTCGCTCGCCGCCTACGCCTGGCTCTGGCAGCAGCGCCGTGCGATCGCGGCGCGGCGGCGCCTGCTGCGCCAGCGGCGCACCGCGCCGCCGGGGACCGTGGAACGCTGGCTGGGCCGCGACGGAGAGCCGTGGTGAGCGGGACGGCGCTGCGCGTCGCGCTGATCGGCAGCCGCGGAATCCCGGCGCGCTACGGCGGCTACGAGACGATGTTCGACGAGCTGGCGTCCCGTCTGGCGGATCTCGGATTCGACGTCACCGTCTATTGCCGGCGCTACAACGACCGCCGTCGCCGCGCGCGCTGGCGCGGTGCGCGGCTCGTCCATCTGCCGACCGTGCGGACCAAGCACCTCGACACGCCGGTGCACACGCTGCTCTCCTGCCTGCACGCAACCGGGGAGCGATACGACGCGGCGCTGGTCGTCAACGGGGCCAATGCGCTGTTCGTGCCGCTGCTGCGGGTCGCCGGCATTCCGACGGTACTCAACGTCGACGGCATCGAAAAGCGGCGCGCCAAATGGGGAGCATTCGGGCGGGCCGTCTATGCCCTTTCCGAGCGGCTGGCGACGTCCGTGCCGAGTCGCCTGGTGACTGACGCCGAGGTGATCCGGCAGCACTATCTGGAGCGCTACGGAGCCGACTCGACCGCTATCGCCTACGGTGTCGAACCGCGGCCGGTGAAGCAGACCGGGCTGCTGGCCCGGCTCGGAGTAGAAGCGCGGCGCTACCTGCTCTACGTGTCGCGTTTCGAACCGGAGAACAATCCCCACCGGGTAGCGGAGGGCTACCGGGCCGTGCGCGGAGAGATGCCGCTGCTGATGGTCGGCAGCGCTCCGTACGCCACGGGTTTCATTGCCTCGTTCACCCGCAACGCCGATCCGCGGATCCGCTTCCCCGGCGGCATCTACGGTCGCGGCTACCGGCAGCTGCTCTCGCACGCCTTCGCCTACGTGCACGCTACCGAGGTGGGCGGCACCCACCCGGCACTCGTGGAGGCGATGGGCTACGGCAACTGCGTGGTCGTGCACGACACGCCGGAGAACCGCGAGACCGCGGGCGACGTGGCCCGCTACTTCGATGCCGGGGCTTCCGGTTCCCTGGCGGCCGAGCTCGAGCATCTGCTCGCTCATCCCGAAGAGGTCATCGAGCGGCGGGCGGCAGCGGCTGAGCGGGCGCGCCGTCTCTTCTCGTGGCAGGCGGTGGCAGAGTCCTACGCCAGGCTGCTCGCGGAGCTGGCAGGACGCCCGGACGAGGGCGCGGCTCGAGCGCGCTAGAATCGGCCGTACCGACCTTCGGCCCGGGCCGGATGACCCGAACCCACAGCGCATGCTCAAGCAGCAGGCTCGACTGATCGCTCTTCTGGTTTTCGCAGCGGACCTGGCGCTGGTGGCGTTCGCATTCTTTGCGGCGCACGCGCTGCGCAGCCGCGGGTTGGAGGTCCTCGGGCTCGGCCGCGACTCTCCCGCGCTCTACCCGCTCGCCCGCTACCTGCCGCTTCTGCCGGTCGCATTGGCGCTCTGGGGTGTGCTGCTCTGGCGTTCGGGACGCTACCGATCGCACCGCAGGATCCCGTTCTGGGAAGAGGCCACCGAGGTCGTCAAGGTTTCGGTGACTGCGACCGTGCTGTTTGCCCTCGCGATCTGGGTGCTGCGCTTCGACGAACAGCTGCTCGGCTCGGACCGGGTCAGCCGCGGCTGGCTGTTCCTCTTCTCGGGCCTTGCCGCCCTCCTGCTGATGGCCGAGAAGCTGGTGCTGAGGCTGACCGCCCGGCGCGCCCGCAGCCGCGGCATGAACTTCCGCACCATCCTGGTGGTGGGCACCGGCCGTACTGCCGCGGCGCTCGCCGAGGTGCTGCGAGAGCGTCGCTGGTGGGGCTACAGGATCCTCGGCTTTGTCTCCGTGGACGATCCGGAACCGGGCGGCTCGGCCGCGGAGCAACCGCGGCCGCTTCTCGGCAGCGAAGCCGATCTCCCCCACCTACTCGCCAGCCACGTGGTCGACGAAGTCGTCTTCGCGATCGCGCCGCGCGACCTGGCCCGCTTCGAAGACACGGTGCTCGCGTTGCAGGATCAGGGAATTCTGGTGCGCCTGACGCTCGACATCCTGCCGCACGCGCAGACCCGGGTCGGCCTCGAGGAGATCGACGGCGTGCCGCTGGTGACCCTGGCGACCGCGCCCACCGGTCCGATTCCGCTGGCGGTCAAGCGGACGATCGACCTGCTCGGTTCGGCGCTCCTGTTGCTGCTGACCGCGCCGCTGCAAGCCGGGATCGCGCTGGCCATCCGTTCGGGCAGCCCGGGGCCGGCGCTGTTTCGCCAGCAGCGCTGCGGACGCAGCGGGCGGGTCTTCACGATGTACAAGTTTCGCACCATGGTGGACGGGGCCGAGGAGCGACTCGACGAGGTCGCTCACCTCAACGAGATGAAGGGCCCCGTCTTCAAGTCGCGTCAGGACCCGCGCATCACGCCGCTCGGCCGCTGGCTGCGCCGCTTCAGTCTCGACGAGCTGCCGCAGCTGTGGAACGTGCTCAAGGGCGACATGAGCCTGGTCGGGCCGCGGCCGCCGATTCCCGAGGAGGTCCAGCAGTACGAGCGCTGGCAGCGGCGCCGGCTGGCGATGAAGCCGGGCCTGACCTGCCTGTGGCAGATCCGCGGCCGCAACGAGGTCGACTTCGACGAGTGGATGCGGATGGACCTCGAGTACATCGACAGTTGGAGCCCATGGCTCGACCTGAAGATCCTGTTCAAGACGGTGCCGGTCGTGCTCTCCGGACGCGGCGCCTCCTGAGCCACGGTCGGGGCGCGGCACGATCCGCCCCGCGCGCGACGGTTCGGAGTCTCAGGTCGACGGGCGCGACGAGATTCCGATCACCAGGTCGCGCACCAGCTGCCGCAGGTCGCTCGTGTACTCGACCAGATCGCGGACTTTCTCCTCCAGCTGCTCGAGCGTGGCGCGCGAGGTCGAGCGTGCGCGCAGCCGATGGCCGAGGCGGTCGTCGAGGACTTCGAGCCGTTCGTAGACATCCTTGATGCGTTGCGGATCCATGGCGCTTACTCCCGAGGCAGGTTGAGGACGAATTCGGTGAGCAGTTCGAGATCGCCTTGCGGCAGCTTGTGCCCGAAGCCGGGCATCAGCACGGTGCCGTTGGCGATGCGCTGGAAAACGAGGCCGCGGTCGCCGGCACGCACGACCTCCGAGCGCCGCAGATCGACCCCGGGGTCGAGACCCCGTCGCGCCGGTACGCCGGTTCCATCGGCGGCGTGACACCCGGCGCACAGCTCGGTCCACAGCTCGCCGACCGGGCGTCCCGAGGTGGGCGGCCCGCAGCCCGCCGCCGCGAGGCCGGCGACTGCGAGCAACAGGGCGGCCGACCCTCGGCCGGCTTGCCGCGCTGTCACCCGCGCTCTCCCCGCAGCTCGTAAAGGTAGTCGATGATCTGCCGGATCTCTTCGGAAGTGAGCTTCTCTTGGTAGGCGGGCATCTTGGCGAAGATGCCCTCGCGCGTGACGTTCTCGATCGACGCCCGGTCGCCGCCGTAGGACCAGGTGCCATCGCGCAGGTCGGCATAGGGCTGGCCCATGTAGCGCGGCGTGTTGCCGGACCCGTCGACGCCGTGGCACTCGGCGCAGTGTCGCCGCCACAGCCGCTCGCCGGGGCTGCTGGCGAACATCTCGTTGCAGGCGGTCCCCAGCGCGAGCGCGGGCAGCAGTGCGACGGCAGCGGCGGCAACGCGGATTCGGCAACGAGACATGGCGGGGCTCCAGATCAGTCGCGTGAGCGACGGTGGACGAGCATCGCCGTGGCCTGATCGCGCGGGCGGATGACCATCTCGTCGATGTCGACGTGCGCGGGTCGGGTCGCCACCCAGGCGATCGCCTCCGCGATGTCGTCCGCGACCAGCGGGGTCATCCCCTCGTAGACGCGAGCGGCGCGTTCGGCGTCCCCGTCGTGGCGCACCAGCGAGAACTCGGTCTCGGCGAGTCCGGGGGCGATCTCGGTGACCCGCACCGGCTGGCCCAGCAGTTCGAGGCGCAGCGTACGGGTGAGCGCTCGCAGGGCGTGTTTCGATGCGGTGTAGCCGCCGCCGCCCGGATAGGTTTCGAAGCCTGCGATCGAGCCGACGTTGACGATCAATCCGTCGCCGGAATCGATCAGCCTCGGCAGCAGCGCGCGGGTCATGCGCAGGACGCCGAGAACATTGAGTTCGTACATCGCTTGCCACTTGGCTTCGACCGCGTCCGCGACCGCCTCGCTGCCGAAGGCGTTGCCGGCGTTGTTGACCAGCAGGTCGACGCGTTCGAGCGGCGCACAGAACGCCTCGACGCTGGCCGGATCGGTCACGTCCAGGTGGGCCCATCGGGCGCCCAGGGGGGTGGCCACGTCGCGCAGCCGATCCACGCGACGAGCTCCGAGCACGAGGTCGAAGCCGCGCTCGGAGAGGGTTCGCGCGGTGGCGGCTCCAAACCCGGAACTCGCCCCGGTGACGACCGCGACGCGTCGCTGCGGAGACATTGGCCGGCAGTCTAACCGAGAGGCTGACGCGAACCGTGGCGGAATTTCACAGCGACTTCGAACCCCGCGAGGGGCGGTCAGCCGTAGCGCCCGGCGCTCGGGCAGAGGTCGGCCAGCACGCAGGTACCGCAGCGCGGGCGCCGGGCCGTACAGACCGCCCGGCCGTGCGAGATCAGCAGGTGGGCCCAGACGGTCCAGCGATCGCGGGGCACG
>CAZUAT010000059.1:0-17124 GCA_964618415.1 uncultured Thermoanaerobaculia bacterium
GGGCGGGCGCGCGGAGAGGAGGCGGAGCCGCTGCGCGCGCCGTCGGGCGGGCGGCTCGATCCGTCACTGCTCGCCTGGGAGGGCCTGGGGGGCCGGGGCAGCGGCGCGGACGAACTCCGCGACGGCGACCCGGCGCAAGCGCTCGAGGCTGCGGGCGAAGCGCGAAGACAAGACTTTTTTGTTCAAGACAAAGACAAAGACAAAGACAAAGACTTGCTGTTGAGGGGGGTGGAGAGCGGGGCGGTTGGGGCGAGTTCGGGGCGGGGGGGGTGGCCGGGCGTTGAGAGAGACAGTGGTGGTGGGGATGCCGGGCGGATTGCGCTGCCGGTGTTTGCGCCGCTTTCCGGGGGGGCGCCGGTGCCACTGTCGGGGCGCTCAGGGGCCGTGCGGCCGTTCCGGCTGCTGGGACAGTACAAGGGCTCGCTGATCCTGCTCGAGGGGCCGGACGGGCTCTATCTGATCGACCAGCACGTCGCCCACGAGCGGATCCTCTACGAGCAGCTGCGTCGATCGCTCGCCGCCGCGACGCCGCAGGGCCAGCGCCTCGTCACGCCGCTGCTGCTCGAGCTGTCGCGCTCGGAGCGCATGCGCCTCGCCGCCCTGGCTCCGGCGCTCGAGCCGTTCGGATTCGAGGTCGAGGAGCTGTCCGGCGGCACGCTGGGAGTCGCCGCGGCGCCCGTGCCGCTCGGCCCCGAAGAGGCGCGGGCGCTGCTGCTGCGCCTCGCCACCGACGCCGAGGCGACGGCGGAGAACCTCGCCACGCGCCTGCTCGACGACTTCGCCGCCTCGATGGCGTGCAAGGCGGCGATCAAGATCCACCACCCGCTCTCGCCCGAGAAGACCGAAGCGCTCCTCTCCGAACTGTTCCGCGCCGAGAACCCCTACGCCTGCCCGCACGGCCGCCCGGTCGTCCTGACCCTCACCGACATCGACCTCGAACGCCGCTTCGGCCGCCGCTGACGGCCCGAAAGCAAGACGGCGAACAGAAGAGCGGTCGGGGATCGGGAGAGGGAAGACAAAGGCAAAGGCAAAGGCAAAGGCTTCATAGAAGGGAAAAGCAGGGGGGTGGCGGGCGTTTCGCTGGTGGGGTTCCGCTACCTGGGTCGCCGTCCGCAGCCATGCCCTCTTAGATGAAAGCCTTTGCCGCCGCCTCGAGTGCCGCAACCGCTGTATTCCCCCACCGCCGCCGCGCCCCCAGCCGCCCCCATTAGATGAAAGCTTTTCTCTCCTCTCCTTTCTCTGTTCTCGTTGCTAGCTCGCTAGCGGGCCGCGGTGGTTGGCGGGCTGGGGTGGGGTGGGGGAGGATCTGGGCATGGGGCTGTGGTTTCGGGGGTTTCGGGACGAGTTGGAGCGTGAGCTGGGGTATCGGTTCCGCGATCCGGAGCGGTTGGCGGAGGCGCTGGTGCATCGGTCGTGGGCCAACGAGCAGGGCGTTCCCGAGCACAACGAGCGGCTGGAGTTCCTGGGCGATGCGGTGCTGGGGCTGATCACCGCCGACTGGCTCTACCGGACCTTTCCCGAACTGCCGGAGGGGGAGCTGTCGCGGCGCAAGGCGTGGCTGGTGTCGGCGCCGACGCTGGCGCGGCACGCCGGGCGGCTGGGGCTCGGCGCACGGATCCGCCTGGGGGTCGGCGAGGAGCGGTCGGGCGGGCGCGAGCGCGCGTCGATCCTCGCTGACGGGATGGAGGCGGTGTTTGGCGCCGTCTGGCTCGACGGGCAGCTGGAGGCCGCACGCCAGGTCGTCGAGCGGTTCCTGATCGCCGCCAGCGCCGAAGCGCTGGAGGCGGAGGCCGACTCGAAGACCGAGCTGCAGGAGCTCGTCCAGGGGCGCAGCTGGGGTCTGCCGGAGTACGCGATCGTGGACGAACGCGGTCCCGACCACGACAAGTCGTTCGTCTGCGAGGTACGCGTGCGCGGCGAGGTCGCCGGGACGGGCGAAGGGCGCAGCAAGAAGGAGGCGCAGCAGCGGGCTGCCGCGGCGGCGCTGGCCGCGCTCGCCGCCGCAGCTGGGGAGGGCGCGCCCGACGGTCCCGGCGGGACCGGATAGAATTCTCCGCTCCATGACGGACACCCTCACGATTCGACGCCTGAAAGACCATATCGGCGAGACGGTCACCCTGCGCGGCTGGGTGGTCGGCAAGCGCTCGTCCGGCAAGATCGCGTTCGTGCAGTTCCGCGACGGCACCTCGTCCGTGCAGGCCGTCGCCTCGCGCTCCGACGTCTCGGAGGCCGCCTGGGCCGACCTCGAGCGAGTGACCCAGGAGTCGACCGTCACCTTGACGGGCACCGTCAAGGTCGACAAGCGGTCGCCCTCCGGTGTCGAGATCGGCCTGACCGCCTTCCGGGTCGACTTCCTCACCCAGGACTTCCCGATCACTCCCAAGGAGCATGGCACCGCGTTCCTGATGGAGAACCGCCACCTCTGGCTGCGCTCGTCGCGCCAGCGCGCGGCCCTGCGGGTGCGCAGCGAGGTCGAGCAGGGGATCCACGACTTCTTCTACGAGCGCGACTACGTGCGCATCGACTCGCCGATCTTGACCCCGGCCGCCGCCGAAGGGACCTCGACGCTGTTCTCGACCGACTACTTCGGCGACAAGGCCTACCTGTCGCAGTCCGGCCAGCTCTATCTCGAGCCGGCGATCTCGGCCTTCGGCAAGGTCTACTGCTTCGGCCCGACCTTCCGCGCCGAGAAGTCCAAGACGCGGCGGCACCTGATGGAGTTCTGGATGGTCGAGCCCGAGGTCGCCTTCCTCGAGTTCGACGGGCTGTGCGACCTCGCCGAGGAGTTCGTCGTCTACCTGGTCGGTCGGGTGCTCGACCGCTGCGGCGAGGAGCTCAAGGCGGTCGAGCGCGACACCGCGGCCCTCGAGCGGGTGCAGGGTCCGTTTCCACGCATCACCTACACCGAGGCGATCGAGCGGCTCAACGCCAAGGGCAACCCGATCGCGTGGGGCGACGACTTCGGCGCCGACGAGGAGACGCTGCTGGCGGCCGACTTCGACCGTCCGCTGATGGTCAGCCGGTTCCCGGCCTCCTTCAAGGCGTTCTACATGCAGCCCGATCCGGCCGACCCGAAGGTCGTGCTCGGACTCGACATGCTGGCGCCCGAGGGCTACGGCGAGATCATCGGCGGCAGCCAGCGCATCGACGACCACGACCTGCTGCTGGCGCGCATCCGCGACCACGACCTGCCGATCGAGGCGTACCAGTGGTACCTGGACGTGCGCAAGTACGGCTCCTGTCCGCACGGCGGCTTCGGCATGGGCCTCGAGCGGTTCGTCGCCTGGATGTGCCGGCTCGACCACCTGCGCGAGACGATCCCGTACCCGCGCATGCTCTACAAGATCTACCCCTGAGCCTGCGCAGTCGCATCGTCGCCGTCTTCGTCCTCCTCAGCCTGGTCTGGGGCACGACCTGGGCGGCGATCCGGGTGGCGGTCGGCGGGATCCCGCCGCTCGGCGGCGTGGCGCTGCGGTTTCTCGTCGCCGGCGGGGCGCTCTGGCTGTTCGCCCGGCTGCGCGGAGTGCGGTTCGGCGTCACCGCGCTCGAGCGCCGGCTCTGGTGGATCAACGCCCTGGCGACCTTCGTCGTCCCGTACGGGATCATCTACTGGGCCGAGGTCGAGGTGCCCAGCGGGCTGGCGTCGATCCTGTTCTCGACTTTCCCGATCTGGGTCGCGGTGATCGGCCGCTGGGTGGTTCCCGGCGATCAGGTCGACCTGCGCCGGCTGACCGGCGTGCTGGCTGGCTTCGCCGGAGTCGCGGTGATCTTCTCGGAAGACCTCGGCCGGCTGGGCGGCGGCAGCATGCGCTGGCGGGCCGCAGCCCTGCTCGTCGCCGCAGCGGTCTCGGCGGCCGGCAGCCTGATCGTCAAGCGGTGGGGAGGCGGCATCTCGCCGTACTCGCTGGCGGCCATGCCGATGCTGCTGTGCGGGCTGGTGACGGGCGGACTGGCACTGCTGTTCGAGCGCGGAGCGACCTGGCAGCTCAGCGCGGGCCCGCTGCTGGCGACGCTCTATCTCGCTCTGGCCGGTTCGGCGCTGACCTTCACCCTCTACTTCTGGCTGCTGGCCCGCGCCACCGTCGTGACCGTCTCGATGATCTCCTACACCGCCCCGGTGGTGGCTGTCCTGGTGGGCACTCTGGCGTTCCAGGAGCCCCTGACCTCGCGGCTCGCCGTTGGCGCCGGCCTGGTGCTGGTCGGCGTGGCGGCGACGGCGAGCCGGGGCCGGGCCGCCCCCGCGCAACCGGCCGAGCCATAGCGCTGGTCAGGGCTCCGGCGCCGGGTCTTGCCGCGTTGCGTCAAAGTTGCCGCTTTGCGGTAGAATCATGCCGCAGTGCGGAAACCGGCCCGACCGGTGCGGCGGCACTCGGCCGGTTGCACCTTCCGGGACGCGGGCCGAGAATGGAAGCGAGGAGCGCCGTCCACCATGACTACGTCGAGCACGCCGAGCAGGTCGACTACGCCGGGCAACGCCTCAGGGCGTCACCACGTCAGTGAACAGGAGGCCCGCAAGGTCGCCGAGGCCTCGCGCGAGACCGAGTGGAAGAGCCCGAGCTTCCTCAAGGAGCTCTTTCTCGGCAACTTCCGGCTCGACCTGATCCATCCGTATCCGCTCGTCGAGCAGGAGCGTCCCGAGTTCACGGCCTTCTACAACGCCTTCCGGGAGTTCCTCATCCGGGAGGTCGATCCGGTCGCCATCGATCGCACCGGCGAGTATCCGGAGCACGTCGTCGACGGCCTGCGCAAGCTCGGCGCCTTCGGCCTCAAGATCCCGCGCGAGTACGGCGGGCTCGGCTTCAGCATGCTCGAGTACTCGAAGTTGATGGAACTGCTCGGTTCGGTCGACGGCAACATCGAGGCCCTGCTGTCGGCGCATCAGTCGATCGGAGTGCCGACCCCGTTGCTCTACTTCGGCAGCGAGGAGCAGAAGCAGCGCTTTCTGCCGCGTTGCGCGGCGGGGGAGATCTCAGGCTTCGCGCTGACCGAGCCCGACGTCGGCTCCGATCCGGCGCGGCTGGCGACCACCGCGGAACTGTCGGCCGACGGGTCGCACTACGTGCTCAACGGCACCAAGCTCTGGTGCACCAACGGCACCATCGCCAAGCTGCTGGTCGTGATGGCCTCCGATCCGAAGACGCGCCGGATCAGCGCCTTCGTCGTCGATACCGCGACGCCGGGCGTGAAGGTCGAGCATCGCTGCCACTTCATGGGCCTGCGCGCGCTGGCCAACGCCGAGCTGTCGTTCACCGACGTCCGCGTCCCGGCCGAGAACCGGATCGGTGCCGAGGGCAAGGGGCTCAAGATCGCCCTGACCACCCTCAATACCGGGCGGCTGGCGATCCCGGCCGGTTCGATCGGCGCCGCCAAGCTCTGCCTCGAGATCAGTCGCACCTTCGCCGCCGAGCGCGTCCAGTGGGGACGGCCGGTGGGCAAGCACGAAGCGATTGCCCACAAGCTGGCCGACATGGCAGCGACCACCTTCGCGATGGAGGCAATGACCGAGCTGGCCTGCCAGATGGCCGACCGCGGCGGCTACGACATCCGCCTCGAGGCGGCCGCCGCCAAGCTGTGGAACACCGAGCGCACCTGGACGGTGGTCGACGACACGATGCAGATCCGCGGCGGTCGCGGCTACGAGACGGCCGACTCGCTGGCCGCCCGCGGCGATGCACCGATCGCAGTCGAACAGGTGTTCCGCGACTACCGGATCAACCGGATCTTCGAGGGTTCCTCCGAGATCATGCATCTGTTCATGGCGCGCGAGGCGGTGGACAAGCACCTCGAGGTGGCCGGCGACATCATCGATCGCGAGAAATCTGCCGGCGCCAAGTTCAAGGCGCTGCTGCGCGCCACCGGTTTCTACGCCTGGTGGTACCCGACCCGCTGGCTGGGCTGGGGACGCTGGCCGCGCTACGCCGAGTTCGGTGAGCTCGCAGGTCACGTCCGGTTCGTCGACCGCAACGCCCGCAAGCTCTCCCGCCAGGTTCTGCACGGGATGCTGATCCACCGCGCCAAGCTCGAGAACAAGCAGGGCTTCCTGTTCCGCCTGGTCGACGTCGTCGACGAGCTGTTCGCCATGGCGGCGACGGTCTCACGCGCCGAGGCGCTGCGCCGCGCCGGCCGCCCCGAGGCGGGCAAGGCGGTGGAGCTGGCCGATCTGTTCTGCCGCAGTGCGCGGCGGACCGTGTCGCGGCTCTTCCACGACCTCTGGCACAACGACGACGTGATCCGGTATCGCGCCGGCGCCGCCGTCACCGACGGCCGGCACGCTTGGATGCACGAGGGCACGATCTCGTTCACCGAGCACTCCGGCCCGCCCGTCGCCGAGGCGGCGCCGGTGACTGACGAACGCCCCGTGACCGCCGGCTGACGCATGGCGGGGATCGCCTGTAGATGATGCTGGACGCTGGCATGCCGCCACAGCAGTCGTCAGCGCCACGGGCGAGATCATGCAACGGCGTTCTGCCAGCCTCGCAAGGTCACGGTGCTACGGCTCAGTGACGAACGACCAAAATGAGGTGTCGCCGGCATCGAAGCCATCATGAAAAGGCAGTGCAGATACATCCCAATCGTGACCGTTGTCGACGGTGAGAGCGGCATACGGTACCGGGTTGCCGACTGATGCCAACCGGTAATGACGCAGGGACTGGCCGGCGATGGGAATCCCCACGATACGAAAGAAGTCGCACAGGCCGAGACGCCGGTCGTTACATCGGGGAGTGCGAGAACACCGGTTGATTGAGGAGCGCACCGACTCGGCGATTTCCGTTGGCTGCCCAGTTGTGGCCGGCTGGCAGATTGGCGAAGACTCTCGACACCCGTATCCTCGAAGGTTGAGCAACGGCCGCTGCAATTGCCGATTCCGACCGGATAGGCGTTCCAGAAATCAATTGCCTGTTCAACCTGGTCCGTGATCTGTACAGCGCGACGCGCTCAAACAGATGCGGCCGGTGTAGGCGCCACCTGTCCCGGTGTAGCCATAGGGGTGAACCACGACTTCCTGCGCCGCTGCGACCCGTGCGTCCGCCGCCAGACCTGGCCCACCGGCCCGGCTGGCCGCGACGGCTAGCCCCGGAATCGATTTTGCAGGCGCCTGTCACCTGATCTACGACGCGCCGCTGGACTGAGTGTCGAGCAGCATCCGATGCCTGCGAACCCTGACCGAATACGCCCGCAACCGTGCCCAGCAGTCGTTTCAGAATTCCACTGGAACAGCAACACCAACACAACCGGAGCAGGCACTATCTCCTGCGATCTTTGGTTGTGCAGAGACTTCCCGCAGCGTGAAGGATTCCACGACGCATCCGGATCGGACTCGCACGAGTTGGCGAGCATTCACTCTGGCGAAACGCCTGAGGCCATGATGTGCACCGAGCATGCCTCGGCAAGCGACTCCGACGGGCCGAGAATCATGCGTGTTCCTACGCCCGAGACAACTCAGCAATAGGGAGATTCGCGTATGACAGCGTTTGCAAGCGGACGTAACCTGCGGCCGATCGAGATGATTCGGCGCCGGCATATGCTTTCGGTGTTGTTGTTGCTCGCCGCCCCGGCGGCGGGGCTGGATCTGGCTGGCAGCGCGCGGCTCGAGGCGATGCCGGGCAGTGTGCACGAGGTCTCGGCCACCGAGTCGCTGCCGGTACAGAAACTCGGGCCGGCGGTGTCGACGCCGGTCGCCGCGCAGACCATCCTCGTCGAACTCGACCTCGGCAAGCTCCAGCGCCGGCTCGACAGCGCCCAGCGCGAGATCCGCGAGATCCGCGCGCTGCGCCGCGAACGGCGCTCGAGCGGCGACGTCCGGCCACCCGGCGGCCTCAACAGCGCCGGCGTCGAGCCGCCCGAGGACCCGTTCGAAGTCGGCGTGCAGACCCGCGAAGCCGACGCGCTCTCCGACTTTGCCAACCTGAGCGCGCGACTCGCGGCCGCGCACGTGCGCGCCCCCGGCGACGGCTTCGTGGTCGAGTATCTGGTCAGCCCTGGCAAGAGTTCGAAGCGACGCAAGGGCGCGGTGCGCTTCGTCGACCTCGAGAAGACCCGCCTGACGGTGACGATCGACCCGGCGCCCGCCGAGGAGTTCCAGATGGGCAGCGAGGTGATGGTGGTCTCGGTGGCCGATCCGACCCAGCGTTTCCGGGCCCGGCTCGACAGCCTCGTCACCACCTCGGAGCAGACGGCAGGCTACTCGTTCGTGCCGCTCGACCTGCCGTTCCTCGGCCTCGGCGACGGCGCCGACGTGCGCCTCGAGCCGGTGGGCCGCGGCGACCACGCCGACAGATAGCCCCGCCGGGCCGCGCCGGGCGCCCGTCAGCGGGCGGCGCTGGCCTGGGACCGCAGGCGCTCGTACATCCGGTCCGGAGCGAGGTCGGCGCCGGTGGGCCAGCAGACGACGCCCTCCTCGTCGATCCGGACCTCGGCCCAGCGCGCTGGATCGCGCAGCGGCTCGAACAGCGGACCCCAGAGCGTGTGCCCGTAGTCGAGCACGCCCGACAGGCCGTCGGCGAACTCGACCGCGAGTTGGTGTTGCGGCAAGGCTCGGACCTTGACGACTTTCCAGAGCATCACGCCTCCTCATCCAGGCCCGGAATCCGGACCGGGACCTGGTGCGGATGCGTCCCGATATCCGTGGAAACTGCCCAGATGGCATAACGCTCCTGCGGACCGGTGGATGACGTTACTCCCTCACGCGGCCTGAGCCGCCGAGCGGCTCATCAGGGCCTTGACGTGGCGGTGCCCGTCGATCTTTCGCAGTTCGATCTGACCCAAGGCAAGAAGCCCATAGAGGAGGGTGATGGCGGCCTCCTCCGTGGCGAAGCTGGCCTGGGTCTTGGTGCGGCGGCGGAATTCACGGTTGAGGTTCTCCAAGACGTTGGTCGAGCGCAGCGACTTCCACATCGCTTTCGGAAACTCGTAGAAGGTCAGCAGCTGGTCACCGGCTTCCTCGAGCGATCGAGCCACCGCGGGGCACAGGCGCGACCACTTGGCGAGGCAGCCGGCGTACGCCTTGCGGGCCTCGACGCCGTCCGCCGCGTGCGTAATGCGGTGGTAATCGCGCTGCATCTCCCGCCGAGCGTGGACCGGACAGGCGTCGAGCAGGTTGCGCAGCTTGTGGACCGTGCAGCGCTGGACCTTATTTTCCGTGCCGCGTCAAGGCAACCGAGCGGGTGGCAGCTGGACCCATTCGTCGAGACGCCGCGCGCACGAATAGGTTGAGGGTGCCAGCTGCCCCGCCGGCTCAGTGGGTCGCGGTGGCGGCGTCGCTCTCCCAGCCGAGCAGGGCGTCCATCGTCTGGCGGGCGACGGTGTGGTAGCCGGGGCGGGCCTTGGCGTAGATCGCGCGGGCGCGCTCGGTGCCTTCCGGGGTGGTGAGCAGGGCGCGGTAGATCGGGGTGAGGAACTTGCGCCGGCCGACCCGCTTCAGGAACTGCTCGAGCTGCGGCAACACCGGCTGGTAACCGGCCGGAATCGCCGCCACCGCCCACGCCGCAAAGATCTCGGCGTTGCCCGAGGCGCTGAAGTCGAACGCGTCGTCGAGTTCGGCCAGCCTCGCCACCTCGAGGCCGGACGGCAGTCGCCCGAGCAGGTGAAGCCACTGCAGCGTCACCCAGCCCTCGGTCGCCAGCTCGGCGGCGGGGGTGCCGGACGTCCAGCGCTCGAGTTCGTGGTCGACACGGGAAAAGGCGGCCGGTGAGACGGTCGCCGCACCCTCGGGGATGTCCGGGCCGTACACCCACGCCTCGATCGGTACGCGCGCGGCGAGCTGCGGCTGCTGGGCATAGAGTCCCTGGCGCAGAATCTCTACGAAGCGCGCGGTGGTCATCGACTGGAAGGCGTGAGTGTCGAAGTAGCGCCGCAGGAAGGCGTCGAACGCCTCGCGGCCGGCCGCCTCTTCCAGCGTGCGCAGGAACAGCGCCCCCTTGTCGTACGCGATCGGGCCGACGCCATCGTCCGGGTCGCGGCCGGCGAAGTCGCCGTGCAGCCAGCTGTCGCGATGGCCGGAGCCCAGGTGAGCGAGAAACTCATCGAGTTCCTGGCGGGAGAGGCTGGCGAGCATGTCGGCGTAGTCGGCGCCGTAGACCGCCTCCATGATCCGGTTCTCGAAGTAGCTGGTGAAGCCCTCGTTGAGCCAGAAGTCGTCCCAGGTCGCGTTGGTTACCAGGTTGCCGGACCAGGAGTGGGCGAGCTCATGGGCCACCAGGGCGACGAGCGACCGGTCGCCGGCCAGGATGGTCGGCGTCGCAAAGGTCAGCCGCGGGTTCTCCATGCCGCCGAACGGAAACGACGGCGGCAGGATCAGCAGGTCGTACCGTTCCCACCGGTACGGCCCGTAGAGCCCCTCGGCGGCAGAGATCATCGCCTCGGTGTCGACCAGTTCGCTGGCTGCGGCCGCCGCGACCGACGGCTCGGCGTAGACGCCGCTGCGCGCTCCGAGCGGGCGAAACTCGAGGTCGCCCACCGCGAGCGCCAGCAGGTAGGACGGGATCGGCTGCTCCATGCGGAAGCGGTAGAAGCCGCTGGCGCTGCGCTCGTGCGGATTGCCGGCGGCGCTCATCACCGCCGTCAGGTCGGCCGGAACGCGCACGGTCGCGCCGTAGGTAAAGCGCACGCCGGGGGTGTCCTGGCAGGGCACCCAGGTGCGCGCCAGGATCGCCTGCGACTGAGTGAACAGGAACGGGCGCTGTCCGCCGGCGGTCTGCGACGGTTCCAGCCACTGGATCGCCGCCGCCTCCGGGCGGGTGCGATAGTCGATGCGCACCTTGCGGGTGTCGGCGGCCAGCGGGATGGTCAGGCTGCGGCCGAAGCCGGGCACCGGTTCGCCCAGTTCGTACGCCACCGCGTCGCCGGAGTCGTCCAGGCGGACCAGATCGATCTCCAGGTCGCGGGTGTCGAGGACGAGCTCGGTCGCCCGGGGCTGTCTGCGGTCGAGCGACAAGACCGCTGATCCGGCGAGGCGCTGGAGTTCGAAGTCGACCGTCAGGTCGAGCTCGATGTGCGTCACCGCCACCTGATCGGGGCGGGAGAACGAATGCGGGTCGACGCCGGCGAGGGCCGGCGCGGCGGCCAGGGCGAGGGCGAGCGGCAACGTCACGGAGCGCTTGGCAATCACGGAAACCTCCTGGTGGGTGCGGCCGGTGGGTGCGACTCCAGGCGCCCCGCGGCAGTGGCGGGGCGACAGCGGGCGGGGTAAAGTGCCAGTCCCCATGCCCCGTCGAATCCTACCAGTCGCATCGGGCAAGGGCGGCGTCGGCAAGACCACGTTCGCAGTCAACTTTGCGCTCGAGCTGTCCAAACGGGCCCCGACGGTGCTGGTCGACCTCGACACCGCGACTTCGTCGGTGCGCAACACCCTGCGGGTGCCGATCCAGAAGGATCTGTACCACTTCCATCGCAAAGGGGCGCGGCTCTCCGAGTGCCTGACGCGGCTCGATCCGTCGGTCGATCGCACCGGCCGGTTCCGCGACTTTGCCTTCGTGGCGGGGCCGATCCACTACCTGGAAGACCTCGCGGCGATGGGCCCCGAGCTGCGCCGGCGGCTGGCGGCGGAGATCCACGGCCTGCCGGCCGACTACGTCGTGCTCGACCTGCGGGCCGGCGTCGATGCCACGGTGCTCGAGTTCCTGCCCTGGACCAACAGCGGCATCCTGGTCTTTACGCCTCAGCTGCCGCAGGCGGCCTCCGCGGCTGCGGACCTCGTCAAGGCGATGGTGTTCAGGACCCTGCGGACGATCTTCGCCGACGGCTCGGCCGTCTACGAACTGCCGGGAATGGGGGAGGCGCGCGAGCTGGTGCAGGAGCTGCTGGCCCGCGCCGAGGACGCCTACGACGAGTCGGTGCCGTCGATCGACTTCCTGCTGCGCGACCTCGCCGACGTCTTCGGCGAGCATCCGCTGCTCAACGCGATCGCCGAGGTGCTGACCAGCTTCCGGGTCCACTACGTGCTCAATCAATTCGACGGAGTCGAGCAGAGCCACGAGCGCGCCGTCGTGCCGTTCGTGCGCACGCTCGCCGACACCGTCTCGGCCCGCCTCGACCTGAGCCAGCTCGGCTGGGTGGTGCAGGCCGAACAGGTCCACAAGGCCAACTGCGCCGGCCGCCCGTTCGTGCTCGGCGAGCCGGCGACGGCGGCGACGCCAGCGGGGCGCAGCGCGACCGCGTTCGACGCCCGCATGGCCGAACTCGACGACCTGCGGGCCGACGCGCTCGGCATCGCTCGCCGCCCGCGACCGACCGCTGCCGCAGCGGCCGGATCGGTCGCCAACCCGCTGCCGCCGGCGACCGACGTCGACGCGCTGCTCGGCGAGCAGCTCGACCGGCTGCGCTCGATGTTCTCCGGCAGCCGCGGCGCGGCCGGTCCGCGCGAGAACGTGGCCTACTGCGTCTCGCGCGCCCTCGCTCTGCTCCAGCCCCCGCGCCTG
Source organism: uncultured Thermoanaerobaculia bacterium (assembly GCA_964618415.1). GTDB lineage: Bacteria > Acidobacteriota > Thermoanaerobaculia > Multivoradales > JAGPDF01 > JACTMI01. The sequence goes on from CAZUAT010000059.1 coordinate 12,417, forward strand.
CCCACGGAATTCGGCATGACCCACCTCGCCTCGCCGAACGAACTGGTCCGCTGGCTCCTGCGCCGCCTCGTGGCCACCCCCACGCCGACCCCCGATCCAGCCGCCGATCCGGCCCCCGACCCTGAAAGCGTCGGGCCCTGACGTCAGCAGCAGAAAACAAGAGCAAACGCTCATAGAGGGGAAAGACAGCGGGGGGGTGGTTGATGCGACCGGTGGCGAGGTCGGGGCGGCCGCCTTGCTGCTCCAGCGCAGGCACGGCGGCCCCGCCCACCCCCACCCTGCTTTTCCCCTCTATGGAAGCTCTTGTCCATGGGCTTGCACCAGACGTAGACGCCACGCGGCCGGTCCCGCTTGGCTGGTCGATGCGCGGGGTCGGCTAGAATTCCGTGGTTATGAGTTCCCCCGTCGGCCGGTCGAGGATCGGCATGGTCAGCCTCGGCTGTGCGAAGAACCTGGTCGACAGCGAGATCCTGCTCGGCGAGCTGGCCGGGCGCGGGCACGAGATCGTCGCCGACGACAGCGAGGCCGAGACGGTCATCGTCAACACCTGCGCCTTCATCGGCGAGGCGCGGCAGGAGTCGATCGACGCCATTCTCGAGGCGGCCGGCCGCAAGGGGGCGGGCGGAGTCCAGCGGCTGCTGGTGGCCGGCTGCATGGTCAACCGGCACGGCGAGGAGCTGCGGCGCGAAATTCCGGAGATCGACGGTTTCATCAGCCTCGATCAGCTGCGCGAGGTGGGCGACATCGTCGAACTGGGCGGCGGTCCGCCGCCGCCCGGACCGTCGCATCTGGTCTTCGACCAGACCGCGCCGCGCCTGCTGACGACCCGGGGCTTCGCCTACCTGAAGGTCGCCGAGGGCTGCAACAACCCGTGCACCTTCTGCGCGATCCCGCAGTGGCGCGGCCGGTTCCGCAGCCGCGCGATCGACGACCTGGTCGCCGAGGCGCAGCGGCTGGAGGCGGGCGGCGCGCGCGAACTGATTCTGATCGCCCAGGACACGACTCGCTACGGCGAGGACCTAGGGTACGGGCGGCACGGCCTGCTGCGGCTGGTCGAGGCGCTGCTGCGGGGGACCACGATCCCGTGGATCCGATTCCTCTACGCCTACCCGACGACGCTCGACGTCGACCTGCTGCGCCTGATGGCGACCGAGCGCCGATTCCTGCCGTACGTCGACATCCCGCTCCAGCACAGTCATCCGGAGGTCCTGCGTGCCATGCGGCGCGGCGGCTCGCCGGAGCGCTACGTGCGGCTGCTCGAGCGCGGGCGTGAACTGGTGCCCGACCTGTTTCTGCGCACGACGTTCATCGTCGGCTTCCCCGGGGAGACCGACGAGCACTTCGCGCACCTGCTCGACTTCGTCGACCGGGTCCGCTTCGACCACCTCGGCGCCTTCGTCTACAGCCCGGAGGAGGGAACACCGGCCGCTGAGTTGCCCGGGGCCGTACCGGTCGGCGTCGCCCGCCGACGCTGGAAGCGGCTGCTGGCGCGCCAGAAGCCGATCGCCCTGGCGCGCCGCGCGGCTCTGGTGGGGCAGCGCCTGGAGGTGTTCGTCGAGGGCGTCTGCGCGGAGACCGAGCACCTGCTGCAGGGGCGGCACCGCGGGATGGCTCCCGACGTGGACGGCCGGGTGCTGATCAACGACGGCTCGGCGCCGGCCGGGTCGATCGTCGAGGTCGAGATCACCGACGCCTTCCCGAGCGACCTGGTCGGACGGATCGTCGGTCCCGCGGGAATGCCGGGCGTCGTCCCCGCGGCCGCCTGAGCGGCGCGCCCTCCGGACCGATGCAGACGATTGCCCCCGCGATCGAGGCGCCGCTGCCCGACCTCTGCCGGCACGCGGTCGTCACGATCGGCAACTACGACGGCATTCACCTCGGTCAGCGTCAGGTCCTCGAGCGGGTGGTGGGCGAGGCCCGCCGCGGCGGCCATCCCGCCATGGTGATCGGCTTCGATCCGCATCCGCTGCGGGTGCTGGCCCCCGAGCGCGCACCGGCTCTGCTGACGACGCTGCGCCAGCGCGAGCGCCTGCTCGAAGAGATCGGGATCGACCTGCTGCTCCTGCTGCCGTTCACCCGCGAGTTGGCCGCGCTGCCGGCCGAGCGGTTCGTCGAGGAGATCCTGGTCGACCGGCTGGCTGTGCGGTCCGTGCTGGTCGGATCGCGCTTCACGTTCGGGCACGACCGCCAGGGTGATCTGGCCCTCCTCGCGCGGCTGGGGGAGCGGGCAGGCTTCCGGGCCGCGGGCGTGCCGGAGCTCGAACTGGAGGGTGCTCCGGTCTCGGCCACCCGCATTCGCGCCGCGCTGGCTGCTGGTCGGGTGGACGAGGCCGCGCGGCTGCTCGGCCGCCCGTGGGCGCTGCCGGGTCGGGTGGTTGCCGGCAACGGCGCCGGTCGCCAGCTGGGCTTTCCGACGCTCAACCTCGAGGCCGAGCTCGAGCTGCTGCCCAGCGACGGGGTCTACGTGACGGCCACCCGGCTCGAAGGGGAGGAGGACCCGCGTCCGGGCGTGACCAACGTCGGCCGGCGGCCGACGCTGCACCGGGAGGGACCGCGGCTGGCCGAGACGCACCTGCTCGACCTGCAGCTCGACCTGTACGGCCGCGAGGTCGAAGTCCTGTTCCTGCAACGATTGCGCGACGAGCAGCGATTTCCCGACCGAGCGGCGCTGGTGGCACGGATCGCTCAGGACGTCGAACTCGGGAGAGAATACTTTCGTCGTGCGGGACGTTCTCAGGGGCACGAGAGGGTGGCCTCACCGGGCGGCTGACGGGAGCTTCACCCTCGGACGAAGCAGCGGCGGCGCGACCGGAGTCGTGCCGGAAGTTCGGATGCGCGACCGGCGAGGTCGCGAGCAGCGGAAAGGAACCATCGAGATGGCGAGCCCGAAGGTCGTGACGGTCACCCAGGACAATTTCGAGTCGACCGTGCTGAAGTCTGCAACCCCGATCCTGCTGGATTTCTGGGCGGTCTGGTGTGGCCCCTGCCGGGTCGTCGCACCGGTGCTCGACGAGCTGGCCGAGGAGATGAACGGCAAGCTGACGATCGGCAAGGTGAACGTCGACGAGAATCAGGAGCTGGCGGCGCAGTTCCGCATCTCCAGCATTCCGACCTTCGTGCTGTTCAAGAACGGCCAGATGGTCGACCAGACCCGCGGCGCCATGCCGAAGTCGGTCTTCCAGCAGTTCCTCGCTCCGCACGTCGCGTGAGCGACCGGCCCGAGGCCGGCCCGCCGCCGGCAGCTCTGGACCGGCTGGCGGCCGGGCTCGGGCAGCTCGACTGCATTGCCGCCGTGGTCGTCGGCCACGGCGGGGATCCGGATCTCGACGCCTTCCTCGCCGGCGCTGAACTTGGCGACGCGGTGCTCGTGCTGCCCCGTGGCGGCGCGCCACGCCTGGCCTGGGGCACGCCGATGGAGCGCGACTCGGCCGCTGCGACGGGGCTTTCGCTGCTGCCGCCCGAGCACCTGCAGCTCGATCGCTTGGCGCGCGAGCATCCGGATCCGTCGGCCTTCCTCGCCGCCTTCGTCATGGCGGCGCTTGCCGCCTCGGGCCTCGAGCCCGGCCGGGTGGCGCTGGCCGGCTCGTGGGGGGCCGGCACGCTCGCCGGAGCGCTCGAACGGCTGGCGGCACAGGGATGGGTCTGCGTGCCCGGCAACGACCTGCTGCGCCGCTTCCGCAAGACCAAGTCAGCTGCCGACCTGAGCGAGATCCGCCGCGTCGCCGCTGCGACCGGGGAAGCGTTTGCCGAGGTGGCGGCGATGCTCGCGCACGCTGCCGAGCGCGAGGGCGGAGAGCTCTGGCTGGAGGAGGAGCGGCTGACCGTGGGGCGTCTCAAGCGCGCCGTGGCGCTGGTCGCCGCCCGCCACGAACTGTCGCAGCCGCGCTCGAACATCATCGCGCCGGCCGAGGAGGGGGCGGTTCCCCACAACCACGGCACGCCGGAGCGAGTCCTGCGGGCGGGTGAGTCGCTGGTGGTCGACCTTTTCCCGAAGGGACATCTGTTCGCTGACGCCACGCGCACCTTCTGCGTCGGCGAGCCGCCCGAGGCGCTTCGCCGCGCCCACGGCGACGTGCGCGAGGCCCTCGAGCGGGCGCATCGCGACGCCCGGCCGGGAGTGCGCGGCTGGGATCTGCAGGAGGCCACCTGTCGTTTCCTGGCCGACCGCGGCTGGCCGACTCCGATCACCGCCCCCGGCACCCTGCGCGGCTACGTCCACGGCCTCGGCCACGGCGTCGGCTACGAACTGCACGAGTACCCGACCTGCCGTCGCACCGATCCAGCGGGGGGCGACGAAGGCCTGCTCGAGGTCGGCGACGTGATCACCCTCGAACCCGGCCTCTACGAACCCGGCCCCGGCGGCTGGGGCGTGCGCCTCGAAGACCTCGTCCACCTCGCCCCCGCCGGCCCCGAGCCGCTCACCCCCTGGCCCCTCGACCTCGACCCCAGAGCCTGGGACTGACGGGCGTCGCGGTCGAGCGCGACCACGGCGGAGAACGGCGCATTCTTCGGGAGCGGTGCCGGGCTTGTGGCCAGTTAAGATCCGCCGCATGAGCAATTCCCAGCAGGGGTTCGAGGGGCTCGGGGTGTTTTATCTCGGGCGGGAGGGGGAGGCTGGCGCGGGGTCCGGGTCGGGGGCCGGGCGGCCGGTGTTGTACGACTCGCGCGATCTGGTGACGCACGCGGCGATCGTCGGGATGACCGGCAG
>CAZUAT010000060.1:0-17061 GCA_964618415.1 uncultured Thermoanaerobaculia bacterium
TTCCCGGTGCCGGGCACGCTGATGATCGAGCCGACCGAGAGCGAGTCGAAGGCCGAGCTCGACCGGTTCTGTGACGCGATGCTGGCGATCCGGGAAGAGATCCGGGCGATCGAGGAGGGGCGGATGGACCGCGAGGTCAATCCGCTCAAGATGGCGCCGCATACCGCCGACGTCATTGCCGGCGACGACTGGGACCGGCCTTACTCGCGCGAGCAGGCTGCCTTCCCGCTGCCGTGGGTGCGCGAGGCCAAGTTCTGGCCCTACGTCTCGCGGATCGACAACGTCTACGGCGATCGCAACCTCGTCTGCCTCTGCCCGCCGGTGGAGGAGTACTCGAGCATCTAGGTCGGGGAAGCGGATGCTGCGCAGCGAGGCGGTGGTCGGAGGAGCGTTTCTGGCCGCCTGGCTGGTGGCGGTCGTCTGGGCCGCCGGGTGGCTCGAGTCACCCGGCCTGCGCCTGACGCTCTACGGGCTGTTCGGCTTCGCCGCGGCGTTCGGGTGGGTGATGGGCAACGTGGCGATGCTGCGCGAGCGCACCCTCAGCGAGTCGCCCTTCGGCCGCTGGCGCCGGCGCGGGCTCTATTTCGCCGTGCCGGCGGGTGTCGTCGCCCTCGTCCGCGCGGCGATGGCGTCCGACCTGCGCGCCGAGGCGCCGCTGGCCGGCCTCCTGGCGCTCGCGATCTACGCAGTTTTCTACTTCGTGCCGGTCTCGCTGCGCCCGCGCCGCTGACGGCGCTCGGCTACAATCGCCGGGCGCAGCGCGGCGACCAGCAAGAGGCGCGCTGCCTCCCACGATCTGCAACAACTGGAGGGTGATCAAGTGACCTACGAATACGGAGTCGTCATTCGCCGGCAGCCGAAGGGGCGGGCGGCGACCTGGGAGTTCTGGCTGGGGGCCGGCTGCCTGAAGGAGCACTCGAGCTTTCTCGCGGTGATGGACTGGGCCGGGGCGCTCGGTTTCGAGGCGTTCGCGGCCGGCAACTTCGACGACCTCGGGGTGCCCGAGGGCCTGATGAAGCGCGCTCTCGTCGATCCGCCGCCGCCGCAGCTGCCGGCCGCTCGCGGCCAGGCGGGTGCCGAGCTCGCGGCCTCGGCGGCCGCACGGCGCGCCGGCAAGAGCGCGTCGGCCAAGGCTGCGAAGGCACGGGCAGCGAAGGCGCCGGCAGCGAAGGACAAGGCGCCGGCCCGCAAGCGCGGCGCCTGAGCACGGCTCAGTCGTCGAGCAGCGTCCAGTCGCCGAGGTCGCCGGTCTCGAAGCCGTCGATGAAAAGGCAGGTCGGGCAGCGCTCGTAGGCGCCGAGATCGACGCCGGCTCCCTGGGGCCGGCGCACCCCGTCGGCGTCGCGCGGCGGCGCCGAGAGCTGCGTGCCGGTGTCGAGCGCAGCGGTTGCATCGTCGCGCAGGTGCAGATCGAACGGCGGCAGGGCCGAGAGAAACAGCGCCGCCGGATTGGGGATTTCGAAGTTGTGGTCGGCGACGATGTCGACACCGGCCAGTGAGAAGTCGGTCGCCAGGTTGTTGCGCACGATCACATCGCGGCTCGGCGTGCCCCGGCTCTCGTTGGTCATGATCCAGGGCGGGCCCGGCGTGCCGGCCGACAGGTCGATCACCGTGTTGTTGACGATCCGCCCGCCGATCGCCCCGTAGAGGCTGATCCCGTGCCAGTGGTCGGTGATGACGACGTTGTTCTCCACGATCCAGTTCACGAACAGGCCGTCGAAGCAGCCGATCCCCTGCAGCGTGGCGCGCAGCGGATGGTCCGGGTCGGTGTGATTGACGAACACGTTGCCGCGCAGTACGACGTCGCGCACCTCGCCGGTTCCCACGCCGCCCGGGCCGACCGACCAGCTCTGGAAGCCGTCGTCGTGGTTGCCGTCTGGCGGGTCGTCGACGTAGGCGTTCTGCACCAGGTTGTACTCGAAGCGGCCGCCGTCCCCGAGCCCGCGCAGCCCGTCGGCGGAGAAGCCGTCGATCACGTTGCGGGCGACCACGGCGTCGGTGCCGCCGACGCTGATGCCGAAGCGGACATTGCGCACGCGGTTGCCGACGATCGAGATCCGGTCGCCGCCGACTCCGATGCCGCTCTCGGCTTCGTCGATCCACTGCTGGGCGGTCCAGCCACCGGCGTCCTCGACCGTGAAGACGTCGCTGCGCTCGAGCCGGATGTCGCGCACCGGTCCGAACCAGTTGTGGTCGTCGATGGTCACGATGGTCCCGCCGGGAGTCGGCGCGGGCGCGTGCGACGGGCTGATCGACAGGCCGTTCAGGGTCCACCGCTCGGCGCCGTCGATGCGCAACTGGCCGAGGCGGGGCGTGGCGCCGGGCGCCGCGGTGACGGTGATCGTCTCCAGGTTGTAGGCGCCGCGAATCCGGATCTCGCCGTGGTAGCCGTCGTGCAGCACCAGGGTGTCGCCGGCACGTACCGGGGCGCCCGCGTTGACGATCACCAGCGGCGTGCCGTCTGTTGGCGGATGGGAGGCCCAATCGCGCGTCTCGACGAGATCGTCCTCGAGGACCTGCTGCAGGGTGTGCCAGGGATCGCCCGGGCTGCCGTTGCCGCTCGGACTGCCGTGGATCGGGTCGACGTGGAACTCGGCCGCCGAGGCGGGGGCGGCCAGGGCGAGCAGCAGCAGGGCGGTAGCCGACGAGCGCAGCATGGGCGCAGGGTATGCGGCACGGCCCGCGACAGCTATGGAGCAGGTCACGACGCGCCGGGCGCCGAGTGCGGACCTTGCGAGGCTCCTCGCTCCACCAGCATGGCATCGCCGTAGCTGTAGAACAGGTAGCCGGCGTCGATCGCCTCGCGGTAGGCGGCCAGGATCCGGTCCCGCCCGGCGAAGGCCGACACGAGCATCAGCAGGGTCGACTGCGGCAGGTGGAAGTTGGTCAACAGTGCGTCGACGACCTGGAAGCGAAAGCCGGGGGTGATGAACAGGTCGGTCGACCCGGCTCCGGCGGCGACCTCGCCGCCGCCGACCCGCGCTGCGCTCTCGAGCGTGCGGACCACGGTCGTTCCGACCGCGACGACCCGCCGACCTTCCTGGCGCGCTGCCGCGATCGCCGCCGCAGTCGCCTCGGGCACCTGCCAGCGCTCGGCCTCCATCCGGTGCTCGTGCACCAGCGTTGCGGTCACCGGCTTGAAGGTGCCGAGCCCGACGTGCAGCGTCACGGCATGCCGGTCGACGCCCGCCGCCTCCAGGGCGGCCAGCAGGGCGTCGTCGAAGTGGAGCCCGGCGGTGGGGGCGGCGATCGCCCCGGGCTCGCGGGCCCAGACGGTCTGGTAGCGCTCGCGATCGGCAGCCTCGTCCGGGCGGTCGATGTAGGGCGGCAGCGGCACGTGGCCGAGCGCGTCGAGGTGCGGTTCGATCGGTTCGTCGAAGCGGACCTGGCGCTTGCCGTCCGGAGTCTCGGCGACGATCTGGGCGCCCAGGCGGTCGCCGAGCACCAGGCGGGTGCCAGCGCGGGCGCGGCGCCCGGGGCGCACCAGGCAGAGCCACTGCCGGGCGTCGAGCCTCTCCGCCAGCAGCAGCTCGACTTCGCCGCCGCCGCTGCGGCGGGCAAACAGGCGGGCCGGCAGGACGCGCGTGTCGTTGACGATCAGCAGATCGCCCGGCCGCAGCAGCTCTGGCAGGTCGCGCACCGCGCGGTGGCGACCGTCGGGCGGCGCGTCGACGACCAGCAGACGGCTCTCGCCGCGTGCACGCGGGCGTTGCGCGATCCGGTCATCGGGCAGTGCGAAGGCGAAATCGGCAACCAGCACGGGCCGGGAGCTTAGCCGGTCCACGTCAGCGCGTCGCGGCTCGGCCTCCGCGGTCGAGGCGGGCCCGCAGTCCTTCGCCGACCAGCGTGGAGCCGAGGCCTGCCGCGACGAGGCCCAGTCCCGGGAAGAGCGCAATCCACCAGGCGGCCGGAACGAGGTCGCGACCTTCGGCGATCAGACTGCCCCAGGAGGCGACGGGCGGCGGCACGCCGAAACCGAGAAACGAGAGCGCCGACTCGGTCGTGATCGCCGCACCGAAGCTGAGCGAGGCCTCGACGACGATGGGCGCCGCCAGGTTGGGAACCAGGTGGCGCCTGGCGAGCTGGAGACCGGTCAGGCCGGCGGCGCGGGCGGCGGTGACGAACTCTGCCGCCCGCAGGCGGCGCGTCTCGGCTCGCACGAGACGCGCCAGCGGCATCCAGCCGGTCAGGCCGAGAACGGCGACGGTCGTCACGGTACCTCGAGGCAGGAGCGCGGCGAGCGCGGCGAGCAGAAAGAGGCGGGGGAACGCCTGCGCGGTTTCGAGTCCGGCGAGCAGTAGACGCGCCGGTGTGCCGCGGAGGAGCCCGGCGACGAGCCCGACCGGCAGGCCGATGAGCAGCGCCAGCGCCACCGAGGCCGCGGCTACGGCGAGCGAGATGCGGGCGCCTTGGAGCCAGCGGGCAGCGACATCCCGCCCCAGCGCGTCGGCGCCGAGCCAGAAGCGGACCTCGCCGGCCTCCGCCTCCGGTGACACCTGATCGACCGGCACCGCGCGCACCTTCGTCGGGCCGATCAGCCGCCAGGCGTCGTCCGTCCGCCCGACCTGTTCGGCGGCCAGCGTGCGGCCGTCGACGAGCGGCAGGGTGACGAATCTGCTGAGAGGACGGGCCAGCGCAGTCGTCGCTGGATCGAGCGCCACCTCCGGTCCATTGGCAACCAGCCAAGGCGCCGCGAGAGCGAGAGCTGCGAGAGCCGCGAGGAGGATCGACCCGACGACGAGCCCGCGCCGGCCCGCGGGTGACTCACGCATCGCGCACCCGCGGGTCGAGCCCGGCATGCAGCAACTCGGCGACCGCACTGCCCACCACGACCCCGAATGCCGCGAGCCCGGCCGAGGCGATGAGCAGCGGGTGGTCGCGCGCCGCCAGGGCGTCGAGAGCGATGCGGCCGACGCCGGGCCACCCGAAGACGGCCTCTGCGGCCAGGGCGCCGGAGAGGGCCGAGCCGATCGACAGGCCGGCCGCCTGCAGCAACGGCGCGGCTGCGAGCGGCAGCCGGTGCACGAGCAGACGCCGCGCCGGCCGCAGCCCCCGGGCGCGCGCGGCCAGATGCAGCGGTGCGTCGACGGGATCCACCAGCGTCGCGCGCACCAGGTGGGCGAGGCCGCCGGCCGCCGGCAAACCGACCGCCAGGGCGGGCAGGGTGACGTGGCGGAGCAGATCGACAATGCGCGCCAGCACCGAGCCGCTTGCCGTCGGATCGCCGATCCCTCCGGCCGGCAGCAACTGCCAGTGCAGCGCGAACAGGGCCAGCAGGCCGAGCGCCAGCCAGAAGGTCGGGATCGAATGGATCGTTACGGCAGCCGCCCGGACCAGGTGGTCGACCGCGCCGCCCGGACGCCGCGCCGCAGCCAGACCGAGAGCGAGGCCGAGCACGAACTCGATCGCCAGGCCGGCGGCGGCAAGGAGCAGCGTCCAGGGGATCGCGTCGGCCAGCACCTCGGCGACCGGCCGCTGGCGTGACAGCGAGGGGCCCCAGTCGCCGCGCACCGTCCCGCCGACGAAGCGGAGGAATCGCTCGGTGACCGGGCGATCCAGGCCCCAGGCAGCGCGCAGGCGCTCGGCTTGCGCCGGCGAGACACGCGGGTCTTCCGCGACGCCACCGGGTCCGCCCGGCAGGGCCTCGGCGAGCCCGAAGCTGAGGACGAGGATCAGCGCGGTCAGCAGCGCGGAGGCGCCGAGCCGGCGGGCGATCAGCCCCGGCATCGCGCACTCCTGACGGCGGCGGGCCGGGGCAGGATCAGCGGCGGCGCCACCGGTGCAGGTTCCTCAGGGCGCCGAGCGGCCGGATCTCGACGCCTTCGAGATCGGCGGCCACGGCGGTCAGCCGCCGCGGCTCCCAGAGGAAGGTGTACGGCTGGTCGTCGTGCAGTCGTCGCTGGGCGGCGACCAGGTGGCGGCGCGCGATTGCCAGGTCGGAGGTCGCGCGGGCGGCGGCCAGCAGGCGGTCGACCTCGGCGTCGCGGTAGGCGACGAAGTTCCAGCCCCCCTCGATCTCGGAGGAGTGAAACCACGGACGCAGATCGAAGGTCGTGTCGATCGACCAGCCAGCCAGCGTGGCGTCGAACTGCCCGGCCAGGTTGAGGTCGGTGAGCAGCTGCATCTCGACCGCGCGGGGCGTCGCGTCGATACCGAGCCGACGCAGTCGCTCGCAGATCAGAGTCGCGGCATCGATCCGGATCCGATTGCCGGTGTTGGTCAGCAGGACGAAGCGGAACGGCTGGCCGTCGCGCTCGCGCACGCCATCGCCGTCGCGGTCGATCCAGCCGCGCTCGGTCAGCAGCGCCGCGGCTGCCGCCGGGTCGTACGGCCAGGGGGCCAGCTCTGTGTCGTGGGCCCACGCTCCGGCCGGCACCGGGCCGGTCGCCACGCGCGCCCAGCCGCGCCAGAGCGTCGACACCAGCTCCTCGCGATCGATGCCCATCGTCAGCGCGCGCCGCACGGCCGGGTCGTCGAACGGCGGGCGTCGCAGATTCCAGCCGATGTAGTCGAACTGGCCGGTCTCGGTGGCGACGATGCGCAGGCGCGGGACGTCGCGCAGGCGCTCGGCCTGTCGCGGGGAGAGGCCGTCGAAGAAGTCGAACTCGCCAGCTCGCAGTCGCTCGACCGCCGCCGCCGGATCCGGCACCACACGCACGACGATCCGCCGGGGCCCGTGCGGATCGGGGTCGTGAAAGTACGGGTTGGCTTCGAGCGTGAAGTCGACGCCCGGACGCCAGCTGGCGAGCTGGAACGGCCCGCTGGCGACGCTGCGCTCGCGGAACCAGCCCGGGCTGGCGTGCCAGCGCTCGAACGGCAGCTCGCGCCAGGCGTGGGCCGGCAGGATGCGTCCGTCGTTGATCTCGACCAGCGGTGCCGGGCAGTCGGACTGCAGCCGGAAGCGCACCGTGCGTGCATCGAGGGCGTCGACACCCGCGACGAGCTGCTTGGAGTTCGAGTAGACCCAGGCGACGGCCGGGGAGGTCTGCGCGGCGAACGTGAACAGGACGTCGTCGGCGGTGACCGGTCGACCATCGCTCCAGCGGGCGTCGGCGCGCAGGCGCATCGTGACGCTGCGTCGGTCGGGCGCGACCGTCCAGGAGTCGGCGAGGCCCGCCGCCATGCTGGGCGGGCCGACGGACCAGTCCGTCTGCTCATCGAGCAGGTGCAGCTGCAGCTGGTCGAGGATCTCGGTGCTGAACCGACTGCTGCCTGCGATCAATTCGTTGACGCCCGCCAGGTCGACGGTCGTGGCCAGCGTGATCGGCGCCGGCGCGTGCGTCGTCGTCCCGACCGGCGGCGCGCAGCCGACTGCCAGGCCCGTGCATGCCACCGCGCACGCCGGGACGACGAAAAACGTCATCACTCTCCGCATGATGCGGGGTCGATGCTAGAGAATGTCGGCGGAAATGAAAAGCGGGAGCCGCGGATGGCTCCCGCTGGTGGCGCGCCAGCTGGCGCGCATACTGGCGCCGTCGGTCAGCGCACCATCACCTTGCGCGCCTTCGACGCCTCCTGCTTGGGCAGCCGGACCGTCAACACACCGTCGGTGAACGTGGCGTCGACCTTGTCGGTGTGCACCGTCGACGGCAGCGTGAAGGAGCGGCTGAAGGCGCCGTAGGAGCGTTCGATGCGATGATAGGTGGCCTCCAGCTGCTCGTTGTCGAACTTGCGCTCACCGGCGATGGTCAGGACGTTGTTCTCCAGCGTGACGTCGACCTGGTCCTTGGTCAGACCGGGCAGCTCGGCAGTCAGGACGAGCGCGTCGGCCTCCTCCCGGATGTCCACCGCAGGCATCCAGGCACGGTTTCCGGTCGCCTCGCTCGGCGTCGGGTTCCAGAAATCGCGCAGCATCTGGTTGAAGACCTGGTCCATGCGGCCGCGCAGCAGGCCGGTCTCGGGGTTCCAGCGGATCAGTCCGTGAGTCATGATGCCTCCCAGATTAGCCGGGCGGGAGCCAGTTCCCGCCTGATTCGGATATTCCAACACTAAGATTTGGACGATTATTTCGGCTTTCGGAATAAATCTGCGTATTTGGAAGTCACATATGCTAACTGCTGAGCCTGGAACGACTTCTGCTGCACCCTCGGAGGTGCGAGTGCTAGCGTGGCCAACGTGACGCGATCCGGGGTGCGGCGGCCGATCCGCCGTTTCTGGCTGATCGCCGGGCTGGTCGGCCTGTTCATCATCCTGGACATCGGCCTGTTCGGCTGGCTGATCTTCCGCTCCCTGTCGCAGCGCGAGCTCGACCGCACCCTGCTCGAGACCCGGGCGGAGGCCCAGGCGCTGGCCGGCCGGCTCAACCAGAGCGCCGAACAGACAGGGGGCGACCTTTTCACCGCCGTCGCCCTCGAGCAGGAGACGCAGACCTACATCGACTCGGTGCTGCGCCAGCGGCGGATCGTCCAGACGGTCGAGATCACCGATCGCCACGGCGTGCTGGTGATGAAGGAGCGGCGCGAGGCCCAGATCGCCGTGCCGCCGCCGCCCGAGCAGCTGCGCGCCGAACAGCGTCCGCCGGAGCTCAGTCCCGCTCAGGCGCGAATCGAGACGCGCACGGTCGAGCGCCAGGAGACACGCGAACTGCCGGCCGTCGACCCGGGAACGCTCGACGTAACCGTACCGATCGGCGACTTCGGCTCGCTGCGCATCGGGATCAGCCAGACGGAGATGGAGCGCCGCGTCGCCCAGCTGCGCATCGAGCTGCTGCGCCAGACGACCCTGATCGGCAGCTTGACGCTGGTCATCGTCGCCGGAGCCTTCGTGCTGATCTGGGTGCTCATCCGGCGCGGGGAAAAGCTCGAATATCAGGCGGCGGAGTCCGAGCGCCTGGCCTACCTGGGGACCCTGGCGGCTGGCCTGGCGCACGAGATCCGCAACCCGCTCAACTCGCTCAATCTCAATATGCAGATGCTCGAGGAGGATCTCGGCTCAGCACACAGCGACCCGACTGCGCAGCGGCTGCTCACCATCACCCGCACCGAAATCGGTCGGTTGGAGCGGCTGGTGACCGACTTTCTGGCGTACGCGCGGCCGCGTGCGCTCAAACTGCAGACGCTGCCGGCCGCCGACCTGCTGCGCGCCGCGAGCGAGGTGCTGGCCTTTCAGGCGGCGAACCGGGGCGCCGAGATCCGAGTCGATGCCGATGAGCTCGACAACTGGGTCCAGGTCGATCCGGAGCAGATCCAGCAGCTGCTGCTCAATCTGATGCAGAACGCGCTCAACGCCACGGAGGGGAGCGGGCGGCGTCCCGAGATCGTGCTGTCGGCGCGGCGGGACGGCAACCGAGTGGAGCTGTCGGTACGCGACAACGGCCGCGGCATCGCCGAGGGTGACCGGGCGCGGATCTTCGAGATCTTCTTCACCAATCGCAGGGGCGGCACCGGCCTCGGCCTGGCCATTGCCGACCGGATCGCCTTCGCCCACGGCGGCTCGTTGGCGTTCGAAAGCGAGGAGGGCTGGGGCTCGCGCTTCTGGGTGTCGCTGCCGCTCGCCGAGCCGCCCTCCGCCGAGCCTGCCGACGCCACACCGCCCGCCGCGGCCACCGCCGCTCCGGTCTGACCGGGAGCGGCGCGCTTAGAATGCGCGCCATGTCGATCAAGCGAATTGCCGTGCTGACCGGCGGCGGCGACGCGCCTGGCCTCAATGCGGTCCTGCGGGCGGTCGTGCGCACCGCCGAGCGGCTGGGCGGGCTGGAAACCGTCGGTGTGCTGGACGGCTTCCAGGGCCTGCTCGAGCAGCGCTACCAGCCGCTCACCGGCACGGAGGTACGCGACCTGGTGCGCAAGGGCGGCACGGTGCTCGGCTGCACCAACCGTTCCAACCCGTTTGCCTTTCGGACCGCCGGCGGCGCGGTCTCAGACCGCTCGCAGGAGGTCCTGGACAACGCCCGCGCGGCGAGGTTCGACGCCATCGTGGTGATCGGCGGTGACGGCAGCCTCAAGATCGCGCGCGAACTGGGCGACCGCGGGCTGCCCGTGATCGGCGTGCCCAAGACGATCGACAACGATCTCGAGGCGACCGACTACACCTTCGGCTTCTGGACCGCGATCGAGACCGCGACCGACGCCCTCGACCGGCTGCGCGACACCGCCGAGAGCCACCACCGGGTGATGCTGCTCGAGGTGATGGGGCGTGACGCCGGCTGGATCGCCCTGCATGCCGGACTCGCTGGGGCGGCGGACGTGATCCTGATCCCGGAGATCCCGTACCGGATCGACGCCGTCGAGGCCAAGATCGAAGAGCGCGCCGCCCGCGGCCAGGCGTTCTCGCTGGTCGTCGTCGCCGAGGGCGCACTGCCTCAGGGCGGCTCGGCGTCTTACCGCACTCTGGACGCAGGGGACGGCCATCCGCGGCTGGGCGGCGCTGCGGAGCGGCTGGCGCAGGACCTCAAGCCGCACATCGAGCACGAGATCCGGTGGACGGTGCTCGGGCACCTCCAGCGCGGCGGGTCGCCGAACCCGTTCGATCGCATCCTGGCGACGCGGCTCGGTCATCGAGCGGCCGAGCTGGCGGTCGCCGGCCGCTTCGGGCGCATGGTCTGCCTGCGTGGCGGGGAGGTCACCGATGTGCCGCTCGTCGAGGCGGTCGACCGGCTCAAGCGGGTCGATCCGGCGGACGATCTGGTGGTCACCGCGCGTGCGGTCGGGATCGGGTTCGGGGACGAACCGCGCGCCTAGCGGGAGCCGGGCGCGGAGGAACCGCGACTCGATTCAGTGTTTCTCGTCGACGATGGCGTCGAAGTCTTCTTCGGTGACGAACTGGTCGGGCTCGTCATTGCCGCAGGCTTCGCACAGTGCCTCGGTAACCCCCTTGTCGCTCCATTCGAAGTTGTAGCAGGGGTTCTCGCAGTTGAGGCAGATCAGATACTCGGGCGCGGCCATGGTCGCCTCCTCAGATCCCGGTCGATGCGGATCGAGCCCTATCCTGCGCCTCCGAGGTGGTCCCGGGCAAGGGGAACCGACGCCGGAATGCGTCGACTGCGGCGAAGAACTCGCGGGTGCGCTCCCACTGCACGGCGTGGGCGGCGTTGTCGATGACGGTGAGGGTCGCCCGCGGCAGGGCGGCGGCCATCCGCTCGCCCACCTCGACGCGGAACAGGGTGTCCTGTCGTCCCCAGATCAGGCCGACCGGCAGGTCGAGGCGGGCGAGGTCGCCGGCGTCGAAGGCGTCGCTGCGCTGCACCGTCGCCAGGACGGCCCGCACCGCGGGCGAGGAGTAGCTCCAGTACATGCCGAGGCGGCCGCCGCGCAGCCACCAGGGCGGGCGCGCGAACAGCGCGTGCCAGATCTCCTCGGTATCCCGGGGAGAGGCGACGCGCACCATGCGCTCGATCCGATCCCAGTCCTGTTCGAGATACCCCCCGGGCACGACCAGCAGCAGCCGCTCGGCCATGCCGGGTGTGGCCAGGGCGGCGCGCACCGCCGTCCAGCCGCCGAGGCTGATCCCGGCCACGGTCGGGCGACGGCCGTCGAAGGCGGTCCGGGCCAGCCCGGCCACCAGCTCTGCGGCCTCGCCGATCGTCGGCGCGGCGCGCGGCCCATGGCTGCCGCCCAGCTCGGACAGCTCGGGCAGGACGAGTTCGCAGTCGCGGCTCAGGTGACGCGCCAAAGGCAGCCAGGTGATCGCCGTGGCCCCCAGGCCATGGAGGAGCAGCCACGGCTCGCCGCCCCGCCGCCCGCCCCGATAGATGCGCAGGCGCCAGTCGCCGGCCGAGTAGGTTTCGCGGCGGAAACCGCGGGCGCGAAAGGCGAGGGCCGTGGTGCGGGTCAGGACGCGGGCGAGCACGGGAGCGACGCTAGCATCGGCACGGCTCGCCTTGACCCACCCGGCGAGGCGGTGGTAGATTGCCCGTTCCCCGTCCGGGGAGCTGAGAAAGGTGTCTCGTCATGTTCGCAGTCATCGAAACCGGGGGAAAGCAGTACCGGGTCGAGAAGGGTGACGTCCTCGACGTCGAGCTGCTGCCGGTCGAAGGCCGGCAGGGTGAGAAGGTCGCTTTCGAACGCGTGCTGATGGTGTTCGGCGACGACGGTACGCGGGTCGGCAACCCGACCCTGCCCGGCGCCCGCGTGGAGGCTTCGCTGGTCTCCGAGGTGCGCGCCCCCAAGGTCCGGATTTTCAAGCACAAGAAGCGCAAGGGGCATCGGCGTCGCAACGCCCACCGGCAGGATCACCTGCGGGTGCGGGTCGAGTCGATCGTCGTCTGAGACGCCCGGGAGTCATCGGCAATGGCACATAAGAAGGGTCAGGGCTCGTCGAAGAACGGTCGCGACTCGAACGCGCAGCGCCTCGGCATCAAGGCGTTTGGCGGCCAGCGGGTCTCCGGCGGTTCGATTCTGGTCCGCCAGCGCGGCACCCGGTTCAACCCGGGGCGCAACGTCGGGATCGGCAGTGACGACACGCTGTTCGCCAAGATCGACGGCGTGGTCGCCTTCCAGGACCGCGGCCAGCGCGGCAAGTTCGTCCACATCGTTCCGGTCTCCGAGTAGACCGCGCCTCGGCTCGGCGGCGCCGCCTCGTCGGCCGCCGCCGACCCCCATCCCGTGATCTTTCTCGACCAGGCCGGCCTCCACGTCCGTGGCGGCCGTGGTGGGGACGGTTGCGTCGCGTTCCGGCGCGAGAAGTACGTGCCGCGTGGCGGCCCGTCGGGCGGCGATGGCGGCCGGGGCGGCTCGGTCGTGTTGATCGGTGACGCCCGTCTCAACACGCTCTACCACCTGCAGTTCGCGTCGATCTACGCCGCCGAACGGGGCCGCCACGGTATGGGGGCGAACCGCACCGGGCGCTCCGGCGCGGACCTCGAGGTCAAGGTGCCGCTCGGCACGGTGATCTGGAACAGCGAAACCGGCGAGCAGGTCGGCGAGATCCTGCACGAGGGCGAACGGCTGGTCGTGGCGCGCGGCGGCAACGGCGGGTGGGGCAACCAGCATTTCGCGACCGCCACCCGGCAGGCTCCGCGGTTCGCCCGCGACGGGCAGGAAGGTGAGGAGTTTCGCCTTCGCCTGGAGCTGAAGCTGCTGGCGGATGTCGGGGTCGTCGGGCTGCCGAACGCCGGCAAGTCGACGCTGATCTCGGTGATTTCGGCCGCCAAGCCCAAGATCGCCGATTACCCGTTCACGACCCTGGTGCCGCAACTCGGGGTGGTCGCCGGCTACGGGCTCGAGACTCCGTTCGTCATCGCCGACCTGCCCGGCCTGATTGCCGGCGCGGCACAGGGGGCGGGACTCGGCATTCAGTTCCTGCAGCACGTGGAGCGGTGTCGGGTCCTCGTGCATCTGGTCGACCTGTCGGCGTTCGAGGACTCGGCCGCCGACGACCTCGAGGTGGTCGAGCGCGAGCTGGGGGCTTTCCGCACCGACCTGCTCGAGCGCCCGAGGGTGTTGGTCGGCAGCAAGCTCGATGCGGCGCGCGAGGAGCGCAGGGAGCAGCTGCGAGCGGCGGCGGCGCGCCGGGGGGAGCGCCTGTTCGAGATCAGCGCGGCGTCCGGCGAGGGCGTGGGCGAACTGGTGACCGAGCTGGCGCGGCGGCTGGAGGAATCGCGATGACGCTCGTGATCACTCCGAGCGGCGCACGGAGAGCGGATCGATGAAGCTCGGACTGTTCGGCGGCACCTTCGACCCGTTTCACGGCGGTCACGCCGCCGTGGCGAGGGTCGCTCAGCAGGCGCTGCAACTCGATCGGGTCACCGTCTTGCCGACCGGCCGGCCGCCACACAAGCCGGCGGGCAATCAGGCCGCGGCCACGGCGCGCTATGCGATGGCCGAGCTGGCGCTGCTCGACGAGCGCGATCTGCAGGTGTCGGACTTCGAGCTGTCGACCGCCGCGCCAAGCTACACCGTCGACACGCTGACTCACTTCGCCGCGGTACGGCCGGACGCCTCCCTCCATCTGCTCATCGGTTCCGACTCGCTCGCCCAGCTGCACACCTGGCGGCGCTGGGAGGAGATCCTCGAGCTGGCGACGCTCGCCGTGGCGGTCCGCCCGGGTGCCTGGCGGCGGGAAGTGCTGTCTGGCCTGACGCCCGCCGTGGCCGCGCGCCTGAGCCGTGCCCGGGTCGAGTGGATCGAGTCGCTCTCGCACCCCGCTTCGGGGACCGACATCCGCCAGCGCCTCGCCGCCGGCGAGCCGGTGCCCGACGGATGGCTCGACCCCCGGGTGCTAGCATTCGTCCGCAAGTACGATCTCTATCGATGACCGCGACGAATCCGCCAGCCGTTTCCGCCGTCCCTCTCGCGGAGCGCGTCCGGATCGCCCTGCGCACTGCCGCAGACACCAAGGCCGACGATCTGCGCGTGCGTTCGCTGGCCTCGATCGCCGACTTCGCCGACTACTTCCTGTTTGCCAGCGGCGCCAACGAGCGCCAGGTGCAGGCGATCGCGGAACGGATCGAAGAGGCCCTGCGTGCGGTTGGCGAGCGCCCGATCCACGTCGAGGGGCAGGCGGCGGGGCAGTGGATACTGCTCGACTACGGCGACCTGGTGGTGCACGTGTTCCTCGAGGAGCGCCGCCGCTTCTACGGGCTCGAGCGCCTGTGGAGCGACGCTCCGGACGTCACGGCGGACTTCGCGTCGTGACCGGCGGCGCGCTCGCCGCGCTGACCGACTCCTCTCCCAGCCTGGCCGCTCTGCGGCCCCACCTCGAACGGGCCGCCGTCGCTGAGGCGCCCATACTGGTGCTCGGCGAGCCGGGCACCGGGCGCTCGGCCCTCGCCCGAGCGCTCCACGCCGCCAGTCGCCGACGCGACGGGCCGCTGGTGGAAGTCGATCCCGGCGCGCTGGCGCCGGCGCTGATCGAGAGTGAACTGTTCGGCCACCGGCCCGGCGCCTTTACCGGCGCCGAGCGGGTCTACGCCGGCCGGGTCGAGCGGGCGCACGGCGGCACGCTGATCCTCGACCACGTCGAGGAGCTGCCGCTCGGTGCGCAGCCGAAGCTCCTGCGCCTGCTGTCCGAGCACCTCTACACGCCGCTGGGCGGCGTCGAGAGCCAGAGCGACGCCCGGTTCGTGGCCATCGGCGCGCACGACCTGGCTGCCCGCGTCGCGCAGGGCCTGTTTCGCGCCGACCTCTACTGGCGACTCGAAGTGCTCACCTTCGAACTGCCACCGCTGCGCCGGCGCCCGGGCGACGTGCTGCCGATCGCTGAGGCGATGTTGCGCGACCTGGCGGCCAGGTTCGACCGCCCCGCGGTGCGCCTGTCGGCGCGCGCCCGAGCCTGGATGCCCCAGGCCGACTGGCCGGGCAACCTGCGCCAGCTGCGCAACCTCCTCGAACGCGCTCTGCTGGCGGCCGACGCGGACGAGCTGGATCCGCCGCCGCCGACTGGTGCCTCGGCGCCGCGGCCGTCGACGTTGGCCGAGGCGGAGCGGGCGGCAATCGTCGCCGCCCTCGCGCACACCCGCGGCCATCAGGGCGCCGCGGCGGAGCTGCTCGGCATCAGCCGCAAGGGGCTGTGGGAAAAGCGGCGACGGCACGGCATCCCCTGACCCTGCGACCGGATCCCTCGATGTCCTCTCCGAAGCGGTTTTCACGTTTAGGCGGGTAATGGCCCGCTTCGCTCAACGGATCCCCGGCCTCGGCCGGTTGCTGCAGGTGCTCGGCGTCAACGGTGTGCCGGCGGCCGGCTTCCTCGGCGACGGCTGGTCGGTCGGCACGACGCTGTTGCTCTACTGGCTCGAGACCGTGCTGGTGATCGTGCTGGTATCGCTGCGTGCGGTGCTGCACCGCCGCTGGACGGGCCGCGCCGGGCACTGGGCGACGCCGGCGCTGACCTCCAACCGGGATGCGGGTGGCCGTCGTCTGGCCGAGTCGACTCCGGGCGATGGAAAGCGGCGAGGCCGGCCGACGTTTCTGCACGGCTTTCTCGGCGTGATGGTGCCGTTCACCCTCGCCCACGGCCTGTTCGTCTGGATCATCGCGTTGTCCGTGCTGCCGGAGAAGGGCGGCTCCTCCGAGGACGTCTCGTTCGAGCACCTCGGCCTCGGCCTGGCCGGCATCGCGGTGCTGCTCGTCCTCGGCCTGCTGATCGACCTCGTCGGCCTGCGCGAACGGCCGTTTGCCTGGATCGAGCGGGTGACCGAGCGGGCGCAGGGCCGGATGTTCCTCACCCACCTGACGATCATCTTCGGCATGGGCGCGATGGCGATGCTCGACGGCCCACATGGGCTCTTCCTCGTCTTCGCGGGGCTCAAGCTGCTCGGCGACCTGGGGGGCCTGTTCGCCAAGGACGAGGTCGTACTCAAGCCCGAGGCGCCTCGCTGGCTCCGCCGGCTCGACCGGCTCGGCAAGCAGAAGGACGGCAAGACGTTCAGCGAGCACTACCGCGACTCGGTGCTCGCCGACCAGGCCAAGCGAGAAGCCAACGAACAGGTGAATCCGGCCCCAGGGGCCAGCTGAGCCACGCGAACCGGGAAGCCGGCGCTTCGCCTCGCCCGGCTCCACGACTATTCTCGGTGTCCGGGTCGGACCGATCCGGCCGGAAGGAGACGCCGATGAAGATGACCGATTTCTTCGCCGCCCAGCTCGATCGCGAGATGCCGATCTCGCGCCGCGTTCTTGCCAACGTTCCTGCGGGGCACCCCGACTGGAAGCCGCACCCGAAGTCGATGGCGCTCGGCTACCTGGCGACGCTGGTGGCGACGATGCCGACCTGGATCGCAATGGCGATCCGCCAGGACGAGCTCGACCTCAACCCGCCGGGCGGAGGCGGTTACCAGCCGCCGACCTGGAGCACGACAGCCGAGCTGGTGGCGCTCCAGGACGACGCGGCGCGCCAGGCCGTTGAAGCGCTCGCCGGCACAGACGACGCTTTCCTGGCGACGCCGTGGAAACTGCTGGTTGGCGGCAACGTCGTGCTCGAGAACCCGCGCCATGTGGTGATCGCCGACACGTTCAACCACCTCGCGCACCACCGCGGCCAGCTCACCGTCTACCTGCGTCTCAACGAGGCGCCCGTCCCCTCCGTCTACGGCCCCAGCGCGGACGACCGGAGTTTCTAGGCCGCAGTCTCGGCGCGCGCCAGGCCGCACCGCGAACCGCGCCAGTTCGTCCCGTGCCACGACCGGGC
>CAZUAT010000061.1:0-16765 GCA_964618415.1 uncultured Thermoanaerobaculia bacterium
GCTTCGCCGACATCTCGGTCCTGCCCGAGGCGGTGCACTCGCTCGCGGCGGCGCTGGAGGCGCGCGGCTGGACGCTCATGGAGGCCGAGCGGTGAGCGCATCCGGTATGTCGCGCCCCGTGGTGGTCGCGATCGACGGTCCGGCCGGGGTGGGCAAGAGCACGGTGGCCCGCCTGCTGGCGGCCCGGCTCGGTCTGCCGTATCTCGACACGGGGGCGATGTATCGCGCGCTGACGCTGCATCTGCTCGATCGCGGGGTGGATCCGAACGATCGCGCGGCGGTGGCGGCGGCGCTGCCGGAGGCGCGGATCGAACTGCGGGTGGAGCCGGACGGCAGCGCGCGGGTGCTGCTGGCGGGCGAGCCGGTGGAGTCGCGCATCCGCACGCCGGAGGTGGCCGATGCGACGTCTCGCGCGGCGGTGCACCCGGAGGTCCGCGAGCGGATGGTGACGCTGCAGCGCGAGCTGGCCGGCCGCCACGGTGGGGTGATGGAGGGCCGCGACATCGGCACCCGCGTCGTGCCGGACGCCCCGTTCAAGTTCTTCTTCGAAGCCCCGCCGGCAGTGCGCGCCCGCCGCCGCTACCAAGACCTCATCGCCGCCGGCACCCCCGCCACCCTCGAACAGGTCGAAGCCGACCTCGCCGACCGCGACGCCCGCGACCGCGCCCGCCCCCACTCCCCCCTCACCCCCGCCCCCGACGCCATCCGCATCGACACGTCCACGGCGGGCATCGACCAACTGGTCGACCAACTGACGCACCGGATCGCCCCACACCCGTAGGCGCGACGCATGCGTCGCCTGTGCACCGGACCGCTCGCGTGCCGCAGGTCATGCCGACCGGAAAGCTGTGAAGGAGATTCCTGGCATGCCCATCATCCCCACCATACGCTGCCGCGACATCGAATCGGCGGTCAGTTTCTACACGGGGACTCTCGACTTCGTGCTCGTGGATGGCGACCCTGCGGGAGGCGACCCAGCGTTCTGCGTGCTCGGCAGGGGAGCGGATCGGATCTTTCTGTCGAGCCACGCCGGCGATGGATGCTTTGGTCAGGCCGTGGTGGTGCTGACCGACGAGGTCGACGCTCTTTTCAGGCGCTACCTGGACCGCGGACTGGTGACTCCCGGAGACCCCAACTCCCCGGTGCACGAAGGACCGGTGGATCAAACGTGGGGGACTCGTGAGTTCTACGTCGACGATCCCGATGGCAACAGCCTGCGCTTCGTCCAGCGCTAGGGGCGCGCGCCGCTCGTTCGAGGCTTCGCTCGGTTCGTCGGCCGCGGACACCTGTCAGCCGGCACGCGTGCTCGCCTGAAGGAACACCGCGTCCCGGTGGAACTCGAGATACGCGCTTTGCCTGGCTGTGAACGCCGGCGTCTGCAGCTCGGTGGCGACGGGGACGCCCATGCGCTCGAGGGAGACGTGGTGGGCGACGGGGGAGACGAGGAGGCGGCCGTCGTTGCGGAAGGAGATGAAGCCGCGGTCGAAGAGGTGATCGATCGAAGGGGTGAGGAGGAGGCCGTTCTCGCCGTCGAGGCGCTCTTCGTTGGTGGCGTCGCGCCACGGCTTGGTGTGACTGGCGCGCAGGTGTTCGGGACGATCGACGCCGGTGATGCGGCAGCGGGTTTCGAACTGCTGGACGCGGGTGCGGAACAGGCCCTGTC
This sequence comes from uncultured Thermoanaerobaculia bacterium, assembly GCA_964618415.1. Taxonomy (GTDB): domain Bacteria; phylum Acidobacteriota; class Thermoanaerobaculia; order Multivoradales; family JAGPDF01; genus JACTMI01. The sequence continues at coordinate 1,664 of CAZUAT010000061.1, forward strand.
CGCGGCGAGCGACGATCAGCTGGGCCTTGTCGGTATCCGGGAGCGTCGTGTCCGCGGCAATCTTGTGGCGGATGTGCTCCTCCCACATCTCGAGCTCGGGATTCGGAGCCTCGATCGTCGGCTCTGCGACTTGCTCGGAGCGCGCCAGAGCGCCAATCTCGGCGGAGATCAGATCGGCGAGCTGGAGCGCGAACGCGCGCGGCAGCTCCGTCAGGTAGATGCTCTGCGAGCCGTTGCCGTTCCCATCGAGCGGTGCGTACTTACTCGGCATCAGCGGACGCAGCAGCTCGATCCAGTCCTTGGGACGGAAGTGGCTGGGAATCTGCTGAAAGCTGACGTCGACGCGCCAGCCGATTGCCTCCCAGTTGCGTCCTGCCGCTCCGAATTCCACCGGCTTCGCGGCTTCATAGGCGTACGACGTCGCCACACCCACCGCGAGGATCCGCGTTTCGGCAAACGAGAAAACGAGATCGCCAGGAGCGACCTCGCGCATGAACTCGTAGAAAGGGTTGCGGTTGCCGTTCGCTTTGCGCTTCGGCGACCAGAGATATCCGCCGGCCACCTCGTGGCGCCAGGTCTGGTTCTGGTTCACCCACCAGTAGCGCATGGACCGGTGACCAGGCTACCAGAGCGCTAGATTCTGTTGGACTTGTGCTGCCACCGGTGGTGGACACCCGCGGCTTCTTCGGCTCGTCTGGGCCCAGCAGATCGACTTTGTCGTCACGCTACTGGTTTTCGGCGACTGGTTATACGATAGCGGGACCAAGTGAGAGGCGGGCTGCGTCGGGATTCGACTCCGCGTGCGTTTGCGCGGCGCCTCTGTCACCCGTTACGTCGGAATGACGTATCTACCCGTTGAACCGCAGCACACAACCAGGAGAGCTCATGCGTTCACTGCGAATCCTCGCCCTCGTGCTTCTTTCGACCGCCACCCTCGCCCTGACGGCCTGCAAGCCGAAGGCGGAGACCGCCGCCCCGGCTGAGCCGGCTGCCAGCACGGCCGAGGCCACGGCGCCGGCCGCGGAGGCCGCGACGGCCCCGGCGGAGGAGGCTGCGATGGCTCCGGCCGAGGAGGCCGCCGCCGGTGAGATCGGCGTCGCCGCGTGCGACGAGTACATCAGCAAGTGGGAAGCCTGCCTCGAGGCCCACGTCCCGGCCGAGGCGCGCGAGCAGGTCAAGGCGGCCCTCGACGCCTCCCGCGCGAGTTGGAAGCAGGCTGCGGCGACCCCGGAGGGCAAGGCTGGACTCGAGGCCGCCTGCAAGCAGGCGATCGAGGTCGCGCAGACGCAGGTCGCCGCCTACGGCTGCACCTGGTAAGGCAGCGAACCGCGCAGTCTCGCGCGTGACGACGGCGTCGCAGCTGGCCAGTTCGGCGGCTGCGGCGCCGTTTGCGTTCTTGGGAAGCGGGCCGGTGGTCGCGGACCGCTCCTGCCGAAATGCGGAACCCGAAAGAGCGCGTACTGGTTCGGCGACCTGACGGATGCGCGGCCACGACTGCGCGAGAACGAACCGCCGGTGCTCGTCCTCCAGGGAGCGTGCGGCTACATCCCGTACGCCGCTGACGGGATCGGGCGGTAGAGGGCTCCCGGACTGCTAGGATTCGGCACAGTCGATCGATCCGTGCCAGTCCAAGGCCGTTCCAGGAGAACCCATGGCCATCCGGAAGACCACCAAGAGTTCGACCTCGAAACCGCAGGTCCGAACCTCGAAGCCGTCCAAACCGACGAAGCCGGCGAAGCCCGCGGCTCGCAAGGCGAAATCGGCCCTGCCGAAGTCGATGGTGACGGGCAAGGCGAGCGCGGCCAAAGCGGCGGCGGGCGACGAGCCGGTGCTCGCCTACATCGCGACGCTGCCGCAGCCCTACCGCCGCATCGCCGAGCGCGTCGACGCGCTGGCCGCCGAGACGCTGCCCGGCCTCGAGCGGTCGATCAAGTGGGGGATGTCGTACTACGGCGTCGGCGACGGCTGGTGCTTCTGCTGCGGCGCCTTCGACGGCCACGTCAAGCTGATGTTCATCAACGGCGTCAACCTCCGCCCGGTGCCGCCGGTCACCCCCGTCGCGATGGGCAAAGCGACCCGCGGCGTCGAACTGCGCTCCCTCGCCGCCCTCGACGAAGCCCAGGTCGCCGACTGGATGCGCCAGGTCACCTCCGTCCCCGGCGTGGGAGGGAAGAAGCCGAAGAAGTAGGCGCCCGGTGCGCCGGACGCGGAGGCAGGAGCGATGACCGGCGGCGTCCGTGCGGCACGGGCTGCGTGGCTGCCGCTCGTCCTGATCGCCGTGCCGTTCCTGGTGCGCCCGGAACTGATCGGTGGCGACGAGCCGCACTACGCAGCGGTGGCGTCCTCGCTCGCCACCGATTTTGACTTCGACCCATCCAATCAGTACGCCGAGTCGGCCGCGGGCGTGCGGCCCTGGGCGGGGAGCCGGGCGCTCGGCAAGACGCTGGACGAGCACCTGGTGGAGAAGCCGGCCGGGCGGGTGCCGAGCCACCCGATCGGCATGCCGACCCTGGCGGCGCCACTGCTGGCCGTCGGCTACGCCCTGGGCGCGCCGGGGATGCCGGACCTCCTGCTCGGGCTGCTGACGATCGGTCTCAGCTGCGTGGGCTTCCTGGCCCTCGCGGCGATCGCAGGCGAGGCGCTCGAAGACCGGCGCGCGGGACGCTGGGTCGCCGCGATCACCTGGTTCTCGACCCCGCTCTGGTTCTACGGTCGTACGTTCTTCACCGAGCCGTGGCTGGCCGGCCTGCTCCTGGGGGCGATCTGGCTGGTGCTGGAGCGACGCGTTCTCTTCGCAGGACTCGTACTTGGCGCGGCGTTCTTCGTCAAGGAGCCGGCGCTGATCCCCGCGGCCGGTATCTGCGCGTGGGCCGTCCTCGAGCATGGCGGGCACACCGTCTTCAGGCTGTTGCCGGGAATGGCCGCATCCGCCGCGGCATTCATAGCGCGCAACGGCCTGCTTTACGGCTCGTCCTGGATCGATTTCCCGCAGCGCTTTCAGCTCGGGAGTCTGCGCGAAGGCGCGGTGGGGCTGGCCCTCGATCCGGCGCGCGGCCTGCTCTGGTTCGCGCCGGTGACGGTGTTCGCGCTGCTCCTGCTGCGGCGGGCGCGGCCGCAAGCGTGGGCGGTGCTGGCGCTGGGCTGTTTCCTCGGCTACTACGCGCTGAATGCGGCCTGGATCGACTGGCGGGGAGGCTCGGGCTTCGGGCAGCGCCTCCTGGTGCCGGTGCTGCCGCTGCTCGCGGTGCCGGTGGCGCTCGCCTGGCGCGAGCAGGCGCGCCGGCCGTGCCTCCGGATCGCGCTCTGCGCAGTCGCAGGAATCGGCATCGCCGTCGAGGTGGTCGCGATCACCAGCCCGTTCCGGGCGTTCTGGTCGCCTTCGATCGGCGACCTGATGCTCTCCAGCCCCTCCCGCATCGCCACCGGCCTGGTGGCGATGGCGGCGGCATTCGCCGTCCTCTGGCGCGCCACCCGGCCGGACAACGCCCGGGCGCGGGATGGCCAGCAGGGTTCAGCCTGACGGGCCTGTGACAAGCTGGCCACCAGAGTGGCGCGCGGCGCGATGATTTCCAATCGACACCTGCCGGCGTGGGCGCATCGAGCCGCGAACGCCGTGCTCGGCTTTCTGGGCAGCGCCTCTACGGGTGCCGGGGGCTATGCCAGTGCGCGCAGCGGCACCTTCCTGGAGGAGGCCAGCGGCTGGCTGCTGCTGCTCTCTCCCATCGTCGGCCTCGTCTGCGCGGCCCTCGATCCGCAGCGGTTCTCGCTCGTCGAAGGAACCGCTGGCGAGGCGGGCGACGACGAGCTGAGCGAGCGCCTCGACTCGTAGCCGGTCACCTCAGGGCCGGATCGGGACGCGCTCGAGGGCGGTGCGTTCCCAGTGGCGGGGGCCGAGGCGGCGGACGGCGGCGATCCGCTCTTCGGCGAGGCGCTCGCCGGCGAGGTAGGAGGGGATGCCGTCGCGCTCGGCGATCTCGAACACCTTGAGCGTCGTGCCGAAGATGCCGTCGGCCATCCGCAGCGCCCGCTCGCGGTCGTAGCCGATGTACTCGTTGTAGACGTTGATCAGCCCGCCGGCGTTGATGACGAAGTCGGGAGCGTAGAGGATGCCGCGGCGGTGCAGCTCGGCGCCGTCGCGGTCCTCCTGGGCGAGCTGGTTGTTGGCCGCCCCGGCGACCACCTTGGCCTTCAGCCGCGGAATCGTCGTCTCGTTGATCCCGGCCCCCAGCGCGCAGGGCGAGAAGACGTCGCAGTCGACGTCGAAGATGTCTGCCGGCGGCACGATCTCGACCCCGCTGCGGTCACGCGCCTCGGCGCAGGCCTCGGCGTCGATGTCGCAGCCGATCACCTTCGCCCCCTCGGCGGCCAGGTAGCCGGCCAGGTAGCCGCCCACGCTGCCGAGGCCCTGCACCGCCACCGTGCGGCCGGAGAGCGACGGCGTGCCCCAGACCCGCTGCGCGGCCGCCTTCATCCCCTGATGGACCCCGCGCGCCGTCACCGGCGACGGATCGCCCGAGCCGCCGCGGTCGACCGGCAGTCCGGTCACCCAGCGCGTCTCGGCGTGGATCATCTCCATGTCGTCGGTGTCGGTGCCGACGTCCTCGGCGGTGATGTAGCCGCCGCCCAGCGACTCGACGAAGCGACCGAAGGCGCGCATCAGCGGCTCGCTCTTCTGCGTCTTCGAGTCGCCCAGGATCACCGCTTTGGCGCCGCCGAGGTGGAGGCCGGCGGCGGCGGCCTTGTAGGTCATGCCGCGCGACAGCCGCAGGGCGTCGGTCAGCGCGTCCGCCGTCGAGGCGTACGACCACATGCGGGCCCCGCCGAGGCCGGGACCGAGAACCGTCGAGTGGATGGCGATGATCGCCTTGAGGCCGGCGTCCGGATTGGAGCAGATCAGCACGCGCTCGTGCCCGTGGGCCACGACCGAATCGAAGATGTCCATAGTTCTCCCAGATGCGGCGCGAACCTGAATCGTCCGGCGCTGCGCCCGGCAGTCTATCGCGGCCGCCGCGTAGGATTGCCGCATGGCAGGGGAGTTCGACGCCGGCGCCGCGGCGGAGCGGATCAAGGCGCGTGCCCGCGAGGCCGGCTTCGACCTCGCCGGCGTGGCCCGCCTCGGCCCGGCCGCCACCGCGTCCGCTCTCGAGCGCTGGCTGGCGCGCGGCGACCAGGCCGGCATGCAGTGGATGGAGCGCTATGCCGACCTGCGCGCCGATCCGCGCCGCCTGCTGCCTGGGGCGCGCAGCGCCCTGGTGGTCGGCCTGCGCTACGCCCCGCTCGCCGGCGAGGCCGAGCCGCGCGGCGACCTGTGGCCCAAGGTGGCGCGCTACGCCCGCGGCGACGACTACCACGGCTTCATGCGTGAGCGCCTGAAGGAGCTGGCGGCTTTCATCGAGGCGGAGTGGGCACCGGCGCGCTGCCGCGCCTGCGTCGACACCGCGCCGGTCCTCGAGCGCGAGCTGGCCGCCCGCGCCGGCCTGGGCGCGATCGGCAAGAACACCAACCTGCTCAACCCCGAGGTCGGCTCCTATCTGTTGCTGGGGGAGGTGCTGACCACCCTCGACCTGCCGGCCGACTCGCCGGTCGCCGACCTGTGCGGCGATTGCCACCGCTGTCTCGACGCCTGCCCGACCGGGGCGCTGCCGGAACCGTGGCGACTCGACGCCCGGCGCTGCATCTCCTACTGGACGATCGAGCAGCGCGGCGAGATCCCGGACGAGATCGCTGGCGCGCTGACCGACTGGGTCTTCGGCTGCGACCGCTGCCAGGAGGTCTGCCCATGGAACGGCCGCTCCGGGGCGGTCGACCACCCCGAGTTCGCGGTGCCCGAGCGACGGCGGAGCCTCGACCTGGTCGGCCTGCTCGAACTGGACGAGGAGAGCTACCGCGAACGGTTCCGGGGCAGTCCGCTCAAGCGGGCCCGCCACGACGGGCTGCGGCGCAATGCCGCCCACGCCCTGGCGGGTGATCCGTCCCCCCGCGCCGCGGCGGCGCTCGCCCGGGCGGCCGGCGACCCGGCGCCGGTGGTGGCCGACGCCGCGCGACGGGCCGCCGCCGGGCCCGCTGTTTGACTCCAAGTCCCACGGGTGCTTATACTTCTCGGTCTTCGAGCCCCGACTCTCCCGAGCAGGTCTCGGACTTCCCACCGGGAACAACAGGCTACGGCCTGAATCTGAAAAGCCAAGGAGGCAGTGCGGCTTATGGTTTCGATGGACAAGGAGCGCGTGAACTTCGACGAGGAAGTCAGCGCCGAGGACCGGCAGGCGTACGAGCAGTTTCTCGCGCTCTACGACAACACGCTGCGCAATCTCGCCGAGGGCGAGATCGTGCGCGGCAAGGTGGTGGCGATCCGATCCAACTCGGTCGTCGTCGACGTCGGGTACAAGTCGGAGGGGCTGATCCCGCTCGACGAGTTCCTCGACGCCGAGGGCAACATCCCGGTCAACGTCGGGGACGAAGTGGAAGTGCTGCTGGAGCGGACCGAGGACGTCGAGGGCCATGTGCTGCTCTCGTACACCAAGGCCGCCAAGATGCGGGTCTGGACCGAAGTGGAGCAGAGCTTCCGGGACGGCCGCGTCATCAAGGGCCGGGTCATCGACCGCATCAAGGGCGGCCTGACCGTCGACGTCGGCGTGCGGGCGTTCCTGCCCGGCTCGCTGGCCGACATCAAGCCGGTCAAGAACCTCGAGGCGCTCAAGGGCCGCGAGCTCGAGTTCAAGGTCATCAGCCTGGACCGTCGCCGCAACAACATCGTCCTGTCGCGCAAGGCGGTGCTCGAGAAGGAGTACGAGCAGAAGAAGGGCGAGACGCTCGAGAAGCTGCAGGAAGGCGCGCCGATGCGCGGCGTCGTCAAGAACATCACCGACTACGGCGTCTTCATCGACCTGGGCGGCATCGACGGCCTGCTGCACATCACCGACATCTCCTGGGGCCGGGTCAACCACCCGTCCGAGCATTTCGCGATCGGCGACGAGGTCGACGTGCTGGTGCTCAAGTTCGACCGTGAGACCGAGCGCGTGTCGCTGGGCTACAAGCAGCGCACCGAGGATCCGTGGATCCTGGTCGACAAGCGGTTCCCGATCGGGTCCCGCGTCCACGGCAAGGTCGTCAGCCTGGTCGACTACGGCGCCTTCGTCGAGATCGAGCCGGGCGTCGAGGGCCTCGTTCACGTCTCCGAGATGTCGTGGACCAAGAAGGTCGTCAATCCCGCCAAGCTGCTGACCATCGGGCAGGAAGTCGACGCCATCGTCACCGAGCTCGACCTCGGCCAGCGGCGCATCAGCCTGTCGCTGCGGCAGACCGAGCGCAATCCGTGGGAGGACCTGTCGCACCACTTCCCGATGGGTTCGATCATCGAGGGCAAGGTGCGCAACCTGACCGAGTTCGGCGCCTTCGTCGAGATCACCGAGGAGATCGACGGCCTGATCCACGTCTCCGACATGAGCTGGACGAAGCGGATCAAGCACCCGAGCGAAGTGCTCAAGAAGGGCGACACCGTGCGGGCGCGCATCACCAACATCGACGTCGAGAACCAGCGCGTGTCGCTGTCGATCAAGGAGTTCATGCCCAACGAGTGGCAGGACTTCGTGGAGAACAACCGGGTCGGCGACATTGTCACCGGCCGGGTGGTCAACGTGACCGACTTCGGTCTGTTCATCGACATTTATGACGGTCTCGAAGGGCTCGCTCACGTCTCGGAGATCGACTTCGGCGGCGGCAAGCTGTCGGATCACTACAAGGCCGGTGAGTGGGTGCGGGCACGCATCCTGCGCATCGAGGAGGAGGACAAGAAGGTCGGCCTCACCCTGCGCGGCGTCACCCCGCCTTCGGCCGAAGAGATCGCCGAGCTCGAGGCGGCGGCTCGCCAGGCGGCCGCCAGCAGCGAGCCGGCGGCCGAGGCGACCGAGATGGCCGAGGAGGTCGCCGAGGCGGCCCCGGCGGATTCCGGCGACGCGACCGAGTAATCGGGCGGGAGTCCTCCGGTGTCCGAGGCGATGGCGAGGGATCTCGAAGCGGCGGTCGATGGCCTGACCAAGGCGGAACTGGTCGAAGAGGTGGCGCGCGTCACCCAGCTGACCAAGAAGCAGGCCGAGGAGATCGTGAACACGGTCTTCGCGACCATCGTCGAGTCGCTTCGCACCGGCCGCAAGATCGAGCTGCGCGGTTTCGGAAGCTTTCGCATCCGGGACCGCGGAGCTCGCATCGGCCGCAATCCGAAGACCGGTGAGAGAGTCGAGGTTCCGCCCAAGCGGATCCCGTACTTCAAGCCGGGCAAGGAACTCAAGGAGCAGCTCAACCGGCAGGTGCCGTGAGCGCCGAACGCGAGTCCAACGGAGAATTTCCGTGGCGCGCGGCGGCGCTCTGCGCGCTCGCCTGGCTGATCCCGTCGGCGGGCCACTTCGCGCTCGGACGACGGGGGCGGGCGACGATCTTCGCCGCCGTCATCGCCACTGCGCTGCTGGTCGGCTACAGCCTCGACGGCAACCTGCACCGGCTGGTGCCGGGGCAGCCGCTGTCGACCCTGTTCACGCTCGGCGCGATGGGGCTCGGAGCGCCGTACTTCATCCTGCGCTGGGGTATGGGCTACACCGGCGTTCCGGAGGCCCCAGGCTACGAGTACGGCACCGTCTTCCTGCTCTCGGCCGGGCTGATGAACCTGCTGCTGGTGCTCGACGTGTGGGACCTCGCGCGCGGGCGCAAGGATTGAGCGGCGGGCAACGGGGCGATTCACGATGAGCCACTTCGGCCTGATGGTCCTCTACGCCGCCCTGCTCGGCCTGTTCCTCGCAACGCTGTGGCGGCGCGAACGCAAGGCCCAGGTGCGCCTCTTCCTCCAGGTGTTCGGCTGGCTGATCGGCGGCAGCATCGTGCTCGGCTGGCTGATGTACTTCTTCCCTTCGGGCCCTCCCGCCCCGGTGTCGTGACCGCTCCGGGGCTGCTGGTCGTCGCCGGCGAAGCCTCGGGCGACCAGCGGGCCGCCCGGCTGGTCGCCGCCCTGCGCGACCGGCGGCCCGACCTCGAGGCGTTCGGGATGGGCGGCGGGGCCTGCCGCGCCGCGGGAGTGGAGACGATCTTCGACAGTCAGGAGATCGCGGTCGTCGGCATCGCCGAGGCGCTGCGCGTCCTGCCGCGGGCCGGTGAGATCTTCGGCCGGCTGAGTGCCGAGACCCAGCGCCGGCAGCCGGCTGCGGCGCTGCTGGTCGACGCGCCGGACTTCAACCTGCGTCTGGCGCGGCGGCTGGCCTGGCACGGCGTGCCGGTCGTCTACTACGTCAGTCCGCAGATCTGGGCCTGGCGACGGGGGCGGGTGCGGGTCATCGAGGAGTGCGTCGACGAGATGCTGGTCCTCTTCCCGTTCGAGGTGCCGTTCTACCGCAGTCACGGCGTCGCGGTGACCCACGTCGGTCACCCGCTGGTGGACGAGATCCCCGAGCAGCGCCAGGCCTGGGACGACCTGCCGCGCGGCGCCCGCCCGGACGTCTATCGGATCGCGCTGCTGCCGGGTTCGCGGGGGAGCGAGCTGCGCGCGCTGCTGCCGACCTTCCTCGCCGCGGCGCGCCGGCTCGGCGAGCGTCTGCCGGTGCGCGTCCGGCTGATCCTCGCGCCGTCGATCGCGGCGGCTGACGTCGAGCCGGCGATCCGCGCCAGCGGGCTTCGGGTCGAACTGGTCACCGACGACCGGATCGCCGCGATCGCCGATTCGCACCTGGCGATCTGCGCCTCCGGGACCGCAACTCTCGAGACCGGCCTCGTGCGCACGCCGATGATCGTCTGCTATCGCCTGTCCGCCTGGACCTGGGCACTCGCCCGGCGACTGGTGAAAGTGCCGCACGTCAGCCTGGTCAACCTGGTGCTCGATCGCCGCGTGGTGCCCGAACTGCTGCAGGACCAAGCGGAACCGGAGCGGATCGCCGGCGAGGCGGCGGCGCTGCTCCAGACGCGGCGCGACGTCGAGGTGATGCGCAGCGACCTCGCCGTGCTGCGCCGCCGACTCGGCAGACCGGGGGCGAGCGGGCGGGCGGCTGAGCGCGTCGATCAGTGGATCGAGCGCGGTCTGGCGCGCCGGCGCGGCGCCGGCCTCGCGATGGCGAGGTCCGGCTCATGAAGCTGGCCCGCTTTCTCGGCCGGTACCTCGGCCGTTACTGGCGGTGGGCGCTGCTGGCGATCACGGCGACGCTGGTCTATGCCACCGCGACGGTGGTGCTGATCCAGCTGATCCAGGCGATCTTCGGCGAGGTGCTGCGCTTCGATGGCCAGGGGCTGCCGTCCGAAGTGAGCGCCCTGGTGGCGCCGGTCGACGGAAGCGCGGCGGCCGAGGGCGAGAGTGCCCTCGGCACCGTCGAGGATGCCGCGCCCGAGGCGGCCGGACGCGCGCGGGTCTTCCTCGACCGCTATCTCAATGACGGCTACGAGCGGATCAAGTCGGCGCTCGGCATCGACGCCTCCAACGTCGTCGTCTTCGTACCGATGCTGTTCATCTGCATCTTCGTGCTGCGCAGCTTTGCCGACTTCATCAACGGCTACGCCTTCCAGCGCATCGGACTGGGCGCGACCACCGATCTGCGCAACGACCTGTACCACCACACGCTCGTTCAGACGAGCCGCTTTCACGCCGATCACCCGTCCGGCGAACTGGTCAGCCGGGTGGTGCACGACGTCGGTGTGCTGCAGGCGGCGATCTCGACCCGCCTCGTCGACCTGTTCCAGCAGTCGATCACCCTGCTCGGCCTGATGCTGCTGCTGTTCTCGATCGACTTCGGCCTCGCCTTCGCGAGCCTCGTGGCGGCGCCTGCGGTGCTCTATCCGATCATTCGCTTCTCGCGCAGCATGCGCAAAGTCAGCCACCGCGCTCAGGAGCGCACGGCCGACCTCGCCAACCTGGTCTCGGAATCGGCGCGCGGACAGCGGGTGGTCAAGGCATTCGGGATGGAGCCGTTCGAGGACCGCCGCTTCCGAGAGGCGACGGCCCGGCACCTGGCGGTCAACCTGCGCGGTCAACTTCTCTCGAACCTGTCGAGCCCGGTCGTCGAGACGGTCGGCGTGATCGGCGCCGGCGTCTTCCTGGTCTATGCCGGTCGGCAGATCCACTCCGGCGCCATGGACGCCGCAACACTGATCAAGTTCCTGTTCAACCTGTACCTGATGTACGACCCGATTCGCAAACTCAACAAGGCGAATCTGGTCGTCCAGCAGTCGCTGGCGGCAGCGCAGCGGATCCGCAGCCTGCTCGAACTGCCGGTGGAGATCCAGGACCGGCCCGATGCAACCGCCCTCGACCGGCTGCAGGAGTCAATCCGCTACGAGGGCGTAGTCTTCCGCTACGACCACCGCGAAGTCCTGCGCGGCATCGACCTCGAAATTCGTCGCGGCGAAGTGGTGGCCTTCGTCGGTCCGTCCGGCGGCGGCAAGACCACCCTGGTCAACCTGCTGCCGCGGTTCTTCGACGTCTCCGAGGGCCGGATCCTGATCGACGGCCATGACATCCGGTCGTTGCGGCTGGCCAGCCTGCGCGGCCTCATCGGCCTGGTCACCCAGGAGACCGTGCTCTTCAACGACACGATCCGCAACAACATCGCCTACGGGCGCTCCGACCTGTCGCTCGAAGCGGTGCGGGCGGCGGCCGTGGCGGCCCTGGTCGACGACTTCGTGCGCGATCTGCCGGACGGCTACGACACCCAGGTCGGCGAGGCCGGCGTGCGGCTGTCGGGCGGCCAGCGCCAGCGGGTCGCCATCGCGCGGGCGATGCTCAAGAACGCGCCGATTCTGATCCTCGACGAGGCGACCTCGCAGCTCGACACCGAATCGGAGTCGCTGGTCCAGGTGGCGCTCGGCAATCTGATGCGCGACCGCACGACGTTGGTGGTCGCTCACCGGCTGTCGACGGTGAAGCGGGCCGACCGGATCTGCGTCATCGAGGCGGGCCGGATCGTCGAGACCGGCCGGCACGACGAACTGCTGGCGGCGGGCGGGACCTACCGCCGGCTGCACGACCTGCAGTTCCACGAATGAGCGCTGCCGGCTCGGAGCAGCACGGAACGCTGCGCGTGGGCGTGCTGTCGCTGCTCGGCGCCTGGACGATTCGAACCCTGCGCGCCACCTTGCGGCTGCGCTTCCACGGCGAGAGCGAGATCCGCGCGCGCGAGCGCCAGGGACGGCCGTTCATCCTCGCCTTCTGGCACCGGCACATGCTGCTCATGCGCTACGCTTACCGCGGATCGCGCATGAACGTCCTGTCGAGTCGCAGCCGAGACGGCGAGCTGATGGTCCGGGTGCTGGGGCGACTCGGCGTGCGGGCCAGCCGCGGCTCGAGCTCGCGCGGTGGAGCGGCCGGTCTGCGCGACCTGATCCGCCAGGCGCGCGCCGGCTGGGACCTCGGGATCACCCCGGACGGGCCGCGAGGGCCGGCGCGCGTCGTCCAGCCGGGCATCGTCCACGCCGCCGCAGCGACTGGGCTGCCGGTCATTCCGGTGGCGCTGGCCGCTCACCGTCAGCGCGAGCTGCGCACCTGGGACCGCACCGTCGTACCGCTGCCGTTCAGCCGGGTCGAGATCGTCTACGGGCCCGCGCTCACGGTGCCGCGAGACGCCGAACCGGCTGAGTGGGTACCGCGGCTGGGAGCCGCGATCGACGAGGTCGAGCGGCGCGCGGAAGCGCTGGCGGGGCGCCCTGCCGGCCAGGTGGAGTCCCCGACATGAACAGCATGACCGGTTTCGGACAGGCGGTGGCCGAGAGCGCCAGCCGCCGGATCGAGGTGGCGATCCAGGGCTGGAATCACCGCCACCTCGACGTGGTGCTGCGCCTCCCCGAAGAGGTGCGCGGCCGCGAGTCGGAACTGCGCTCCCGGCTGGCGGCGCGCGTGGGGCGGGGGCGGTGCGAGGTCGTGGTGCGCGTCCACGCGGTGGGGGAGAGTCCGCGGCAGCGGGTGGCGATCGATGCCGCCGCCGTCGAGACGCTGCACGCCGGAGCTGCCGGCCTCGTGGCGCGCGGCCTGATTCAGCCCGAGCTCAGCCTCGGCGACCTGGTCCGGGCGTCGGCCGGCTGGGTGAGTGTGGAGGCGGCGATTCCCGAGTGGAGCGAGCCCGACTCCGCCGCGCTCGAGACCGCGTTCGCGGCCTCGCTCGATGCCTTCGCAGCCAGCCGCACCGCCGAGGGCGGGAAGCTCGCCGCGGTGCTGGAGCGGATCCGGGGCGACCTGACCGATCTCGTCGCGGCTCTGGGCGAGCGCCGCGGCGCTGCAGCCGAGCGGATCGAAACGGCGCTGCGCGCCCGCCTCGCCGAGCTGCTCGGCGACGGGAGCACGGGCCTGGCGCCGGAGCGGATCGAGCAGGAAGTGGTGATGCTGGTCGACCGCGGCGACGTACGCGAGGAACTCGACCGGCTGAGCGTCCACGTCGATCATTTCGCGCTGGTGGCGGGGCGTGACGAGCCGGTGGGCAAGCGGCTGGAGTTCCTGACCCAGGAGCTGCTGCGCGAACTCAACACCATAGGTTCGAAGAGCCGCGACGTCGAGATGACTCGGCTGGTGGTCGACGGCAAGGTACTGTGCGAACAGATCCGGGAGCAGCTGCAGAATGTCGAGTGAGCGACTGTCGGGCCGCGGCGACCTATTTCTCCTGTCGGCCCCTTCGGGTGCCGGCAAGACGACGCTGATTCACGGCATCCGCGAGCGCATCTCCGACGAAGGGGAACTCGTCTTCTCGATCAGCCACACCACCCGGCGGCCGCGGGGTGGGGAAACGGACGGCCGCGACTACCACTTCGTGAACGGAGAGCGGTTCCGCGAGATGATCGCGCGCGACGAATTCCTCGAGTGGGCCGAGGTGCACGGCAATTACTACGGGACCTCGCGCGCCGCCGTGCTGCCGTTTCTCGACGCGGGGCTGGACGTCATCGTCGACCTGGACGTACAGGGCGCCGAGCGCCTGATGCACGCCTTTCCGGAGGCGCACACGATCTTCGTGCTGCCGCCGAGCTATGCCGATCTGGTGCGGCGGCTGGGTCGGCGGGGGCTCGACGACCCGGAACAGGTGGCGCGCCGCCTGGCGGTGTCGCGCTGGGAGGTCCGGCGTTACGAGTCGTATCAGTATGTTATCGTCAATGACGATCTGGAGCGCGCGAGCCGCGCGCTGGCGGCTATCGTCCTCGAGAAACGGCAGCGTCGGACCCGGCAGCAGGACCGCATCGACCAGGTGCTGGCCGACTTCGAGCACCCGGCCGGCGAGACTCCCGACGCCTGAGCCGCGACCGCCGCACGATCGGCAACGGATTCACGGAGACCGCATGGAAACGATTCCCGAACGGGTCGACAGCACCTTCCGATTCGTCCTGCTGGCGGCGCGCCGCGCCGAGCAGCTGCTGCGTGGCGCGCGACCGCGCGTCGACATCCCGCACGGCAAGCCGAGCCGCATCGCGATGCGCGAGGTGGCGGAGGACCTGGTGGACTGGGACTACGGTCCGGCGCCGGTGCCCGAGCCGATGGCGATCGAACCGCAGCCGGCCGAGGAACTCGCAGGTCTCTGAGCCGGCCGACGGCCGATCGAGAACGCAGCGTGGATAGCGAGGCGGCTCGGCGCCGCGTCCTGCTCGGCGTCACCGGCGGGATCGCCGCCTACAAGACCCCCGAACTGGTACGGCGCCTGCGCGACGCCGGGCTCGAAGTGCATTGTGCCCTCACCCCCGCCGCACGCGCATTCGTCTCTCCACTGGCACTCGAAGTCGTCAGCGGCCATCCGGTCTACGACGAGTCGTACCTCGCGCCGGGGCACGGCGGCGTCGAGCTCCATATCGAGGTCGCGGCACGGACCGACCTGATGCTGATCGCCCCGGCGACGGAGCGCTCGCTGGCGGCGCTGGCGATCGGCCTCGCCGACAACTTCCTGCTCACCACCGCCCTCGCCTTCGAGGGCCCGATCCTGGTCGCGCCGGCGATGCATCCGGCGATGTGGAGTCAGCCGGCCCTGGCGGCGCGGATCGCCGAACTGCGCGACCGCGGCGTCGCGGTGCTCGGGCCGGTCGAGGGGCCGCTCGCCTCCGGGGAGCACGGCCTCGGTCGCATGATGGAGATCCCCGATCTGGTGGCCGCCGTGGTCGCCCGCCTCGGCG
>CAZUAT010000062.1:0-16756 GCA_964618415.1 uncultured Thermoanaerobaculia bacterium
TGCGGGAAGAAGACGGGACGTGGTCGGACGTGAACCTCACCCGGCTGATCGACGACCAGGATCCGACCGAGGTCCTGATTCTCTCCGGAGACCAGCTCTATCTGATGGACATGCGTCGGTTCATCCTCCATCACCGCGAGAGCCGCGCCGACATCACCATTGCCGTCAAGCCGGTCGAGCGCGCCGAGGCGCACGGCTTCGGCGTCCTGCGGCTGGGCGCCGACGGCCGGGTCGCGCAGTTCGTCGAGAAGCCGTCCACCGACGAGCAGCTCGACTCGCTGGCGGTCGACGACACCACCGCGCAGGCGTTCGGCTTCCCGGTCCCCGCGGGGTCGGTGCTGGCCAGCATGGGCATCTACGTCTTCAAGCCCGAGGTGCTGCGCGAGATCCTGGTCGGCAGCCCGTACACCGACTTCGGCAAGGAGGTCATCCCCGCCGCGCTCGCCGGGTCACGCGTCTTCGCCTTCCCCTACAACGGCTACTGGACCGACATCGGGACGATTCCGAGCTTTCATCAGGCGAACCTGGACCTGACGCGGCCACTGCCGCCGCTCAATCTGTACGACCCGGACTACCCGATCTACACCCACGCGCGCTTCCTCCCGGGCACCAAGATCAACCAGTGCACGGTGAGCAGCTCGATCCTCTGCGAGGGCTCGATCATCACCGGTGCGCGGATCACCGACTCGGTCATCGGCATCCGCGCCGTGGTGCAGAAGGGAACCACCCTCGAGCGCACGATGCTGATGGGCGCCAACCACTTCGAGAGTCTGGACGAGACCGCCAGCCAGGAGATCCCGATCGGGGTCGGCCGCGACTGCAAGATCCGCAACGCCATCGTCGACTTCAACGTGCGCATCGGGGACGGCTGCCGGCTGCTCAACGAGTCCGGCATTCAGGAAGCTTCGACGCCGAACTGGTCGATCCGCGGCGGCGTCATCGTCATCCCGAAGGGCACCACCATTCCGGCCGGCACGGTCATCTGATGCCGCTGCGCATCGCCCACGCCGCCGCCGAGATCACGCCGTTCGCCAAGACCGGCGGACTCGGCGACGTCGTGGCCGGACTCGGCCGCGCCCTGCGCCGGCGTGGTCACGACGTGCGCCTCTTC
Organism: uncultured Thermoanaerobaculia bacterium; assembly: GCA_964618415.1. Classification (GTDB taxonomy): domain Bacteria; phylum Acidobacteriota; class Thermoanaerobaculia; order Multivoradales; family JAGPDF01; genus JACTMI01. The sequence goes on from CAZUAT010000062.1 coordinate 1,112, forward strand.
CTGCCGTTCTACTCGCGCGTCGCGCGCATGGACTTCCAGTTCGTCGGCGTCGACTTCCTGCGCGACATCGAAGTGCGGATGGGCGAGCGCGTGTTCACCTTCTCCATCCTCACCACGCGCCTGCCGGCCAGCGAGGCCGACGTCTACTTCGTGCACTGTCCCGCCCTCTACCACCACGAGGGGATCTACTCGTCCGACTGGGACGAGTACCTGCGCTTCGGCCTGCTGTCGCGGGCGGTCTTCGAGTGCTGTCAGCGCATGGGCTGGGCGCCCGACATCCTGCACGCCCACGACTGGCACACCGCCCTGGTGCCGGCCTATCAGCGCTCGATCTACGCCTGGGACCGGCTGTTCGAACACACCCGCACGGTGCTGACGCTGCACAACCTCGGCTACACCGGAACGTTCGGCGCCGGAACGGTCGGCGACCTCGGCCTCGCCAGTCACCCCAGTCTGCTCCACCGTGACGACCTGGCGGCCGGCCGCTTCTCCTTTCTCCGCACCGGGCTGATCTGGGCCGACCTGCTGACCACGGTCAGCCGCACCTACGCCCGCGAGATCCAGACGCCCGAGTACGGATTCGGTCAGGACGCGATGCTGCGCGCGCGCGCCGATCGTCTGGTCGGCATCGTCAACGGCGTCGACTACGGCGACTGGAATCCGGAGCAGGACGGCTACATCCCGCACCGTTACTCGGCCACCGATCTGTCCGGCAAGGAGCAGACGCGCAAGGCGCTGCTCGACAAGATCGGCCTCACGGCGGCGGCGAGCGCTCCGGTGATCGGCCTGGTCTCGCGCCTCACCGCGCAGAAGGGGTTCGATCTGCTGTTCGACACCCTGCCGGAGTTCCTCTTCCACCGCGACGTCCGGCTGGTCGCCCTGGGCAGCGGCGAGGAGCGCTACGAGTCGTTCCTCGCCTGGCTGCAGATCACCTTCCCGGGCAAGGTCTGGTACTACCGCGGCTACAACGAGGAGCTGGCGCACTGGATCGAGGCCGGCGCCGACCTGTTCCTGATGCCGTCGCGCTACGAGCCGTGCGGCCTCAATCAGATGTACAGCCTGCGCTACGGCACGCCGCCGGTCGTCCGCCGCACCGGCGGGCTCGCCGACACCGTCGAGCCGTGGAATCCGGTCAGCCGGCAGGGCACCGGCTTCCTGTTCGAGCACTTCACTCCGGAGGGTCTGCGCTGGGCCCTCGACACCGCTCTGCGCGCTTTCGCCGACCGCGACGCCTGGCGCCAGCTGCAGCGCAACGGCATGGCCCGGGACTTCTCCTGGGACCGCCAGGTCCTCGAGTACGAAGCCACCTACGAGCGCCTCCTGCGCTGAGCCGGGCGGGGGCGGGGGTGTGGAGCGTTTCGCGACGCGGGCGGCGCGGCGCAGTTAGACTCGGGCGGACCTCGGCCATTCGCCCATTCACTCCTCGGACTGCCTGACGAGAAGGAGAACTCCGTGACTCCTGCCTGCCGCCTGTCGCACGAAGCACCCGTCCGCCGCCTGCGCACCGGAGCCGTCGCCCTGCTGGCCGCCCTCGCCGGGCTGGCCGCCGCCGGACCGGCGGCGGCGATCTGCTACCAGTCGCCCTACCCCGCCTGCGCCACCGGCAACGACGACTTCAAGAGCACGCTGATTTCGAGTTCGGCTTTCCCCGGCGGCTCGGCCGGTGAGCCGATGGGCTTTGTCGATCCGGCCGACAACTCCGCGCGGCGATTCGTGCCGCTGCACGGCGGGCAGATTCTGGTCTGGGAGGCCGGGACGGTTCTGCCCACCCCGTTCATCGACCTGAGCGCGCGCGTCGCCTGCTGCGGCGAGCGCGGCCTGCTCTCGATGACGTTCCATCCCGACTACGCGACCAACGGCTACTTCTACGTCAAGTACACCGGCGAAGCGGACGCCCCCGGCAACAACGGCGACATCGTCATCGAGCGCTACACGCGGTCGGCGATCGATCCCGCGATCGCCGATCCGGCCTCGGCGCACACGGTGCTGGTGGTCAACCACTCGGAGGCGGGCAACCACAACGGCGGCACGGTCGCATTCGGACCGGACGGCTACCTCTACATCTCGACCGGAGACGGCGGCAACGGCTGCGACACGCCGACTCGCGACGGCCAGAACCCGGAGAGTCTGCGCGGCAAGCTGCTGCGCATCGACGTCGACGGCGACGACTTCCCCGGCGATGCGCAGCGCAACTACGCCATCCCGCCCGACAATCCTTACGTCGGCGTGCCCGGCGCCGACGAAGTCTGGGCGATCGGCCTGCGCAATCCGTTCCGGTTCAGCTTCGACCGCGCCAACGGCGACCTCCTGATCGGCGACGTCGGCCAGGACAACTGGGAGGAGATCAATCACCTCCCGGCCAGCGAGCCCGCGCCGGTCAACTTCGGCTGGGTCTGCCGCGAAGGTTGCGCCCCGTCGTCGACCTCGCCGTCGGGCTGCTCGCTCGGCGGCGGCGAGTGCTCGGGGCACACGGCGACTTCGTGCGAGTACCCGACCGCCGGCGGGCACACCGACCCGGTCCTCTGCTTCAAGAACAACGACTCGCCCGCCTGGACGCAGATCATCGGCGGCTTCCGGTACCGCGGCGGCATGGTGCCGGATCAGGCCGGCTACTACTTCTTCGCCGACGTGGCGGTGGGTCAGATCTGGCGCGCCGGCCCGGCCAGCCTGACCGCAGCCTCCTGCTGGGACAGCGGCAACTCCGGCGTCTACAGCTTCGCCGAGGACCATCTCGGCGAGCTCTACCTGGTCAACGGCAGCGCCAAGCGGATCGAGTGCTTCCACGACGGCAATCCCGACGGCTGCTACTGGGCGAGCTGGCGCGGACTGTTCGAGGACGATTTCGAGAGCGGCGACGTCGCCCGCTGGACGTCGGCGGTGCAGCGCACGGCGCCTTGACAGTGCGATGGCAGCGGACGCGGCCGGCGATGGTACGCTGAGCCGCGCCGGTGTCCCGCTCCGCCCGTTCCCGCAACTCCGGCCGCCCGCGCGGCCGCAGCACCGCAGCCACCCGTTCGACGGCGGCCGCGCAGCCGGTGCTGCCGGCGGCGCCGGCGCCGACGATCCGCCCCTCGCGGGCGTCGCGCTGGCGCGCCGGCGTGCTGATCGGCATCCACCTGCTGATCGCCGCCCACATCGCCCACTGGCTGACCTCCGGCCGCACGATGACCCCGGTCGAACCGTCCGAGGCGATGGCGCTCGGCCAGACCGGCATGGTCAACGCGGGGGTGATCTTCTTCGCCGCGGTCATTCTGCTCACCGCCGTGTTCGGCCGCTGGTTCTGCGGCTGGGCCTGCCACCTGGTCGCCCTGCAGGACCTCTCACGCTGGCTGCTCGAGAAGGTCGGCCTGCGGCCGCAGCCGCTGCGCTCGCGGCTGCTCGCCTGGGTCCCGGCGATCGCCTTCTTCTACATGTTCCTCTGGCCGGCCGTTTACCGGCTGGCGATCGGCGATCGACTCGCGGTGCGGGGCACCGAGTGGACCACCGAGCACTTCTGGGCCACCTTTCCGGGCTGGACGATCGGCATCCTCACCTTCCTGATCTGCGGCTTCGCCTGCATCTGGTTCCTCGGCGCCAAAGGGTTCTGCACGTACGCCTGCCCGTACGGCGCCGCCTTCTCGGCGGTCGACCGGCTGGCGCCGCTGCGGGTGCGGGTGACCGATGCCTGCGAGGGCTGCGGGCACTGCACCGCCGTCTGCACGTCGAACGTGCGCGTCCACGAGGAGGTCGCCCGTTACCAGATGGTGGTCGACCCGGGCTGCATGAAGTGCGGCGACTGCGTGAGCGTCTGCCCGAACGACGCCCTCTACTTCGGTTTCGGCCGGCTGCCGATCGGCGCCCCCGCCCGGGCGCCGGAGCGCGAGCGGCGCGCCGCCCTGTCCTGGGCCGAGGAGGGGGTGGCGGCTGCCACCTTCCTGGCGGTGTTCCTCTCCGTGCGCGGGCTGTACGGTGAGGTGCCGTTCCTGATGTCGCTCGGCACGGCGGCGGTGGGCGCCTCGCTCGCGCTGCTCGGTCTGCGCCTCGCCCGCCGCCGCGACTTTGCCTGGCGTCACACCCGCCTGCGCAGCGCCGGGCGGCTGACCGGGGCCGGACGCGCCGCGGTCGGCACGCTGGCGGTGCTGACCGTGCTGCTGGTCGGCGCCGGGAGCCTGCGGGCGACCGCGGCGCTCGCGGACCGCGACCTGGCGACGCTGCTGCCGCTGCGCGCCCGCGTCCTCGACCCGACCAATCCGCCGGTGCAGCTGGACGGCGCCGCCCGGGCGCGCATCGAATCGGCGCGGCGCCGCTGGAGCGCGCTCGAGCGGTACGGCCGGCTGCCGTGGCGAGGAGCGGCGCACAGCCGGGCGATCCTCGCCTACCTGGCCGGCGACCTCGGAGCGTTTCCGGCGGCCGCCCGTCGGGCGCGCGAGCGCGGCGAGGACTCCTACGAGCTGGCGCGGCTGGAGGCCCGGGCGGCCGCCGAGCGGGGCGACCTCGCCGCCCTGCGGGCCGCCGGCGAGCGGGCGATCGCGCAGGCCCCGGGCCGGCCGGAACCCTGGTCGGCGCAGGCGGCTCTGCTGACCGGCGCCGGAGATCTCGACGGCGCCGCCGACGTGCTCGCCCGCGCCCGCGCGGCGCTTCCGGATGCGGCCGCTTTGGCTTATGATTCGGGGGTCGTTTCCGCCTATCAGGGAAGGTCCGACCTGGCGATCGGATTCTTCTCGCGAGCCCTCGAGCTCGACCCGACACACCGACCGGCGCGGGAGAACCTGGCCGGCATGCTCGCCAGCGTCGGCCGCTACGACGCCGCGCTCGTCGTCTACGAGCAGGCGATCGCCGACGCTCCGCAGGACGCCGAGCTCGAGGCGCTGCGCGCCCGCGTGCTGGTGGCAGCTGGCAGGACCCGTGAGGCGGTCGACCGCCTGCGCGGCTGGCTGGAAGCCCACCCGGATTCCGCTGGAATCCGGTCGTTGCTGGAGCAGCTGGAGGCGCCGCGGGAGTTGCCCGCCGCCGCTACCGAAGTTGACGGATTTCGGCCATGACGGCCGCGACCAATCGGGAGGATTCGATGCCAACGCACCGCACACAGCTCAACCGCCTGCTCGCCCTCGCCGCCGGACTCGCCTTCACCGCTACCGCAGCGATCGCCCAGGTCGGCCCCGACGTGACCGTCTACAGCCTCTCCGACATCGGCAACTACACCACCGGCGGGCCGGTCAACGGCATGCGCGCGTACTCGGTCGGCACGACTTCGTGCAACATCGGTGACGAGCCGCTCAACTGGTGCGACAACACCGGCGGCTGCGGCAACCTGGAGTGGAATCAGCACCCGGTGATCGCCCAGAACATCTACCGCCTCAAGGACGGCCGCTTCGAGCAGATCGGCATGAGCTGGCTCAAGCACGGCTTCCTGTCGACCAACTCGTTCGCCAACGACTGCCGCGGCGCGAGCAATCAGACGTGCCAGAGCCCGCCGCTCGGCGGCAACCAGCTCGGCGTCGGCTGCACCGATCCGTACGGCGCCAGCCTCAACGGCAGCCGGCCGCTCGGCATGCGCTCGGAGGTCGATCCGACCACCGGCTACTTCCCGTTCCCGGAGACCGTCATACCGACCACCACCGCGCTCGACCAGCGGATGATCGTCGACGACGCCGATCTCGATCCGGCGCAGAACCCGGGCGCCCGCTACTGGGTCGAAGGCCACTACATCGCCGACAACGACGCGCTCGCCGGCAACGGCCTCAACAACGCCTCCTACCGCGAGGTCAGCCCCAGCGCCAGCAACTCCCGCGCGCTGAGCTTCGTGGGCGGGACCGTGCGGGAGAAGGCGGCGCTCGAGGCGTGGCAGGCCGTCGACCCGTCGGTGGCCATCGTCAACGCCGACTACCAGGGCAAGATCGTCGAGCGGTTCCAGGTCGCCCGCAAGGTGACCAACCCGTCGCCCGGCATCTGGCACTACGAGATCGCCGTTCGCAACGTCAACTCCCGTCACGCCGCGGGCTCGCTGACCATCGACTTCCCGGGCGCCGCGACGATCACCAACGTCGGCTTCCACGACATCGAGCACCACTCGGGCGAGCCGTACAGCACCACCGACTGGACCACGACGATCGACAACGCCAACGGCCGCGTGACCTGGTCGACCGAAAGCTACGCCGCCAACCAGGACGCCAACGCCCTGCGCTGGGCCACGACCTTCACCTTCTGGTTCGACGTCACCTCGAACGCCGCGCCGACCGGCACGATCGGCGTCTTCGTGGCCGACGCGGGCGTCGTCGTTCCGCGTCCCACCTTCACGCTGCCCGCTCCGGCGCTGACCGTGACCCGGGGCGCCCGACTCGGAAAGGGGCTCTGATCGGCATGCTTCGCTATCGCTTCCCGTCGTCGCTCGCATTCGTGCTCACGCTGGCGGCCGGCCTGCCGGCCGTCGCCTCGGCTCAGGTCGGTCCGGACGTCACCGTCTACTCGCTGTCGGGCACGATGAACTACGGCTCGGACGGCACCCACCGGGGCTACTCGGTCGGCACGACGTCGTGCAACATCGGCGACGAGCCGGTCAACTGGTGTGACAGCGGCGGCGGCTGCGGCGGCGGCATGACCGCCGCGCAGCACCCGGTCATCGCGCAGAACATGTTCCGCCTCAAGGACGGCCGGTTCACGCAGATCGGCGGCAGCTGGCTCAAGCACGGCTTCCTGTCGACCAACTCGCCCGCTGGCTCCTCGTGCACCGGCCCGAGCGGCCAGCAGTGCATCTCGCCGCCGTTCGGCGGCGACCAGCTCGGCATCGGTTGCACCGACACGTACGGCGCCAGCCTCAATGGCACCCGCCCGATGGGGATGCCGGCCGAGGTCAACCCGACCACCGGTGTCTTCCCGTTCCCCGAGACGGTCGTCGGCACCGACGACTCGGTCGACCAGCGCATGAAGGTCGCCATTGCCGACCTCGACCCGGCACAGAACGCCGGGGCGATCTACTGGCTCGAAGGGCACTACATCGCGGACAACGACGCGATGGCGGGCAACGGGTTCAACAACGCCTCGTACCGCCCGGTCTCGATCGGTGCGTCGCCGACCTTCGACCTCTCGCTGACCGGCAGCACGATCCGCGAGAAGTGGGCGTTCGACGCCTGGGCGGCGACCGATGCCGGCGTCGAAACGATCCGGCTGACCGTGCCGACACTCGGCGGACCCGACCAGGGCTTCAACGTCGCCCGCAAGGTGACGCCGCCGCTGCTGCAGGGCGGCACCTGGCACTACGAGTACGTCGTCCACAACATGAACTCCGACCGCGCCGCGCGCCTGCTGGAGATCGATTTCGTGAGCGGCACGACCGTCACCAACGTCGGGTTCCGCGACTACGACCACCACTCGGGCGAGTACGAACCGACGGGCGGCCTGCCCTACTCGACGACCGACTGGGTCTCGGCGGTCGACGGCGGCAGCGGCCTGCTCAGCTGGCAGACCGATACGTACGCGGTGGCCCCGGAGGCCAACGCCATCCGCTGGTCGACGATGTACAACTTCTGGTTCGACGCCGACGCCGGACCGGACGCCATCGAGACCCACCGGCTTGGGCTGTTCAAGCCCGGCATCCCCGAGCAGCTCGAGTTCTGGGTTGGTGCTGCCGACCCGATGCCGTTCCTGGACGGCTTCGAAAGCGGCGACACCACCGCCTGGTCGTCGACGGTTCCCTGAACCGGATTCGACCTCGCACTCCTCATCGGCCCTCCGCCCGCGCCCGGCTGACGTAACATCCGGCGCGGTCGGAGGGTCGAACTTCATGCAACAGACTGCGGGCGGCCGGTGGGCCGGGGTGCTGCTGCACCCCACGTCGCTGGCCGGGCCTTACGGGATCGGCGACATCGGTCCGGCCGCCGTGTCCCTGCTCGACTGGCTGGCGCGCGCCGGCCAGAGCGTCTGGCAGATCCTCCCCCTCGGTCCCCCCGACTTCGACGGCTCCCCCTACGGAGCGCTGTCGGCGTTCGCCGCCAACCCGCTGCTGATCTCGCCCGACCTGCTGGCGGCCGACGGGCTCGTCGCGCCGGCCGACCTGGCGGCGCCCGCCGCAGTCGCCACGAGCCCGCGCGTCGACTTCGACCGCGTCGCCGCCTGGAAGGAGCAGCTGCATCGCCGCGCCTTCGAGCGGCTGCAGAGCCGCCCCGAGCTCGCCCCGCTGCGCGACGAACTCACCGCCTGGCAGCAGGCGCCCGAGCAGCGCGTGTGGCTCGACGACTGGGCCCTGTTCACCGCCCTGCGCCTGCACCACGGCCGCCGCCCCTGGTACGCCTGGCCGGCCGCCCTGCGCGACCGCGAACCCGCCGCGCTGGAGGCGGCGCGCCGTGACCTGGCGGCCGAGATCGCCTTCGAGAGCTTTCAGCAGGCGATCTTCGCGCGCCAGTGGCAGCGCCTGCGCGCCGCCGCCGCCGAGCGCGGGATCGGCATTCTGGGCGATCTGCCGATCTATCTGGCCGCCGGGGCCGCCGATCTCTGGATCCACCGCGGGCTGTTCGATCTGGATGCCGAGGGCCGCCCCTTGCGCGTCGCCGGGGTGCCCCCCGACTACTTCAGCGCCGACGGCCAGCTGTGGGGCAATCCCCTCTACCGCTGGGACCGGATGGCCGAGGACGGCTATCGCTGGTGGATCGAGCGGCTGCGCACCCAGCTGGCGCGCACCGACTTCGTGCGCCTCGACCATTTCCGCGGCTTCGAGGCCTACTGGGAGCTGCCCGCCGACGCCCGCACGGCGCGCGACGGCCGCTGGGTCCCCGGCCCCGGCAAGGCGCTGTTCGACGCTTTGCGCGCCGCCCTGGGCGGCCTGCCGCTGGTCGCCGAGGACCTGGGCGAGATCACCCCGGCGGTCGACGAGCTGCGCCGCGCCTGCGGCGTGCCCGGGATGAAGGTGCTCCAGTTCGCCTTCGGCGCCGAGCCGAACGACCACCTGCCGCACCGGCTCGGCCGCGACACCGTTCTCTACACCGGCACCCACGACAACGACACGGCCCGCGGCTGGTACGCCGGCCTCGATCGCGCGTCGCGCCGCCGCGTGCTCACCTACGTCGGCGGGAGGGCCCGCCAGATCCACGAGGGGCTGCTGCGGGCCGCCTACACCTCGCCGGCGCAGCTGGCGGTGGCGCCGGTGCAGGACCTGCTCGGGCTCGGGCGGACGGCGCGCATGAACCGCCCCGGTCAGCCGACCGGCAACTGGGGCTGGCGGCTCGAAGCGGGCGCGCTCACCGACGCGGTCGCCGACCGGGTCGCCGAGCTGGTCGCGGTCAGCGAACGGAAGACCCCGGCGGCGTCCGCGGTACCGGCCGAGCCGGCGCCGCCTCCGCCACCGCCTTCCGTCACGGAGTGAGGGTGAGCCCCTCGCCCTCGAGCTCGAGGATCGCCGTGCGCACCTCGGCCGGCAGCAGCGCCTTGCCGCCCGAGCGGTAGTCGAAGGCGACGATCACCCCCCAACCCTCGGCGGCGAGCCGCCCCAGGCGCTGGCTGGCGACCTCGTAGGCCATCGTGAACCGGTCCTCGGCCAGCTCGCGCACGCGGGTCGTGACGACGATCTCGTCGGGCCATTCGAGCGGCGCCCGGAAGCGGGCCTGCGTCGAGTGCAGGATCGGCCCGATGCCGGTCGCCCGCTCCACCTCGTCCCAGCCGATGCGGGCGAAGTAGGCCATGCGGGCGCTCTCGAACCAGCGGAAGTAGACGGCGTTGTTGACGTGCCGGTAGGAGTCCATCTCGCCCCACTGCAGGGGCAGGCGCAGGCTGACTGCGGGACTCACGGCTGGGGCGCACCGTGGCTCGACACGTAGTCGGCTTCGGTCTTGCGCCAGAACTGGATGAGGCCCCAGAAGTGCTCGGTGAACTGCTCGACCTCGTGGGCCGGGAAGATCGCCGCCACCTTGCTGCGCACCGCCTCGCGCGCCGCCGGGGTGCCGAAGAACTCCCAGACCACCTCGTCGAGGTGCGGCAGATGGCGGGCGCAGAACTCGACGAACCGGTCGCTTTCGAACCGCTTGTGAGCCAGCCGCGCGTAGGCGGCCAGCCGGTCCTTGAACGGCGCCTCCGAGACGGCGATCTCGAAGAACGGCTCCCACTCGAGGTTCTTGCGCATCCGCCGCCCGGTGGCGGCCACGAACAGCGCCCACTTCAGCTTCGCCTTGACCAGCCAGGGAAAGTGGAAGTGCAGCGAGGTCACCTGCGAGTCCGGGCAGGCGTTGGCGAAGTCGATCGGATGGAAGACCCCGTCCTTGCGCAGCGACTCGCACGAGTTGAAGTCCCAGCCGAAGAAGGCGTTGATCGTCAGCGTGTAGTTGGCGAGCGTCTGCCACTCCTCCGCGGTGACGAAGTCGAAGTCGACCTTGTAGCGGTCGTGCATCGGCGCGCCCGGGTCGTACTTCATGATGTGCACCTGCGGGCCGACGCCGAGGCCGCGCACGAACAGGTCGAACGGCTCGACGGCGCGCTGCAGGTGCATGATCCGACGGCCCGACTTGTCGTAGGCCTCGGCGAGCTGCTGGCGGTTCTCGATCTTCGAGACGCCCACCCAGGCGCCGCCGTCGTACGGCTTGATGAACAGCGGGTAGCCGATCTTGTCGCCCACCGCGCCGAGGTCGAACAGGCGCGCGTAGCGCTCCAGGGTCACCTTGAGGTCGGCCGACTGCTCGTACTCCTTGGGCGGCAGCAGCCAGGTCTCGGGCACCGGGAAGCCGAGGCGCATCATCGCCGCGTAGCTGGTGTGCTTCTCGTTGGCCTGAATCGACCACGGGTTGTTGAAGACGTAGAGGTCGTTCATCACGACCGCCTTCTTGATCCACTCGCGACTGGTGTGGTACCAGTGGGTGAGGCGGTCGAGGACGACGTCGTAGTGCACCGGCTGCGCGAGATCGAACGGTTCGATCGACAGCCGCTCGACCTCGAAGCGGACGGTATCGCCGCCGATCGGCAGCGCCAGATCGAGCCGCTCGAGGATCTTCTCGAAGCAGATCGGCCAGCACAGGTCGGCCCCCAGCGACAGTCCGATTCGGCGTACGACTTCGGCCATCTCCCTATCCCTTTCCGCGCTCGATCCGATCCGGGTTTCGGCAGGCGAAAGCCTAACCCAACTCCCGACTCCCCGCCGCCTCACCGCCTCCGGGCGCCGGAACGCCAGCAACGCAGCCCACAGCAGCGGCAAGAAAACCAAGAGAAAAACAGGACTGAAGCAAAAGCTTCCATCTAAGGGAAAACAACGGCGGGTGGCAGGCACGGCGCCGGTGCCTCCGCCGCTCTGCAGCAGCGTCCGCCCCGGCCGCTCCGGCCGCGCCGGCCTGGCCACCAGCCGCGGCAGGGGCGCCTTTCTCCCTTCTATGAGCCTTTGCTTTTCTCGCGCTTACGTTTCATGACGCCCGGTCCATCGCCGCAAGTGCATGAACAAGGGCCAAGACAAAGACAAAAGCTTCCATCTAAGGGTAGAGACGCCGGTGGGTGGCCGGCGAAGCGCCGGTGCCTCGGCCGCCCCGCCGCCCCGCCGCCCCAACGCATCGACGCAGCGCCCGCCACCGCCGCCCCGGGGCTCGCCCCCAGCCCCCACGCCGGCGTCTTTTTTCCCTTCTATGAGCCTTTGCTTTTTTTCTTTTCTGCTTTTTTTTCTTGGCCCCTCGGGACCCTGCCGGGGGCGGAGGCGGGAGCGGGGGCGGGAGCGGAGTCGGTTTTACTCGTAGATCATCCAGAACGGGCCGGGCAGGAGCCAGGAGAGGCCGTCGCGCAGGCGGTCGCGCCAGTTTTCCCAGTTGTGGCCGTCGTTGGCTTCGACGTAGTTCACGGTCATGCCGGCCCGCTCGAGCAGCGGCACCAGCGACCGGTTCTCGTAGATCAGCGACTCGTAGACGCCGCAGGAGACGAAGATCCGCTCGGCCGCCCGGCTCGGGTCGACGCGCCAGCCGTTCATGAACTCGACCACCGGCTCGAAGGCCGGGCCGCGCTGGGAGGGGCCGATATCGGTGAAGGCGAACGAGCCCGACTGCACCAGCAGCCGGTCGAACATCCCCGGCAGGCGCACCGCGGTCGAGAACGCCGCCACCGCCCCGAAGCTCGCTCCCATCAGGCAGCGCGAGGCCGCCTCGGCGCGCAGCGGGAACCGCCCCTCGAGCGCCGGCAGCAGCTCCTCGCCGATCCAGGCGGCATGGCGCGGGTCGGCGCCGTACTCGCGCAGGCGGGCCGGCGAGTCGATCAGGGCGACCACTGTCGACGAGACCTCGGCGCGGTGGATCAGGTTGTCGAGCACCGCCTGGAGGGCCGAGAAGCGCAGGTAGTCCGAGCCGTCGTGGACGATCAGCAGCGGATAGCGCCGAGTCTCGCGGAAGTTGCCCGGCAGGTAGACCGAGACTTGCCGTTCGGCCTCGCCGAACGACCTCGCGGGCACGTGCATCATCTCGATCCGCCCGCGCCGCGCCTCCGGGTCGGGGATTGCCCATTCGGGCTTCTCGTAGCCGGCGCCCTGGCAGACCGAGTTGGCGCCAAACGGGTCGTGCGCCAGGTGCGGATTGAGCGGGTCGCGGATCAGCCGCGAGACGTCGCCCTGCTGGACCTCGAACTTGTACTCGACCCGCGAGCGCGGCGGGATGTCCTGGACCAGGAACCAGAGATCGCTCCCCTCCACCGACCGGAACGGCACCGCCTTGGGCAGGCCGAAGATCCAGTGCTGCAGGTAGACCGCGTCGGCGTCGCCGCGGAAGACGAAGGTGACCGAGTTGCCCTCGACGATCGGGAAGGTGTGGTCGGCGAGGAACTTCTCGATCTGTGCGGCCGACGGCGGCCCCCCCGCCGTCAGCTGCTGGATGGCCAGCTTCATGCGGCGAGGGCGCGGACCCGGCCGTCGGTGCCCAGGCGCGAGACGCCGCGGCCCGGCCGGCGCCCGTCGGCGTCCAGGATCAGCCAGGCGCCGTCGTCGAGCGCCAGGCAGTGGTCGGGGGCGAACCGGTGCGCCAGCAGCGCCACGCGGCGGTGGTCGTCGAGCTGCAGCCGGCGGCGGGCGTGCGGGAAGGCGACGATCCCTTCGGCGAGGCCGAGGCCGGCGGCGAGCAGCTCGGTGTTGCCGTACCCCTGCGGCGGCGAATGGTGGAACAGCACCACGCGGCGGCAGATCGCCATCGCGCCGGCCGACCAGGCGAAGACCGGCCGCGCGCCGAGGGTGTCGGCGAGGCCGAACAGGCGCAGGCGATCGAGCAGGATCGAGACATGGCCGCCGGCGATCAGCAGGGCGTCCGAGCGCTCGAGGATCCGCCCGACCGCCGCCACGTGGCGGGCCACTGCCGGCCGCTCCCGCAGCGTGACGCGCTGTTCGAACTCGGCCCGCAGCTTCTCGGTGCGCTTCAGGTGCAGCGCGTCGATGTTGCGCACCAGGCGGCGGGCGTCGGCGATCGAGGTGCGGACCAGCTTCGGGTCGCCGCCGCGCAGCTGGATCTCGCGCAGCGCCGCCTGGGCGTGGCCGAGGGAGAGCCGGTAGAGCGCCTGCAGGTCGCGCAGCCGGTCGCGGTGCTCGCGGTAGGCGGCGGCCAGCTCCGGATCGCGCTCGAGGGCGTCCTCGCCGCGCGCGAACAGCATCAGGTTGGCGGTGCGCTCGCCCAGGTGCTCGTGCAGCTCGAGGTCTTCGGCCTCGCGCTCCTGCCAGCCGGCGGTCACCGAGGCGAGCCGCCCGCCGATGCCGACCGCGCCCACCGCCTCGCCGAGCGTGGGTGTGAAGCGCTGCGGCCCGAGCAGGACGACGGTGGACATGACCGCCGATCTTACCGGCTCGGCGCGGCCACCGCGATAAGATCCCGGCTCCATTTCCCTGGAGGTCCAAATGAAGAAGGTCCTGCTGGTCCTGCTCATTGCCGTCGTGGCGTTCCTCGCCTACGCGGCCACCCGCCCCGACACCTACCGGGTCGAACGCTCGGCCACCATCTCGGCTCCGGCCGAGCTGATCTACCCCCGCATCGTCGATTTCCAGGCGTTCCAGTCCTGGTCGCCGTGGGAGGAGCTCGATCCGGCGATGAACCGCCAGCTGGCGGGCACGCCCGGCGAGCTCGGAGCGACCTACGACTGGGCGGGCAACAAGGACGTCGGCAAGGGCCGCATGACGCTGATCGAGGCAAAGCCGTCCTCGACCGCCGGGATCCGGCTCGATTTCCTCGAGCCGATGGCCTCGACGAGCACGATCCGGTTCGATCTCGCCCCGGCCGGCGACGCGACGCGGGTGAACTGGACGATGGACGGCGAGCACACCTTCATCTCGAAGGTGATGTGCATCTTCATGGACATGGACGCGATGGTCGGCAAGGACTTCGAGAAGGGGCTGGCCAGTCTGAAGGCGGAGAGCGAGGCGGCGGCCGCCGCTGCCGCCGCAGCCGCGGCCGAGCCGGCCGCCGAGGGCGACGGGATGACCGAGGGCGAGGCCCCGGCCGACGGCGCCGAGGCTCCGGCGCCGACCGACGAAGCCCCTGCCGCCGAAGCCGCCGAGATGCCGGCCGCCTGAGCCGGTGCGCGAGCGCCTGCCGCCCCGCCTGCCGCTCGCCGTGGCCCTCGCCGCGGGCTGGGCCGCCGTCGGGGGCGCCTGCCTGGCCGCGTTCCTGCGCGGCGGGCAGGCGCTGTGGGGCGCGCTGGCCGCGTTCGTCCTCTGGCCGGGGCAGCTGGCCGACTTCTACCTCCCCGATCCCCGCCTGCCCGGTCTGCGGACGCTCCTCTTCATCCTCGCGACGCTGGCCTGGTCGGTGCTGGTGCTGCTGCCGCTCTGGCACCCCCGCCTGACGAGCCCCGTCTGGCGCCGCCGCCTGCTGCTGGTGACCGGTCTGCTCCACCTGCTGCTGTCGCTCGCGATCGCCGCCCGCACCCGCCAGCTGTTCGAGATCGCCCGCGTCGTGCGGGACCTGTGAGCGGCCCGGCACGGTCCTGGGGGCCTCCGGGGCCGCGCGCCCCGCTCCGCTAGAATCCCGGCGCTCGCCCGCCACGCCAAGGAGACCCCATGCACGTTCTGTTCATCGAGCCGAAGTTCCCCTACAACCAGCGTCAGTTCGTGCGCGGGCTGGCCGCGGTGGGGGCGCGGGTGACCGGCATCGGGGAGGCTCCGCCGGAGGCGCTCGACGGCGAGCTGCGCAGCTGGCTGCACGGCTACGAGCAGGTGCCGACGGTGGTCGACGAGGGGGCGCTGTTCGCGGCGGTGCGGCGGGTGCAGAGCCGCGAGTGGGTCGACCGGCTCGAGGCGACGGTGGAGGCGCACATCCTGCCGGCCGCGCGGGTGCGCGAGGCGGCCGGAATCCCGGGGACGACTCTGCAGACGGCCTGGCTCTGCCGCGACAAGCCGGCAATGAAAGAGGCTCTGCGCCAGGCGGGGGTGCCGACGGCGGCTTCGCGCGCGGTCGATTCGTCGCAGGAGCTGCGGATGTTCGCGGCGGAGATCGGCTACCCGATCATCCTCAAGCCGCGCAGCGGCGCCGGCGCGTCGGGGACGACGAAGGTCTCGAACGACCGCGAGCTCGAGAGCGCGATCGCCGAGTACCGGCTCGACCGCGACGGCACCTCCGTGGCCGCCGAGGAGTTCGTGGAGGGGCACGAGGGGTTCTACGACACGATCACGATCGACGGCAAGGTGGTGCACGAGTTCATCTCGCACTACTACCCGAACGTGCTCGAGGCGATGCGCACGCGCTGGAT
>CAZUAT010000063.1:0-16727 GCA_964618415.1 uncultured Thermoanaerobaculia bacterium
GTCGTCCAGTTGGCGACGTCGAAGTCCCCGGTGAAGTCGACCGTGGCGCCCAGCGACTGGCCAGCGAACGCTGTCTCGGTGATCGTCCAGTCGAGGTTCTCGTCGCCGTCGTTGTGGATGGACAGATCCAGCTCGACCACCGCGTCCGGCGTCTGGGTGCTCTCCAGCTCAGTCGGATCGACCACGATAGTCGGCGGCTGCGGCGGCGGGAACAGCACGCTGTAGGTTCCCAGCACCTGCGCGGTCGGCAGGTCCGTGATGTCGTCCGCCGGGAAGTGGATATCACCGGCGTCCGGCGCCGTCAGCATGGCCGTGTAGAGCGCCGGCGAGATGCTCCAGGTGGCCGTGCCGACGAACGCCAGTTCACCCGCGGTGAACGTCGTGGTGCCGGTCGGCGAGTAGCTGAAGATGTTCAGTCCGGCGTCGGTGCTGCCGGAACGGAACAGCGCCGGCGAGCCGTCCGCCGGTACCGATGCGGCCGTCAGAGTCGCAGTGCCGACGATCGACGTCGTTCCGATCGCCTGATTGCCGACATTCGAGAAGAAGTCCTCGAAGTAGAAGCCGGTCGTCGTCGAGCCGCTGACCGTCGCATTCGACAGACCTGCCGTCGCCGTGACGGTGATCTGGTTCTCGACCGTGAGGTCGACCACCAGCAGGTCGGTCGGAGCCACCGGCTGACAGGCGACCACCGAGACGTCGTCGACCGCCCAGCCGTCGAACTGAATCGAGCTGTCCGACGTGAGGTTGAACTCGAGCTCGATCGGCACTCCCGCGAGCGAGTCGAGTCGGGCGCTGTACTCGCCCCAGCCGGCGCTCGGTACAACGGACAAGCTGTTCGGGGTGCCGCCCTGAGTCTCGGTCGGCAGCGTATAGAGCCAGTCGAAGGCCGTCACCTCGTTCGTCGGATTGCCGACCTCCCGCGCCAGGATGCCGAACTGGTCGAACGACGAGCTCTCGACGCGGTAGCGCTGCGTCCAGGAGAAGATCACCGGCGCGGAGTATCCGGTGAGGTCGATCTGGGGCGAGAACAGGCTCTGGTTGCTCGACGCGTCGTAGCTGCCGTCGAGATCGGTCTTCCAGCAGCTGACGCCGCTGCCGCAACTCGTGATCGTGCCGAAATTCGGCAGGCCCAGTTCCCACTCGTCGAGGGTGCCGGAGTGCGTGAAGCCGCCATCGTCCACTTCGAAATCGCTTTCGTAGACGGTGACCGGCTCGAAACCCGGGTCGCAGGTCGGCGCCGGATCCGGCTCGCAGATCTCGATGCTCCAGGCGGTCAGGTTGCCCCCGTCGCCCGTCGCGTCGTCCCGGATCTCCAGCGTCCAGGTGCCTCCAGCGTCCTCACCGTCATAGAAGGAGAGGCGATAGTTGATCTCGGGCTGGGTGCGCCAGCTTGCCGACAGTGCGAAGGCCGGCGGGATCGCCGCCTCGTCGTCGAAGACCAGGTCCATCGTGGTCTGGGGTCCGCCGACGGACCCGGCGCCGATATCGGTGAACAGGCCGTTCGTATTGCCCGCGGGCGAGATGAGCACCGCGTCGAGGTCCTGCATGAAGGTGTGGTCGAGCTCGATCGAGACGTTGATGTCGGCGATCCTCGGGTTGCCGGGGATGGTGATCGTCGACACCGCCGGCGGATCCGCGGGGCCGGTGGGCAGCGCGATCGGGAGGCTGGTCGCCGAGTAGGTCGTGCAGCTCGAAGTCGGCGCCTGGTACGGAATCACTGTCACCGACATCTCGTAGCTGCTGGTCGCGGTGCCTCCGCCGGTGGGATGGTCGATGTAGGGGAAGTAGGTCCCGGCTTCGAGCACCGTGAAGAAGAAGGCCTCCGACGCCGGATTGGCCGGATTCGTGCCCAAGTTCCCGTCGTTGATCACCAGGAGCTGGTTCGGTGTTCCCGACCCGAACAGCCCCATGCCCATGCGCGCGTTCCAGCCGGTGCCGTCGCGCTCCGGGTCGGCGTCGACGCTGATGAAGACGGTGTCGCCCGCCTGCAGCGAGAGGCTGAAGAGGTCGCCGTCGCCGGCGTCGACCACCCCGCTCGCCCAGCCACTAGCGGGCAGCGGCGTGGCGGACGCCGGCGTACCGTTGGGCTCGACCTCAGCGGTCGGCGTGCCGCTCTGGACCCGGAGATAGAGATCGTACGGGGCAAGGCGGCCGCTGTTGGTGGTACCCGTGACGACGACTTGCAGGTAGTACGTGCCTGCAGCCGGGATCAGCGTGCCGGCGAGTGAGGACGACGTGCCCGACAGGGAGCCGTCGTCGAGATCCTCCTCGAGCAGGGTCGTGCCGTCGCTGTCGAACAGGCGCAGCGTCGAGTTGCCCGCGGCTGCTGAGCCGAGCGTCTGAACGGCAGCGTAGACCTTGTCGCCCGCTGCCGCATCGAACGAGAAGAAGTCGACGTCGGCCGGCGCGGGCGCAACACGGTAGATCGAACCGCGGATGACGGACCCGGTCGGATCGATCGCGGTGGCCGTCGCCGTCGTGTCGTTGGGCTCGACTTCCCACTCCCGGCCCGGGTCGTAGAACGACGAGCGGCTGTTCAGCGCCTGCCAGGCCTCGGCCCCGGCGCGGGGCGACGCCTTCTGGTTCGGTTCGGAGATCGGATTGCCGCTCTTGTCGACGGCCGCGCTGCCGACCTCGACAATCTGGAAATCCTGCGCCACGAGCGGCGCCGCGAGGCCGACCAGCAAGGCCACGGTTGCGAGCCAGCACCAGGCGCTGGCCCAGGGGCGACGTGAATGACTGGACATGACACCCACCTCCACTTGCGCTACACCACTCGATCCCGCCGCTCCCGACGCGGGAGGCGGCGACTCCGAAAGCAAGCCCGGCCTCCCTGCCGGGAGGCTCGGTAATCACGCGCTGTCTGGCCTTCTGGGCGGACGATTGCGCCATTCCCGGGGCCTGTCAAGGCCCGGGCCCGCCGGCATATATCCAAGGGTAAATTCGACCTTCGGCGCCCCCTCCGCCGTCGGGCGCCGGGAGCCCGGCCTTGAGGGGATGGCCCCGGGGGGTGCGATTCGTCGTTGGATGCCGGTGAACCCGGCTGCACTTGGCCTCACTCAACGACCCGGATCGACCGGGAGGAGACAGCCCGCATGCGAGCAGACAGACACGGCCTCGGACGGATGGCAGGACTGACGGCGGCGCTGGCGATCGCCGCCACCACGGCGGCGACCGCGGGCGAGAACCTCTACGCGGCCGCCAACGGCAGCTTCGATGCGGACATCGCCGGTTGGACCGAGGCGGCGCACGGCGCCGTGAGCCACGATGCCGCCGCCGGCGCCCTGCTCGGCGCCGGGCCGAACCAGAGCCTCTCGGTCCCCGGTCCGTGCGTCGCCGCGGCCCCCGACACCGGCTACACCGCCAGCGTGCGGGTGCAGCTCGCCGCGGGCACGACCTACGTCTGCGGCTTCAACGTCTACCAGTTCACCGACGCCGGCTGCAGCGAGGGCTCCTCACCCCTCTTCGCCGAGGCCAGCCTGGTCGAACCGGCCTGGCAGACCGTCACCGCCTCGGGCCGCACCGGCACCGACACCCGCTCCCTGCGGCTCTCGCTCGCCTGCAGCGGCGAACCGGACTTCTCCGTCCGCTTCGACGACGTCGCCGTGAGCGCCGACTAGGCGAGGGACGCCCTGGGCAGGCGCCCGCGTGCGATCCCACCCGATCACCAGGCGAGGGTCGAGCCGCTCTCGAAGCTGTCGGCGAACAGGTAGGCGTTGTCGAGGCGGGCGACGAACATCCCCTGCGGATCACCGAAGTTCGCCTCGCCGAACAGCACCGGGCGGCCGGCGGCCAGGTCGACCGCCCAGGCGGCGTCGGTGCCGCCGTGCGCGGCCTCGAACGAGAAGTAGGTCAGCGGGTCGGGGTCGCCGCCGTTGCCGAAGGTCGGATCGACCGTCGGCGTCCCGCTTGCCGGCACGTTCACCCGCAGCGCGAAGACGTCGAAGTCGCCGTCGTAGCCGTTCGACCAACCCGCGACGACGAGCTTGCGATCGCCCTGCAGCACCGCGCTGGTGACCCACGACAGGTCGCCGGCGCTCGCGAAGCTCGTGCCCACCAGCGAGGCGCTCAGCCGCCAGACGCCGATCCGCCGCTCGGGGCCGTCGTCGACCGTGCCGGCAAACATCACGTCGCCGTTGGGCGCTGCCGCCATGGCGCCGACCTGTTCGGCGGCGCCCGAGGCCAGTCCGACCCGCCACCAGCCGTCGGAGTCGAGCGTGACGTCGAGCCCGCCGTCCTGGAGCAGCCGTCCGATCACCCAGTCGGCGTCGGCCGACAGCGGATCGACGTTGACGGCGAAGACGATCCGCCGCAGGCGATCGACGACCATGTCGGCGAGCAGCTGCGATTCGTCGTCGAAATCGAAGCTCGCCCAGCCGTCGAGGTCGAAGGTCGGGTCGAGCACGCCGGAGTCGGTCAGACGCAGCACGAGCGTGTCCATGAAATCGCCGCCCGTGCCGTCGCGCTCGCGGTCGGCCGCCACGACGAGCCGCTCGACCTGCGAGCCTTGGACGAAGCCGCGCTGGATCGCGATCTTCGGCTTGGTGAGGTCGTCGGCCAGGTCGAAGGTGAAGTAGCCGTCGCCCGAGAAGTCCGGGTCGAGCGTGCAGTCCGGATAGAGATAGCGAACGACGAAGATCGAGTCGCCGAGGGCGGGAAAAGTCGCCGTGCCAGCCAGCACCAGCCGGCCGGCGCCGTCGAACAGCGCGTCGAGATACCGCGCTTCGGTGGCGAGCGGCGGCGTGAAGTCGCAGTGAGTCGCCGCCTGGACCTCGTCCGGCACCTGTCGCCAGCGCACCTCCGCTCCGCTGAGCCGCATCAGGGCGACCGCCATGCCGTCCGGGTCGACCAGGCCGCCGTCGGCGACGAGGCCGCCGCCCACGAAGCCGATCCTGCCGTCCGGCGGATAGAAGTGTTCGGTATCGAGCTCGCCGTCGGCCGCTCCCGCCGGCGTCACCAGGAGCGCGGTGGTCACCATCGCCCCGCAAAGTTTGCGCATCATCGCAATGCCTCCTTGGGGCCGACCGACTGCCCCGTCAGCATCCAGATCGATACTGGAGCTCGGAGGGGGACAGCGCGACGGTGTTAGCGTCGCCGCCCATGGCGACAGTCGCGATTCGCAACGCCGCCGTGCTGCTGAGCCTGTCGACGGGAATCGCCGGGATCGGGGGGCTGGCCTGTGCCGCCCCCGCCGCCGCGCCGCCCGCCCCTGCGCAAGTCGACGGCGAGGTAGCGGCAGCGGCCTCCCCGACGCCACTGCGCCCGCGCGCCGCGCATACCGCCACGGCTCTCTCTGACGGACGCGTGCTCATCGTCGGCGGCTGCGCCGCGGACGGCTGCGGCGAGGCCGACCGCCACCCGACCACCGAGTTCTACCTGCAAGGACGCGGCTTCGTCGCCGGCCCGCCGCTCGGCGAGCCGCGCCTGGGACACACCGCCACCCTGCTCGAGGACGGCCGCGTGCTCATCGTCGGCGGCTGGGCGCGAGAGGGGACGCCGCCGCTCGCCTCGGCCGAGCTGTTCGATCCGAGCTCGAACACGTTCACGCCGATCGGCCCGCTCGCTGAGGGTCGAGGCGGGCACGCCGCTGCGCGCCTGACCGACGGCCGGGTGCTGGTGCTCGGCGGCTGGGTCGCCGGCCGGCGTGCCAGCGACAGCGTGGAGATCTTCGACCCGACGACCGGCCGTTTCGGCCCCGCCGCGCCGCTGCCCGGCCCGCGCCTCGGTCCGCTCGCCGCGACGCTCGCCGACGGCACCGTGGTGGTGGTGGGCGGCGAGGATCTGGCGCGCACACCGCCGGCCGGCGCGGTGCGCTACGACCCGGCCACCGACCGCTGGCGCGCGGCGGGCACCGTGGCGACGCCGCGCTTCAAGGCAGCGCTGGCGCCGATGCCCGACGGCAGCCTGCTGCTGCTCGGCGGCACGGTCGATGACCGCAAGCTGCTGGCGACCAGCGAGCGCTTCGACCCGGCGACCGACCGCTTCGCACCGGGCCCGGCCATGGAGACCGAGCGCTACAAGTTCACCACCGCGCGGGTCGACGGCCGCCTCGTCGCCGTCGGTGGCCGCCAGGCTGCGGTGCTTGCCGGCGACCGGTTCGTCCCGCTGCCGTCGACGGTCGGGGTCTGGCGCTCGTTCGCCACCGCCACCCCGCTGCCGGGCGGCGACCTGCTGATCGTCGGCGGCTACGACGAACGGATCGCCGTCCACCCCGACGCCCTGCTCGTCCCCGCCGCCGAACTGGCCGCCACCGCCCCCTGACCGATCGCACCTCCGGGCGCCCCTCCAGGTGCCGCCCCTCCAGGTGCCAGCCTCTTGGTGAACTGCTCCATTTAAAGGGTTTACGAATCTGCTTCCCGCCGTCTGGCAGGGCGCCGCGTCAGCGCATCAGCGCCGCGGCGAGGCTTCGCCAGGCCGGGGTGGCGGCGAGCTCTCCCGCGTCAGCGATCTGGAACGGTGGGCCCGATGAGATCACAGCCGGGGCCGCGGCGCTCAGCGTGGCGCGCTGGCGGGCGAGCTGAACGCACTCCGCCGCACACCGGTCCGCCAGAACGAGATCGCGCTGTAGGCCGCGTTGCAGGCGAGGAGCAGGTTCACGAGGCTGCCCCACACATCGACCCGGAATGTCATCATGGCGAACACGAGCAGGAACGGCACGAAGACGAACATCTCCACGAACGCCATGATCCTGGCAAGCAACGGCAGGCCCAGAGGTGTGCCGCGGTAACGCCAGATCCACCGGCTCACCACCCCTGCCACCACGGCGGTGCTCGCAAAGAAGACGAGTATCCCCGTGACGTCCTGATCGCGCACCGCGCCGACCACGAAAGTCGCAATCACGCCGAAGACCGCTCCGAACGAGAGCATCATCCAGAGCAGCGCCCCGATCCGCTCGCGCTCTGCCGCCTCAGCAGCCGCGCCGCCGGCGGTCGGACGCGCCGCTGCGCCAGCGATCGGTTCCGGAATCGGCCCCATCGGCTCCACCTACCGCGTCCGCCCCATCCGCCGCAGCGCAACGTGCTGACACGCCTTGTTCTTGTCGCGCGCGCCACCGCCCGAGGCGAGCCAGGCGACCCCCTCGACGGGATCCAGTTCGGGCACTGCGGCCAGAATCGCGCAACGCACGTCCTCGTCCTCCTTCGCATAGCGGCTGCACAGCTCGGGCACGACCTCGGTGGCGCCGAGCACCAGCAGCGCCTCGACCGCCTCGGCACGCACGCTCTCGTCCTCGGCCTTGTCGAGAACGGCGAGCAGCGGCTCGATCGCCTCCGGTGCGCCGGAAAGGCCCAGCCAGCGGACGTCGTCCTCCTCCGGCTTGGCGCCGGCACGCCGCACGTCGGCGATCTTGTCGGCTGACCGTGCATGCGCCGGCTGGCGGAAGTAGCGCTGGTTAAGCCGCGCCAGCGCCTCCTGCGCCGCTTCGATCACGATCTGCGCCACCGCCTCGCGATTCTCGTCCTTCGTTCCCAAGCCCGCGTTGTAGCGCGCCGTCGTCGGCCGAAACCGCATCCGAGCCGTCGATTTTTCCCCAGCCGGCGAGACGACTTCGAAGCGCACGTCGACGTGCCCGCTGAAGATCAGCGGGCCGAACAGGATCTCGCGGTTCTTGACGTAGATGTCCTCGACAACGCCGCTCACCCGCCAGCTGCCGCCGCCGGTCGGCAGGCCGAGTTCCCGCGCCTGCCGACCGAGCTCTCCGGCGAAGATCCCACCCAGATCGACGCCGCGCTGCAGGTAGTCCCGGGTCCCCGAGCGACCGTAGTGGTCGACCAACAGCTTGCCGTAGTCGAACTCGTGCGTGAACGTCCCGATCTCGAGCCGGAAGTCGGCCGCCGCCACCCAGACCGGGCCCGCGACGATCGTGCGTGCGCGCCCGAGTTCGAGATCGATCGTGTCGATCGTCCCCGCCGAGGCGGCCGTTGCGACGACGGTCGCGAGCGCAGCAACGGCAGACGGGAGGCAGGGCATCCGGATGGCACGTCGCATGGGTTTCTCCTTGTCCGATCGTTGACGGCGCCGAGAATAACCGACCCGCGCTCCGGATCCGCGCTCCGACGTGCTGGTCGACTCGCCCTTACGAACCGATCTTCCCGTATCGCTGCTCGAGTTCCCTGAGCGAGCCGACGACCAGCTGTTCGAGGACGGCCGTGTCGAGGTCGTCCAGGCGCCGGAAGTAGAGACACGACTTGCCCATCGAGTGCTTGCCGAGCTTCGCCAGCAGCGCCTTCTGCTCGGCGCTCTCGGCGAGCAGGTAGAGAACGAGATCTCGTCCCCGGATGGCGAAGCCGGTGCTCGCCATCTCGCCGGTGCGCCCGCTGTCGTAGGTGTAGCGGTACGAACCGTAGCCGACGATGCTCGGCCCCCACATCTTCGGCCGCTTCTTCGTCACCCTCCTGAGCAGGGCCATGAGCTTCTTGCAGTCCGCGCGCTGGGCATCGCTGGCGCGCGAGTCGATGTACTCCTGCACGCTGGCGTCGGTCGGCTTGGTCTTGAGCTCGGCCATCACGATCCCTCCCGGGTCCATGCTGAGATCGTCCCCGCAGCGTCGTGCTTCTGCTGCGCGGTCAGAAACGGAGCGCGTCTCCTCCGGACGCCACGGCCGATCCTACCCGCCGATCTCGCCGGTTCTCGGGCGGCGGGTCCCGAGAACCGGTTCCGACCCTTCCTCTCTCCGCGATCGAAAGTGTCATCCGTCCCTCCCGGACGACCCGTCTCCGGCTCGCTGTGCGGGACCGGCGGCCCTCTCCCACGGCGCCACCGACCCGGGTCGGGGACGGAACAGGCGGTGGCAGGCGGGCCGGGTGGCCTGGCCCCATCGTGCCAGAACCTCGGGGCTGCGCGCCGCGAGCTTGCGCTGCAGGTGTCTCCACTCCCACTCGAGTTGTCCGGTGCTGACCGGGATGGGCTTCACCGGCCGGACCGGGCCGACCTTGGAACGGTCGAACGCGTAGCCGCGACGTGTCGCTTCGTCGTGGATGCCGGCGAGGTAGGCGTTGACGGCCGACCGCGGATGGCGATGGGCCCGAAACCGCTCGAGTTGCGGATGCCGGGTGTAGCCGCGCGTCTCCCCGCGCAGGACCGCCTTGGCCAGCAACGCCTCCCGCCAGAGCGCCAAGAGCCCCTGTCGATCGAGATACTTCGGATGGAGGGACCAGAGCCGCATCTTCGCTCGCCGCTGGTTCGGTTCGAGATTGCCTGCGACGACTACGAGGCGGCCCCGGTGCGCGCCGCCGGCCGCTCGACGGGTGAGCTCGTCGCCGTCCGCGGCGGCTCCGGCGATGTCGACGGCTGGCGCTCAGCAGCGACCGCCGGAGAGCCCGCCTCGTCGCACGGCGCGCTGACGGACTCACTGGACTCGGACGAGCCCGGCGGCAGCGGGTCGAGTTCCACCGTCTCGAGCCGCTCCTCGACCTGGCGCACCTCTTCGACCAGATCGATCGCCGGCACCGACGGGGCGGGCGGCAGCGGCGGCGGCGGGACCGCAACCGGCGGTGCCGGCGGCGCCGACCGGCAAGCGGTCAGACCGACAACGACGGCGAGGAGCACGATCGGGAGCCGTCGGAGTGGGGGTCGAGCATCCATCGGGATGGTCATCGGATCCTCCTCGCGTGCCTCGCCGTCTCGACTCTACAGAGCAAGGAACAGAGCAAGGACGATGCCGACTTCGCCCCCACCCACAATTCACGGCGCGGCAGCGGGATTGCAAACTTCGCTCGTCGATGGCCGAAACCCCCGCGCTCGCGGAACGGATCGACCGCCGCCAGCTGCTGCGCGCAGGCCTCGGCGCGGCGCTTGGAGCCGTGGGCGGTCCGCTGCTCGGCTTCGGGCGCTGCCGCCTCGGCGCTTCGAGCTCGATCTCGGTCTCGGTGCGGGCCGTCGATCTGGTGCGCGAGACGCTGGTCATCGACATGCTCGGCCTGCTCACCCTCGACTGGCCGCGCCTGCGAGCCTGGCAGCGAACTCCCGAGAGCTTCGGCGAGGCGGAGTACCGCGAGCTCGAACGGCTCGGTGTGCAGGTCTTCCATCCGGCCGTCGAAACCTCGGCGCGCGACGCCACCGCCGGCGCCGAGCGCTGGCTCGCCGACTGGAACCGGCTCCTCGATGCCGGAGGCTGCTACCTCGCGCGGGTCGGCAGCGTCGCCGAGCTCGACCGCGCCGGGGCGATCGGCTCGCTCGGCGTGGTGCTCGGCTTCCAGGATTCCGATCACTTCCGCACGGTCGCCGACGTGGCGCGCTTCCACGCCCTCGGCCAGCGCGTCTCGCAGCTCACCTACAACGGGGAGAATCGGCTCGGCTCCGGCTGCCACGCCCCGCGCGACCGCGGCCTGACCTCGTTCGGTGCGGCCATCGTCGCCGAGATGAACCGGGTCGGCATGGCGATCGACCTCTCCCACTGCGGCGAGCGGACGGCGCTCGACGCGATCGAACAGTCGAAGGTGCCCGCCCTCGTCACCCACGCCAACTGCCGAGCCCTCGTGCCGTGGCAGCCGCGCGGGCGCTCGGATGCGCTCATCCGCGCCCTCGCCGCCCGCGGTGGGGTGATGGGGATTACCGCCGTCGCCGCCTTCGTCGGGGCCGGCGAGCCGGATCTCGACGACCTGCTGCGGCACTTCCTTCACGTCGCGAAGGTGGCGGGGGTCGAGCATGTCGGGCTCGGCAGCGACGTCGACATCGACGCGCGCGAACCGGTGAGCGGCCGACTGCGGCGCTTCTACGCCATCCGCGGCCTGGTGCCGGAACTGCGCGTCTATCAGATCGCCGACGGTCTGCTCCGCCGCGGCCTGGCGCCAGCCGATGTCGCTGGCGTGTTGGGCGGCAACTTCCGGCGCGTCCTGGGCGCGATCTGGCCGCAGGTTGCCGCGTCAGGTTCATGGCGCGACCGGCGCCGCGATCCGTTCTGCCCGGCTCCGGCTCCGCCACTCGCCCGCAGTGGCTGATTCTGCAAACCTTCCCATCGTATTCGCCACGCGGCGATCCGCCTCCCTCCGCCGAGCGGCAGAAGTGCCGCCAGGTCAAGCCGTTAGCGACTGCGCCCCGCAGCTGGCACGGGCGCTGCTCCCTCCTCGAGGTGTCTGCGATCGAACGGGGCGTGCCCGATCCGTCGCAGACCGGAATCGCCCCGGGTACGGGGCGTCCTAGGAGGTAAGAAAGATGCGTATTCGCACTTCGATGCTGGCCGCCCTGCTCGTCGCTGCCGCCGCCCCGTTGGCGGCGCAGACCGCCGAGCCGGCGCCCGAGACCGCGCAGCCCGTCAATCAGACGCCGCCAGTGGAAGAGCCGATCACCCCGCCGGTCGATGAGCCCTCGGCTCAGCCGGTCGCCACGGCACCCAACGAACTCGACGTCGACGATGCGGCCCAGGAGGCCGACAACCGCGCCGATCTCAACCTCGACTCGGATCCCGAGGCCGAGCTGACGATCGACGCCGACGACGAAACCACCGTGACCGCCGACGCCGCGACCACCGCGGACGCCGACGAACTGCCGCAGACCGCGAGCCCGCTCGCCCTGCTGGCTCTGCTCGGTGTCGGTAGTGCCGGTGCCGCTGCCGGTCTGCGTCGCCTGCGTCGCCGTTCGTAACGGTCGCAACGCTCGCAACGCTCGCAACGGTGCACGGCATGTCGCATCCGCTGTCGACTTCCCGCCGCGCTGAACTGGCGCAGCGTGCCCGGGCGGGGCAACCCGCCCGGGCGCTTCTCGTCCGCGCGCTCTCGCGCTCGCGCGGTGGCGATCGCCGGCCGGGCCGGTTTTCCCGGAAGCGCTGGCTGCGACGACTCGAGATCGGCCTCTGGACCGCGGGCTGCCTGCTGCTCACCGCCGCCGTCGGCACCCAGGCCGACGCCGCCCTCTGGCAGTGGCGGGCGGGCCTCGAACTCGCCGAGCTGACCGCAGTGCCGGAGACGCCGAGCGAGGAGCGCCCGGCGCGGATCCCGCTCGACGACGGCGCCCCCCTCGCATGGCTGCGGGTGCCGCGCCTCGGAATCGACGCGATCGTCGCCGAAGGGGTGAGCACTGCTGTGCTCGCGCGCGCCATCGGGCATCTGCCCGCCAGCGCGCGGCCGGGCGAGGCGGGCAACATCGCGCTCGCCGCGCATCGCGACACCTTCTTCCGACCGCTCGAAGGGATCCGGACCGGCGACGAGATCCTGCTCGAACGGCCCGACGGCGTCGGGACGTACCGCGTCGCCTGGACCAAGGTGGTGGCCCCGTCCGACACCACGGTTCTGGCCGACACCTCGGGCGACACGCTGACCCTGGTGACCTGCTACCCGTTCCGCTGGGTCGGCCCGGCCCCGGAACGCTTCGTCGTGCGCGCCGAGCGGATCGCCGGGCCGCCGACCGAGGGCCGCCAACCCGCCTGACAACTCTTGGAGTCGGCGCGCGGGCCCTGGCCCCCCCGCCCGGGCATGTCGCAGCGCTGACGGGTCCTGCGAGGCAATCAGCCGAGCCCTGAGACTTGCGGAGCTGCCGCGCCCCAGTGCGGATAGGCTGCGCGCATGCGCTCCCACCGTGATCGCGCCATCTGGGCCGGCCCGTCCTGCCGCCCGCTCGCAGGCCCGCTGATCGGTCTGCTCGCCCTGGTCGCCGCGCCGCTGGCGGCCGACACTCCTGCAGCGGAGCCGGCGCCGGCGTCGCGGCCGGCGCCGCTCGCCCAGGACACGCCGCTCACCACGGCGCACGGCAACACGTTCGTGGCGCCGGTCGACTGGATGGTCCAGCAGCGCGATGCGGCGACGATCCTCTTCGCTCCCGAGGGCGACTCCTGGATCGTCCTCGTCGACCTGCCCGAGGCGGCCGCCTCCGATGCCGACGCCGCCCTCGCTGCCGCCTGGAAGCTGTACAAGCCGGAGGCGAACTGGCCGCCGGCACACGCGAGCGACCGTCCCGACGCCGACGGCTGGAGCCGGCAGCGCGACTACGACTACCTCACCTCGCCCAACGAGCGGCGGGTCGTGGCAGCTTCGACCCGGTTTGCCGGCGGAGTCTGGAACGTGGCGCTGATCGACATGGCGCTTGCCGTCGCCGACAAGCGCGGTGCCCAGGTGTCGACCATCTTCAGCCGCCTGCTGCCCAAGGGCTACAGCCGCGAGAGCTTCGCCGGCCGGAAGGCGCATCGGCTCGATGCGGCGCGCCTCGCCGAGCTGCGCCGCTTCATCGAGGACGGCCGCCGTCTGCTGCAGGTGCCCGGCGTGGCGGTCGGCATCGTGCAGAACGGCAAGGTGGTGCTCGCCGAGGGGTTCGGCATGCGCGAGCCCGGCGGCACGGCTCCGATCGATGCCGACACGCTGTTCATGGTCGCCTCGAACACCAAGGCGATGACGACGCTGCTGCTGGCGCGCCTGGTCGACGCCGGCCGCCTCGGCTGGCAGACGCCGGCCACCGCGGTGCTGCCCTCGTTCCGGCTCGGCTCGCCCGAGACGACGGCGCAGGTGCGCATCGAGCATCTGATCTGCGCCTGCACCGGGATGCCGCGCCAGGATCTCGTGTGGCTGTTCGAGTTCGGCGAAATGACTCCCGACCGCGCCCTCGCGACGCTCGGCACGATGCAGCCGACGAGCGCCTTCGGCGAGCTGTTCCAGTACTCGAACGCGATGGCGGCCGCGGCCGGCTTCCTGGCCGGGCACGCGCTCTTCCCCGATCTCGAGCTGGGGGCGGCCTACGACCGCGCGATGCAGGAGCAGGTCTTCGATCCGCTCGGCATGGGGGCCACGACGTTCGACTTCGCCCGCGCCCAGGCCGGCAATCACACCGGCCCCTACTCACAGACCGTCGACGGGCAGCTGGCGCCGGCCACGATGGCGATCAACTACGCGGCCGTCCCGCTCCGCCCGACCGGCGGCGCCTGGAGCAACGTGCGCGACATGTTGCGCTACATCCAGATGGAGCTCGGCGGCGGCCGCCTGTCCGACGGCAGCCGCTACGTCTCCGAGACCGCGCTGCTGGCGCGCCGCGCCCCGCAGGTGGCGATGGGTCAGAACGCCTGGTATGGCATGGGCCTGATGGTCGACCGTACCTGGGGGACCGATCTGGTCCACCACGGCGGCGCCCTGATCGGCTACCACAGCGCCATGCTCTGGCTGCCCGAGCACAACGTCGGCGCGGTGGTGCTGACCAACAGCGACCCGGGCCGCACGCTGCGCAGCCACTTCCCGCGCAAGCTCCTCGAGGTCCTGTTCGACGGCCAGCCGCTCGCCGACGCCCGCCTCGCCGCGGCCGCCAAGAGCCACTTCGAAACCATGGCCGCCGCGCGCGAGCTGCTCACCATCCCTGCCGACTCCCAGGCCGCCGCCGGCCTCGCCGCCCGCTATGCCCATCCCGCCCTCGGCTCCATCACCGTCCGCCGCGGCGAGGCCGCCGACGGCCGCACCTGGTTCGACTTCGGCGAGTTCGCGAGCGAGATGGCCACCAGTTCCAACCCCGACGGCACCGTCTCCTTCAAGACCCTCGCCCCCGGCATCTCCGGCCTCGAGTTCGTCGTCGGCACGAGCGCCGGCAAACCCACCCTCACCCTGCGCGACGCCCAGCACGAGTACGTGTTCGTGGGGGAGTGAGGGGAGGAGCCGAGCACCGCCGGCCGGTGTGTTGGGGACAGCTCCTTCCTGGCGACTGTCCCCGAAAGTGCCCCTGCCGATCGACCGGACCTCTACGGCTCCAGCAGAAGCAGCACCCACTCCTCCGGCAGGTCCGCCGGCCAGCGCACGAAGCGATCGTCGGCGAGCACGATGTCGTCGCTGTCGTCACCGACTGAGAAGGGGCCGGGCAGATAGGAATCGCCGTCGGCCTCGCCGTCGCGACCTCGGCTGCGAATCGTCAGGACGCGATTGGCCAGCAGGTGATCGAGATCGAACCAGACCTCGAGGGGCTGCCCCCAGGCATCGAGCTGCGGGATCTCGCTGAGGTAGATCCAGCGCTCGTCCGCCTGGAGCAGATCCTCGATTCCCGCGAGCGTGAGGAGATCCTCGGGCGGCGGGATCCGGATCAGATTCTCGGGGTCCCCCGGCCGCGCCGCCGCCCCCGGCGGGGTCTTCGATTGGCTCCCGGCTGGCGCCGGAAGATTGTCGATCCGCCACGAGCGCAGCGCCGCACCGAGGGCGCGCATCCGCCGCACGGTCTCGAGCTCCGGCGTCCCGGCGGGCTCTTGCGCGACCTCGCGAACTTTGGCCTCCGCCGGCGTGGCGTTCAGCGAGCGGGAGACTTCCGGAACGACGGGCGACTCCGGGTGGGAGCTCGCGAGCGCCTGCGCGGTTGGACCGGCCGCGACCGCCGCTGCGACCAGAAGTCCAGCGAAGACACGCCGGGACCACCAGGCTTCTCCCATCGCGCGCCCTGGATGCCTCATCGTCAGCCTCCTTCGGCTCCGTGCGCCACATCTCCCTGGACAACCGGTTCATCGTCGGGCTTCGCCGGCTGGGTGCCGGCGGGCTCGCGATAGAATGGGCCTGTCATGGGCAAGCTGCTGATCGAGTCGAATCCGCACCTTCGCACCGCCGCGGATCGAAAGCGGCAGGTCTTCCAGACTGTCGCGACCTCCTCGGCCATCGAGGGCGTCCGGGTCGGCGCCCGGAAGGCGCCGAAGGCCGCCGGGAAGGCTGCCCGGGTCACCGAGGTGAAGCCCTCCGCGGGCGATTCACGGTCTGCTCGATCACCGAAGCGAAAAGCGCGCTGAGCGGCGCATAGTCCCGGTCGAAGGCAGTCTGGATGGCCGCGAAGTAGCGCGCCTTCCCCTTTCGCTCGAGCCGATCGAACTGGAGCGCCGGCAGGCCCGCCTGCAGTCCCATCAGTCCCGCCAACAACCGGGCACAGCGCCCGTTCCCCTCGCGGAACGGATGGATGATCACCAGCTCGGCGTGGACGACGGCGATCGCGTGCGCGACGTTGGAGATCGGGCCGGGCCGGCAGGGGGTGTAGGTCGCCAGGGGCCCGCGCTCGAGCTCCGCCATGAGCCGATGGATCTGGGCGGCGTTGGCGAAGTGCAGGTCGCCTTTGGCCAGGTCGACCGTCCGGTACTCGCCCGCCCACGGATAGATGTTACCGAGCCACTCGCGATGCATCGAGCGGATGTCGTCCGCGGTGAATCGCTGATCCGTGCGGGCCCGCGCGAACCAGGCGTCGGTGGCGCGCAGAAGCCCGTCGAACTCCGCCACGTGCAGGTCGCGAACGAGCCGGATCCCCCGGAGGTTTCGGAGCACGCGCCCCCGCGACCCCGGCTCGAACTGGGCCTCGACTCCCGTTGCCGCGTAGCGCCCGCGCTCGTTCATTCGTAAGGTCCGTCGATCCGTGCCGAGCTCGCGCCAGGTCGTCCACGTCGCGCGATTTCAGTTCATTCGGCCTGTCCGCGCAAACCTACCCTGTCTCGAGGCGGAACTGCACGTCGCGGCGCTCCTCCTCCTGCTCCGGCGAGAGCATCCGCTCGCCGATCTCGGTCGTCGCGCGGATCCGCGCCGCCTCCTCGAACCCCCGCTCGGCGAGCGCCGCCAGCAGCTCGCGCAGCTCGTGCCGGTCGCGGCAGGCGAGGCGCAGGATCTGCTCGTCCCAGCAGGTGCGCCCGTCCACCCGCTCGGCGCAGAAGGCGTCCCAGCCGCCGGGGTACCGGGCGTCGATCGTGGCAAGGCGAAAGACGATCGAGAAGTGATCGATCAGGACGGCCACGCTGTCACCCCGTGCCGAAGCTACCGCAATCCCCACCTGGACCGAACCCCCGGCCCCCGGGCGCCCCCTCGCCCGCC
>CAZUAT010000064.1:0-15807 GCA_964618415.1 uncultured Thermoanaerobaculia bacterium
CGCCTTGAACAGTTTCGACGCCACTTCGTTCGGGAGCAGACCGATGTCCTCCGCGAAGAGGGCAAACAGGATCCGATCCAGGAAGCGGGCGACCCGGCGGGCATCGAACCCGCGACCCCGCAGGCGCTGCGCCAGCGCCCCCAGCGCCTTGGCTGCGTCGGCAGTCACCAGCGAACTGATCCGCCCGGGACGCAGCTTCTCCGGGTCGAAGAAGACCGCGCGCAGATACTCCAGCTTCTCCGGCTCGACCAGCTCGTGAAGCTCGATCGTGTAGATCAGATGCTTCGTATTCTGGAAACTCGTGTGGATCTCGAAGCGATCCGTGTCGCAGGTCACCAGCAGCGGCGGGTTCTCGAGGTCGGCGCGGTACTCGTCGAGCTGCTTCCAGGCCGCGTTCAGGTCCTTGTGCTTGCCCTTGTACTCCCAGCCGAAGTAGCCCTTCTTCCACACATCCGCCCAGCCGTCCTCGCCACCGCGCTTCTCCGCCCCGCGCTCGAAACAGAAGAACTCGCCCTTTGGATCGAGCGCTGCCGGTTTGCCGTGCCCCAGCAGGTCACACAGATCGAGAAAGTGCTCCTGCGCCGACTGCCTCTCACGCAGCACGGCGGCCTTCCATTTCTTGACGAACTCACGCGGCTTCACGAGATCCCGGCTCTCCAGGCGTGTCCTGTGATCGACCTGGCCATCCACAGACTCTAATCGACACCGCCGCGGGCGCGCCGTACCAGCGCCGGTGTCCCGGGTCCGGCGCCGGGACGGCGCTCGGGCGCTGGCCGCCACCCGGACAGCAGCTCCGGTCGCCGGTCGAGAATCCGCTGCAGCTGCGCAGTCCAGGTGCTGGACCCGCAGCCGGCGGCTCCCGGCGCCGGATGTCGGGTTTGTCGCGCCGCCGACGATTCCATCCCAGACGCCAAGGAGAAGCCCACCATGCAACGGATCCTGTACGCCGCCTACGGCGCCCTCGCCTACCTCGTCTTCCTCGCCGCGTTCCTCTACGCAATCGCCTTCGTCGGCGGGTTCGCGGTGCCGAAGACCGTCGACGCCACACCGGCCACTCCGCCCGCGCCCCCTACGGTCGCGCTGGCAGTCGACGCCGCCCTGCTGCTGGCCTTCGCCGTCCAGCACAGCGTCATGGCGCGCCCGTGGTTCAAGCGGCGCTGGACGCGGATCGTGCCGGCGCCCATCGAGCGCAGCACCTACGTGCTGCTCGCCAGTCTCGTGCTGATCCTGCTCTACTGGCAGTGGCGGCCGATCCCGGCGGTGATCTGGCAGGTCGAACAGCCGGCGGCAGTCGCGACGCTCTGGGGCCTCTTCGCCCTCGGTTGGGCGACCGTGTTGGTTGGGACGTTCCTGATCCACCACTTCGACCTCTTCGGCCTGCGCCAGGTCTGGCTCCATCTGAAGGGGACGGACTACAGCGAGGTCGGCTTCCGGACCCCCTGGCTCTATCGCGTGGTGCGCCATCCGATCATGCTCGGCTTCCTGATCGCTTTCTGGTCGACGCCGCGGATGACCGCCGGCCATCTGCTGTTCGCCATCGCCACCACGGGCTACATCCTGGTCGCGCTGCGATTCGAGGAACACGACATCGAGAGGCTCCACGGCGAGAGCTACCGCAGCTACCGCGAGCGCGTGCCGATGCTCCTCCCGCTCCCCCGCCGCCGCGGCGCAGCCTGAGGCCGGCCCCCGGGACCAGCAAAGGCAGGAACAGCAGCGGAAGGTGCCATTCCGGGCCGCACGACAGCGGATGGCTGGCGAGGCGCCCGTGCCGGCGCGTGCGCAGCGCTTACGGTGTCGGCCCGCGGGGTGGGGCGTCGGTGGGGGCGTCGGGCTGGGCCGGTTCGTTCTCGCGGCCGAAGACGCGCTTGAGCCAGGAGCGCAGGCCGCCTTCGCGCTCGCCCTTCTCGGCGCGCACGCCGGGGTCGATCGGCTGGGCGAACCAGCCGCCGTGTTCGTGGCAGACCCGCGACGGAATGCGGTCGGCCGGGAACGCTTCGGCGAGGACCTCCGGGCAGCGATCGGTCGCCAGTTCGCCGGTGGCCGGGTCGATCAGCACCACCCGCACGCCCTGCGGAGCCGTCAGCTTGCCGTAACCGCCCGGCGGGCGGACGGCGAGCATGAACTTCGACCAGATCGGCAGCGCCGCCCGCGAACCGGAGAACGGCGTCGGCGAGTCGTCGTCGAAGCCGACCCAGACGAGTGTTGCGCGGTCGGCCGCAAAGCCGACGAACCAGTTGTCGCGGCGCTGGTTGGAGGTCCCGGTCTTGCCGGCTACCGGATCGGCAAGCCCGAGCGCGCGGGCCTGACGACCAGTGCCGTAGTCGAGCACGCCCTGCAGCAGCGAGGTGACCAGATAGGCCGTCGCGGGACTCATCGCTGTGACCGGCTGCGGCAGCGGGTCACCGGCCAGCGGCTCGCCGCTGGCGTCGAAGACGGCCTCCACCAGATGCACCGGCGGCCGCACGCCGCGATTGGCAATCGTCGCGTACGCGGTCAGCAGCTCGACCGGCGCCACCTCGAACGCCCCCAGCGCGATCGACGGCACCGGTGCCAGCCGCGTCGAGATGCCGCAGGCGCGCGCCAGGTCGACGATCCGCTGCAGCCCGGTCTGCAGCGCGAGGCGCGCCGTCGGCACGTTCAGGCTGTCTTCGACCGCCGTGCGGGCGGTCACCCAGCCGCGGAACTGGTCGTCGTCGTTGGCCGGCTTCCAGGTCCTGCCGCCGGAGACGAGCTCGAGCGGCGCATCCTCGAGCAGCGTGGCGGGAGTCGCCACCTCCGCCTCGAACGCCGCCGCGAAAACCAGCGGTTTGAAGGCGCTGCCGGCCTGCCGGCGCGCCTGGGCAACGCGGTCGAACTGGCTCTCGCCATAGTCGCGCCCTCCCACCCACGCTCGCACCGCGCCGCTGCCCGGCTCGATCGAAACGAGCGCCCCCTGGAACTGGTCGCTCTTCTCGCGCACCCGGGCGCTGCGCTCCTCGAGCCCGCCGAGCCCTTCCCGCACCACCGTCTCCGCGGCTTGCTGGTCGACCAGATCGAGCGTGCCGAAGATCGAAAGGCCGCGATCAGCGAGCCGGTCGACCCCGAACCGCCGCTTCAGCTCCGCCTCGACGGCGTCCACGTAGTACGGCGCGCGCCGCCGCGTCAGAGGCTGGTCGCGGTCCGGCAGCGGCTGCGCGCGCGCAACGTCCGCCGCCGCCTTCTCCACCCATCCCAGTTCGACGAGCCGGTCGAGCACGAAGGAGCGCCGGTCGCGTGCCGCCTGCGGGTGGCGCAGCGGTGAGTACTCCACCGGCGACTTGATCATCGCGCCGAGCAGGGCCGCCTCGGCGAGGTCCAGCTCGCCGACCGGCTTGCCGAACCAGGCGTAGGCCGCGGCGCCGACTCCGATCAGATTCGACGAGCCGCTGCGTCCCCAGAAAATCTGATTGAGGTAGGCCTCGAGAATCTGCTCCTTGCTGTAGCGCAGCTCGAGGAAGACCGCCAGCATCGCCTCGCGCGCCTTGCGGCTCATCGTCCGCTCGGCCGACAGGTAGAGGTTCTTGGCCAGCTGCTGGGTGATCGTCGACCCACCCTGCCGGACCTCGCCGCCGCGCAGGTTCGTCCACAGCGCCCGCGCGATGCCGGTGGGCGACAGGCCCGGATGCTCGAAGAAGCCGGCATCCTCGGCCGCCAGAACCGCCCGCACCACCTCGTTGGGAATCTCGTCCAGGGGGGCGGGACGCCGCTCGAGCAGGTCGGGACCATAGAAGGTGGCGAGCAGTTCGGGCTCGAGCCAGGCCTCGCTGATGGTGCGCTCGTCGAGGCTCAGCTTGGTGACTTTGCCGGCCCTCAGGTCGACGACCAGCAGGCCGCCGCCGGCGTCGCGCGGGGCGCGGAAGCGGCGCCGCGCCACGCTCACCTGGTCGCCGCGCAGCAGGTAGGTCCCGGGCGTCAGCCCGCTCTCGCCGGCGACCTCGTACTGCAGTGCCTCGAGCCGCGCCACCAGCGTGTCGGTCGCCATCGGCTGCCCGACGGCGACTCGGAACGGCCGCGCGTAGAGGCGCGACGGCTGGGTCTCGGGGAGGGTGCGGAACTGCTCGGAGAGCTGCCAGTACGGCCAGATGCTCCACAGCAGGATGCCGACCGCGAGCAGGCCGACGCCGGCGAAGATCTTGGCGAGCAGCCAGTCCCGCCGGCGCAGCATGAAGCTGACGGTGTCGAGGGTCGAGTGCCGGCGCGCCGTCCGGCGACGTGCCGACGGGGTCTTCGGGAGCTTGCGGGCGGTCAAGGCTGGCGGATTCCTGTCGACGGGACCGCACCCGGGGGTCGGGTCGTCGCGCTCATCGCGCGCAGCCTACCGCGCTGCCGCCCCGGTCCGGCTCCCCCGCTCGCCTTGACTTGGGACCGTCCGTGCCGATAGGCATGCGCGATGCTCGACCTGCTCGCCCAGCTCGGCACCTGGCGCACGGCCCTGGCGATCCTCCTGGTCGCGCTGACGTTCGGCTGGCTGCTGCGGACCGCACTCTTCCGGTACCTGCGCGCGCTCGCCACCCGGACGCCGAACCGCACCGACGACATCCTGATCGAGTCGACGCGCCACTTCTGGCTCCCGGCGATCGTCTTCGCGGCGCTGTTGCCGGCATTGCGGGTCTCGCCGCTCGAGCCCGACCACCGCGTGGTGATGCAGCGCGTCGCGCTCACCGGCCTGCTGACGATGCTCACGCTCGCCAGCTCGCGCTTCGTGGGCACCTGGCTCGGAGCTGGGTCTCCGAACGCCAGTGCGCGGCCCTCACTGCTGCAGACCTTCGCCCGCACGGCGATCCTGCTGGCCGGGGCGATCCTGATCCTCGACAACGCCGGGGTGGAGATCAAGACCCTGCTGACCGCCCTCGGCATCGGCTCCCTGGCGGTTGCGCTGGCGCTCCAGCCGACGCTGTCGAATCTGTTCGCGGGACTGCATCTGTCGGTGTCGAAGCCGATCCGGGTCGGCGACCTGATCGAGCTCGAGGACGGCACCCGCGGCCGGGTGGTCGACATCGGCTGGCGCACGACCCAGATCCTGCAGGCGGCGGGCAACCTCGCGATCGTGCCCAACGCCCGGCTGTCGGACATGCGCCTCTACAACTTCTCACTCCCCTCGGAGGCGTTCACCATCCAGGTGCCGGTGGGCGTCGCCTACGGATCGGACCTGCGCCAGGTCGAACGCGTGGCGCTCGAAGTCGCCGGCGCCATCCAGCGCGAGAATGAGTCGGCCGATCCGAACTTCACGCCGACCCTTGTGTTCACCGCCTTCGCCGACTCGGCCATCACCTTCAACGTCGGCCTGCGCTCGAGCGCGTTCAACCAGCGCCTCGACCTGGTTCATCTGTTCATCATGGCCCTCCACGAACGGTTCGCCGCCGAAGGGATCGAGATCCCGTTCCCGCAGCAGGTGGTGCACCTGCAGGGCAGTGACCCCCGCGCCCGCACCTGACACCGAGCGCGGTGCACAGCCACCGGAACCCCGAACCGAGCCCTGAGGGGCAGTTCGAGACGATGCATCTGCGCTCGCGCTCGGCACATGTGCTGCTCGGTGATACGGCCGTGCCTGCCAGCCGACGCCACGCCGACGGTCTGGTGTAGGGTTCCAGCAGTCCCAGGCGGGGCGTCCCGGCGGACGGTCGGTCGGGGACGGAATCTGGCGGACACCGTGTCGCATCGGGCGGCGGGGTGGCTTAGGGATGACGGTGGTCATCCCGGGAGGGACGCGAGATGAACTGGATCATCACTCTGATCATCGGTGGCGTCGTTGGTTGGCTGGCCAGTATGGTCATGAAGACGAACGCCCAGATGGGCTGGATTGCGAACGTGCTGGTCGGGATCGCCGGCTCGTTCCTCGGCTACTGGCTGGCCGGGCAGCTCGGCATCGGGGCCCCCGGCGGGATCGTCGGCTTTCTGGTGGCCATCGGCGGCGCCGTCCTGCTGATCGTCATCCTGCGCGCGCTCGGAGTGTTCGGCCGGCGCTGAGCGGCGCCCCGAGCGCTGCTTCCCTGATCATCTACTGTCGGCTGGCGTCGGGGCGGAGTCCGGCTCCAGGCCAGAAGGAGGCCCCATGTCGGATCGAAATCGCGCAGCCTGGCTCCCGCTTCTCCTGGCGCTGACCTTCGTCGCCAGCGGACTGCTCGCCCAGACCGAGCCGGCTCAGGTGCTGGAGCGGGCGTCCGCGGCCTACAAGGCCGAAGGTGCCGTCGCCTTCGTCGCCAAGCTCCTGGAGAGCGGACCGATGGCGGGCAACCGCGACGCTGCGGCGCAGGCCAACATGCTGCGCTCGGTCGAGACCTACTACGGCGACTATCGCGGCTTCGAGGTCGTCCGCACCGTGGACGTCTCGACCAGCACCCGGTTCGTCTATGCCGTTTTCGACTACACGACCGGGCCGATGTTCGGCTTCCTGACCTTCTACCGCGAGACCGAGGGCTGGCACGTCGTCAACTTCAACTTCCACACCGAAGTTCACAACGTCTGGCCGGAGTCGATGCTGGTCGAACGCTGAGTTCGAGCGGGCCTCGAGTCCGAAAAGCAAGAGCTCTGGAGGGAAAGAGGGCCACCGCACGGCGGCCGGGGCGACGACGCGGCGGGCGTGC
Organism: uncultured Thermoanaerobaculia bacterium; assembly: GCA_964618415.1. Lineage (GTDB taxonomy): Bacteria > Acidobacteriota > Thermoanaerobaculia > Multivoradales > JAGPDF01 > JACTMI01. The sequence goes on from CAZUAT010000064.1 coordinate 6,603, forward strand.
CGCCCACCACGCTCCTGTTTTTTCCCTTCTAGGAGCTCCTGTTTTCGTCTGCACGGCGCTGAGCCCCTGGAATCCAGGCGTACCGCTGAGCTCGTCAGGCATTCCGTCAGAGGCCTTGCGGTGCCTGCGGCGCCGCGCTGCGCGGCGGGCTCGGCGCAAAATGGCCTCTGACGGAATTTCTGCGGAAGGGGCGGGGGGCGGGGGGCGCGCGGAAATGGCCTCTGACTGAATTACTCAGAAGAGGTCGGGGAGGGCGTGGGCGGGCAGGTCGCGGGCGGCTGGGAGGAGGCCGGTGGCATGGGCGGCGGCGCCGAGGACGCGGGCGGGCGACCAGCCGGCGGCGCGCAGCTCCGCGATGCCGGTGTCGCCGGCTGACTTCGACAGCTTGGCGCCGTCGGGATGGCGAATCAGTGGGTGGTGCAGATAGCGCGGCGGCACCGGCCGGCCGAGCAGGCGCGCGAGCTGGATCTGGCGTCCCGTCGACGCGAGCAGGTCCTCACCGCGGATGACCAGGTCGACCGCCTGCTCGTTGTCGTCGACGGTGACCGCGAACTGATAGGTCCAGTGCCCGTCGCGGTCGCGAGCCAGCAGATCGCCGGCCTGCTCAGCGGGAACCTGCAGCTGCGGCCCCAGGCGCAGGTCGTCGAAGGCGATCGACGCGGGTTCGAGGCGGATGCGGCGCATTGGCGTCGTGGACGAAGGCAGCGCGCGCTCCCGGCAGGTGCCCGGGTAGCGCAGTTCGGGCGCATCGGACTGCGGCAGGGCGGCGAGGATGTCGCGCCGCGAGCAGGAGCAGACGTAGACGTGGCCGGCAGTCGCCAGCCGTTCGAGGGCCGCCGTGTAGAAACTGCCACGCTCACTCTGGCGGACCGGTGCCGCATCGGGAGTCAGTCCGAGCCAGGCGAGATCGTCGTGCAGCGCGGCCTCGTACTCGGGGCGACTGCGAATCCGGTCGTGATCTTCGACCCGCAGCAGCACGCGCCCGCCGTGGGCCCGCGCCAGTCCCCACACCCAGACCGCGTTGGCGGCGTGCCCGAGGTGGAGGCGTCCGGTCGGTGCGGGCGCGTAGCGGGTGGTCCAGCCGGGCGCCAGCTCCGAGGCCGGCCAGCGAATCGCAGTCTGCTCCACCGCGAGATTCTCGCTCAGCGACGCCCACCGTGGGACGATGGGCGCGCCGCTTGCAGAGCCAGCAGTCGAACGACCGCAGAGGAGCCCGGATGGACGACTTCGACGAACTCCCGCTCGACCCGCAGAATCAGACCCGCCCGATCGACGGCAGCGAGCGCGCCTTCCCCGAGCCGGAGCCGGAGCGTCGCCACGATGCGGGCGCTCCGGGGATCCCGGTGGCCATCGCGGTGGCCGTCGCGGTGATCGTCGGTCTGGCGCTCTTTGCCTGGCTGCGGAGCCGCTCGCAAGAGGTCGTCACGACGCTCCCGCCGGTGGCCGGAGCACCGGCAGCCGCTGAGACCAGCTCGCAGCCGGTCGCGGCGGCGCCCGCCCGGCCGCTGCCACCGCTCGATTCGAGCGACGCCTTCGTGCGCGAAGCGGCCGCCCTGCTCTCTTCGCGCGCCGAGCTGGCGCGCTGGCTGGCCGACGACGGGCTGGTGCGCCGGTTCGTCGCCGTAGTGGCCAACGTTGCCGAGGGGGCAAGCCCGGCGACTCACCTGCCGTTCCTCCGCCCTGCCGGTGCTTTCCAGGCCAGCTCGGCGCGCGGCGTCGCGATGGTCGAGCCGGCGAGCTATCGACGGTACGACCTGGCGACCGCCGTCTTCACGTCGCTCGACACGGAGGGCTGCGTCCGGCTGCGCCGCGAACTGGCCCCGCTGCTCGATGCCGCCTGGAGCGAGATCGGCGAACCCGGCCGCAGCTTCGACGACGTGCTCGGGGCGGCGATCGACCGCCTCGTCTCCGTGCCCGTTCCGGCCAGCCCGGCCGTTGTGGTGGCCGACGGCGCGCTCTGGCAGTACGCCGACCCCGACCTCGCGGGTCGCTCGGCGGCCGAGAAGCACCTGCTGCGCATGGGTCCGGAGAACGCCCGCGCCGTGCAGGCCAAGCTGCGTGAACTGGCCGCCGCGCTCGGCCTCTCGCTCACCTCGTCGGCGACCTGATCGGCCGCCCGACCTTCCGGAGGGATTCGAACCATGAGCAAACTCCTGCGCGGCGCCGTCTCGGCCTGGGGAGCCCGCAAGCTGACCGGTGGCTGCGGTTGCGGCGCCCTGATCGTCTTTGCGCTTCTCTACTGGCTGCTCGGCGCGAGCGGCATCGACATCTTCCAGTAGCGCGTCGCGGCCGGCAGCGCGCGGCGGTCGGTGCCGGGCCGCTCACGCGCGGTCGAGCAACTCGTCGTAGAGCGTCACCAGACGCTCGGCCGACACCTGGGCGCTCCACCCACGGGCGACATGCCGGGCCTCGGAGGCCAGCTGTGCCCGCAGGCCGGCATCGCCGAGCAGCCGGATGACCGCCGCCGCGAACGCCTCGACCCGCGCCTCCGGTACCAGCGCGCCGCGTCGGGCGGCGAGCAGCTCCGCCGTTCCCTGCGCGGCCAGCGCGACGACCGGCGTCCCGAGTGACATCGCCTCGAGCAGCACCAGACCCTGCGTCTCGGTGAGCGAGGCGAACGCGAACAGGTCGCCGGCGGCATACAGATCGGCAAGTTCGCTCCGGCGGTCCAGATAGCCGAGCCAGAGCAGGTCGTCGGCGAATCCAAGGGCGGCAGCCTGCCGCTGCAGGGCAGCACGAGCCGGTCCCTCGCCGGCCACGATGACCAGCAGCTCCGGCACCTCGCGGCGCGCCAGCGCCAGCGCGTCGAGCAGGAACTCGAGGTTCTTCTCCGGCGCCAGACGACCGACGTGGACGACGACGGGTCGGTCCGGATCGATCCCGTACTGCGCCCGGAATCGCGCCCGGCTCCCGGCCCCGAGCTCACCCGGAGTGAGGCCGGTCGGGATCACCACCTGCGGAGTCGTCACGCCGCAGGCCGTCAGGCGCTCGGCGACGGGCACGGACGGAACCACCAGCCGGTCTACCTGCCGTCCGACCCGGCGCGCGAGGCGGCGCGCGACCGCGCGCGCGATCAGCGCCGGCACGAACGGCAGGTAGTGCTCGAAGTAGTGCTCGAAGTCGGTATGCCACGTCTCGACGATCGGCACGCCGCGACGCCGCGCGATCCGGTGCCCGGCCGCATGCGCCGCGAAGGGCGTCTGGACGTGCACGAGATCGAAGTCCATCCGTGCAGCGGCCTCCACGTAGCGTCGCGGCGTGACCCAACGATCCTCCGGGTCGAACGGAACGGGCCGACCGCGCAGGCGCGTGATGCCCTCCTGCGGCGATGTGCCCGGGTAGTCGGGGGCGAGCAGCGGCGCTGCAATCCCCAGCCTCGCCAGCTCGCGCCGGAACACCTCGATCGAGGTCGACACCCCGTTGACGCGCGGCGCAGCGACATCCGACAGGTACAGCACCCGCGCCGCGGAGGCGCGCGCCGGTGAGTTCAAAGAATGCTCACGACGACCGCCGCCACGAGCGCGCCGAGCGCTCCGCCGGCCACGACGTCGCTCGGGTAGTGGAGCCCGAGCGCCACCCGTGACAGCGCGACGGCGAGCGTCCAGGGTGTCAGCGCCAGAGCCAGGAGCGGGTGCGTGGGGACGAGCACCAGTTGGAATGCCACCGCGTGCAGCGTGTGCCCCGACGGAAAACTCCAGGGGTCGAGCGCCGCGGCACCGGCTGCGATGCCGGCGCCGATCGCATAGGGGCGTGGCCGACTCGCCCATCCCTTGAGCGAGCGGCTGATCGCAGCCGCCAGCACCGCTGTGAGCGCCAGCCGCAGCACGCCGCGCGTGGCACCCGGTTGGGCCGTCACCGCGACCGCGCCGCCCAGCAGGAACCAGGCCAGGCCGTCTCCCAGTCGAGACACGACGCGAAAGAAGGTCAGCATCGAGGCCCGGCGCTGGATCCCCGTGGCGCGCCGACACAGGTCGAGGTCGAACGCCATCAGCGCAGTTCGGGCCCGCTCCGAGACGGTCAGCAAGTCGGTTGCCATGGTCGCGCCTCCTTCCCGTTCGCCTGCAGCATCGCCTGTCGGTGTGGAGGTGCCACGTCGGCAAGGTCACGAAGCGGCGACGGCGCGCTCCCCGGCACTCAGCCTCGCCTCGAGCCCCAGTGCGAGTGCGGCGGCCACCCCCCGACGGTCGGCACCCACCCGGGCCCAGGCCTCGGCGATCTCGACCACCAGCAGGATGCGACGACTCGAGCACGCCAGTTCGCCCGTCTCGAACGTCCCGATGCGCCGGAATCCGAGGCGGCGCATGTGGAAGTCGTACGGGGAGTGAGGATCCGTCTCGAACACGGTCGTCAACAGGTGGGTGCAGCCGCGGTCGACCACCTCGCGAAGCGCGGCGCGCATCAGCGCGAGCACGGTCGCCGGTCGTCGCCGCCACTGCCGGCGGACCATCAGGCGGCCGACCTCCGCGAATCGGCCACTGCCGCCGAGCTGGACGAGATCCACGCCCGGCTCGAGCTGCAGGCCGGCTCCCTCGGGCAGCGCCAGCTCGGGGTCGACGACCAGCCGCAGCACGCCGACCGGCTCGTCGCCGGCACGCGCGAGCAGCCAGATGACCGGGCCGCCGGGCCCGGCCTGCGCGGCCACCTCCTCCTGTACGTCTGCAATCCACCGCTTTTCGTCGCGGTACACCTCGGCGATGACTGCGCACGCGTCGGATCGATCGCGCGGCGTCTGCGCAACGTGGACCTGAAGCTCGGAACGCCGGGCTGGGCGCAGCGAAGAGGCGGACTGAATCGACATCGGCATCTCCTGGTGCCGCCCAGGGGCGGCGGTCGGGGTCTTGCGAGAGAGTTCGGACAACACTGCGCTGACCCGGTCGATCACCGCGCGACGGGCGCGCCGCGCCGCTGAACCGCCGTCACGCGCAGCGGACTGCTCGGCATCGAACACGAGCGGCTCGCCGGCGCGCAGCACGACACGGCCCAGCCTCGGAACCCGACCGAGGCGGCCGTGCGCCGGCAGCTCCACCCCCACCGGCACGATCGGCACTCCCGTCGCGAGGGCGAGGTGCGCGAGACCGGACCGCAGCGGCGCGAGTCGCCCGGGATCACGGTTGCGCGTCCCTTCCGGGTAGAGCCCGACATCGATGCCGCGGGTCAGCGTGGCCGCAGCTTCGACGAGCGGGTCACGACTGGCGCGGGAGAGACGGAGGCGCTCGTTCCAGCCGAACCGGGCGCGTTTGCGCCAGACCGGGATCGGGTCGATCTGGCGCACGAGCCAACTGGTGACCGGTGCCTCGGCATACATCCAGTCGACGAGGAAGCGGACGGCCGCGCCGTCGCGCAGCGCCACCAGTGCGGTCGGTGCGAGCACCGCCTCCCACAGGTTGTGGTGCGACAGCACGAAGATCGACGGCCGCGGTGCGCCGGCGATCCGCTCGGCGCCTTCCACCGCAAGCGTCCCAGCGGAGGCCAGCAGCAGCATGCGAATGACCGCGCGACGCGGCGGTGGCGCATGCCCGAGACCGAGGCGCAGCACCGCACCCGGTGTCAGCCGCAGCAGCTGCGTCGGTTCGGCCACGTCGACATCCTGGCGTCCTGGCGCGGCGGCGCGGCGACAGCGGCGCGGCGGGTCGGTGACATCGAACGCGGAGAAAACTGACCGTGCATGCGGCGGTATCCCGTAGAATCGATTTCAGGCAATTCACGCGCTGGACGCGCTGGAGACGGGAGGCGCATGCACGGCAGCCTCAACCTGATCAGCACGATCGCGGTCGGCTTCGGGCTGGCGCTCGCATTCGGCTTCCTGGCTGTACGCGTCCGCCTCCCGGCGCTGGTCGGCTATCTGCTGGCGGGTGTCGTGGTGGGCCCGGCGACACCGGGCTTCGTCGCCGACGCCGACCTCGCGAACCAACTCGCCGAGATCGGCGTCATGCTGCTGATGTTCGGGGTCGGGCTCCACTTCTCGCTCGCCGACCTGCTGGCGGTGCGGCGCATCGCCCTGCCCGGCGCCCTCGTGCAGGTCACCGTCGCGGCCCTGCTCGGCATGGCGGTTGCCCGCTTCTGGGGCTGGACGCCGGGCGCCGGCCTGGTCTTCGGACTGTCACTTTCGGTGGCCAGCACTGTCGTGCTGCTGCGCGCCCTCGAGAGCCGGGGCGTGCTCGAGACCGTCAACGGTCGCATCGCAGTCGGCTGGCTGGTGGTCGAGGACCTGATCACCGTGCTCGTGCTCGTGTTGCTGCCCGCCCTCGCCGGCTGGCTGGGCGGCACGTCGACGGCGCCAGTGGCCGGGGCGACCGAGAGTCTCTGGGTCGCCCTGCTGATGACCGCGGTGCAGATCGGCCTCTTCCTGCTCGTCATGGTGCTGGGGGGCCGGCGTCTGCTGCCCTGGATTCTCTGGCAGGTGGCGCGGACGGGGTCGCGCGAGCTGTTCACGCTCTGCGTGATCGCCGCCGCGATCGGCATCGCGTTCGCGTCGTCCGAGCTGTTCGGGGTCTCCTTCGCGCTGGGCGCCTTCTTTGCCGGCATGATGCTGCGCGAGTCGCGACTCAGCCACCGCGCGGCCGAGGAGTCGCTGCCGCTGCGTGACGCCTTCTCGGTTCTCTTTTTCGTCTCGGTCGGCATGCTGTTCGACCCATCGATCGTCATCCGGGAGCCGCTGCACGTCTGCATGGTGGTGGCGATCGTCATGATCGGCAAGTCGCTCGCCGCGTTCGGCATCGTCCTCGCGTTCCGCTACCCCCTGAACACGGCCCTCACAGTCTCGGCGAGCCTGGCGCAGATCGGCGAGTTCTCGTTCATCCTCGGCGGCATGGGCGTGGGCCTCGGCCTGATGCCCAAGGAGGGGCTCGATCTGATTCTCGCCGCGTCGCTCATCTCGATCGCCGCCAACCATCTCGTCTTCGCGTCGATCGAACCGGCGCAGCGCTGGATCCGCGCCCGCTCGCGCCTGGCGCGGGCGCTCGAGCACCGGGACGATCCTCTGGCGGCGCTGCCCATGTCGGTCGGTGAGGCCCAACTGACCCACCACGTGGTACTGATCGGCTACGGGCGGGTCGGGCGGCGGATCGGTGAGGCTCTGCAGAGCGAGGGAGTGCCATTCGTGGTGGCCGAGCAGAGCCGCGAACTGGTCGAAGCGCTGCGCAAGCGCGGCGGACATGCGGTCGTGGGGGATGCCTCCGACGAGGTCGTCATGGCGCAGACGCACGTCATGCGCGCCCGTCTGCTGGTGATCGCCACTCCGGACACCTTCCGCGCCCGCCGGATGATCGAAATTGCCCGCATCCTCAATCCACGCATCGCCACTGTCGTGCGCACGCACAGCGAGGAGGAGGCCGAGCTCCTGCGCCGCGACCACGCCGACGCGGTCTTCATGGGCGAGCACGAACTGGCGCTCGGCATGACGCGCCACATCCTCGACCACCTGCGCCCCGACGCCAGTCCCGAGGAGCAGCGCCGGCCCGCCTGAGCGGATGCCCGAAGATCCCTCCGGACAGCACGCGCCGGCTGATAAGCTCTTTCGTCGCCATGATTTCGGTATCCAACCTCGCCAAGGCCTGGGGCGGTGACACGCTGTTCGAAGGCGTCTCGTTGCAGCTCAATGCCGGCAGTCGCTACGGTCTTGTCGGCGCCAACGGCTCGGGCAAGTCGACCTTCCTGAAGATCCTCGCCGGCCAGGAGATCGCCTCGGACGGCCAGATCAACATCCCCCGCCGGGCGCGGCTGGGAGTCCTCAAACAGGATCACTTCGAGTACGAGTCGACGCCGATCCTCGAGGTCGCGATGATGGGTCGGCACGATGTCTGGGAGGCGCTCGCCGAGCGTGATCGCCTGCTCTCGCACGCCGATGACGAGGAGTTCGACACCGACCGCTACGCCGATGTCGAGGACTTCATCCTGCGCAACGACGGCTACGCGCTCGAAGCCCGGGCCGGCGAGGTGCTGGAGGGTCTGGGGATCCCGACCCGGGTCCACCGGGAACCGATGCGGGTGCTGTCGGGCGGCTTCAAACTGCGCGTGCTGCTGGCGCAGTGCCTCGCCGCCGACCCGGACATCCTGCTCCTCGACGAGCCGACCAACCACCTCGACATTCTCACCATCCGTTGGCTGGAGAAGTTCCTGGTCGCCTTCCCGGGCTGCGCCCTGGTGATCTCTCACGATCACCGCTTCCTCGACAACGTGGTCACCCACATTCTCGATGTCGACTACGAGACGATCCTGCTCTACCACGGCAACTACACGGACTTCGTCGCCGCCAAGGCCGAGGAGCGCGACCGCAAGGAGGCCGAGATCGAGAAGCGCGAGGCCGAGATCGCGCACCACAAGGAGTTCGTCGACCGCTTCAAGGCCAAGGCGAGCAAGGCCCGGCAGGCCAAGTCGAAGATGAAGCTGATGGAGCGCATCGTCATCGAGAAGCTCCCCCAGACTTCGCGGCGCTACCCGACCTTCAAGTTCTTCCAGCGCCGCCCCAGTGGCCGCCAGGTGCTCACCGTCGAGGGCGTGTCCAAGAGCTACGGCAGCAACCGGGTGCTCAACGACGTCTCGCTGACGGTCCAGCGCGGCGAGCGGCTGGCCATTCTCGGCCCCAACGGAATCGGCAAGTCGACGCTGCTCAAGATCGCCATGGGCGTGGTCCCCGCAGACGCGGGACGCGTCGAATGGGGATACGAGACCTGGCCCGGCTACTTCGCCCAGGACCACCGCGAAGCGGTCGAGGCCTCCGAGCAGTCCGTCGAGGCGTGGTTCTGGGAGCTGGTACCGGGCGAGACGATCTCCTTCGTACGCGGCAAGCTGGCCGAGGTGCTGTTCCAGAAGGACGATGTCGAAAAGCCGCTGCGCGCGCTGTCCGGCGGCGAGGCGGCGCGGCTGGTGTTCGCCAAGCTCTCGGTCACCCGTCCCAACGTGCTGGTCCTCGACGAGCCGACCAACCACCTCGATCTCGAAGCGATCGAGGCGCTGGTCGAGGGGCTCGAGGCCTACGACGGTACCCTGATCTTCGTCTCCCACGACCGCTGGTTCGTCTCTCGCCTGGCCAACCGGATCCTCGAGATCTCGCCGGCCGGCATTCGTGACTTCGTCGGCACCTACGACGAGTACGTGGAGCGCTGCGGCGATGACCATCTCGACGCCGAGGCGGTGCTCGCGCGCGCGCGCCAGGAGAAGCGCAAGGCGGCGTCCGGCCGCCGGGGCGACTCGTCGGCGAACGACG
>CAZUAT010000065.1:0-14857 GCA_964618415.1 uncultured Thermoanaerobaculia bacterium
CATGGGCGAAGCCTGACCGCCGGGGCGTCTCAGGTGGGTGGCACCTTGGAAGCCCCGGCCGTCTCAGGTGGGTGGCACCTTGGCGTCGCCTTGGCGCGTCGCAGGTGGCTGGCACCGTCGCCCGACTCAGGTGGGTGGCACCTCGGTGCTCTCGACGATGGATTCGTCTCAGGTGCCTGGCACCTAGGCAGAGTCGGAGGGGTGGATGGGGGACGGGGGGCAGGGGAGTCGCCACGGAGGCGACCGGGTCGCTGAGGTCCTGGCGGCGGCGGGGGTTCGCTCGCTGTTCACGCTCTGCGGCGGACACATCTCCCCGATCCTCGTCGGGGCGAAGGCGCGAGGCATTCGGGTCGTCGATGTGCGCCACGAGGCGACCGCGGTCTTCGCCGCCGACGCGACCGCCAGGCTGACCGGGATCCCCGGGGTCGCTGCCGTGACCGCCGGCCCGGGACTCACCAACACGGTAACGGCGGTCGAGAACGCAAAGCTGGCGCAGTCTCCGCTCCTGGTGCTCGGCGGCTCGACGGCCACCGTTCTGCGCGGCCGGGGATCGCTGCAGGACATCGACCAGCAGGCCCTTGCGCGACCGTTGTTCAAGGCCGCGAGGCGGGTCGAGCGGGTTGCCGAGCTGACGCCCGCGGTGGAGTGGGGGCTCGCCCAGGCTCGCGATGGGGTCCCGGGCCCGGTGTTCGTCGAGTGCCCGGTCGATCTTCTGTATCCGGAGGATCTGGTCCGACGGTGGTACGGCGTGGCACCCACGGAGGCGGCCGGGTCGGTCTCAGTCGCCAAACGCGTCGAGCGCGCCTACCTCGGCTGGCACCTGCAGCGACTGTTTCGCGGCCGCGGAGACGGACCGCCGTCTGGAGTCGACTGGTCACCTCCGGTCGCGCCGCCGCCGGGAGCCGTCCGTCGTGCCGCGCGAGCACTGCGACGGAGCCAGCGCCCCGTTCTCGTGGTCGGCAGCCCTGCGGTACAGCTGACGAGCGAGACAGAGGCCTTAGTTGCGGCGATCGAATCGTTGGGCCTCCCGGTCTGGCTGTCCGGAATGGCTCGCGGGCTCCTCGGCGCCAGCCATCCGCTGCTCCTGCGCCACCGGCGGCGCGAGGCCCTCAAGGAGGCCGATGTGGTCGTGCTGGCCGGCGTGCCGTGCGACTTTCGTCTCGACTACGGGCGATCGATCGGCCGCCGTGCGACCCTGATCGCGAGTCACCGCAGCGAGGAGGACCTGCTGCGCAACCGGCCGCCGGCGATCGGGGCCTGCTGCGACCCGGCCCGCTTTCTGCGCGCTCTCGCAGAGAACACGGACTCGACCGGATCCGACGGCTGGGCAGCCTGGCGCGACCGACTGCAGGCGCGCGACCGCGAGCGCGAGACGGAGATCGCGCGAATGGCAGGCGAGTCCACTGCGGGCGGAATCTCTCCGCTCGCACTGCTGCGAGAGATCGACGCCTTTCTCGACGAACGGGCAATGCTGATCGCCGATGGCGGCGATTTCGTCGGTACCGCCTCGTACACCGTGCGTCCGCGCACTCCGCTCAGCTGGCTGGACCCCGGTCCGTATGGGACTTTGGGGGTGGGCGGTGGATTCGCACTCGGTGCTCACCTCGCGAGGCCCGACGGTGAGGTCTGGATCCTCTATGGCGATGGCTCGCTGGGCTACTCGCTGGCCGAGTTCGACACGTTTGCCCGGCACGGAGTCCCGGTGATCGCAGTCGTCGGCAACGACGCGTCGTGGGCGCAGATCGCCCGCGACCAGGTTCCGGCACTCGGCGACGACGTCGGCACGGCACTCGCCGCCACCGACTACGAACGCGCGGCCGAGGCGCTCGGCGGTCGTGGAATCCGGATCGAGGAGACCGGGCAGATCCGCGACGCGCTCGTCGAAGCGCGCCGCCTGTCGGCTGCCGGGTATCCCGTGCTCATCAACGCCCGAATCGGTCGCTCGGCGTTCCGGGAAGGTTCGATCTCCCTCTGACGACAGCGAGGAGATGGCGCGTTGTGGGGGCAGACGCCTCCTTCGCGCGCCCGAGTGGCGCGGCGACCGACCGCAAGCGCTAGGTCGGCGCTGGCACGAAAGGGCCCGGAGGGAGAAAGCTGCCGGCGGGAAAACCGAGCAGGGACAGCTCGCCGCTCGACTCTCCGCGCCGGAACCGAACGGACGCAGCGCGGTAGGTGGCGACGAACTCACGATACAGAGCGCGGGCAGCGGCTCTGGAGCTGCGTGTCGCAGCGTGAATGAAGGGCGCCGGACCTCGGCGCGGCCTGGGCACACGCTCATGCGGCTCCTGCGACGCGACGTGTGCAACTCCCACGGGCTGCAGACCGGTTCGCCGTCGCTCCGCGCGCGCCTGCTCTTCGATCGACTCGAGCAGCTGCCGCACCCGGTCGACTCGGGTCGCTGGATCGAGTCCACTCCAGCAGGGGAGCGGACTGAGGCGGAGGCGCTCCGGACGTGCGTGGCGACCCACCTGCCGACCCCGTCGCGAGTCGCCACTGCGGTGAAACGCCGTGCGGTCGACCCAGGTCCCGAAAACCTCCCGGCCGGTCAGCAGCGCCTCGATGCAGTGGGCGCCCGGCCAGTCCTGCGGCCGGCGTACCAGGTTCTCCTTGCAGCCGTGGCTCATCACATACCTGAGGCGTTCGATCTGCGCTGCCGGTTCGGCGGCGACCAGCACGACCTGGTAGCGACGGGCCCAGAACCGGTCGCGCCAGTCTGAGAGACGCCCGAGCTCCCGCGCAAGGTTGGAATTGAGGTAGCCCATGAACTCCGCCAACCGGGCGGCGGACGGCACGGTCAGCAGGAGGTGGAAGTGGTTGCTGAGGAAAGCGAACGCGTGGACCTGGACTGGATAGAGGCGTGCCGCCCGGGCGAGCACGCCACGGCAGGTTTCCGCTACGTCCGGGCAAGGCCGAAGGAGCAGCCGGCCTTGGATGGTGCGGCAGGTGACTTCAACGAGGGATCCAGGGGGCACGAAACGAATGCGGCGGCACATGCCGAGAGAAGACGAGTTTGGACCAGCTCGCCTTGCACTTGCCGCGCGGTCAGGCCGTGCTCGGGTGGGTGGCACCCACCCGCATCTCAACCCGTCTCAATCGGGTGGCACCTGATGCGGCACCTGATGCGGCTCGGGAGAGGGGTCAGGCCCAGGGTCTCGAATGCCGGCAGCGATCGTCTCGCGGACCGCGGCCATCAGGGCGGATAGGTCGTCGAAGGCCATTGGATCGACAGGCGGGTGGAGGGCAACTCGGATGGTTCCGGGCCGCGGGAAGAGGCAGCGGGGCGGCAAGACCTGCGCGGAACCGCTGATCGACACCGGCAGGATCGGCAGCCCGAGCTGGCGGGCCATGACGAAGCCGCCCTTCTTGAAGGGCAGCAATCGCCCGTCGACGCTTCGGGTTCCCTCGGGGAAGATCAGCACGGATACGCCGTCCTGAAGCTTGGATCGCGCGGCGTCGAGGCTGGCAACGGCTGCTCGGGAGTTGCCGCGGTCCACGAAAATGTGCCCGATGGCCTGGCAGGCCCAGCCGAGAAACGGGATCCGACGCAGCTCCGCCTTCATCACCCAACGGAACTGACGTCGCAGGTATCCGTAGAGGGCGAGGATGTCGTAGGCGCCCTGGTGGTTGGTCAGGATGACGAACGATTGGCCTGCGGGAGCGAGTTCGCGACCCGTCACGACGACGCGGACCAGGCTCGCGCGGGCCAGCAGCCACGCCCATGCCGTGCCGCAGTGATGGGCGAGCCGCTGACTGACCGTGGCGAGCAGGGTCGCCGTAAGTCCCCAGAAGACCGTAGTTACGATGACCAACGGCCAGATGATGGCAAGCGTCCAGGGGGCGAAGAGCCAGCGGCTGAGGCCTCGACCGCCCGTCCCAGGTCCGGAGGTGCCAGCCACCTGAGACTCAGTCAAGGTGCCACCCACTTGAGACGCGACGAAGGTGCCAGCCGTCTGCGCAGCCGACACGCGAAGGGATGCTGCGGCGACCAGGTGCCAGCCACCTGAGCAGCCACCTGAGCAGCAGGTCGGAAGGGAGCTGCGGGCGGCTCATTGTCCCGGCTCCTCGCTCGGGCGCGCCGGGGTCGGCGAATCGAGCGATCGCTCCAGCGTTGACCGCACCGCCAGGGCGGCCAGCATCACAGCGCCGCCGGCCAGGGCGAGCACGCGCGGCCGTTCGCCGTGCGCGAGCCAGGTCCAGATCGGATTGAGAACCGGCTCGAGCAGGACCAGCAGCGACACTTCGATCGCCCGCAGGCTGCGCAGCCCGCGGTTGAACAGCCAGTAGGCGAGTGCGATCTGCACTACGCCGAGGTAGAGAAGCGCGCCTGCGTCCTGCAGGGACACCGCGGGCAGCGGCAGGGCGATCGGCAGACAGATCGCGGCGGCGAGCGCGTTGCCGAGCACCGTCGCCTGGACCGCCCGATCGCCCCCGCCTCCGTCACGTGCCAGGCGTCGCAGGCTGATCATCAGCAGTGCGAAGAACAGCCCCGCAGCCAGGGCCACCAGGTTCCCCAGCACCGGCTCCGGTGCCGTCACCTCGGCCACGCGCGACCCCTGGAAGACGAGCGCCAGCCCGACGCCGGCCGCGACGACGTAAGGCACGTCGCGACCGCGGATCGGCTCGCCGAGCAGCCACGGCGCAAGCAGGAGGACCCAGACCGGGGCCGTCGATTGCAGGAAGATGGCCGCGGCTGCCGTGGTCAGTTTCGTTGCGGCGACGAAGCAGATCAGGGTGCCGGCGTAGGCGATTGCGGCCGGCAGCAGGTCGCGACGGTAACCGCGGCGCGCGGCCGGCAGCAGCAGCCAGAGGGCGACGGCGGCCACGGCGGAGCGGGCGCCGGCGACCTGGAACGAAGTCAGTGCCGTGCCCTTGATGACGGCGCCGCCGGTGGAAAACAGGACGGCAGCCCCGAGGACGGTCAGGCGCGGATTGAGGGCGAGGCTCACCGCACCGAATCCTAGCCCGGACGCCGCTCCCGTTGGCTGCCAATCGCCGGAACGACGAGGTGTGCTGCATAGAATGCCTCGCAGCCCATGTTCCCCCTGCGCGACGAGATCCCGAGCCGCCGCGCACCCGTCGTGACGTGGGCCATCCTGATTCTCAACGTCCTGATCTTCCTCTGGCAGTGGACGCTGCCGGAGCCGAGCGTGCGCCAGCTCCTCTATCTGTTCGGACTGGTGCCGGCACGCCTGGCCGACCCGGCCTGGGCGGCGGCGGTCGGGTTGCCGCCCGGCGGCTGGCTGTCGTTCGTCACCAGTATGTTCCTGCACGGCGGCCTGCTGCACCTGCTCTCGAACATGTGGTCGCTGTGGATTTTCGGCGACAACGTCGAAGACCGGATGAGCCGCCTGCGCTTCCCGGTCTTCTACCTTACCTGCGGGCTGATCGCCGGCGCCGTCCACTGGCTGTCCGACCCAGGCTCGGTCGTGCCAACGATCGGCGCGTCCGGCGCCATCGCCGGCGTGCTGGGGGCGTACATGCGCTGGTATCCGGGCGCCAAGGTGTTGACCCTCGTGCCGATCCTTTTCTACCCGCTGCTGGTCGACCTGCCGGCCGTGCTCTACCTGGGCGTCTGGTTCGTCTCCCAGCTGGCAAGCGGCGCCGTGTCGCTCGGCGCCGACACGGGCGCGGGAGGCGTGGCCTGGTGGGCGCACATCGGGGGGTTCGTCGCCGGCTTCGTGCTCGCCGGACGCTTCGCGCGCCGCGGTCCCGACCAGCTTCCGCCGCCGGTCCGTCACTACGTGCTGCCGCGGGCTCGCCCGGCGCGCGGCTCCGCGCGAACCTGGTCCGACTGGCCGTGACGGGTGGTCAGTCCGTGGTGATCAGTTCCGCGTAGAGCGCGGCATCGACGTTGCCGCCGGACACGACCACGCCGACTCGCCGGCCGCGGAACCGCTCGGGCTCGGCGAGCAGGGCTCCGATACCGAGCGCTCCGGTCGGCTCGCACTGCAGGTGGGCGAGCTCGAACAGCAGGCGGACGCCGCGGCGGATGCCGGACTCCGGGACGCGCACGGCGCCCGCCAAGGCGGTGCGGAGGATCGCCCAGTTGTGCGCGCCAAGGGAGGGCGTGCGGGCGCCGTCGGCAAGCGTCGATGGTTCGCTGTCGTTGCGTTCGATGCGCCCGCTTTCGAGGCTGCGCGCCGCGTCGTCGGCGACAGCGGGCTCGGCGCCGTAGAGCTCGGCTCCCGACCCGGCGTCGCGCAGGCCGACCGCGACGCCGGAGGCGAGGCCCCCGCCGCCGATCGGGACGATCACGCAGTCGAGTCGCCCGTCGATGGCGGCGATCTCACGCCCGAGCGACGCGTTGCCGGCGATGACCAGCGGATCGTCATACGGGCTGGCGACGTAGGCCTCCGGGTGGGCGCCCGCCAGGCGGGCCAGTGCCTGCGCGCGGCCTTCGCGTCCGGGATCGATCAGCTCCACCCGGGCGCCCCAGTGGCGGACCGCAGCCACTTTGACGGATGCCGAGGTCGACGGCATGGCGACGATGGCTCGGCGGCCGGCCAGAGCTGCCGCCCGCGCGAGCGCCTGGCCGAAGTTGCCGGAGGAGACGGTGAGGAACAGCTCGCTCGGCACCGAGCGAACGACGTTTTCGGCCGCCCGGAACTTGAAGCTGCCGGTCTCCTGGAAGGTCTCGGAGAATACGGTCAGGTCGACTCCGAGCGCTTCGGACAGCCTGGGGGACCGAACGGGTGTCGTCGGTAGGGGAGTCGGGCCGCGGCTCACGCGGCCGGACTCTAGCAGCGCCGCCGCGGCGCGATACGATCGGCGGGACGACACTCTCCACTCTCTGTTCGAGGAGGCCTCATGACCGCGCATCACTCCGTCCGTAGCCACCGCCTGCATCGCCGCGTCGGCGTCGCATCGGCGGCCGCCCTGCTGGCCTGCCTGGCGACCGTTGACGCCCGCGCCGACGAATCGTCGCGGCCGTTCGACGTGCGGAGCCTGGTGACGCTGGACCGGATCTCCGACCCGCAGCCGTCGCCGGATGGCCGCTCGGTGCTGTTCACCCTGCGCACCACCGACCTCGACGCCGATCGCGGAAGGACGGACCTCTGGGTGGTCAACAGTGAAGGGGGAGACGCACGGCGCCTGACCACGCACGCGGCCTCGGACAGCAACGGTCGCTGGGCACCCAACGGCAAGGAGATCTGGTTCCTGTCGACGCGCAGCGGGTCGTCTCAGGTCTGGCGGCTGCCGCTCGAGGTCGGGGGCGAGCCGGTCCAGGTGACCGATCTTCCGCTCGACGTCGCGGCGCTCGAGATTGCACCGAACGGCAAGACGCTGGTGTTCGCGCTGGAGGTCTTCCCCGATTGCGAGACGATTGCCTGCACGACGGCGCGCCTCGCGGAAGGCGCGGCGCGGCGGACCTCGGCACGGGTTTACGAGCAGCTGCCGATCCGACACTGGGACAGCTGGCGCGACGGGCGGCGCAACCATCTGTTCGCGATGCCGGCAACGGGCGGCGAGCCGGTCGACCTGCTCAAGGGCATGGACGTGGATTCGCCCTCGCGGCCGTTCGGCGGCTCCGAGGAGTACACGTTCACCCCGGACGGCAAGTCGATCGTTTTCTCGGCGAAGGATGCGGGCCGGGAGGAGGCCTGGTCGACCAATTTCGATCTCTACCACGTGCCGGTCGACGGCTCGGCGGCTCCCACCCGGCTCGTTTCGCGTCCCGCGTGGGACACCCGGCCCGTCTACTCGCCGGACGGCTCGACGCTGGCCTACCTGTCGATGGAACGGCCGGGCTTCGAGGCCGATCGCCTGCGGATCGTGCTGCGGACGGTGGCCACCGGGGCGGAGCGGGTGCTGACGGAGGACTGGGACCGTTCGGCCAACGAGATCGTCTGGGCCCGCGACGGGCGGACGATCTACACAACGGCGCAGGATCTGGGGCAGGTGGCGCTGTTCGCGATCGACGTCGCCAGCGGCCGGGTGCGGAAGCTGGTCTCGAAGGGCTCGAACCACTCGCCGTCAGTGCTGCGAAACGGTCGCATCCTCTACGGCAAGGACACCCTGACGGCGCCGCTCGACCTGTACACGGTGCTGCCGAACGGGACGGGTGAGATGCGGATCACGCGGATCAACCGGGATCGGCTCAAGGAGGTTCGATTCGGCGACGCGGAGCAGTTCGACTTCGTCGGCGCGGGCGGCGACAAGGTGTACGGATACGTGGTCAAGCCGGTCGACTTCGATCCAGCGCAGCGCTATCCGCTCGCCTTCATCATCCATGGTGGTCCGCAGGGATCGATGGCCAATCAGTTCCACTACCGGTGGAATCCGCAGGTCTACGCGGGTGCGGGCTACGTGGCGGTCATGATCGACTTCCACGGGTCGACCGGGTATGGACAGGCCTTCACGGACGCGATCCGCGGTGACTGGGGCGGGAAGCCGCTCGAGGATCTCCAGCTCGGGCTGGCGGCGGCCCTCGAGCGGTACCCGTGGATTGATGGCGACCGGGCGTGCGCGCTCGGAGCATCGTACGGCGGCTACATGATCAACTGGATCGCCGGAGCCTGGCCGGACCGGTTCGCCTGTCTGGTCAGCCACGACGGCAATCTCGACGAGCGATTCGCGTACTACGCGACCGAGGAGCTGTGGTTCCCGGAGTGGGAGCACGGGCTGCCGTGGGAGGACGCGGAGTCGTACGAGAAGCACAACCCGGCGAAGCTGGTCGCCGAGTGGAAGACGCCGATGCTGGTGATCCACGGCGGCCAGGACTTCCGGGTCGTGGAGACGGAGGGGATGGCGACCTTCACGGCGCTGCAGCGGCGGGGGATTCCCTCGAAGTTCGTCTACTTCCCGGACGAGAACCACTGGGTGCTGCGGCCCCACAACTCGATCTTCTGGCACGACACGGTCCTCGACTGGCTCGGCCAGTGGACGGCGCCGAAGCCCGCCGCCGCCGACTGACGCCGCTCCCCAAAGGTGCCAGGCACCTGAGACGCCCCTCCGCTCGTTCGAGGGTGCCGTTTGAGGGTGCCAGGCACCTGAGGCAGACCCGCCAGGTGCCAGGCACCTGAGTCGACCTGGCGGGCGGCGTGCCAGCGGTCTGCGGGTGCCAGGCGCCTGAGGCGGGAAGTAGGTGCCAGCCATCTGAGACGGACGGCTCCGTCAGGTGCCTGGTGCCTGAGGCGACCGGGCCGGCAGCGTGCCCGCCGGCCGTCTCTAGGTGCCAGGCGCCTGAGACGGAGACGGGGTCAGGGGGGTGGCGAGGGGGGTCCGTACGTGGCTGTCAGGCGGTCGCGGTAGCGGGCGAACTGGCAGCCGCCGGTCCAGGCGGCGGCGAGCAGCGCGGCGAGGACGGTCGCGTTTCGCAGCGCCAGCTCGGCCGGGCTGATCGACCCGAAGTCCGTGCTGGCCAGGGCGACCCCGGCCGGCGCCCCGAACAGCAGCCCCACGCCGGCAGCGGCTCCGCGGGTCGCCGTCACCGCGGCCTCCAGGTGCAGGTCCAGGCGCACGGCGAGCCAGCCGGAGGCCCAGCTGGCGACTGCCCCGAGGGCGAGGCCGAGGAGGGTGACTCCGGCGGCCGCGCCCGCAGTGCTGGCGACCGTGCAGACGGCTCGATCCTCGATCAGGAACGACTCCACGTCACAGCCGGCGGCGCGGCGGGCCAGGATCCACGGGACGGCCGCGACGGCCAGCGCCGCCAGCCCCGGTCCGAAGTCACGCCCCCAGAGTGAGACGTCGGTGATGTCGGGCCAGGGCGGGAGCCGCGGTGCGCCCTCCCTCGCTGCGCGGGCCACCTCGAGCAGGTAGCCGGGGAGCAGAACCGCCGTCGCCAGCGCCAGCCAGCCGAACAGGACGGGCGCCAGCTCACCCAGCGTGAGCGCGGCCGTGGCGAGGAGGATCGTCGCCCCTCCGTACCCGCGCACGACCCGCAGGCTTTCGACGAACAGCCCAGGGGTCGATTGGTTGACCCGGGCGAATCGTTCGGGGCTGCCGGCCGTCGCCCCGAGGGGCGCATCGGGAGCCGCCTGTCGCGCCGCGCCCGGCGACGGCAGCTCGATCGGCAGCGCGCGTTCGCGGCAGTGCCGGCAGAACAGCAGTCGATGGCCGACCTCGACGCACGCGTCGCACAGCAGCCGATCGCAGGACTCACACACATACTGCGCCGGACGGTCCGGGTGGGCGGCGCAGCAGGGCGAGGCCATCGGCGAGCCGCGTCAGTCGGCGGCGGCGAGCAGCGGCAGGTAGGCCGACTCGAAGTAGTCGCGCATCATCCGGTCGCTGGAGAACGCCGGCGACACCGTGCCGATCGCCTCCTGCATCATCGCCACCCAGCGCTGCGGGATCCCGCGTTCGTCGCGCTCGTAGTAGGTCGGAATGACCTCGCTCTCCAGCAGCCCGTAGAGCGCCAGCGCGTCGGACCGATCCTGCTCGGACTGATCCGCGGGCGGATCGACATCGGCCGGCGCACCGATCACCCAGCCGTTGCGACCGTTGAACGCCTCCGGCCACCAGCCGTCGGCGATCGACAGGTTGAGCGCCCCGTTCATCGCCGCTTTCATGCCCGACGTGCCCGAGGCCTCGAGCGGCCGGCGCGGGGTGTTCAGCCAGACGTCGACTCCCTGCACCAGCATCCGGCCGACCCGCATGTCGTAGTCCTCGACGAAGAAGACCCGTCCCTCGAGCGTCTCGCTGCGCGTCAGCTGCACGAGGTGCTGAATCAGCTCCTGTCCGGCCTTGTCGGCCGGATGCGCCTTGCCGGCGAGGACGATTTGCACCGGCCGCGCCGCGTCTCCCACCAGCCGGCGCAGGCGCGGCAGATCCGAAAAGAGCAGATCGGCTCGCTTGTAGGTCGCAAAGCGGCGCGCGAACCCGATCGTCAGCGCCGCCGGATCGAACATGCGCTCGATGGTGCGCAGTTCGTCCGGCGACAGGCCGTGCCGCGCCCGCTGGTCGCGGAGCCGCGACCGCAGGAAGCGCGCCAGGCGGAGCTTCTGCGCCAGATGGGCCTCCCAGAGGGCGGTGCCGGGCTGCGCACGCAGAGCTTCGAGCGCACCCTCGCCGCCGAGAATCTCCGGCCACCGTTCCCCGAACCAGGCCCCGTACAGGTCGCGCAGCTCGACGCCCAGCCAGGTGGAGGGGTGGACGCCGTTGGTGATCGCCTGCATGCGCTCGGCAAGCGGGGCGTCGGCGGGCAGGAGGTGATCCCACATCCGTGCCGAGACCGTGGCGTTGATCTTCGACACGCCGTTCATGCGGCTGCTCGTGCGCACCGCGAGGGCGGTCATGTTGAAGACATGGGGCGCGGAGTTCTGGCCGAGGGCGAGCCAGCGGTCGAGGTCGACGCCCACCTCGCCGCACCAGGGCTCGAAGTACTTGCGCACCAGCGATTCGTCGAACTGTTCATTGCCGGCCGGCACCGGGGTGTGAGTCGTGAAGACCGAGCCCCGGCGCAGTTCGCGGATACCGTCCTCGAGCGTCTCGCCGGCGGCCAGGAGCGGCCGCAGGCGTTCGAACTGCAACAGCGCCGAGTGCCCCTCGTTCATGTGCCAGACCCGCGGCCGGATCCCCAGCGCCGCGAGCGCGCGGGCGCCGCCGACTCCCAGCACGATCTCCTGGCAGAGCCGCATCTCCCTTCCCGGCGTGTACAGCATCGACGTGATCGGCCGGTCGGCCGAGTCGTTCTGGGTGATGTCGGTGTCGAGCAGCAGCAGCGAGACCCGACCGACCTCTGCGACCCAGACCTGCGCCCGGACGACGCGATCGTGCAGCGGGACGTCGACGAATACCGGCCGGCCGGTGCTTCCCGCTGCCGGACGGACGGGCAACCGCGTGAAATCGTGATCCGGGAAGGTCTGCTGCTGCCGCCCGTCGGCGTCCACGGTCTGGTGGAAGTAGCCGTTGCGGTAGAGCAGTCCGACGCCGATGAGCGGAATGCCGAGGTCGCTGGCGCTCTTGAGATGGTCGCCAGCGAGGATCCCGAGGCCGCCCGAGTAGAGGGGCAGGCAGGGGTGCAGCCCGAACTCCATACAGAAGTAGGCGATCGGATCGCGATACTGCGGGTGGGTCCGGGCGCTCCACGCGTCTTCGCCCCCGGCCATGTAGCGATCGAACGAGGCGACGACCCGGCTGTAGAGGGCGACGAAGGAACCGTCCTCGACCTTCTCCTGCCACTGCGCGTGATCCACATGGCTGAGCAGCTGCACCGGATTGCGATAGAGGGACCAGTTGCGAGTGTCGAAGCGCGCGAAGAGCTCGCGCGCTTTCGGCGTCCAGGTCCACCAGAGGTTGTAGGCGAGGTCGTAGAGCCGCTCGATCTCGTGGGGCAGTTCGATATCGGCTACGTGCAGGCTGGCGATGCGCTGCGGCAATCTGGAAGTCACGTGCTTGTGCATCCTCATTCTTCGGGTGGGCGGGCCCACTCCGGTTCGATGTCGGGGAACGGCATGTCGGCCGCAGCCCAGTCGGGCAGCCAGCGCGAGCGCGGGCCGAGGTCGATCAGTTCGTGCAGTCTCGCCACGTGCTGGCGGAAGCGCTGCTCGGCGTAGTCGCCGCCGGTTCCCATGGTGACGAGAAACGGCCAGTCGGAGGCCGCGGCGAGGAGAAGCTGATTGAGGATCGCCCGGCGCCAGGCTCGCGTGCCGCCCCAGCGGACGGCGGCGAACGCGCGACGCTCGCACTCCGCCAGATCGGTCCAGAACCACTCGGTCTGCGGATTGACCCAGACCTGGTGGTCGCCTCCGGCGCCCCATGAGCCCTCCGCGAAGAAGGCGCGGCGCAGGGAGGGGCCACTGTCGAGCTCGTGCGCCGGAGTGGTCGCCTCGACCGGCGAGCCAGGCGTCGCCAGCTCGAGGACCCGCTCCAGCCAGGCCGGCCCCTCGAACCACCAGTGCCCGAACAGCTCGGCGTCGAACGGCGCGCAGACCACGCCGCCATCCATGTCGGCCAAGCGTGCGGTGACGTCGATGAAATGGGCCGCCTGCTCGCGGGCGCGCGCGGCGGCGTCCTCGGGCCAGTAGACGAGCTTGTCGCCCAGGTCGGCCGTGCTGTCGGTGACCCGCCAGAGGCGCAGGCCGGACGGCCAGTGCCGCTTGTGGAAGTCGAGAAATGCCCCGTCGCCCGGGTAGCCGCCCTGACGGGACCAGACCTGGGCGGCGGTGCGCGCGTCGCGCAGGAACGCCGCCACCGAACTGCGACGGATCCAGTAGGGCTTCGGATGCGGTCCGCCGGGCTCGATGACCTCCTCCGGGGCGCGATCGCTGCCGTACGGGAACGCCGGGTCGCCGGCGCGCAGCAAGTGGGCATCGAGCACCGTCCACTGGAACCCCTGTTCGGCGAGAAACTCCTCGTTACCCGGCCGGAACTCCTCGCCGGCGCCGGTGACCGGATGGCGCCATGGGCCGCCGGGTCGATAAGCGCATTCGGGCATCCAGCAGCCGCGCGGGTCGCTCCCGAAGCGCTCGCGATGGGACTCGCGGCCGACTCTGAGCGCCAGCCGGCCGAGCTTCGGCGAGTGGGTCAGAGGCAGGTAGACGTGGGTGCCCGCCGAGGTCGAGAGCTCGATCGCCCCCGTCTCGGCCAGCTGCGCGAGCGCCGAGGGGAGATGGTGGTCGAACGAATCCCACACTGTCCGCAGGCGCAGGTACTCGGCATGCCACCAGAGCGCCAGCGGGTGATGCGTGCGCGACTCCCAGGCCGCGCGGGTGCGCTCGGTCAGATAGCGGTCAACGAGGCCGGGGGTCCGCGCGTCGTCCAGCATGGCGCCGAGGACGGGCGTGACCGAGAAGGTCACGAACTGGCGCCGCCCGGTCGCGGCCAGACGCCGGAACGCGTCGAGCAGCGGCAGGTAGCAGTGGACGATCGCCTCGGCGAGCCAGTCCTCTCCGTGCGGCCAGGTGCCATGGCCGAGCACCCAGGGCAGGTGGGCGTGGAGGATCACCGCCAGGCGGCGCGGTCGTCCCGGTGGGCCGGCTGCCGGTTGCGGCTCGCCCGCCGGGGCCGGCTCGAGGGGGGCACGCTGCTCGAAGTCGCGCAGGATCTCGTCCCGCGACACCGGCCGGCCGACAATCCCCGGCCGGTCCGCCTCCGCGGCCGCCGCGTCGAACTCGGCTGGCACCTGCTCCGGGCTGCAATCGGGTGGCACCTTGGTCGGCACCTTGGTCGGGGCCGGGGGCTCGGCCGGGGCCGCCGGCGCGGCCGAGTCGACGTCACACTCGGCTGGCACCTGCTCCGGCACCGGCTCGGTGTTGCACTCGGGTGGCACCTGAGTGGGGAGGGGGGTGGGGGGCGGGGTCGGGCGCTTCGGGCGGCGCTTGCGGGGCGGTCGGCCGCCGCCTGCCGGCTTCACTCCGTTCCCCCGGAGCCGCCCTCGCGATCCCGCTCGCCTCCGGCCGCCGCCACCGCGAGCGGCTGCAGGCGCTCCGGCCGATGGTCGAAGGCGCGCACGAACCGCTCGCCGAGGTAGCGCTCGAGCGCCCGACCACCGTCGCTGGCCGTCTTGGGCAACTCGACGAATCCGCCCGCCATCGTGCCGTGACCGCCGCCCTTGCCGCGTCGCCCGATGATGCGGCGCATCAGGTTGCCCGCGTCGGCGCGCGCGCTCGAGGTGCGGATCGACAGATAGACCCGGTCGCCGTAGGAGCCGGTGCACAGCGACCAGGTCCGCCCCTCCATGCGCAGCAGCAGGTCCGCAATTTCGGGCACGATGTCCGGCTGGTCGACGCGCCCGATGTGCGAGATCACCAGCTTGCCGACTCCGGACAGGTTCTCGAGCGCCCGGTGCAGGTTGCGAAAGTAGCTCACCGGCAGCGGCGCCGACTGAATTCTCGCCAGCGCCCGCCGGTCGATGCGCGGCAGCAGCCGGTCGAACGCCGCGTGGTCCGGTCCCGTGGCTTCGCGCCCGAAGTCC
>CAZUAT010000066.1:0-14561 GCA_964618415.1 uncultured Thermoanaerobaculia bacterium
CCGAGGCCCTCCTGCTGTTTCCCCTCGGAGCCTTCCCGCCGCCCGGGCCGTTCGTCCGGGCAGCGCACGCGCCGCCCGGGTAGGGACCCCAGTCTCTTCGCTCCTCGCGCGGCAGGCTCAGAAAGAAGGCCGAATCCCCACGCTCAGTCATTCGCGGGGATGGAGCCGCATGCCCCGACGAGCCATCGCAGCGTCCCGGCGTGCCTGAGGAGCGCGGGACCAAAGTGAACTCAAGCGCGCGAGCGGCGCACTCCGCGCTCCAACAACTCGAGCACGACGACGCGAACCAATGCGTGCAACCAAGAGGCTGGCACTAAGTGAGGAGGGCGAGCGTGGCGGCGGCGAGGGCGGCGGTTTCCACCCGCAGCGTGCGCTCTCCGAGTGACCAGCGTTGCAGCCCGAGCCGCTCGAACCGCTCCATCTCCTCGCGCGCCCACCCACCCTCGGGACCGACCAGAATCACCAACCCACCCACTTGTTCCGCGCCCGCCGGGCCGCCCGCCCGCCCGCCCGCCGCGTCGAGCACCACCGCCCGCAACCCGCCGTCGTTCCCTGCCGTGTCGCCGCCGCCACCCCGGCCCAGCCGTTCGAGCATCTCCTCGAGCGGCTCGACGCCTTCGATCTCCGGCACCCGCGCCCGCCCACACTGCTCCACCGCCGCGATTGCCACCCGCCGCAGCCTCGCCACCTGCCCGGCCCCGAAACCCCTCCGCTCGCCCCGCGCCGCGTACGCCGTGCCGACGAACCGAATCGCGCTCACCCCGATCTCCGTACCCTTCTCCACCAGCCACGCCGCCCGATCCGGCTTCGGCGGACCGACCCACAGCTCCACCCGCCGCCGCGGCTCGAGCGACTCCACGCCGCCGCCGAGGTTCACGACCGCACTACTTCGCTCGATCCGCCCCACCACACCCGCGCGCGCCCGCCCCTCGCCGTCGACCACCCGCACCGCGCTGCCGGCCGCCATGCGCCGAACCCGGAACAGATGGTGATACGCCTCCCCGCGCACCTCCACCTGTGTCCCGTCGAACTCCTCCCGTGCGACGACGATCGTCGCCATCACGCTCGCTCCATCGTGAATCCCACCCAGTCCCCTTCCACCACGCGGTCGCGTTCCCCGAACCCCACCGCGGCAAGCCGCTCGAGCGCTCGCTCCGCGTCCGCCACTGCAACTCCCGAGAAGATCGCGCGCCCGCCGGCCGCCAGCCGCCCCATCAGCATCTCCAGCTCGGCCGCGATCTCGTGCGGCAGCACGTTGACCAGCGCCAGGTCGAACTCGCCCCCGCCCAACGCCGCCACCGTCCCCACCACTGCCGGAAACCGCAGCCCGTTGAGCCGCTGGTAGTCGGGCAGCAGCAGCGCCGCCGCCGGATCGAGGTCCAACGCCGTCACGCTCGCCGCACCGAGCCGCAGCGCTGCGAAAGCCAGAATGCCCGATCCCGTGCCGACGTCGAGCACACGCCGCCCCGCCAGCGGCTCCCTTTCGAGCAGCGCCACCGCGAGCCGGGTCGACTCATGGCTGCCGCTCCCGAATGCCGTCCGCACCGGCAGGCGCAGCAGGAGTCGACCGTCTGCCACCTCGACCGGCGGCTCGCTCCCGGGCTCACGAGGATCGACGACGAACCGCTCCCCGACTTCGATCGGCTGCGCGCTGCGCCGCCACTGCGCACTCCAGTCGAACGGCGCCACCCGCGCAACGCCCACCACATCGACCTCACCCAGTTCCGCCAGCCGGGCCACCACGAGCTCTCGAGTTGCTCCGTCCGCGGCAAAAAATGCGTGCACCCGCACCCAGCCGTCCCGCGCCGCCGGTTCACTCCAACTGCCCTCGCAGCCAAGCGCCCACAGCTGCGCCACGGCCGCCTCCTCGGCGGCCTCGGACACCTCGATCAAGACCTCGTCGTGGGATGACTCGGACATGTCCAGCGCTGCGGGCTCCGGGTCGGGCGGCCACGCGACCTGGCCTCGGCCGCGCGGCAGCGTTCAGTCGCGGAACAGACTCTTCACGCGCTCGAGCACACTGCGATCGGCTCTCGCCGGTCGCCCCTCGAGCTCGGCGATGCGCACCAGCAGCGCGCGCTGTTCGTCGTCCAGCTGAGAAGGCTTCGGCACGTGTATTGCCACCTCGACGACGTGGTCGCCACGCCCCGAGCCGCCGAGCCGCGGCACGCCCTTGCCGCGCAGCCGGAAGCGCGCGCCCGCCTCCGTGCCCGCCGGAATCTGCAGCGTCTCCGCGCCATGCAGCGTCTCGACTTCGATCTCCGCCCCCAGAACCGCCTGTGCATAGCCGATCGACTCGGTCGTCAGCACGTGCAGCCCGTCGCGGTGATAGCGCTCGTGCGGAGCCACCGACAGCACGACGTAGAGATCTCCTGTGCGCCCGCCGCGCCGCCCGTGCTCTCCCTCGCCGGTCAACCGCAGCCTGGCGCCGTCGTCGACACCTGCAGGGATCCGCACCTCGCGCTCCCGCCGCTGCTCGACTCGCCCGGCGCCGCTGCACTCCGGACACGGATCGGAGATCACCTGTCCCTCACCATGACACTGCGGACAGGCCCTGGCGACGACGAACATCCCCTGCGCGAAGCGCACCTCTCCGCGCCCCGAGCAGGTCCGGCAGGTCTTCGCCTCACTGCCAGGCGCCGCCCCGCTGCCCCCGCACGCTTCGCAGCTCTCGAGCCGCGGAACGACCAGCTGCCGCGTGACCCCGAACACCGCCTCCTCGAACGAGATCTCGAGGTCGTAACGCAGGTCGGCGCCCGGCTCCGGACCACCGCGGCGGGCGCGCCCCCGGCCGCCGAAGCCGAACAGCTCGCCGAGGATGTCCGAGAAGTCGCCGAATATCGTGGGATCGAAGCCACCGGCGTCGAAGCCGCCGGTCGGCCCAGCGCTGCCGAATCGGTCGTACTGCTCGCGCCGCGCCGGGTCGGAGAGCACCGCATACGCCTCGGCCGCCGCCTTGAACCGCTCCTCGGCCCCGGCGTCGCCGGGATTGCGGTCCGGGTGGTTCTCGAGCGCCAGGCGACGGTAGGCCGACTTCAACTGCTCGGGCGTGGCCTCTCGCGACACGCCCAGCACTTCGTAGTAGTCGGTCGAACGCGCTCCAGCGCGGGTCGACGTCGGCATCCGGTTCAGGCCTCCGACTCGCCGCCGGCACCCGGTTCGGCACCTGCATCGCGCGGCCCGGTACCGACCTCGCCGACCCGGTTGAGCATCATCTCGGAGAGCGAGCGCGAGATCGAGTTGAGGTCGAACAGCGCCCCTTCGAGGTCGGCGCGCGAGTCAGACGACAGGGCCATGCGCGACCGCAGGAGCGTCTCGGCGAGCCGGCGTCGATCTTTCTCGGGAAGCGATTCGCGAAACTGAGCGAACACCTTCTCGTTCGAGTAGACCAAGCCCTCGATACGGTTCTTGAGCCGCCGCAGCTCCCGCTTCTGAGCATCGGCCTGGGCGAACTGATCGGCCTCCTGCACGAGCCGCTCGATCTCGTCCTTCGACAGACCGCCGGCCGGATTGATCTGGATCGACTGCGACTGGTTCGTCGCGATATCGCGTGCGGCCACGCTCACGATGCCGTTCGAGTCGATCGAGAACGTCACTTCGATCTGCGGGACGCCGCGCGGGGCGGCCGGGATTCCGACCAGCTCGAAGCGGCCCAGCGATCGGTTCTCTGCCGCGATGTCGCGTTCACCCTGCAGCACGTGGATCTCGACCGTGTCCTGGTTGTCGACGACGGTGGTGAAGATCTGGGAGTTCTTGGTCGGAATCGTCGCGTTGCGCTCGATCTGCTTCACGAACAGGCCGCCGTGAGTCTCGATGCCGAGCGACAGCGGGGTCACGTCGAGCAGCACCAGGTCCTTGATGTCACCGCGGATGATTCCGCCCTGGATCGCGGCCCCGATGGCGACAACCTCGTCCGGATTGATGTCACGGTTGGGACCACGCCCGAAAATCCGTTCGACGGCCTGCTGAACCAGCGGCGTCCGCGTCTGGCCGCCGACCAGCAGCACCTCGTCGATGTCGTCCGGGCCGTAGCCGGCCTCCTTCATGGCGTCGAGGCACGGGCCCTCGGTACGCGCCACCAAGTCGGCCACCAGACTCTCGAACTGCTGGCGCGTCAGAGTGCGTGACAGGTGACGCGGCCCGCTCTCGTCGGCCGAGATGAACGGCAGATTGACCGTTGCGTCGGTCGCCGTGGACAGCTCGCACTTGGCCCGCTCGGCGGCCTCCTTGAGGCGCTGCAGCGCCATGCGATCGGTGCGCAGATCGATGTTCGTCTCTTCGCGGAACTCGGCGATCAGCCAGTCGATGATTCGCTGATCGAAGTCCTCGCCGCCGAGGTAGGTATCTCCGGAGGTCGACTTGACCTCGAATATCCCCTCCGACAGCTCCAGCACGGAAACGTCGAACGTGCCGCCGCCGAGGTCGTAGACGGCGATCCGCCGCGTCCCCTGCACGCGGTCGAGGCCATAGGCAAGCGCCGCCGCGGTCGGCTCGTTGAGGATTCGCAGGACGTCGAGGCCGGCGATGCGTCCCGCGTCCTTGGTCGCCTGACGCTGAGAGTCGTCGAAGTAGGCCGGAACGGTGATGATCGCCTCGCGGACGGGCTCTCCGAGCGTCTCCTCGCAGAAGCTCTTGATCTCGCGCAGGATGAATGCCGAGATCTCTTCCGGCGAGTGCTGTCGATCGCGGATCTGGACCTTCACGTCGCCGTTGGGCGCCTCGACGACTGCGAACGGCAGCAGGTCGCGAGCGCGCTGAATGTTGGGATCTTCGAACTTGCGGCCGATCAGCCGCTTGACGGCGAACACCGTCTGCTGCGGGTTGGTGATGGCCTGCCGCTTGGCGATCTGGCCGACCAGTCGATCCCCCTCCGGCGTGAACGCAACGATCGACGGTGTGGTGCGCGTGCCGTCCCGGTTGGCCATCACACGGGGCGAGAACGCCTCGACAACCGCCACGCAGCTGTTCGTCGTTCCGAGGTCGATGCCGATGATCTTGCTCATGTCGCCCGCAGCCTCACTCGGTCGAATCCGACGCGGCGGCTTCGGCGCCACCGACCGGCATCGCCACCCGTACCATGGCGGGGCGCAGCAGACGGTCGTGGAGCAGGTAGCCGCGCTGCAGCTCCTCGACGACCGTCGGCACCGCGACGTCGGGTGACTCGACCCGCATCATGGCATCGTGGAAGCGTGGATCGAAAGGCTCGCCGACCGTCGGCACCTTCTCGACCCCGTAGCGGGCCAGCGTCTCGACGAACTGGCGGGCGATCATCTCCACGCCCAGCCTGAGGTCGTCGCCCGAGGACGGGGTCGAGAGGGCGCGCTGCAGATTGTCGAGCACCGGCAGCAGGTCGCGCAGCGGCTCCGTCATCGCGTAGCGCGCCCGCGTTTCGCGTTCGCGCTCGGTGCGCTTGCGGAAATTGTCGAAGTCAGCCAGCAAGCGGACGTAGCGCTCCTCGATCGCATCTGGGCTGTCGGCGACGTCTGGCCCGACCTCGGTGACGTCCACCGGAATGCCCGGCAGCGGCCTCTCTTCGTCGACCATCTGCCACTCGCCCGACTCCCGTCCCTCCTCGTCGAGCGCCTCGAAACCGAGGATCTCCACCTCGCCGTCGCCGTCGCCGGACCGGCCGGCGCCGCCGTCGCGGTCGCCGACCTGCGGCTCGTCCGGCCGGCGATCGTGGTCGTCCGTCATCACTCCCCCTTCCTGCAGTCCCGCATCGCACATGCTGCAACCCGCCCCCACCCCAGCCATAGCGGTCGCACAGTCATCGCGCCGCGCTCTCCTCGAGCGCCCGTCCCAGCGACTCGCCGAGAAAATCGACCAGCGGAATGATCCGTTCGTAGGGCATCCGCGCCGGGCCGAGAATGCCCAGCGTACCGCGGGCGCGGTCCCGCGTGCCGTACGGCCGCGCCACCAGCGTCAGGCCGAGGTCGCTCGTCACCTCGTCGTCCTCGCCGATGACCACCCGCACGCCGTTGCCCTCCAGGCACTGATTGAGCAGCCCGACCAGGCGCTGACGTTCGGTGAATGCGTCGAGCAGTCGCCGTACCCGTTCGACGTCGGCGGGCTGGGCGGCAGCGAGCAGCGACGAGGTGCCTTCGATACGCAGCTCCTGGCCACTGCTCGCCTCCAGACCCCGGCGCGCCAGCGCGATCGCTCGAGCGAGGAGCCGGTCGACCTCGTCGCGTTCCTCGCCCATGCCGGTCAGCAGCTTCTCGCGAACCGTGCGCAGTGTCTGGCCGCGAAAAGTCTCGGTCAGGTAGTTGGAGATGCGCACCAGGTCCTCGCGCGAGAGCTCCTGGTCGGCTTCCACCAGCTTGTGCTCGACGAATCCGTCCCGCGACACCACGACACAGAGCACCCGGCGCCCGGAGAGCGGCACGAACTCCACGGCTTCGAGGACCGTGTCGCCGAACACCGGCGTGACCACGATGCCGATCTGTCCCGACAGACGCGACAGCAACTGCGAGGCGGTCTCGATCAGCCCGGTGCCACCGGCAAGCGTGCCGGACAGCTCCCCCTCGATCACCTGCCGCTCCTCAGGGCCGGGTTCGCGGGCCTCCATCAGCGAGGCGATGTAGTAGTGCAGACCGACGCGCGACGGCACCCGGCCGGCCGAGCTGTGGGGCTGTTCGAGCAGGCCGAACTCCTCGAGGTCGGCCATCACGTTTCGAATCGAGGCGGCGGAGAGGCCGTGGCGGTCGTGGCGGGCGACCGCGCGCGAGCTGACCGGATCGCCGGACAGCAGGTAGGTGTGCACGATGTCACGCAGGATCTCGCGATCCCGCGCAGACAGCTCTACCTTCTGGCGGACCGTGGGCATGGTCGGCTCGTTCCGGGCTCCTCACGGCCGCGCTGCTGCGCCGTCGACCGGAGGTGGCGCGGCACCGGTCGCCTGCGCGCCGGCACCCGCCCTCCGGGCACGTTGTGCGCGGCTCGCGGAAGCGCCATCATCTTACCCCAGTGACGACCGCAGACCGCCCGCTCACCGAGCTCCGTTTCGCCCTCGTCGGGCCGGGTCGCGTCGGCGAGAGCCTCGCCACCTGGCTGGTCGCGCGCGGGGCCCGCTGCGAGCAGGTCGCCGGGCGGCCGGGTTCACCCTCGACCGCCCGGGTGGCTCTCGCGCTGGGCGCGCGCCCGGCCGGAATCGCAACCTGGGACGGCGCCGAGGTCGATCTGCTGCTGCTGGCCGTTCCGGATGGTGAGCTCGAGTCCGTCTCGCGCCGCCTGGCCGGACACGCGCCTGCGCGCGTCGCCCTGCACGCCGCCGGGGCGCTGCCGGCGACAGTGCTGGCGGCCCTGCGGCCGGCCGGCACGGCGATCGGCACCTTCCACCCGTTGCGCGCCTTCCCGCACGCCGAGCAGGATCCGGAGGCTGCCCGGGGGTGCTTCTTCGCCCTGGATGGCGACCCGCAGGCGCGCACGCTCGGCCGGCGGCTGGCGGAGGCACTGGGCGGCACGTCGGCCGTGATCCCGTCCGAGTCCCGGCGGATCTACCACCTGGCGGCCACGCTGGCCGCCGGGGGCGTCGCGACGGTGCTGGCCGCAGCGACCGACCTCGGTCGCGCGGCGGCGCTGCCCGAAGCCGCACTGCGCGGCTATCTGCACCTCGCCGAGGGGGCGGTCGCGGCGGCCGGTGCGGCGTCGCACCCTGCCGAAGCGATCACGGGACCGGCGGCGCGCGGCGATCTGGCCGCCGTGGAAGACCAGCTCGCCACGCTCGGCGCCACCACCCCGCACCTGGTGCCGCTCGTCGTGGCCCTGGCCCGCACGGCGCTCGCCAGCCGCGCCGCCAGGGGGCCGCTGTCAGCGCCCCAGCAGACCCTCCTCGACCGCCTGGAGAAGCGCGGAAATTCTTGACCGTGCTGGAGATCGGGTGCTAACTTCCGACCCGAGCCGAGCGCCCGGACAAGCCATGGTCTTCTTCAACTACAGCACGATGCAGATGACGGCCAAGGTCGTCTACTACGGCCCGGGTCTGTGCGGGAAGACGACCAATCTGCAGTACATCTACGGCCACACCGCCAACGACAGCCGCGGGGAGATGGTCTCGCTGGAAACCGAGACCGATCGAACGCTGTTCTTCGACCTGCTGCCGATCGACGTCGGCAACATCGGCGGCTTCTCGACCCGCATCCAGCTCTACACGGTGCCCGGCCAGGTCTTCTACAACACCACCCGCAAACTGGTGCTCAAGGGGGTGGACGGCGTCGTGTTCGTCGCCGACTCTCAGCGCCCGATGCTGCAGGCCAACATCGACTCCTTCCACAACCTGGAGGAGAACCTGGCCGAGATGCAGTTGACGGTCGACTCGATTCCGATCGTGCTGCAGTACAACAAGCGCGATCTGCCGGACGTGCTGTCGGTCGAAGAGCTCAACGCGGCGCTCAATCCGCGCGGCCTGCCGCACTTCGAAGCGGTGGCCGTCTCCGGGCAGGGCGTATTCGAGACGCTCAAGGGGATTTCGAAGCTCACCCTGCTGTCGCTCAAGAAGCGGCTGACCAAGATGTCCGACGGCGGCACGGCGGGACGGCCGGCGGCGCGCCCGGCGGCACGCCCCGCTGCGACCGCTCCGACCGCTGCGCCGGCGCCCGCCCCTGCGCCGCCGATGGCGGTCCCCAAGGCCAAGCCGACGCCTGCCATGCCGGCTTCCCCGAAGGCGGCGGCGAGCAAGGCCAAGGCGGGCAAGCTCGACGTACTCGCCGAACTCGAGAAGATCCGCAAGCAGGCGATGACCTCGGACGGCGCAGCGCATCCGCCCAGATCGGGCCCGCAGGCGCGGGTCGGCGCACCGCCGGCTGCCTCGTCGCCCCCGGCGGCACCCCGGGTGCCGCCTCCGCCGGCGGCTTCGGCCTCCGGTGCGCACCCGCGGGCCGCTCCGATGTCGACCAGCAACGGCAAGGGCGAAATCCACCGCTCGGTCGAGATGACTCTCAAGCGCAAGGAGTTCCACCGCGCCCGCCGTTTCCTGCTCGACCTGCGAGTCGAGGACGCAGACGCCCGGATCGTCGACGCCATCCGCGACTTCCCGATCGACATCTCCGATCCGAGCGGCCTCGAGAAGCTCCTGCTCCACCTCAACGTCGCCCTCAATTCCAAGGACTGACCGCCCCGGGGCGAGCGGTGACAGCGGCGCCGCGGCTTCGCAGCGCCGCCGTCGCAGGCCCCTGCCCTACCTCTGCAGGCGGGCGAGGATGGTGCGGATTCGCTCGTGCTGGGCAGGCGGCGCCATCGACAGCGCCTTCTGGTAGCCGGCGATCGCCGCCTTCGTTTCGCCAGCGGCGGCGAGGCCCTCTGCCAGGCTGTCGTGCACGTTCCACGACTCCGGGTGACGCTCGACGTTCTGCCGGAAGATCGCGATCGCGCCGGCCGTGTCACCGTTGCCCAGCAGTTCGTAGCCGTACAGATTGAGGTCCGCCTCGCCCGCCAGCCCGATGGCCTCCTGCATCGTCGCCTTCGACCCCTCCCGATCACCGGTGGCCTCCTGGAGGCGGGCCAGGGTGCGCAGGTTCGCGAACGCGCGCTGGGTGTTGAGCGAGCGGTCGATCCACTCCCGCGCCACGTCGAGGTGCACGCCGTCGGCGATCAGCTGCCCGGCGGCCTGATTCCACGACTGCCAGAAGAACTGGCCGAGGCCGCGCATCTCGCGCTGCAGGCTGGTGTGGACGACCTCGGGCGTGTCCACCGCGATCTCGAACGGCACCCGCAGCTTCTCCCAGCGCAGCGCCAGCGTCGCTGTGCGGTCGGTGACGTCGTCGAACTGGTAGGAGAGCGCTTCGGTGTGCGGAGCCGATTCGGCCCGGGCGGGAATGCGCAGCGCGTCGTCCGCCTCACGGTAGCCGAAGCTGCCCCAGCCAGTGTCGACGCGCGAGAAGATCAGCGTCCACTCGCCGGGCGTCGGCACAGCGTGGAAGCCGTAGCGTCCTGCGGCCAGCGGCTGGCCGCCGACGGTGACCGGGGTCGAGAACTCGATCGTCGTGTTCTCGTTCGCCCCGGCGCGCCAGACCTCCCCCCACGGCACGAGGGCGCCCCAGATCTCGCGCCCCTGCACGCGTGGACGGCTCCAGTGCACGGTGACCTCGGTCAGCCCGATGGTCTGGCTGACGCTGGCAGCGGGGCTGGGACGGGGCAGCGTCAGCTGCGGCGCCTGGGCGACGCCCATGGCGGCGACCAGCAACCCCAGGACGGACAGCGGGACGGCACGGCGGCGTGAACTCATGGCTCCTCCTCGCGCAGACGGCGACGATCGAACGGATGGACCTCTCGTGCGTATACGGTGAATGGATGCTTCCGGTTCTGATCAGGCCTTGCGTCGCGCCCCCGGCAGTGGTGGGATCGTCCGCCGTGGTGGATCCGACTTGAACTCGACCAGCTCAGGCGTTGAGGCGCAGCAGGACGCCGACGCGGCACCGGCGGGCAGGCCGGCGGCCGCAGCCGGAGCGCCCGCTCCGCCAACCGGCCGCCGCTTCGACCGCTCGCTGATCGAGGGACCGCTCGGACGGGCGGTCTGGAAGCTGGCCTGGCCGACCATGCTGACCAACATGATCGGCGGACTGCAGGGGATCATCGACCACGCGCTGGTCGGTCACCTCGTCGGCTTTCGCGGCAACGCCGCGATCGGCGTCTCGCTGCAGATCTACTTGGTCGTGATCGTGTTCATCAACTCGCTGTTCATCGGCATGAGCGTGCTGGTCGCCCGCTTTGCCGGAGCCGGCGACTCGGCGCGCGTCGACCGCACCGTCTATCAGGCGTTTCTCGCCGCGATGGGAGTCTCGCTCTTCGTCCTCGCCCCGCTCGGCTGGGCGCTCGCGCCATCCCTGCTCGAGCTGATCAACGCGGCGCCCGAGGTGCGAGCCGAGGCGCTGCCGTTCCTGCGCATCACCTTTCTGTTCGGCAGCGGGACGCTGCTCTTCTACATGATCAGCGGCGCGCTGCGTGCCGCCGGCGACGCCCGGCGACCGATGCACCTCGGAATTGCGCTCACGGTGCTCAACATCGCGTTCAACATCGTGCTGATTCGCGGCCTGGGGCCGATCCCCGCCTTCGGAACGGCCGGCTCGGCCATGGGGACGGCCCTCGCGACCCTGGTCGTCGCCGCCTGGGCGATGGCCGGCATCGTCCGCGGGCGCTGGGTCGTCTCCTTTCCCCGCGGCGCGGCGCTGCGCCCGGACTGGGAGGTGATCCGGACGCTCTTCCGGTTTGGGCTTCCGTCGGGCATCCAGGGCGTCGCGATGAACATCGGCGGCGTCCTGCTGCTCGCATTCATCGGCTCGCTGGCCGCCAGTGCCTCGGCGCAGGCCGCGTACGCGGTCGGCTACTCACAGCTGTTCTCGCTGGTGACCTGGACGGCTCTCGGGCTGATGAGCGCCGCCGCCGTGGTGGCCGGCCAGAACCTCGGCGCCGGGCGGCCCGAACGGAGCGTGGCCGGCGTGCACACCGCCGCGCGCATCGGCCTCGCCGGCGCGGTCGGCTTCGGGCTGCTTTTCTTCCTGGTTCCCGATCGCCTGCTGGCGCTGTTCGGGATCGCCGACCCCACGACGGTGGCGCTGGGCACCCAGTTGCTGCGCACGCTGGCGCTTTCCGGGCTGTTCGTGACTACCGCGCTCACCTACACCGGCGGACTTCAAGGTGCCGGCGATACGCGCAGCCCCCTGTTCATCTCGATCGCCTCGCAGCTCGTGGTGCCTCTGGGCATCTGCCTGGTGCTGCAGCAGACGCGCGGCCTGCGACCGCTCGACGTCTGGCTGGCGATCCTGGCCGGTCACGCCACCCGCTGTGCGCTGTCGGTCTGGCGATTCCGCCAAGGCCGCTGGCGCCACATCCGCGTCGACTTGGGAGCCGGCTGACTGACTCCGTGCGACCGGAGCGGCACGCCATCCGGCTGCGCTCGACTGCCGGGGCGGTGCGCTACCATCGACGCGCACTCGACACCCGGAGGCATCATGAGCGGCGTGAGATTGCTGGTCGGAACCCGCAAGGGCGCATTCGTGATCACGGCCGACGAGAGCCGTCGCAACTGGAAAATCGACGGTCCTCACTTCGCCGGCTGGGAGATCTACCACCTCAAGGGCTCTCCCGCGGACCCCGATCGCATCTGGGCCTCGCAGTCCAGCGGCTGGTTCGGGCAGGTCGTGCAGCGCTCGGACGACGGCGGCAGCACCTGGGAGGCGGTCGGCAACGAGTTCGCGTACGACGGTGACCCGGGCACGCACCAGTGGTACGACGGCACGCAGCATCCGTGGGAGTTCAAGCGCGTCTGGCATCTCGAACCGGCACTCGACGACCCGGACTCGGTCTGGGCGGGGGTCGAGGACGCGGCGCTCTTCCACAGCAGCGACGGCGGTCGGAGCTGGCAGGAACGGCCCGGTCTGCGGGCGGTGAAAGGCCATCTCTGGCAGCCGGGAGCCGGCGGCATGGGGCTTCACACCATCGTCCTCGATCCCTCGAACCCGCAGCGCATGTACTTCGCGATTTCGGCGGCCGGGGCGTTCCGCAGTGACGACGGCGGCCAGACGTTCCGCCCCATCAACCGCGGCCTGCG
Organism: uncultured Thermoanaerobaculia bacterium; assembly: GCA_964618415.1. GTDB lineage: Bacteria > Acidobacteriota > Thermoanaerobaculia > Multivoradales > JAGPDF01 > JACTMI01. Next base: position 12,545 of record CAZUAT010000066.1, read on the forward strand.
CTCGGAGTACGAGCTGCCCGACCCCGGCGCGGAAGTCGGACACTGTGTCCATCGGATCGCGCTGCACCCCTCCCGTCCGAATGTGCTGTTCATGCAGAAGCACTGGGACGTCCTGCGCAGCGACGACGCCGGAGAGCAGTGGCACGAAGTCTCCGGCAACCTGCCCACCGACTTCGGCTTTCCGATTGCCGTCCACGCCCACGAGCCGGAGACGATCTACGTCGTGCCGATCACCAGCGACTCGCTCCACTACCCGCCCGAGGGCAAACTGCGCGTCTACCGGAGCCGCAGCGGCGGCAACGAATGGGAACCGCTCACGCGCGGGTTGCCGCAGAGCGACTGCTACGTCAACGTCCTGCGCGGCGCCTTCTCGGTCGACCGCCTCGAGGGCTGCGGGCTTTACTTCGGCACCACGGGCGGTCAGGTCTACGCCTCGGCCGACGGCGGCGACAGCTGGAACGCCATCGCCCGCGACCTGCCGCCCGTGTTGAGCGTCGAGGCCCAGACGCTGCCGTGATCCGAGTCGCCGTGCCGTATCACCTGCGCGTCCTGGCCGGCATCGGCGCCGAGGTGAATCTCGACGTCGCGCCCGGCGCGGACGGCACAGTTCGGCTCGATGCGCTCCTCGACACGCTCGAGCGGGCCTACCCGGTCCTGCGCGGCACCATCCGCGACCAGCGAACGGGGGTCCGCCGACCGTTCCTGCGCTTTTTCGCCTGCGGTGAGGACCTTTCGCACGGGACGGCGGACCAGCCCCTGCCGGCCGCCGTGCTCGCCGGCGCAGAGCCGCTGCGCATCGTCGGCGCCATCGTCGGCGGCTGAGCCGGCCGCCACGGCCAGCCGCACCGGCGGGGCCCTGCCACAGTGCGGCAAAGCCGCGGTACTCCCCGACGCGAACCGTCTGGTACGGTAGGCCCGCTCGCCCGACCCCATCTCTCGGTTCGAAGCCGGCCAACGTGAATCCGGCCCGGGCGAGACAACACCGACCGGCTTTCTCGAAGCAATAGGAAAGGAGCGACCATGACACGCGGTTCCATCCGCCGAATCTTGGCGACGTTCTCACTGCTGCTGGCCTGGCAGCTGCCGGTGCATGCCGACGATGCGAGCGAAGCCGCGCGGGAGATCGCACTGGCGCAGGCCGCCGAGACCGCCGCCCCAGCTGCGGCCGGCCAGCCCGCGCGACCGGCAGCGCGCGCTCCGTGGTTGCCGACCGCGCTCGGAGCCGACAACCCGCTGTTCGTCGGAGTCGACGACGTGGCGATCCCCGCCGAACGGATCGACCCGACCGGCGTGAACCCGAATGTCCAGGTGCCGCTGGCCACCCAGATCTGGGGCGCCGCGTACGATCCCACCACCGACCGCGTCTATATCTCGAGCGGCAGCGGCTTCCACTACTGGGTGGTGGGCGAGCCGTCGATCACGCCGAACGGCACTTTCACCAGTTCCGTCGACGGCGCGACTCTCTCGATGGTCGCGCTCGCCATGCACAACGGCGTGCTGATCGGTGGTCGCAACATCAGCGGCGCGTCCAACCCCGAAGGCCTTTACGCGATCGACACCGCGACCGGCATCTCGACGCTGCTCGAGGCATATGCGGACGCCAGCGGTACCGACATCGGCGGCCTCGCGTCCGATCCCGTTTCCGGCCTGCTCTACGGCACCAACGATGCGACCGCCAATCGGGGACTCGTGGAGATCCCGCTCGACGGCAGCGGCACCTACACAGTGGTCGCGCCGTATCCGGCGGGCGAGACCGACATCGACGGTCTGGCCGTCGGGACCGACGGTCGCGCCTACCTGATCGAGGACGACAGCGTCGCGGCCAACGGCCAGATCCACGTCTGGGATTTCGGTCTGGGCGCCTACCAGACGCCGATCCCGACGACCTGGCCCACGAGCGAGACCTTCTCGGCCGGCGCCTGGATCGGCGCCGGAGGCGGGGGCGGCGACGAGTACTGCGCCACGCCGGCGGCCAACATCCCGGACAACAATCCGGCCGGCGCGAACTTCACGATCA
>CAZUAT010000067.1:0-14407 GCA_964618415.1 uncultured Thermoanaerobaculia bacterium
CGCCGCCCAGCGACGCAGACGTTCCGCGGCCCGTCCCGAAAGGGGCGGGCCGCTTTTTCGTGGCGCGAATCTGCGCCGGGTCGGACAGAATGCGGCGATGCCCGAGCGCGCCCGTCGTCGGAGGTGGATGCGGGGCGCCGTCGCGGCTCTCGTCGCCCTCGGCGCGCTCGCAGCGCTCAGCGTGCCGGTCTGGCGGTGGGCGTTCGCCCGCTTCGAGGCGAGCGGCCAGCTGGCGGCGCTGGTCGAGCGCCGGCCCGACAAGTTCCGGCTGCAGTGGCGGTCGGTTCGCTCGCCCTGGCCGGGCTGGGTCGAGGTCGAGGGCCTCGTGGTCACCGGCCGGACACCGCGGCTGCGCTGGCAGGTCACCGCCGACGAGGTCTCGGGGGTGCTCCAGCCGCTTGCTCTGCTGCGCCGCCAGCTGCACTTCCATCACCTGCGCGCACGCGGCCTCACCGTCCGCTCGGCGCGGTTCGATCCGCCGCCGCCGATCGACGCCCGCCACGGGCCGCCGATCGCCGGGCTGCCGGCGACGCCGGGGCCGGGCCCACGCACCGATCGGCCGGCCTGGTCGTACCGGTTCAGCGGGCTCGAGTTCCGGGACCTGCGCGAGGTCTGGACGGATGACCGCCGCCTGACCGGAGCGATTCACGGCAGCGGCGGGTTCGCCCTCCACCGGCGGACGCTCTGCGAGATCGAACCGGCGCAGATCGAGATCGATCGCCTCGAGTTCGCGGTCGGCGACCACGCCGTAGCCAGCGCGGTGACCGGCGCGGCGCGCTTCCGGATCGCGCCGTGGCGCTACCAGCGGGCGCCGGTCGAACGGGTGGCCCAAAGCTTCTCGGGGCAGGTCGACCTGTCCGGCCAACTCGAGCCCGAACGGCTGCTGCGCGCCCTGTTCGGCGATCGCGACTGGCTGCACGCCCAGCCGGCGCCGGCGCAGTTCGAGTCCGACCTGCGCGTGGCGCACGGCCGACTCGTCGCCGGCTCGCGGCTGGCGCTCGTCCAGCCGGTGCAGAGCCTCGACCTGTTCGGCTTCGCGGTGACGGGCGACGCGCGTCTCGCGGCGACGGTCAGCGGTCGCCGGCCCGCGCGGCTCGACAGCTCCCTGCAACTCGACCACTGGCGCCTGGGACGTCCCGGCGCGCCGCCGTTCTTGGGCGGCAGCGGGCTGCGCCTCGAAGCACAGATCGACGAGCCCCGCCTCCACAACCTGCCGGAGTCGCTGCGGCTCAGTCTCGACCTCGGAACGGCCCGCGCCGACGACCTGACCTTCTTCGCGGCCTATCTGCCCCCGACCTTCCAGACCCGGATCGTGAGCGGCGCGGCGGAACTGAGCGGGCGCCTCGAGTTCGATCCGGGACAGGGGGGCGGCAGCGGCCAGCTGCAGGTCCGGGCGCCCGACCTGCAGCTGGAGGTCGGCGGTCAGCCGATCGCGGGCGACGTTCGGGCGCGCATTCAGCTGGCCGAGCCCGAGCTGCACCGACCGTACCGTTTCTCGGTCGCCGGCTCGCAGATCCGCCTCGACGGCTTCTCGGCGCCCGGCGTCGACGGCGTACGCATGAACGGGTGGTGGTCGGAGCTCGACCTGCGCTCGGGCCACGTCGAGCTGGACGACTCGATCCGGCTCAGCGCCGATTTCGACGCCAAGCTGCGCGATACCCGGCCGCTGGTCTTCGTCTGGCAGCTGCGCCGCGATCTGCCCTCCTGGGCCGAGCGCCTCCTCACTCTCGAGGGACTCTCTGCCTCGGGCCGCTTCGACTGGAGCCGGGGTCAGTTCCGACTCGAGCGGGGGCACGTTCCGCTGGCGAACGGGGAGATCCGGGCCGAGGCGCGACTCGAAGAAGCGTGGCGCCAAGCCCGCCTCCTGATGACCTGGCGGCGACTCGCCGTCGGGCTGGCGATCGACGGCGATCAGCGCGACATCCGACTCATCGGTGCGCGCGACTGGTATGCGGCTCAGACGACCGGAGAGAGCGCCGACGGCGGCTGAGGCCGCCGGCCTCGAGCGGCCCGCTCAGCCACCTGCAGCGGAGGTCGACCGCGCCGCGCGGCGCGTCAGCACGTAGACCGATGCCGGCGGCAGGTTGCGCAAACTGAATGCGGTACGCCGCGCCACCAGATCGAGCTCCGCCATCAGTTCGCGCGAGACCGGCAGGATCGGCGAATAGGTGAACTGCACGAACCGACCCTCCGCCCGGAGCAGCGCGAACACCTGCCGGAGCAGTGTCCGCTGACGGCCGCGCTCCAGCCCCACCAGCCCGAGCCCGCTCACCACGGCGTCGATGGTCCCGGGTGGAAATCGTCCGGACTTCGACGCCACCTGCTCGAGCTCGAATGCGTCGCCCTGGTGAACCTCGACCCCGGGGAAGCGACTTGCCAGCATGGCGTGCAGCTCCGCGTTCTGTTCGACAACCAGCAGTCCGCGTTCCGGCACGCCGGCGGCGAGAAGCGCCTGGGTGACCACGCCGGTTCCGGCGCCGATCTCGATCACGCGCCGGGCGTCCGTGCCGACCGCAGCGGCCATGCGGCGCGCCAGCTCGCGTCCCGACGGGGCGATGGCGGCGATCGACTTCGGACTGCGCAGCCATTGGCGCAGGAAGATCAGCGTCGCCCGCAGGTCGTCGACGGCTGGCAGGTCGGGCTCGGCTCGGCGCGGCATGGCCCCAGTCTGTCAGACACCGCCGGACAGGTGCACAGATGCACAGCGTCCACCGCGCGAACCGATAAGATCGCCACCGGCCCGGGGTCGGTGCGCGTCGCCGGGCCGTTCTGCCTCGAGGGAAGGAGAATCCATGGGACTGTTCGATTTCGTCAAGGAAGCCGGTGCGAAGATCTTCGGACGTGACGAGCCGGAGCCGGCACCGCAGGTGCGCAACGTCGATCCGGCCACGCTGGCGAAGATGAAGCGCAACAAGGCGCTCCAGAATCTGGTCGCGGAGCTCGGCCTCGAGGTCGAGGATCTGCGCATCGAGGTGGACGGGGAGACCGCCGTGGTCTACGGCAAGGTGGACAATCAGGCCGAGCGGGAGAAGGTGATCCTGGCGACCGGCAACGTGATCGGGATCGCTCGCGTGGACGACCGGCTCGAGGCGGTGCACCAGGAGCCCGAAGCCCAGATGCACACCGTCGTCTCCGGCGACACGCTCTCGAAGATCGCCAAGAAGTACTACGGCGACGCCAACAAGTACCCGGTCATCTTCGAGGCCAACAAGCCGCTGCTCAAGGACCCGGACAAGATCTACCCCGGCCAGGTGCTCCGCATCCCGCCGCTCGCCTCCTGAGCGAGACCTCAGCGCGCCTCAGCGGAGGGCCGGCACCCATCGTGCCGGCCCTTTCTGCGTCCACTTATCTTTATTTGTCCAGCATTTAGATTAGTCTTATACAAAATTAGAGCAAATACGTTGACGATTAGGGAATCTCTGGCGTAGTTTCTCGCAGCAACATCCCAACCCGCCCGACGACCAGAGGAGCCGACCCGTGCAGCCACTCCGCGATTTCCTGGAGATCCCGTACGACCAGCTCGAGGAGATGAACCTCGAAGCCAAGGCCGAGCGCCTGTCGGGCAACAGCCCCGAGGCGATCGGTGAAGCGCGCCGCCGCTACCTGACCGACGAGAAGCGGATCAAGGCGGTCACCGTCTGCTTCACCGACCTCGAAGGCCGGCTGCACATGCTCGATTACGACAAGAAGTTCCTGTTGCGCTCGGCCGACAACCTGACCTTCGACGGCTCGTCGATCCGCGGCTTTTCTCGCCAGGCCGAATCCGATCTTCGCCTGGCAATCGACTGGCCGGCGTTCTACTGGCTGCCGTCCGACATCTTCGGCCCGGGCAAGGTCCTCGTCTTCGGCGAGGTCCACGACCAGCAGGATCAGCCCTATCCCGCCGATCTGCGCGCCCGCCTCAAGGCGCTCGGCCGCGAACTGGCGGAGCGCGACATGGTCGCCCACGTCTCCAACGAGATCGAAGGGTTCCTGTTCAAAGGCCGCGACGCCGAGCGTCGCTATCGCGAAACGGGCGCCTTCGAGTTCATCTCAACCGGGGGGTACTACAACTCACTGCCGGGAGACCTGCTGCGCCAGTTCATCGACCGGGCGGCCGAGGTTCAGCGCGCGCTCGGGTTCCAGAACGAGAAGGATCATCCGGAGGTGGCCCCGTCCCAGTTCGAGATGAACTACACCCACACCGAGGCGACGGTGGCGGCCGACCAGGTTCAGCTCTACAAGCTGGTCGCCCGCCAGACAGCAGCTCAGCTCGATCTGACGGCGTCGTTTCTGCCCAAACCGGTAGCCGGAGTCAACGGCAACGGCATGCACACCAACATGTCGCTGTCGCGCGGGGGCCGCAACATCTTCCACGAGGCCGCCGGCCAGGACGGGCTCTCGGAGACCGCGTGGGGCTTCATCAACCGGATCCTCGCCAACGCCAACGACATCTGCCTGGTGCTCAACTCGAGCGTCAACTCTTACCGCCGGCTCGACCCCCACTTCGAGGCCCCGAACCAGATCAAGGTCTCGGCGTCGGACCGGGGTTCGATGGTCCGGATCCCGATCGGCAACGAGAAGTCTGCACGGATCGAGGTGCGTTCGATCGCCCCGGATGCGAACCCGTACCTGGCCATCTACGCCCTGCTGCGCACCGGACTGTCCGGACCGCTGCTCGAGGAGGATGCCGACAAGCGGCCGCGCACGCGCTTCCTGCCCGACAACGTCTATGACGCCATCCGGCTGTTCAAGTCGTCGAAGTTCGCGCAGGAGATCCTCGGCGCGGACGTCCACGAGAAGTACGCGGAGCTCAAGCTGGCGCAGGCCGAGCGGTCGCCCAAGGCCCTCGGCACGCGCATCAAGCGCAGCGAGGTGATCTTCCACCACGAGGTCACGAACCAGTTCCTCTGGACCCAGTTCTGATCCGGGTTCCGGTCGTGGCGCGGCCGCTCGGCCGCGTCACGACCGCGTCGGCAGATTCACGGACCGACCTGCCACCAGCCGGTATCCCCGATGCCGAAGCCGTCGCGGAAGATGTCGGGATCGATGACGAACTCCAGCCCGCCGCTCTCGTAGAGCAGGTCGATCGGCACGCCGCCCGGATCGAGCAGCTCGGTGCCGGCACCGACGGTCACCGGCCGCTCGGTGCCCGCCGGGATTCCGCGTCGGGTCGGTAGATTGACGATCAGAAGGTCGCCCGGCACATCGGCGTTGAACGATCCGTCGGGTGACTCGAGCTGAATCTCGATGCGCCCGGCTGTCGACACATCGACGTCGAGCTCCACCTCGCCGTGGCGCGGGTCGCTCTCCACCGTGGGCACGGCGCCGGGCAGCAGGACATCCGGGTCGTACAGCAGCACCAGGGTGCCCGAGCCGATGGCGAAGCGCTCGCCGGTTCCGATCTCGATTTCGGCAGCCGATCCGGACTGCACCTCCGCGGTGGAAATCTCGAACTCCGGCGGCGTCGCGGCCGACCGGATGCGCAGCTCTCCCTCGCGGATGTGCATCAGGACCGGGTCGTCCTCCGGATCGCGCAGTTCGGAAGCATCGTCGTCGCCCAGCACCGGGTAGTCGCCCGGCGACGCGTCCGCGGCCACCGTGGCGTAGATGACTGCGACCACGCCGTCACTGCGGTTGAAGACGAACGACGCATTGTCGAGGAAGTCGAGATCGACCAGGTCCCCGCCCGGCGACGAGAGCGCAACGTCGAGAACGTTGCCGTCGGCGTCGAACAGGCGCGCGCTGTCCCAGGAGGCGATCGGCAGTGGCGATCCGAGCGGAGCCAGCGGGTTGCCGCCGCCGACCCGGATCTTGCCGCGGCGCACCGGCAGCGAGGCGTACGTGCGCAGAACGATCGCCGCCTGGCCTCCGGGCTCGGCCCAGGCGTCGGAGATCCGGATCACCAGCGGCTCGACCGGCCCGCCCAGAGTGTCCGGCGCACTGGCGTGGACCGGCGCCGCCGCCCAGCCGGCGATGACGGCCGTCAGTACGACCCGGACTCCTGCGGTCCATCTGGCCCGTCGCATCCCGGCCCCCTCCCTCGCCTGCCTTCGATGAGACAGTACCGGATGTCGACCGGAACAGCACGCCGGACTTCCCCGCCCGCTGCGGGTCGCCGCCGGCCTGGCCCGCCCCGCTAGGATGGCGCCCATGGCCTGCCCCCCGTCCCGACGGCCCGGTCGCACGCCCGTTGCAGTCGTCCTGCTGATGGTGCTGGCAACCCCGGCGCGCGCCGCGGACGACCCAACCCGCGTTCAGCTCGACGCCGCCGCAGCCGCCCATCGGGCCGGGCAGCTCGACGCCGCAGTCGAGGGCTACCGCGCCGTGCTCGCCGCGGACCCGGAGTCCGATCTGGCTGCCGAGGCGGCCAACAATCTGTGCGTCGCGCTCGCCGACCTGGCGCGATACCTGGACGCCGGAGAGGCCTGCGCTCGAGCCGAACAGCTGCGGCGTCCGCTCGGCGGCGTGCCGCTTGCCGACACGCTCAACAACATCGCCCTGATTCGCGAAGCGAGCGGCGATCCGGCCGCCGCCCGGGCGGCCTACCTCGAGGCTCTCGAGCTCTATCGAGCCGCCGACGGCGCCGCGGAGGAAGTCTTCGTGCTGGGCAACCTGGCGGCGCTCGCCATCGGCCAGGGGGAACTCGGGGAGGCGCTGGAGCGGATCGACGAAGCCGAGCGGCTGGCGAGTGCGGCCGGGGAGGTCGACTGGGCGGGTGAGGAGCTGACGGTGGCGCGCATCCAGCGCGCGGTCACCCTCGAGCGGCTCGGCGCGTACCGCGAAGCGCTCGCCCAGCTCGAGGCAGTTGCACCGGTCGACGACGACCCCGCGCGGGCCGCGACGGCGGCGCTCAACAGCGCCGTGCTCTACCGCAACCTCGGCGATCCGTGGCGAGCGCTGGCGCGGCTCGAGCAGGCTGCGGGCCACGCCGATGCGGCCGGCAACCGGGCGTTGAGAACGACCGTGGCGATCAATCGCGGCTTGATTCAACTCCACAACCTGAACCAGCCCGAGGCCGCCCGCGGCGAGTTCGACGTGGCGCTCGCGCTCGCATCGGAGGCTGGGAACCGCGGCGAGCAGGGCCGCGCGCACCTGGGGCTCGGCTTGGCGCTGCTGGCCCTGAGCGACCCCGACCGCGCGCGCGCGGAGTTCGAGGCCGCGCTCGCGCTCGCCGCGGAGACCGGGGCGGCCGAAACGCGCTGGCAGGCGCTCGCCGGGCTGGCCCGGACGTCGGCGGCGGCCGGCGATCACTCGACCGCGCTCACTCGCGCCAGGGAGGCGCTCGAGATCGTCGAGACGGTCGGCCGAAGCACCGGCCAGGCGCGGCTGGCCGAGCAGCTCGCGACTGACCAGAGGGCACTGTTCTCGTTCGCCGTCGACCTGGCGATCGCGGCTGGCCGGACGACCGAGGCGCTCGCGCTGAGTGAGCGCAGTCGGGCCATCGAGCTGCTCGCCCGGCTCGGAGGCCGCGCCGCCTCCCCGGTGACTTCCGCCCGCATCGAGCAGCTGCGCGACGAACGCGCGGACCGCGCGACCACGGTCGTCTACTTCGCGGGCGAACGCCGCCTCTGGCGTTTCCAGTTCGGAGCTGACCGAACCGAAGTCGTCGACGTGGGGCCGGCACTCGAGCTGATGGCGGACGCGCTGGCCGTACACGCCGACCTCGCACGCCGCCGCCAGCCCGATGCCATCCGGCTGAATCGCCTCGGCAGCGCGCTCCTCGCCGGCCTCGACGAGACCCGGCCGCTGACGATCGTCCCCGACGGCGCGCTCTTCTACCTGCCATTCGAGCTGCTGCCGATGACAACGGGCGGGCGACTCGTCGAGCGCCGGCCGGTCACCTATGCGCCGAGCCTGTCGATCTTGGCCCACTTGCGGCCCCAGGCGGAGCGGCCGGCTCGGCGACTCGCGGCGCTCGCCGATCCCGACCTCGCCGCTGGCGCTCGCACCGGCACGGCGGCGCTGCTCGCCGAGCGGTTCGCCCTCGCTCCCCTGCCCGGCGCGCGGCAGGAGGCCGTGAGCGCCGGAAGACATCTCGGCGGCCGATCCTCGATCGACCTCGGCCCGGACGCGACCGAGGCGCGTCTCGCCCGGCGCATGCGGGAGGGCGCGCGGGTGCTCCTGGTCGCCGCCCACACGGTGCTCGACGACCAGCTGGCACGGGGCGTGGCGATCTTCCTCTCGCCGGGCTCCGGAGCCCCGGACGACGACGGCCTGGTCGAGCCGCTCGAACTCGCGGCGCTCCCGATCTCGGTCGAGATCGCAGTGCTCTCCGGCTGTCGCACCGCCGTCGGTGCCCGCCCCGACGGCAGCTCGCTGGCGTCGCTGTCCGGAGCGCTGCTGGCGGGAGGAGCCCGGTCCGTGATCGCGACTCTCTGGGAGGTCGGCGACCGGGCCGCGGCCAGCCTGCTCGACGGCTTCTTCTGGGAGCTCGGCCGCGGCAGGCGGCCGACGGAGGCGCTGCAGGCAGCCAAGCTGCGACTGGCGAGCGATCCGCGCTGGGCCGGAACGACGGACTGGAGCGCGTTCGTCCTGATCGGGGATCCGGAGCCGGTGGTCCCGAACCGGACGCCGTGGACGATCGCCGCCAGCGTCGTTGCGCTCGCACTCGCTGCCATCGTCGCCTGGCGAGCCCGGCGAAGCGTCAGGGCAGCGTGAACTCCTGGACGGGGCTGCGGGCGATCTCCTCGCCGCCTGCACCGAGCGCCACCACGCGCCAGCCGTAGCGCGCCCGCGGCCGCAGCTGGGCACGCGCCTCGGCGTCGAGTTCGCCCGGCGGCGCCAGCACGAGGGCCGTCCAGAAGGCGTTGCCGCCGACGTCGAGAAGCTCGACGCGGTAGCGCTGGGCGCCCGGCAGCGCCTCGAACTCGAGCCGGCTCGGAGCTGCCTCCAGGGCTCCCGCGGGTGCGCCCAGTGCAAAGCCTGTCGCACGCACGACATCGTCGCCGGGCGGTACTCCCGGGTCCGGAGGCACACCGCCGCGCACGGTCAGATAGCCCAAGCCCAGGCCGGCCACCAGCAGCGCGGCAACGGCGCCGCGTTGCCAGGCCGACGTCGCCGAGCCACGGGCCGCTCGGCGCGGCGACGAGCGGAAGTCGAGCAGCCGTCCGCCACCGGCCGGCTTCGCACTCAGCGACGCCAGGACGCGTTCCACTCCAGCCTCCTCGCCGACGCCGGCCAGCGCGAACGCGTGCGCGAGCGCCCACTCGCTGCCACAGGCCGGGCAGCCGGCGGCATGGGCCTCGAGCGCCTGCCGCTCGTCGCTGTGGATCTCGCCGAGCACCGCCTCGGCCAGCCGTTCGACGGGCGGGCAGTTCGGCCCGCGCGCCACGGCGCGGGCGAGCAGGTCCGGATTCTCGTGGGACGGGACGGAACGGGTCATGCGTTCTCCCTGGCGCGGCCGCCGGCGTCCGGCGGTGCGATGAAGTGTCTCTGCAGTTTGCGCTTTGCCGAGACCAGGTAGGCCCTGGCGCCCGACTTGTTCGTCAGTCCGAGGAGCTGGTCGATCGCCGGCAGAGTCAGCTCGTCGTGAAAATGCAGGTGGACCACCCGCGCTTCCGTCGGATCGAGCACCTGTGCGATGGCCAGCCGCAGCCGTGCCACCTGCTGGTCCCGCGCCGCGGCCTCGTCGGCAGGGGTGGTGGGATCGACCGGATCGATCTCCTTCTCCTCGAGCGAGTCGGCGGGCCGGCGACGCGCCGCGTCTGCGCGGTTGAGCGCCACGGTGCGCGTGACCAGATAGAGCCAGGTCGTGAAGGCGCTCTGGAACCGAAATCCGTCGAGCTTCTCCTGCGCCCGCAGGAACACCTCCTGCGACAGGTCGGCAGCGTCCTCGCTGCGCCCGTTGCACCAGCGCAGGCACCAGGCGGCGACCCGCCGATGATGCCGGCGGAACAACACGTCGAGCGATGCGGCGGCACGGTCCGGCAGCTCACGGGCGCGCCGGATCAGGTCAGCGTCATCGAGGCGTTCCAGGTCCTGAGCTGCGATCTGTCCCCCCGTCGGTCGGCGTACGGAGTCGTCCAACTGCCTCAACCTGGAGAAAGCGCCGCCCGCCGCCGTCCGGGCGGGAACGGTGGACAGCGGCAGGGCGGCGCAGGCGGGCACGAGTTCGACCACGTCTCGATTGGACAGGCACGGCCGCCCTCCGGAACGCGCCCGCGCATCAGGCGTCCTCCCAGAGGGCCGCCATGCGGTCGACCAGGCGCCCGAGCCCGTGGAGCGCCGGTTCACCCAGCTGCACTCCCGCCACCCGTCGCCCGCGCCGGGCGAGCACTTCGAAGTCGCCGCGCGCCTGCGCCACGATGGTCTGGCCGAAGGTGGCGCGACGCCCCGGGATCGGCAGATCGTCCGCCGGCGTGTCCGTGATGACGAGAAACAGCCCGCTTGGCGGCCCGCCCTTGTGCGCCTGACCGGTGGAGTGCAGATAGCGCGGCCCGAAGCCGACCGACGTCGCAACCCCGAACCGGCGCTGCACCATCGAGCGCAGGCGCGCCGCGGCGGCGACCGTGGCCTCCTCCATCGGCGCAAACACCAGCAGCGCGAAGTAGTCCCCGGGGCGCAGCTGTTCGAGGTGAGCGACGACCAGCCCGGGCAGGCCGGCTGCTTCACCGGCCGCGGCACGCAGTCGTTCGGCCTGGTCGGACGGGGCGAGCAGCCAGGCGGTCTCGTCGGCGGCGACCGGAGCAACGGCGGGGAGGCTTCCGTCGCGCTCCAGAATGTCGGTCAACCGTCGCGCCTCGACCTTGGCGGCTTCGACGTCCGGCTGGTCGAACGGATGCACGCCGAGCATCGCACCCGCCACCGCGGTCGCGAACTCCCAGCGGTAGAACTCAGCCGCCAGGTCCAGGGGGTCGGCAAGATCCAGCTCCACGACCGGCTGCCCAGCACCGGCGAGGAGGTCGAGCGCCGCAGCGTCGCCCGGACCCAGGTCTCCTCCCAGCCGCAGCGCGACGAACAGCCGGTCGTCGCCGCAGGTCTCTGGTGTCGGAACCGGCTCGCCCTCGAACGGCAGGATGGCCCGCCCCTGCTTGCCCGTCGACTCGGCGATCAGCTGTTCCAGCCAGGCGCCGATCGGCCCGAGCCCCGGATGGGCGATCAGAGTCAGCTTGTCGCGCCCCGCGCCGACGGCGGCGGCGAGCAGCAGGCCGAGGGCGACGCCCGGGTTGCGGGCCGGATCGGCGACCCGGCAGGCGACCTCGCGCGCCTCCGCCCGCGCCAGCCAGGTCGCCACCGGCACTCCCTGCAGCGCCGCGGGCACGAGCCCGAAAGGCGAAAGCGCCGAATAGCGACCGCCGATCGACGGCTCGCCGGCGACGATGCGCCGGAAACCGCGGGCGCGCGCCTGGCGCTCGAGCGCCGAGCCCGGGTCGGTGATCGCCATGCAGCGACGTGCCGCCGCCGCTGCGCCCCCCGCTGCCGCGGAGCTCGCCAGCAGCCGTTCGAGCAGGATGGACGGCTCGAGCGTGCTGCCCGACTTGCTCGACACGACCAGCAGCGTCCGCGACCAGTCCCGGTCCGCTTCCACCTCTCCTACCGCGTCGGGGTGGATCGAGTCGAGCACGAGCAGGCGCGGGTGGCCGGGGTGGCGACCGAGCGCCGCGCGTTGCACCTCGGGCGCCAGACTCGAGCCGCCCATCCCGATCACCACGACTTCGTCGAACGCCCGCCCCTCCGCGCCGATCGCCTCCCAGAGCGACAACCGGGAACGCGCTGCGCTCGGCGCATCCAGCCAGCCCAGCCAGCGCGCCTCGTCTCCGCCCGTCCACAGCGACGCGTCACGTGCCAGCAGGCGGCGCGTGCCGTCGCGGGTCGTCCAGTCGAGACCCGCTGCGGCGATGCGTTCCTCCAGCGCGGCCGGGAGCCGCAACCTCATCCGCGCTTCTCCGCCAGTTCCCGGGCGCGCGCCTCGACAGTGTCCAGCAGTTTCTGCCATGGCTCGACGAACTTGCGGATGCCCTCCGTGAGCAATTCGTCGGTGGCCGCCTCGAGCGAGATACCGAGCAGTTCCAGATCGCGCATGCGCTGGCGGGCCGCCTCCAGGCCGGTGACGAGCGTCGGCGCAGCGACGCCGTGGTCGCGGAAGGCGGCGATCGTCTCGGGAGGCGCGGTGTTGACCGTCAGCGGTCCGATCAGCTCCTCGACGTAGAGCGTGTCGCGGTAAGCCGGGTTCTTCGAGCTGGTGGATGCCCAGAGCAGGCGCTGGGGCTGCGCGCCCGCCGCCTCGAGCCGCCGCCAGCGCGGCGTCGCCATCAGTCCCTGAAAGTGCTCGTAGGCAAGCCGTGCGTTGTCGATCGCAATGCGACCGCGCAGCGAGGCGGCCAGGTCGCGCACGTCAGCCTCGCGAGCCGCGGCCATGCGCTCGTCGAGCCACGTGTCGATCAGAGTGTCGATGCGGGAGACGAAGAAGCTCGCCACCGAGGCGACCCCGCTCACCGGCAGGCCGCGCTCGAGTCGCTCCTCGAGCGCCTCCAGCCAGACCTCGGCCACGGCAGCGTACGCCGCGCGGGCGAACAGCAGCGTGATGTTGACGTGGATCCCTTCGGCGAGCAGCGTCCGGATCGCCGGCAGGCACTCCGCCGTGCCGGGCACCTTGATCATCAGGTTGGGGCGATCGACCCGCTGCCAGAGGTGTCGTGCCTCGGCGATCGTTGCGGCCGCGTCGTGGGCCAGATCGGGCGCCACTTCCAGGCTGACGAAACCGTCGCGACCGTCGGTAGCCCGATGAACCTCGGCCAGCACATCGGCGGCACGCCGGATGTCCTCGACCGCGAGCGCCTCGAAGATCGCCTTCGGATCGCCGTCCACGAGCGGCGCCACCTCGACAATCTGCGCCGTGTACTCGTCGCCAGAGGCGATTGCCTTCTCGAAGATGGACGGGTTCGAAGTGACGCCCCGGATACCGTCCTCGGCCACCAGCCGGGCCAGCTCGCCGTCGTCGAGCATGCGGCGGCGGATGAAGTCGAGCCAGATCGACTGGCCGAGCGCGGGCAGCTCCAGCAGGGGGTTGGAGCGGGTTGACTGGGTGGCGGCCATGGCGATCCCTCCCGGAAAGTCGGGTGCCACGATATCCGCGCTGTCGCGGAGCGTAAAGCGACCGCGCTCAGTCGACGGTCGAAGCCGCGGCGGTGAGGAACCGCAGTGGCGCTGCTGCCGGGGCCAGCCCCGCATGCCCGGCCCGGCGCAGGTACTCGGCCAGGCCGGCCTGCTCCGAGGCCCCCAAGACGAAGCGTAGATTGCGCGTAAAGTAGTCGCGCAGCACGACTTCCGTCAGGCCCGTCTCGACGGCCGTCTCGGCGACGATGGCGTCGAGCTGAGCCCATCCGGCCTCGAAGCTGGCGGCGAAGATCTCCGGACGCACCCGGTCTGCCACCGGTCGACGAGCCGCCCAGACCGCGAAGACGAACGGCAGGCCGGTCAGCTCCAGCCATTCGCCGGCGAGGTCCAGGACGACGCCCTCGCGCGGATCGACGGCCAGTGCCGGGTCGCCGATCAGCAGCGCGGCATCCGCCTGGCCGAGCATCGTGGCGAGATCGGCGCGCGCCGGCGTGTACTCCGGCGTGATTCCGTACCGCTCGGCGAGCAGCAGCCGCACCAGGACGGCAGAGGTCCGGCTGTTCTCGTCGAGCGCCACCCGCCGGATTTTCTCCACCGGCACCTGCGACACCAGCAGCACGCTGCGCACTTCGTGCGTCGCAGCGATCGCCAGCCCGGGGACGACGACCAGATCCGGGTTGCGCGCCAGTTCGATCGAAGGCACCAGCCCCACGTCGAGCGAGCCGTCACGCAGCCGGTCGGCGATCACCGCCGGCGGCAGCAGCTCGCACTCGACGCCGGCTTCGCCGCCGGACAGCAGGCCGCGCGACAGCGGCCTGCTGTTGACGTAGTTGACGACTCCGACGCGCAACTACTTCGACATCGCGGCCAGGAAGTCCGCGTTGGTCTTGGCCTTGCCGAGCTTGTCGAGCAGGAGCTCCATCGACTCCACGGTCGACAGCGGGTTGAGGACCTTGCGCAGCACCCAGACACGGCGCAGCTCGTCCTCCGGCATCAGCAGCTCTTCCTTGCGCGTGCCCGACTTGTTGATGTCGATGGCCGGGAAGGTCCGCTTGTCGACCAGCTTGCGGTCGAGGTGGATCTCCGAGTTGCCGGTGCCCTTGAACTCCTCGAAGATGACGTCGTCCATGCGGCTGCCGGTGTCGACGAGCGCGGTCGCGATGATGGTGAGCGAGCCGCCCTCCTCGATGTTGCGCGCGGCACCGAAGAAGCGCTTCGGACGGTGCAGCGCGTTGGCGTCGATACCGCCCGACAGGACCTTGCCCGACGGCGGCTGGACCGTGTTGTAGGCGCGCGCCAGACGGGTAATCGAGTCGAGCAGGATGACCACGTCCTTCTTGTGTTCGACCAGGCGCTTGGCCTTCTCGAT
>CAZUAT010000068.1:0-14057 GCA_964618415.1 uncultured Thermoanaerobaculia bacterium
CCGCCGCCGATGTCGACGATCATGTTGCCCGACGGCTCGGTGATCGGCAGGCCGGCGCCGATCGCCGCCATCACCGCCTGCTCGACCAGGTAGACCTCCGACGCGCCGGCCTTCTGCGCCGAGTCGCGCACCGCGCGCTTCTCGACCTGCGTGATCTCGCCCGGCACGCCGATGACGATCCGCGGGTGGACGTACATCTTGCGGCCGTGCGCCTTCTTGATCAGGTAGTCGAGCATGCGCTCGGTGACCTCGAAGTCGGCGATGACGCCGTCCTTCATCGGTCGGATCGCCTCGATGTTGCCGGGCGTGCGGCCGAGCATCTCCTTGGCCTCGGCACCGACCGCCTCGACTTTTCCGGTCAGCTTGTTGACGACCACGATCGACGGCTCGCGCACGACGATGCCGCGGTTGCGCGCGAAGATCAGCGTGTTGGCCGTGCCCAGGTCGATCGCCAGGTCGTTCGAAAAGTGCCGCAGGATGGAAGCAAATGCCATCAGGAAATCCCCGCAATCGGGCGCTCGGCCCGCCAACCGATCAAAGTGTCTCCACGAACACGCGCTGGCGCAGTCGTGCGATGTTGCCCGAGGCGTCGGCCGCCGTCAGTTCGACCAGGCTCCAGCCGTCGCGCATGACCTGCACGGTCTTGGTGAATCCGCCGTCGGCGCCGACCGTTGCCGCTTCGCCGGCCACGGTGACGGAGGCACCGGGCTCGGTGCGCCCGTGGAAGATGAACACGTTGCCGTACGCCTGCACCTGGTCGATCTCGAGCATCGGCGGCGTCGTGTCGCCGCGGTCACCGGGCCGCGACGCCGCCACGACACGGAACGTCCGCGGTTCACTCCACGGTCCCTGCAGGCCGGCGCGCGAGCGCGCCGCCACCCGCCACTCGAAAGTCCCCTCGCCGCGCAGGCCCAGCCGGGCCGCAGTCGCGGTCCGCGATTCGACGTCGATCAGGTTGTCGACGAAGAGCCGGTTGCGGGAGACCTGGAGCGCGTAGCGAGCCGCCCCCTGGACCGGCTCCCAAGAGAGCACGAGCTCGCGCTGTCCGTCAAGCGAAGTTTCGAGGCCGCTGCCGGGCTCGAGGAGGAAGGGCGCGGCCGGCAGCGGCTGCGCTTCGGCCAGCAGAGAGCCCGTCTGGGTGACCTGCTCGAGGGCTCCGATGCGGCGCGTGATGCCGGCCTCGGAGGTCACTTCGACCTCGCCGCGGTAGGCGGTGAACCGGGCCTCGCCGCCGCCGGCGTCGACCGACACGGCCGCCTCCGAGTCGCTGCCCACCCGCGCCTCGGCGCGCGGAGTGCTCACCCGACCGCCCCGCTTGGCGGTGTCGAGGTTGACCCAGCCGTACTCCATTGCGATCGCCTGGCCGCCCCCGGAGTCGGGGCCGCCGCGCTCGCGGGTGACCAGGAAGAGCGTGTTCGGGCGCACCGTGTAGAGCGTGCCGTCGAGAAAGACGATCTCGGCCGAGCCGCCCGCCGTCTTCACATAGTCGCCCGAGCGCAGCACGTCGCGCACCCGCGCCGGCTCCCACTCGCCCTGGTCGCCGCGGCGCAGCTCGACGCTGCCCTGGACGGCGATGAACTGCGCTTCGCCGCGGCCGCCGGCGGCGTCGCGCGAACCGAGCACGGCGAGCAGCAGGTTGCGCGAGCGCTGTCCCTGGGCGACCGCGGCGCGGAAGTCGCGCTGCTCCCAGGCTGCCTGAGCGTCGACGTGGCTGGCCCGCGCCGCTTCGTACTCCTCGCTGAAGGCGCCGGAGGCCGGGCGCTCGCGGCTCGCCCGGTCGAGCAGAACGCGGACCTCGTCGAGCAGGAAGCCGGCCTCGCGCTCGAGTGCGCGCTCGTTCCAGACTCGCCACCCGACCCAGCCGCCGCCGGCCAGCAGGAGGAGCAGGCCGAGCCCTCCGAGCAGGCGCAGGGTGTCGATCGACACCGTGTACCAGCCCCGGGTGCGGTTGCCGCCCTTGGTCGCCTCCACGTCCGCCTCCCCGCCCGAAAGATCGCGAGTCTAGCAGGGAGGGCCTGATTCCGCTTGTATTTACAACCCGGAGCCGGCCCCGCGCCCGGGACGCCGCCTTGCCCCCCGTTCGAGCGCGCTGGTACCATCCCCCGTCTTCGGCGCGCGCCATCCGCCGACCGCGACCGACCCGGAGTTCCGATGCTCAAAGTCCTGCGCGACAACCTGAAGTACCTAAGCTGGATCCTGTGGGTGGTGATCCTGGTGTTCATCGCCTTCGTCTTCGTCGACTTCGGCGGCGGCCTGACCGGAGGCGCCACCAGCGGCCCCGCGGCCACCGTGGGCGGCAAGCCGATCTCGATGCGTCAGTTCCAGCGCGAGTATCGGCGCATCGAGGATCGCTATCGCCAGTCGTTCGGCGGCCAGATCCCGCAGCAGCTGATGGAACAGCTGCAGCTGCCGCGTCAGGCGCTCAACGGGCTGGTCGACCGCGAGCTGCTGGTGGCGGAAGCCCGCCGGGCGGGCCTGCGGGTGACCGACGAGGAGCTGCGCAACTACCTGCTCTCCCAGCCGATGCTGGTCGACGAGACCGGCCGCTTCGTCGGCGGCGAGCTGTACGAGCGGTTCGTGCGGTCGCTGGACTTCGCCAACGCGCGCGACTTCGAAGAGGCGGTGCGCGGCGACCTGGCGATCCAGAAGCTGACCGAGAACCTCGCCCAGTCGATCACCGTCGCGGACTCAGAGGTCGAGGCCGACTGGCGGGAGGTCAACGAGCACGCCTCGCTGCGCTACCTGTTCGTGCCCGCCACCCGCCACACCGCCGCCGTCACGGTCACCGACGAGCAGGCGCGGGCCTGGTTCGAGAATCATCGCGACGAGTTCCAGCTCGACGAGCGCCGCAGCGTCGACTACCTGCTCGTCGACAGCACCCGCCTGCGCGAGTCGCTCAGCGTCAGCGACGCCGACGTGGCGGCCTGGTACGAGGCCAACCGGAGCGAGTTCGAGCGTCCCGAAGAGGTGCAGGCGCGCCACATCCTGATCAAGATCGACGAGAACCGGGAGGAGGCCGCCGCCCAGCAGCTGATGGGCTCCGTCCGGCAGCGGCTGAACGCCGGCGAGTCGTTCGCCGAGCTGGCGGGCGAACTGTCGGAGGATCCGGGCAGCCGCGCCAACGGCGGCGACCTCGGCTGGTTCGGCCGCGGCCGGATGATCGCCGAGTTCGAGCAGGCCGCCTTCGGCGCCACGCCGGGCAGTGTCGTCGGCCCGGTGCGCACCTCCTTCGGCCTGCATCTGATCGAGGTTCTCGACCACCGCCAGGGCGGCGTCGAGCCGCTCGAGCAGGCGGCGGCGCGCATCCGCGCCCGGCTGCTCGGCGAGCGCGCGCGGGAGGCGGCAGCGGCCCGCGCCACCGAGCTGGCGCGCCGCATTGCCGACGAGAAGCGCACCGACGAGGCGGCCTGGCGCGAGCTGGCGGACGACACGACGGTCACGCTGGTGACCACGCCGCTGTTCGGGCGCAACGACATGGTGCCGGGCGTCGGACGCAGCCCCGAGTTCATCGAGACGGCTTTCGCTCTCGCCGCCGGCAGCGCCTCGACGCCGGTCGCGGTGCCGCGTGGCTGGGCCGTCCTGCGGCTGCGCGAGGAGCAGCCGGCCCATGCGGCCGAGTTCGAAGAGGTCGAGGCGCAGGTGCGTGCGGCGGCCGAGCGCGAGCAGGCAGCCGCGCTGGCGCTCGCCGAGCTGGCAGCGGCGCGGGTCGCCGACGGCGCCGGTCTCGATGCGCTGGCCAGCCGCCTCGGCCTCGAGGTCGCCACCGCCCCCGACCTGTCGCGCAACGCGCAGCTGGCCGGTCACGGCCCGGCGCGCGAGATCGTCGAGGCGGCGCTGGCGCTGACGCCGGGCAGCATCGGCGGACCGGTGACGGTGACCGACGGCGCGGTGCTGTTCGAGGTGACCGAGGTCGCTCCGTTCGACCCGGCGGCGTTCGCCGCCGCCCGGGACGAGATTCGCGATCGCCTGCGTGAGGAGGAGGCCGGACGGCTGCTCGCCTCGCTGCTCGCCGAGAGGCGGCAGGAGCTCGGGGTGACCTACGACCGCGCGCTGGTGGAGCAGTTCGGGCTCGGCATCTGAACGGGCTGGGTCGGCCGCGCGCGGGTCGGTGAGCCAATGCCGGCAGTGACGGGAAGCGCGAGCGTCCGATGATCGCCTCGTTGCGCGGCCGCCTGGCGTCCGCCAGCCCCGAGCGGGTGCGGATCGACGTCGGCGGCGTCGGCTTCGCGGTGCAGGTCTCGCTCGCCACCTTCTCGGAACTCGACCGGGCCGGCCTCGGCGCCGAGGTCGACCTGCACATCCACACCCACGTCCGCGAAGATCAGATCGCGCTCTACGGATTCGCGACCGCGCGCGAGCAGGCGTTGTTCGAGCGGCTGATCACCGTCTCGGGCATCGGCCCGCGTCTCGCCCAGGGCGTCCTGTCGGGGCTGCCGCTCGACGATCTGATCGCCGCCCTGGCCGGCGGCGACCTGGCGCGGCTCACCCGCATCCCCGGCGTTGGCCGCAAGACCGCCGAGCGGATGGTGGTCGAGCTGCGCGACCGGGTGAGCGAGCTGGCCGGGCCGCCCACGGCCGGTCCGACCGACGCGCCGACCGCTTCGGACAGCGACCTGGTGGCGGCGCTCGAGGGGCTCGGCTACAAGCCGGGCCAGGCCGAGAAGGCGGTCGCCGAGGCGCGGCGCGAGGCTCCGCAGGCGGGCTTCCACGAACTGCTCCCGCTCGCTCTGCGCCGGCTCTCGCGCGCCTGAGCCGCGCCCCGTCGGCACGACTAGAATCCGGGCGTGAGCGGCGAACGACTGCTGTCCGGCGATCCGGCCGACGAAGAGGCCGGTCTCGAGGCGACGCTGCGGCCGCGCGCCCTCGACGAGTACGTCGGGCAGGAGCGGCTGGTCGACAACCTGCGGGTGTTCATGCGCGCCGCGCGTGAACGCGGCGAGGCGCTCGACCACGTGCTGCTGTTCGGCCCGCCGGGTCTCGGCAAGACGACCCTCGCCCACATCGTGGCGCGGGAGATGAACGCGCCGCTGCGCACCACCTCCGGCGCGGTGCTCGAGCGCGCCGGCGACCTGGCGGCGATCCTGACCAATCTGCAGCCGGGCGAGGTCCTGTTCGTCGACGAGATCCACCGCCTCGGCGCAACCGTCGAGGAGATCCTCTATCCGGCGCTCGAAGACTTCCGGCTCGATCTGGTGCTCGGCCAGGGCCCGGCGGCGCGCACGGTGCGCCTCGAGCTGCCCCGCTTCACTCTGGTCGGGGCGACCACCCGCGCCGGCCTGATCTCGCCGCCGCTGCGCGCCCGCTTCGGCATCGTCCATCGGCTCGACTTCTATCCGGCGACCGAGCTGTCGCGCATCCTCACCCGGTCGGCCGCGATCCTCGGCGTCGAGAGCGATCCGGAGGGGATCGACGAGATCGCCCTGCGCAGCCGCGGCACGCCGCGCATCGCCAATCGCCTGCTGCGCCGGGTGCGCGACTTCGCCCAGGTCGGCGGCTCAGGCGGTATCCGGCGCGACGACGCGCGCCGCGCGCTGGCGGCGCTCGAAGTCGACGAGCACGGCTTCGAGGATCTCGACCGCCGTCTGCTTGCCACCCTGATCGAGATCTACAACGGCGGCCCGGCCGGCATCCAGGCGCTCGCCGCGGCGGTCGGCGAAGACCGGGGCACGCTCGAGGATCTCTACGAGCCATACCTGCTGCAGATGGGCTTCCTGCAGCGCACACCGCGCGGCCGCGTCGCCACGCGGCGCGCCTACGAGCACCTCGGCTATCCGCCGCCGGCCGGCAGCGCGGGCGGCACCCTGTTCGAGGGCTGATGCCGCCGGTCCGCCTGCTGTTCAACCCGGCCGCGGGGGAAGCCGGGCGGGAGCGCACGATCGCCCCGATCGTCGCCGCGCTCGCCCCCCGTTTCGAAGTTCGCGCGGTGGCCACCGAGAGCGCCGAGGCCTGTCGCGCCGAGGCCGCCGACGCCGCGGCCGCCGGCGAGCCGGTGGTCTTCGTATTGGGCGGCGACGGCACGCTGCGCCTGGTCGCCGGCGCGGTCGCGGGGACGACCACTGCGGTCGCCCCACTGCCGGGCGGGACGACCAACGTGGTGGCGCGGGCGCTCGGTCTGCCGACCGATCCGGTCGCGGCGGCCACGGCGCTGCGCGACGGCGAGGTGCGCGAGATCGACGTCGGCCGCTGCGGCGACGAGTTGTTCCTGATGCAGGCCTCCGGCGGCCTCGACGCGCAGGCGCTGGCCGCGGTCGATCCGCGCTGGAAGCGACGCCTCGGCCGGGTGGCGGTTGCAGGTGCCGGCCTCGGGCGCTGGCGCCACTACGACTTCCCGCAGCACCGCCTGGAGATCGACGGCGTCGAGACGGTGGCCACCGGCTTCGTCCTCGCCAACCTGGCGCGCTACGCCGGCTCGTTCGAGATCGTTCCCGGCGCCCGCCCCGACGACGGCCGCCTCGAGCTGCTGCTCTTCCGCGGCCAGAACCGGCGCTCGCTGCTCGGCTTCGCGCTCGATTTGGTGCGCGGCCGGCACACCCGCCGCACCGACGTCGAGGTTGTGGTGCCGAGAACCGTCCGCCTCGTCGGCCCGCCGTTCGTCACCCTGCAGGTCGACGGCGATCCGTTCCTCGCCGCCGCGCCGCTCGAACTCGGGCTCGCAGCGCACAGGCTGCACCTGCTGGCACCGCCGGTGACTCCCTGACCCGGGGACCCGGTGAGCGGCAGGGGCGAACTGTCCTCGGAGCGGTAGCGCGCAAACCCACGGCGGGGCGCCACCGTACTTCCGACAACGACCTGTCCGGGAGGACTGCCATGCCCCGCAATCTGCTTTCCTCGCGTTCGGCGCGGCGCCGGTCTCCAGCTTTTCCGCTTCTGCTGGCGGTCTGCCTCGCGGCGGCCGGCGTCGCGATCGCCGCCACTGGGGGCGCGGCGCCGTCGGTCTCGCCAGCCGACGAGACCGCTCTGCGCGAGCTCAAGGAGGTCCTCTGGCCGCGCGCCTACCGCGAGGCGGATGTCGAGCTGCTCGACCGGATCCTGGCCGACGAGTTCCAGGTCGTCGACGCCGAGGGCAACTGGTCGGACAAGCGGGGCGAGCTGGCGGCTCTCGTCGGACGGCCCTGGGTGAATCGCGCCTTCCGGTTCGAGATCCGGCGGCTGGAGGTGTTCGAGAACGGCACCGCCGTGGTCGCCGGACGCGGCGTGGCGCTCGGGCCCGAGTCCGATCCGGACGGCGGCTACCAGTATCAGTCGTCCAACATTCTCGTGCGCCGCGACGGCCGCTGGCAGGCGATCGCCTCGCACGTCTCCGGCGTGCGCCCCTTGAACGCCGCCGAACTGGCGGCCGAGCGGGCGACCGCCGGCCTCCCGACGCCCGGCTGCGCGCCGACCTCGGAGGCCCGCACGGCTTGGCTCGCGCTGGCCGAGCGGGAGTTCGAGATCGGTGACGACGCCGACCGGCAGCAGCGCGCGCTGGCGCTGGTCGACTGTCTGGGCGACCGCGATCCGCAGCTGCGCGACGGGGTGGCGTTCACGGGCCTATCTACCTGGCTGCGCGCCGGGGCGATCGACGAGGCGACGCGGCTGGCGCTGGCCGAGCGGCTCCTGCCGCTGGTCGCGGCGCCCGAGGACGCAGCCGGCTTCCGGCGCTCGTTCGCGGCGCTGGCGCTGTCGGAGGTGGCACGCGCCGATCGGATCGCTCCTGCGCTGCCGGCAGACCTGCGGCAGCGGGTAGTCGAGGCCGCGGCGCAGTTCCTCAGCTCGACGCGCGACCATCGCGGCTTCGATCCGGTCGACGGCTGGCGGCACGCGGTGGCGCACGGCGCCGACCTGGTGCTGCAGCTCGGTCTGCATCCGGCCGCAACGGCCGGCGAGCTGCGCCAGCTGTTCGACGCGCTCGCCAGCCAGGTCGCTCCGGTGGGGGTCGCCTACCAGCACGGCGAGCCCGACCGCCTGGCGCGCGCGGTCTTCTTCCTGCACGCCCGCGGGCTGCTGGACGACGCGTTCTGGGACGGTTGGTTCGCACGCCTCGGCGATCCGGCGCCGCTCGCCGGCTGGGGGGCGGCGTACGAGTCGGCCGACGGCCTGGCGCGCCGCCACGATCTGCTCGCCTTCCTGCACGCAGTCGGCTTCGCGGCGCGCGCCAATCCGAGCGCCGCGAGCGAGCGTCTCGCCGCCCTGGCCGACCGTGAGCTGCTGCGCCTGCACGGCGGCTGAGGCCGTCCACAATGGGCCCCCGCCCCGCCGCCGGCCACGATGCGCGAGATCGTCGAGATCTACGCGCAGCAGAGCGCCGCCATGGCGGACCGCTGGGCAAATCTGCCGGCCGCGCGCTGGGGCGGCCCGGTCGAGTTCTTTGGTCAGCAGCGCCTGGGCTCGTCGATGGCCTGGAGCTTCCTGTTCGACATCGTCCACCACCGCGGCCAGATCTCGACGTACCTGCGCCCGATGGGCGCCAGGGTCCCCCAGATCTACGGCCCCAGCCACGACGAGCCGTACCCGGCTCCGAGCCCGCTACCAGGCGCTCGTCGAGGCGGACTCGAAGCCGTCGGCGAAGATGAGGTCGTTCTCGAGCCGGGCGAGGAACGGCACGTTGACGGGCACGGTCCCGGAAGCGTCGTACTCGTAGCCGCTGACGACGGGCCGCTGGTTCGAGAGCGCCAGTCCGAAAATCGCCGCGTCGGGCACCAGCGGGTTGCCGAGATCGACGATGGTACGCGGCTCGAAGTCGGACGGGTCGTTGTAGGCCGGATCGAGCGCGAGCGCGGGAATGGTCCAGGCCATGGTGAAGAAGTCGTCGGTCGCGCCGTAGCCGAGATCACTCAGCAGCAGCAGGCGCAGGTCGCCCTGCAGGACGGCGCCGCGGACCAGCGCGAGCGGCGGGACCGGCCAGATTGTCTCGCTGAGCGTAGCGCCGTTGGCGGCAAGTCGCGTGACGACGATCCGGTTGGACTGCGGCGCCGCTGTCTTCACCGAGTTGCCGACCACGTAGAGGTCACCTCCGGGCGCGCGCAGGATGGCTGCCGCGAGGTCCACGCGATCGGCCGAGGTCTGGTGGAACCGCCGCCACCCCGAGCTGCCGAACGTGCTGTCGACGGTGCCGTTGGGCAGCAGCCGGGTGAGCAGGACGTCGACGGCCGGGTCCCCGACGCCCACGGTGCTGAGCAGGACGATCCGGTCCTGCGGATCGACGACGAGGTCCCTCACGAGGATGCCCTCGTTGCCGTACTCGAGCAGCTGGATGCCGTCGGTGGAGAACGTGGTGTCGAGCTGGCCGTCGGGCAGGAGCCGCAGCACGATGGCGTCGTTGGCGACGCCGGGTGTCCAGTAGCGCACGGTCGCGGCAACCAGGATCTTCTGGGTGAGGAATGGAGGGATGCCGGTGGTGACGAAGCCGAGGCGCGCAAAGTCGAGGGTGGAGGCAAAGGCAAAGGTGAAGTAGCCGTCGCTGTCGAAGGTCGTGTCGAGGGTGCAGCTGGGGTAGAGAAAGCGGGCGACGAAGAGGAGGGTGTCGTCCCCGTACTCGACCTGCCCGCCGATCAGCAGCCGGCCCGCCTCATCGAACGCCGCCTCGAACGGCTCGAAGACCGCACCGGGGAATGAGGTGACGCAGGGCGGGAGGTAGCCGGTCGGCGCGACGGTCTGCCAGGCGAGGTCGTGGGTGGGCGGCCAGGAGTAGGCAAAGGTTACCCAGTCGCCACTCGACCCCAGCTCATCCGCCGCCGGCCGCCCCACCCGAAACGGCGGCCCCCCGTCGGGCACCAGCACCGGCCCCTCGAAAAACCCGTCCGGCGGATGAAATCCGGCCGTATCGAGCTTCCCCTGATCGCCCGCCCAGGCCGGCGCTCCGCCGCCGACGGCCAGTCCAACTGCAACAAAGGCAACAGCGAAGAAAGCGAAACACGCACGATGCATGGCGACTCCCGGAGGTCCCGTTCACCTCCTGTTCGCCATCCCCCGCCGCCGCGGGACAGGGGCAAGGACTCGAGAATCCCGCGCGGTAATCCACCCGACCGGCAGCTGGCGTCGACGACTGCCGCTCTTCGGGCCGCGTTCGTCGGGAGGGACGGTCGTGAAACTCCTGCCATGAGTGGTCGGAAGCCGGTGCTGTCCGGAGAGTGCTGCCGGGGCACACCGTGGTCCAACGCTGCACGCCCTGGGACGCACGGGCGCGCCGGGCCACGGCGCGGCTGGCGGGGCGAGACTGGTCTCGCCTGATGGGTTTCGCAGTTCGGGTCGGAGTGCGGGTGGAAGGGCGTCCACCCGCCTTCCCGGGGTCGGTCTGGCCGGTTGGGTGGGTTCGTCGGCTACAATCGCCTCGTTTCGTCTTGTCGTGGACCCCTGCTGCCGGCCGGAGGAGCCCTTTGACCGCTGTAGTCGACCCTGCTGCGCTCGCTGAGATCCCGCTTTTTCGCGGGCTGCCCGCGGACCGGCTGAAGCGGCTGGCTGAGTCGCTGCGCAAGAAGAGCGTGCCGACCGGCACGAACATGATCACCGCCGATCAGCCGGGCGAGGTGGTCTACGTGCTGCTCGAGGGCACCGTCAAGATCCTCATCGAACAGGCCGACGGGCGCGAGGTCATCCTCGCCTTCCTGGGCGCCGGGGACACCGTGGGCGAAATGAGCCTCGTCGACTCTTCCGGGCGCTCGGCCAACGTGATGGCCATGGAGCACTGCAGCTTCCTGTGGATGGACCGCGCCTGCTTCCAGGACCTCCTGCGGCACGTCCCCGAGTTTGCCCAGAACCTCGTGCGCCTGCTCTCCTCGCGCCTGCGCATGGCCAACGCCCAGATCCAGTCGCTCTCCTCGCTCGACGTCGCCGGCCGCCTGGCCCGCCAGCTGCTCGCCTTCGCCGAGCGCTACGGCGAGTCCACGCCGGAGGGAACGCGCATCGGCCTGCGCCTCACGCAGACCGACCTCGCCGAACTGATCGGCGCCTCGCGGGAACGGGTCAACCAGATCATGGTCGACTTCCGCCAGAAGGGCCACCTGACGGTCGACAGCAACCACCACGTCCTGATCCACCAGCCCACCGAACTGGCCGGCTACTGCGGCTGAGCGGCGGCGGCCCGCCGGCCGCCGCCCGCCCGTTGGCAACACGGTTTCCCGCCGAGGTTGCGTCGAGGCCAGATATGGGTAGACTGGCGACATTCCGCTCACAGCCTCGGTCGACAGCACGGGACGCAGGGTGCGCCCAGCTGTCGCCGAGCACCGCACAAGGAGCCGCAATGTCAAAGTCGCGTACCCGGGTCGTAGCTCGTCTCGGCGCGATCGCCTTGGCGCTCACCTGCTCGCTGCCGCTCATGGCCGCGAGTCGTGACGCCCAGGCCGATTCACGCCGGAGCTACGACGCACGTGAAGCCCTCACCGTCGGCAAGCCAGATGCATCGCTGGCAGCCGATCGCGCGGCTGCTGTGGAGCAGCTGCGCGCGCAGGTCCCCGACCTGCGCGTGACGACCGACTACCGCACCGGGGCCACCCGGACGATCACCAACGCCACCGGCTTCCTGACCGCCCCGCGGGCTGGTGACGCCGTGCAGATCGCCCGCGAGTTCCTCTCGGACAATCTCGATCTGCTGGGCCTCTCGGCGGCCGATCTGGCCGACGCCGAGCTGACCCATCGGATCCCCTCGGCCCGCAGCGGCATCACGCGGGTCTTCTTCGATCAGCGTCACGACGGCCTGCCGGTCTACAACGGCCTGCTGCAGGTCAACGTCGCCGCGGACGGGCGGATCCTGACCGTCAACAACCTGTTCGTGCCCCACCTGGCCCAGGCGCTCAACACCACCAGCCCGGTGGTCGGCGCCGACGAGGCCGTGGCTGCCCTGGCAGCCCACCTGGGCACGGACTCGCTGACGGCCCAGCCGGCCGCCGAGCCGCAGCTGCGCATTCTTCCGATCCGGCCCGGTGAAGCCCGGCTGGTCTGGAACTACAACGTCGACCTGGGCGACCACTGGTACGACGTCACCGTCGACGCGGTCGACGGCAAGGTCTGGACCCGCTTCGACTGGGTCGCCGACGCCAGCTACCGCGTCTACGAGACTCCGATCGAGGCGCCCAGCTTCTCGACGCCGCCGGCGCCCGCCGACGGCCGCACCCTGGCCGTCGACCCGCAGGACTCGCTCGCCTCGCCGTTCGGCTGGCACGACACCAACGGTGCCGCCGGCGCCGAGTTCACCACCACCCAGGGCAACAACGCCCACGCCTACACCGACATCGACGCCAACAACCTCCCCGACGCCGGCAGCAGCCCGGACGGCGGTGGCAGCCTGGTCTTCGACTTCGCGCTCGATCTGACCCAGGCTCCGTCGGCATACCGCCCCGCCGCGGTGACCAACCTGTTCTACTTCAACAACGTCATCCACGACGTGGCCTACCGCTTCGGCTTCGACGAGGAGAACGGCAACTTCCAGGAGAACAACTACGGCCGCGGCGGCCTGGGCAGTGACTACGTCAATGCCGAGGCCCAGGACGGCACGGGCGTCAACAACGCCAACTTCGCCACCCCTCCGGACGGCTCGAACCCGCGCATGCAGATGTTCATCTGGACGGCGCCCAATCCGGACCGCGACGGCGACCTCGACAACGGCATCATTACGCACGAGTACGGCCACGGCATCTCCAACCGCCTGGTCGGACCGCCTTCGAACGTCAGCTGCCTGCAGAGCTACCAGCAGCCGGGCGAGGGTCTGTCGGACTGGTGGGCGATGTACTACACCTTCCAAGCCGGCAGCCCCGACGTGCGCGGCATCGGCACCTACGCCTTGAACCAGCCGACCACCGGAATCGGCATCCGCGGCCAGCGCTACGACAAGGCGAGCGAGCCGAACAGCAACAGCTGGACGTACGAGAGCGTGCGCACGTCCAGCGGCCCGCACCCGATCGGCGAGAAGTGGGCGCAGGGGTACTGGTATGTGACGGGCCGGCTCGAAGACGAGCACGGCTTCGACCCGGACATCTACGATGAGACCAGCGGCGCCGGCAACATCCGGGCCATGGAGTACATCATCGAGGGCCTCAAGCAGACCGTCTGCAGCCCCTCGTTCACCGACGTGCGCGACGGCATCATCGCGGCCGCGACCGCGATGCACGGCGGCGAGGACGTCTGCCTCATCTGGGAGGCCTTCGCCGACTACGGCCTCGGCTTCTCGGCCAATGACGGCAACGGCACCAACGCCAACGTCGTCAACGGCTTCGACCTGCCGGCTGCCTGCCAGGGCGGCCAGCCCAACATCGACGTCGACCCGACGAGCCTGACGAGCACGCAGGACCCCGACACGAGCGTCAACCTCAATCTGGCCCTCGGCAACGACGGCGGCTCCGATCTCGACTGGACGATCGCCGAGGCCGAGCCGTTCGGCTCGGCGAGCAGCGCCTTCACCGGCGACTACGACGTCTCCAACTGGACCCTGGTCAACGACCCGTCTGCTGTCCTCGGCAGCGTCGACACTTCCGACGCACCGAACTCGGTGACCGTCATCGGCGGCGACGCCGGCACGGGTGGCACGACCGACTTCCGGATCACGGTCCCCGCCAGCGGCACCCTGAGCTTCGACTGGAGCTACTCCTCGTCCGACACCGACGACTTCGACAACGGCGGCTACGTGGTCAACAACGCGTACACCGTGCTGGCTAACAATGCGTCGCAAGGCAGCGGGTCCGTCAGCGTGTTCGTGGCCGCGGGCGACACGTTCGCCCTGCGCGTTGCGACGGCCGACGGCGGGTTCGGAGCCGGCGAGCTGACCGTCAGCTCGTTCGAGTATGCGCCGGCCACCGGATGCGACGCGCCGCAGGACGTCCCGTGGCTCTCCGTCGCTCCGACCGCCGGCACGACCGGCGCCGGTGCGACCAGCAACATCACGGTCACCCTCAATTCGACCGGCCTCGCGGAAGGCACCTACGAGGCGATGCTCTGCATCGAGAGCAACGATCCCGACCCGGGTCCGGGCAACGGGACCGAGCGGGTGGTCGTGCCGGTCGAACTGGTGGTCGAGCAGGGCGCTGGAGGCGGCGAGTACTGCGCGACGGTGGGCACCAACGTTCCGGACAACACTCCGGCGGGCCTCA
>CAZUAT010000069.1:0-13908 GCA_964618415.1 uncultured Thermoanaerobaculia bacterium
CTGTTCATCGTCGACTGCCTGCTGCCGGCCAAGGTGCGCAGCCTCGGGCGGCACACGAAGTTCGCGGCACCACGGCGGGTGGCACGCCTGTCGGCGCACGAGTGCGGTCTGAGAGGCGGGGAGCACGCGGCCGACCCGAGCGATCTCGCCTGGGCGCTGCAGGCCTGGACAGCGCAGGCGGAGGCGGGCGACGCCGAGGCGATGAACAACGTCGGGGAGATCTGGGAGCAGGGCGTGCGCGGCCAAGCCGACGCTGCGCTCGCTGCGCAGTGGTACCGCCGCGCCGCCGAGGCCGGCAGCCGCCGCGCGCAGACGAACCTCGGCGCCCTCTACGAACGCGGGATCGGCGTCGCGGCCGACCCGCACCAGGCCCTCGCCTGGTATCGCCGCGCTGCCGGCCTGACCGGCGAGGCCGATCTCGACGCGCAGCGCGAAATCGACGCGCTGCAGGCCCAGCTGGCCACCAGCCGCGCCGAGGCCGAGGCGGCCCGCGCCGAGTTGCTGCGTCTCGCGGGGGACCTCGACAGCGCGCGACTCGAGCTGGCGGCGGCCGAACGCGCCGCCGGCGAGCTGCGCGATCAGGTCGCTGCGGCGGAGGAGCGGGCCCGTCAGGCGGCAGCCTCGGCCGAGGCGGCGCGTCGCGCCCCCGAAGTGGTCGCGGTTACCGAGCAGGCTGCGGTGGCGAACCGCGAACTCGAAGCGCGACAGGCGCGCGTCGCCGAGCTCGAGGCGGCTCAGGATCGCTATCGACGAATGCTCTCCGAACTCGAAGCGGCGACCGGCAGCGGCGAGCTGCTCGCCGCCGTCCGGCCGTCCGATCTGGCCGGGCGCCCGGCGCCGACCATCGCCTTCGTGCGTCCGGACGTGCTGGCGACGCGCGGCCCGTCGATCGTGACCCTGCCTTCCGGTGCCACCGCGCGGACCGAGGTGGTCGGTCAGGTCGAAAGCTCGCTGGGGCTCGCCTCCCTGCTACTCGACGGACGGCCGATCGAAGTGAACGACGAGGGCTGGTTCCAGGTGCGTGCCGATGTCGCACCGGGCACCACGATGCGCTTCGTCGCCGTCGATCGGGCGCGTCGACGCACGACCGCGGAACTGCAGTTCGTGACTGCTGCGGCAGCGCCTTCCACTGGCGTGCGGACATCGACGGTGGCGGCCGACAGCGGGGCCACCAGGCGCCCGGCCCACGCGCTGATCGTCGCCAACGGCAGCTACCGCAGCCTGCCCGCGCTCGCCACCGCGCGCGCCGACGGCGAGGCGATGGCGCGTGTCCTCGCAGATCGCTTCGGCTACGAGACGACCCTCCTGCTCGATGCCACCTTCCTCGACACCGTCAAGGCGCTCGACGAGATCGGCCGCAGCGTCGGGGCGGGCGGCGACGTGCTCGTGTATTACGCCGGTCACGGCCGGATGGAGGTCGGCGGCCAGCGCGGCTTCTGGCTGCCGGTCGACGCCCGCGAGGACGACCCGTCGACCTGGATTCCGAACGACGCGATCGCCCGCATTCTCGGCACGTTCGAGGCCGGGCGGATCCTCGTCGTGTCCGACTCCTGCTACGCCGGGGCGTTCGCGGCCAGCGGCTTCGAGGTCGGCGGGGCCGGTGCCGGAGCCAAGTCGCGTCTCGTGCTGACGTCGGGAGGGCTGCAGCCGGTGCTCGACGCGGGCGGAGACGGCACCCATTCGATCTTTGCGCGGGCGCTGATCTCGGTGCTGCAACTCGCCTCGCGGCCGCTGCCCGCCTCGGCGATTTTCGACGCAGTAGCCGCGCGCGTGCGCTGGAAGTCGTCCCAGCTCGGCGTCGCCCAGTCCCCGGAACTGGCCCCCATCCGCTACGCCGGCCACGAAGCCGGCGAACTCGTGCTCACCCCCGGATAACGATCCCCGCGCGCCGCGGTCGTCGCCCGTTCAGGGCGTGCCGTGGGCAGCGGTCAGCGTGCGCAGGATGCCGGTGAGGCGGGCGCGGGCGTCGGCGGCGAGGTCGGCGGCCTGGTAGGCGAGGTCGAGGTCGGCGTTCTGGCGCGCGGCTTCGATGGCGCGGCGCGATTCCGCCATCAGCTCGCGGGTGCGCGTGAAGTCGGCGGTCAGGTCGGGGCGCGAGGCCCACAGTTCGGCGACCGCGGTCGAGGTGCGCGAGCCCTCGATCTCGGCGACCTGGCGATCGAGCAGTGCGAGCGCCTCCTCGACCGGGCGCAGTTCCCGCTCGAGATCCAGCGGCGCGGCGCATCGCTCGCGCAGCGTGGCGACCAGCGCCCCTTCCGGGCTGGAGGCGAGCACTCCCTGGCGCTCCGACTCGACGAGCGCCGCGAGCCCGTCCTCACAGCGGCCCAGCGCGATCAGCGCCTGCCCGTAGTGGAAGTGCGGCAGATAGCCCGGACGCTCGCGGGCGTCGGCGAGCAGCTGCTGGCGCAGGCCCGCGGCGGCCGCTTCGGCATCGCCGGCGCTGAGGGCGGCAAGCGCCTGTCGGTAGGCGTCGGACGCTGGATCCGCGGCCGCGCCGCCGCGCATGCCGCGCCAGAGCAGCCAGCCTCCGACGGCGACGACGACGGCAAAGGCACCGATCAGCACTGCGCGCAGGGCGACTGGCGGCCCGGCGGCGCCGCGTGGCGTCGGGGCGCTCGCCGATGCCGCAGGGGGACGGCGCGCGTCGGCCTCGATCGGCAACGTGTGCCGCGGTGACTCGGCGCGCAGTGGCGCGGGCGCCGGCGCCGGTTCGTCCGTCGGCCGCGCCGCGCGCACGGTCGGCGCCGTCGCCTCGGCACCGGCCTCGTGCGCGGTCTGGCGCGCCTCGTCGGCCCTGCGTCGGCTGTCGATCCGCGCCGCGAGATCGCGCGCCTGGGCGTCGCCAGGGCGACGAGCGAGCACCTCGGTGACCTTCGAGAGCGCGTCGGGAAGGTCGCCGGCGGCGAGCGCGCGCTCCGCCTCACCGAGCAGCCGGTCGAGCCGCTCGGCCTCGGCGTTCGCTTCGCGCTGCTCGCGCTCGCGCGCCTCGATGCGCTGCAGCAGAGCGAGCAGTTCGGGATCGTTGCCCAGCCGCTCGACCGCCTCGGCGACACGCTGCCTTGCGGCGGCGAACTCGCCGCGTCCGAGCATCGACAGGGCATCGCTGCCGGCCCGGGTAAGCTCCTCCTCGCGGGCGTGCCGCGCACCATCCCGGGCGGCGGCGAGCAGGCGGGTCGCTTCGCCGGGCGGCGGTGCCGGGAACTGCTCCTGGATCTCCGCCAGGCGCGCCGAGAGGTCCTCGGCCGAGGCCGGGCGATCGGCCGGATCGCGCGCCATCGTGCGCAGCAGCAGGGTGCGCAGAGATTCGGGCACCCGCCGCTCGGGGTCGGAAACGTCGAACGGCACCGGCTCGCCGTGCAGGTGGCCGGCGATGAGCGACGGCAGGTCGTGGCCGCGGATCGGATAGCAGCCGGTGACCAGCTCGTAGAGCATGACGCCGAACGAGTAGAGGTCGGCCCGCGCGTCGATGTCGGGCGAGGTGAGCTGCTCGGGCGACGAGTAGCGCGGCTTGCCCAGATAGAGCGACGTCGCCGTCCCCTTGCCCTCCCCGCGCAGCGTCTTGACGATTCCGAGATCGATCAGCTTGACCAGCGGTTCGCCGTCGACGTCACGGGTGACCATCAGGTTATCGGGCGAGATGTCGCGGTGGACGAACCCCTTGCGGTGCAGGAAGCCGAGCGCGCGCAGCGCCTGCTGGGCGAGAGCGAGATCGAGTGCCACGTCCCGCGCCTCCGGCCGGCGCCCGAACTCCTCGAGGGTGAAGCCGTCGATGTACTCGAGGACGATCGACGCATTGCCCTCCTCGTCGACCGAGAAATCGTAGAGCTGCGCGATGTTGGGGTGCCGCAGCTGGATCGCGGTCTTCGCCTCGCGCAGAAACCGCTGGCGCAGATCCTCGTCGGCGTTGAGGTGCGAGCGCAGGACCTTGATGACTCGCAGCTCGTCGAGCAGGCGGTGACGGACGAGGTAGATCGCCCCCATGCCTCCCTCGCGGAGGCGGCGGACGACCTCGTACTTCGGATCGATGCGGGTGGTCAGCAAACGGCGGCTTCCAGCGCCTCAGAACTCGAAACGGAGGCCGGCGTTGACGGTGCGCATCTCGAAGTCGTCGCGCAGGAAGTCGTGGTCGTAGGCCACGAACAGGCTGCCCCACAGGAACTGGAAGCGCAGCGCCGCTGAGGCGGTGAGCCAGTCCCGGTCGGGCTCGTCGGTGAAGATCTCGAACGAGCTGCCGGTGCGGTCGGCGAGAAAGCGCGCCGTGACCGCCTGCGGGTCGTCCTCGAACTCGTGGACCCAGGTGGCGGTCAGCTGCGGGATCACCAGGCCGGCGCCGGTCGAGATCGCCCGGCCCCAGTCGAGACCGGCCTCGCCGAGCAGCGACTCGACTTCCTGCGCGTCGACCTCGAGGCCGAAGTCGACCGGGCCGAAGTCCGTGCCCGGGATCGTCGCCACCGCTCCCTCCTCCCGGAAGCCGTCGATCTCGGCGCGGGCCCAGTTGCCGCGCGCGAAGAAGGTGAGTGAACCGGCGCGCCCGTCGATCGAGCGGCCGAACTCGAGCGTGCCGCCCAGCTGATCGCCGTCGAAGTCGGCATGCGCCTCCAGGCGGCCGAGTTCGGGCAGGTCGAGCGTGCGGCGCTGGGAGAACTCGTCGCGACCGGCCGACAGCGTCGCCTGGACGTAGCCTTTGGTGCCCTCACGGATCAGATAGAGCGTGGCGGCGAGCGCGTCGGCTTCGAGTTCACCGCCGTTGTCGGTCAGGTCGGTCTGCGAGCCGATCGACGAGAGCGCGAGGCCGACGAAGCCGTTTGAGCCGACGGCGCGATCGATGCCGATCGTCAGGCCACTGGTGTCGAAGTCGAAGCCGGTTTCCTCCCCGGTCGAGTCGTGTTCGCCGCGGGAGAGCCGGCCGGTCACGAAGAAGCCCCACAGCCGTTCGCGCAGCGGCGCCACTGCGGGCGCCGTAGCGGGGGCCTCCTGGGCATCGAGGCCGGCGTAGAGCCGGAGGAAGGCCTCCTCGAGCTGGGTGGTGAACCGCTGCCGCGCCCGCGCGTCCTCGCCGGCGGCGGCGAGCAGGTCGCCCGACAGGCGCGTGCCGTCGATCTCCAGCGCGATCTGATCGACCGCGCTGCGCAGGGCACCGCCGCGCATCGCCGCGAGGCGGGACTGAATCGACCCGCGCTGCTGCTCGAGGCCGGCGAGGGAGGTCGTCGCCATCGAGCCGATGCCGGTCGGCGAGAACGCGCGCATCGCATCGGCGCGCTCGCTGCCCTCGTCCAGGGTGCCGGTCATGTAGACGCACAGGGGAGTGGGATCCGGCTGCGGGCGCTGCTGTCCGTTGGCAACGAAGACGTCGAGGCAGATCGCGTCGAGCGCTTCGCCGACGGAGCGATAGCTCTGTCGGGACGGATCGAGCGTGCCGAGGCTGGCGGCGTCGACGGTGAACAGAATGGAGGGTGGTTCGGGGGCGTGCTGCCCTCCAGGCAGCGTGGCGCGGATCGTCGTCCTCCCGGCCGTCGAGAACCCGAACGAGGCGGCGGCAAGGCCGTCGGGTCCGGAGCGGACGGTCTGATCCGAGCGGCCGACGCCGGGCGAACCCGGCGACGACTCCACCGCGAACCGGACCTCGACCCCGGCAGCCGGCCGGCCGTCGTCGAACGTGACGCGCACCGCCGTGGTGCCGCGGTCACCGACCGTCAGCGCGAGCTGGGTCGGCCCGGCCGGCGCGAGATTCAGGCGCTGCGCTCGCGGATCGGTCGGCGGGGACGGATTGTCGCCGCCGACCCGGCTGACGATGACGAAGGTCGCGACCTGGTCGAACAGCCGCGCTTCGATCCGGGTCTGCCCGGAGCGTGGAATTCGGAAGCTGGCGCGGGTGAACCCGCCCTGGCCGGAGATGTCCTGGCCACCACCGTAGGCCCCGGCAGTCGTCTCGGCGACCCGCCAGCGCACTTCGAAGTCGCCGACGCCGCCGCCGTTCGGGTCGAGTACCTGCGCGGTGAGGTCGATCGGGCCCGGTCGCACGGTTTGCTCCGGCGCCGAGACGGCGCGAATGGTGTAGCCGTCGGAAGTCTGAGCGACGAGGGCTGCCGAGGTGCTCAGCGCGAGGCCGAGAATCCATGCAATGAGGAGTCGGCCGGCGGAGCCCACGGCGCGACGGGGCGGCGAGGCGGAGCGGCGGGTCGGCATGACGGCCTCCTGAATCGCTCCCGACACCCAGGCAGGGCGCGGTGCGTAACGTTTGGACCGTCGGAGTCTAGCAGCAGCCCGGCTTGCCGAAATCGGGCCAGTCGCGATCGCGCGGCGAGATCAACCGTACCGGCGCGGGCCACTCGATGCCGAACGCCGGATCGTTCCAGCGAGCTCCGCGCGCGGCCTCCGGCACGTGCGCGGCCGACATCGCGTAGTGGACCTCGCACCCCTCGACGAGGGTGAGGAAGCCGTGCGCGACGCCGGGCGGGATCCAGACCGCCTCGCGGCCGTCAGCGGACAGCTCGAGCGCGACGTGGCGCAGTCGAGTGGGGGACGCGTCGCGCAGGTCGAGCAGCACGTCGTAGATACGCCCGCGCGTGCAGCGCACGAGCTTGCCCTCCGCGTGGGGCGCCGCCTGCCAGTGCATGCCGCGCAGCGTTCCGGCGTGCGGGTTCCACGACAGGCTGGTTTGCACGAGCGTCGCCTCGATGCCGGAGGCGGCAAACTGCTCGGCGTCCCAGGTGCGCGCGAACAGGCCGCGTTCGTCCGCGTGGGGTTCGACGTCGATGCGCCAGGCCCCGGCCAGATCGAGCGCAGTGAATCTCAAGGCAGGACGGTGACCTCGGGGATGGCCACCACGAACTGCCCGCCCCACTCGCGGATGCCGGCCATCTGGGCCGCGATCTCCTCGCGCAGATTCCAGGGCAGGATCAGCACGTAGTCCGGTCGAGTCTCGTAGATCGCCTCCGGAACACGGATCGGGATCCGGCTGCCGGGCAGGTACTTGCCCGCCTTGTGAGGGCTGCGGTCGACGGTGTAATCGAGGAAGTCGGTGCGGATGCCGCAGTAGACGAGCAGCGTGTTGCCCTTGGCCGGCGCCCCGTAGCCGACCACCTGCTTGCCGGCCCGTCGCGCTGCGATCAAGAACTCGAGCAGCTTGCGCTTGGTCTCCCGGACCTTTTCGCCGAACGCCGCGTAGTAGGCGAGCGTTTCGAGCCCGGCGGCGCGCTCACGGCGCAGCAGATCAGTCACCCGCGGCCCGACCGGCTGCCGGCCGCCGTCACGGCGCTGCGCGTAGATGCGCAGAGAACCGCCGTGCGTGGGCAGCTCCTCGACATCGAACAGATCGAGACCGTGCGCGGCGAACACCCGTTCGACGGCGACCAGCGAGAGGTAGGAGTAGTGCTCGTGGTAGATGGTGTCGAACTGGTTGCCCTCGACCAGGCGTGCCAGGTGCGGGAACTCCATCGTCAGCACGCCACCCGGCGCCAGCAGGATCGCCAGCCCGCCGACGAAGTCGTCGAGGTCCGGCACGTGGGCAAGCACGTTGTTGCCGAGCAGCAGGTCGGCCGGCCGCCCGGTGGCGAGCAGGTCGCGGGCGGTCTGCCGGCCGAAGAAGCGGACCTCGGTCGGAATGCCCAGCTGGCGCGCCGCCTCCGCGACGTTGGCGGCCGGCTCGATGCCGAGCACGGGAACGCCGCGGTCGCGGAAATGCCGCAGCAGGTAGCCGTCGTTGGACGCGATCTCGACCACCTGGTGGTCGGCTCCGAAGCCGAACCGCTCGATCATCGCCTCCGCATAGCGCCGCGCGTGCTCCACCCAGGAGTCGGAGTAGGAGGAGAAGTAGGCGTAGTCGCTGAAGATCTCGGCGGGGGTCGCCGCTTCGGGCAGCTGACAGAGCCAGCAGCGGTCGCAGACGTAGACGGTGAGCGGGTAGAACGGCTCGGCGGCCGCCAGTGCTTCCGCGGTCAGGTAGGAGTTGGCCAGCGGCGAGCTGCCCAGGTCGACGAAGTGATGTGCGAGCGGCGCCCCGCAAGCGCGGCAGAGCGGAGCGGGCGCGGTCAAGTCGCGACTCCGGCCGCCAGCGCGACGGCCCGGTCGGTGTATGCCGTGATCTGGGCCGCGGTCAGTTCGCCGGCGTCCTCGCCCTGTGCAAAGCGGCGGTACCAGTCCACCGTCCACTCCACCGTCTGGTCGATGCGCAGGCGGGACTGCCAGTCGAGCTCGACGCGCGCCTTGGTCGCGTCGAGTTTGAGAAAGATGTGCTCATGGTGGCGCGGGCCCTCCTGCGGCTGCCAGGCCGGCTCGACGCCCCACGCCCGCTGCAGCTGCTCGGCCAGCCAGCCCACCGACCGGGCGTCCTCCTCGTGCGGCGCGAAGTTCCAGGCCCCGGCGAAGGTCGCCCCCTCGTC
Source organism: uncultured Thermoanaerobaculia bacterium (assembly GCA_964618415.1). Classification (GTDB taxonomy): domain Bacteria; phylum Acidobacteriota; class Thermoanaerobaculia; order Multivoradales; family JAGPDF01; genus JACTMI01. The sequence goes on from CAZUAT010000069.1 coordinate 8,382, forward strand.
CCGATGCAGCAGTTCGGCGAGCCGCAGGTAGCCCGAGAGCGGGTCGAGGACGTGCTGCCACGGCCGGATGGCGCCCGGGTAGCGCAGCTCGACAGGTTGGCCGGCCTCCAGAGCCCGTACGGTGTCGGGAACCAGGCGATCCTCGGCCCAGTCGCCGCCGCCGACGACGTTGCCGGCGCGGGCAGTGACAATCCGGGTGGCGCCCGGCCGCTCGTCGAAGTACGAAGCGCGGTAGGCGCGCGTGACCAGCTCAGCGGCGGCCTTGCTGGCCGAGTACGGGTCTCGCCCGCCGAGGGCCGACTTCTCGCGGTAGGACCAGAGCCACTCGCGATTCTCGTAACACTTGTCGCTCGTCACCACGACCATCGAGCGCACGCCGCCGGCGCGGCGGACTGCGTCGAGCAGGTGGACGGTGCCGAGGATGTTGGTCGAGAACGTGCCGACCGGGTCCTCGTAGCTGTGGCGGACGATCGGCTGCGCGGCGAGGTGGAAGACCACCTCAGGCGCGGCCTCGCGCACCGTTTCGACGACGCGGTCGAGGGCGCGCACGTCTCCCTGGACGCTGCGCATGCCGCGGCCGACCCGTGCGGCGGTGAACAGGTTGGGGTGAGTGGCCGGTGCCAGCGCGTAGCCGGTGACCGTGGCGCCCATCAGCTGCAGCCAGAGGCAGAGCCAGGCTCCCTTGAAGCCGGTGTGACCCGTCACCAGGACGCGACGCTCGCGCCAGAATTCCGCGTTGACGATGATCTCCCCCTTTCTCGGTGGGATCGGCGCCATGCCGCGCCATCCATGCCGCGCCAGGCGATCGATGGCTGCGCTCGGGCAGGCCCCTGCCGGGAGGGGCCCCGGCGGGGGAGGAAGCCTAACATCGCGGGCCGGGCGAGTGTGCTACCGTATCGGACCGCGTGAGCCCCACCAAGGTCGATCCCGAGCTGCTCTCGATCCTCGTCTGCCCGCAGAGTCGCGGGCCGCTCGAGCTGGTCGACCTGCCCGAACCGGTGCGGGCCCGTCTGATCGAACGCTACCGGGAGCACTTCCGCGACGAGGCCCCGGTGGTCGAGCAGGGCCTCTGGTCGGCGGCGGCGGGGCTGGTCTATCCGATCGTCTCCGACATTCCGGTGCTGCTGGTCGACGAAGCGCTGCCCGCCGCCGAGATCGGACGCTAAGCGATATGGCGGGCGCGCCGGTCGGACTGCGCCTGGTGCCGCCGCCGGAGCCGGCGGTCGAACGACCTTCCCCCGAGCTTCTCGACTCTCACGAACAGCACGGCACCCGCCGGGAACGGCTGCGCAGGGGCTTCTACGCCTCGCAGCTGCTGACCACCTGGGCGCTCGGGCTCTCGAATTCCCTGCTTGGCCTGGCGCTGCTGGCGGCACCGTTCCTCGGGCCACTGCGCCTTCCAGCTGGCCGCCTCGCTCGGCGCGCAGTCGGCGCTGCCGGTCTCTATCTCCTGCTGTTGGTCGGAGCGGTCGCCGCCTCGCGGGCCGTCGGCGTGAGCGCCGGCGCGCTGTCGGAGATCTTCAACTTCGCCACTTTCGGGCTCGCCCTCGTCTGGGTGCGCGGCGAGCGTCGGGTGCGCTGGCTGCTCGACGGCCTGATTCTTGTCGGCGCGCTGGTCGCGCTGTCCGGCCTCGCCCAGGTGCTGCTCGGCTACGGCGACATCGAGCGGCGCATCCGGGGGCCGTTCTCGCACTACATGACCTTCGCCGGCACGCTGCTGCTGATCGACCTGGCGTTGATTGCGCGCATGCTGCTGCGGCGCGAGCGCCAGGAGCGCGGCGGTCCCACCGCCTGGCTGGACCGGCCGGCGGTCGCCTGGACGGCGCTGGCGGTAATCAACCTGGCGCTGGTGGGCAGTCTGACCCGCAGCGCCTGGATCGCGCTGGTCGCGGCGCTGCTCGGGCTGGCGGCGCTGGTGCGGCCGCGTCTGCTCCTCTGGGCGCCGGTGGTGGCGGTGGCCTTCCTGGTGCTGGCTCCGGTGCCGGTCGTCTCGCGAGCTCTGTCGATCACCGCGGTCGGTGAGGCCTCGAACTACGATCGGATCGCCATGGCCGAAGCCGGGGCGCGCATGGTCGACGAGCGACCGCTGCTCGGCATCGGACCGGACATGGTCAAGCACCTCTATCCGCTCTACCGGCATCCGACGGCGCCGCGCCTGCTCACGCCGCACCTGCACAACTCCTACGTCCACCTTGCGGCAGAGCGCGGCGTGCCGGCGCTGCTGGCCTGCGGCGCGCTGTTTGCCTGTGCCCTGGCGGCGGCGTGGAAGGGACTTCAGGCGCGCGGCGATCAGGCCCGACGGCGTGTCGACCTGCACCTCGGGGTGCTCGCGGCGCTCACCGGGTTCGCGATCGCCGCGCTGTTCGAGAACAACTGGGGCGACGCGGAGGTGCAGCGGCTGGTGCTGTTTCTGCTCGCCGTGCCGTTCTGTCTCGGAGCCGGCGAGAGCGACGGGAGCCCGTCACCAGCGTGAGTGCTTCGGCGGCCGCCTTCGGCGACTACCTGGACGGCCTCCGCCCCGGAATCGAACGCGAGCTCGATCGCCACTTGCCGGCAGGCGAAGCGCCGCCGGCCCGGCTCCACGCCGCGATGCGCTACAGCGTCCTGGCGGGCGGCAAGCGTCTGCGACCGGCCCTGCTGATCCTCGCCGGCGAGCGGCTCGGGGTGCCTCGCGAACGACTGCTGGCGCCTGCGGCGGCAGTCGAGTTCATCCACACCTACAGCCTGATCCACGACGACCTGCCGGCGCTCGACAACGACGACCTGCGCCGCGGCCGGCCCACGCTGCATCGCGAATTCGACGAGGCGACGGCGATTCTCGCCGGTGACGCCCTGCTGACGCTCGGCCTCACGCTGCTCGCCAGCCACCCGGCCGACGGGTCGGCAGCCACGCGCGCCGCTGCGACCGCCCTCGTCGGCACGGCGATCGGCTCCGGAGGCATGATCGGCGGCCAGGTCGAGGATCTGGAGGCCGAGCGGAGCTGGCCGGCTGCGCCGGAGGAGGCGCTCGACCGGATCCACCGCGGCAAGACCGGCGCCCTGATCACCGCCTGTCTGCGCCTCGGCGGGCTCTACGCCGGCGTCGGGCCGGACGAGGATGCGCGGCTGACCGCCTTCGGGCGCCGCATCGGCCTGATCTTCCAGATCGGGGACGATCTGCTCGATGTCGAGGGCCAGGCCGAGCACCTCGGCAAGACGCCGGGCAAGGATGCCCGGGCCGCCAAACTGACGTACCCCGGGCTGTACGGCGTGGCGGCGAGCCACACCCGGCTGGCGTCGCTCGCCGAAGAGGCGGCGGCGCTCGTATCGACCCTGCCGGGCGATGCTAAACTGCTGCATTCTCTGGTGGATTTCCTGTCGGAAAGGACCTCCTGAGGCGATGACTTCTCCCCTGCTCGATCAAGTTCACTCTCCCGCCGACCTGCGGCGCCTCGATCCCGGCCAGCTCGACCAGCTGGCCGACGAACTGCGCGAGGAGATCGTCGCCTGCGTCTCGAAGACCGGCGGGCACTTCTCGTCCAACCTCGGCTCGGTGGAGCTGACGATCGCGCTGCACTACGTGTTCGACACGCCGCGCGACCTGCTGGTCTGGGACGTCGGTCACCAGACGTACCCCCACAAGATTCTCACCGGGCGCCGCGACCGCATGCACACCCTGCGGCAGTACGGCGGGCTGTCGGGTTTCTGCCTGCGCGGCGAGTCGGAGTACGACGTCATCGCCGCCGGCCACGCTTCGACGTCGATCTCCGCCGCTCTCGGCCTCGCCCTGGCGCGCGATCTACGCAAGGAGTCGCACCAGGTGGTGGCGATCATCGGCGACGGATCGATGACCGCCGGCATGGCGTTCGAAGCGATGAACCAGGCGGGCCACCTGGGCACCCGGATGATCGTGGTGCTCAACGACAACTCGATGTCGATTTCGCCGTCGGTCGGTGCGCTCACGAAGTATCTCGAGGCACTCATGGCCGGGCGCCATTACGCCAAGCTCAAGGACGACGTGAAGAAGGTGCTGCACCGGATCCCCGGCGTCGGCGATCCGATGCTGGAGGTCGCCAAAGGGCTCGAGGAGGGCGTCCGGCAGGTCTTCACGCCGGGAACGCTGTTCGAGGAGCTCGGCTTCCGCTACGTGGGGCCGGTCAAGGGCCACTCGGTGTCGGCGCTGATCGAGGCGCTGCGCGAGGCGCGCGACATCGACGGTCCGGTGCTGGTGCACGCGGTGACCAAGAAGGGAAAGGGCTACAAGTACGCCGAAGAGGAACCGGTCGAGTATCACGGTCCGTCGGCGTTCGATCCGGTGGCCGGCATCGAGAAGAAGAAGAAGCCGTCCACGGTGCCCCCGCCTGCTCCGAGCTACACGTCGGTCTTCGGCAAGGCGGTCGTCCGCCTCGCCGAGCACGACCCGCGCATCGTCGCCATCACCGCGTCAATGCCGGATGGCACCGGCCTGGTCCCGTTCTCGGAGCGCTTCCCCGACCGGTTCCTGAACACCGGCATCGCCGAGCAGCATTCGGTGACGCTGGCCGGCGGGCTGGCGATCGGCGGCCTGCGGCCGGTGGTGGCGATCTACTCGAGCTTCCTGCAGCGCGGCTTCGACCAGATCTTCCACGACGTCTGCCTGATGGATCTGCCAGTCACCTTCGCGCTCGACCGCGGCGGCATCGCCGGCAACGATGGCTGGACGCACCACGGCCTGTTCGACTACGCCTACTTCCGCATCTTCCCGAACACGATCGTGATGGCGCCGAAGGACGAGAACGAGCTGCAGCACATGCTCGCCACCGCCGTCGAGCAGCGCCACCCGACGGCGCTGCGGTATCCGCGCGGCAACGGGGTGGGCGTGCCGCTCGACGCCGAGTTCCGCCAGCTGCCGATCGGCAAGGCCGAAGTGCTGCGGCGCGGCAGCCACGGCGTGGTCTGGGCGATCGGCTCGACGGTCTACCCGGCGCTCGAGGCGGTGGAGCGGCTGGCCCGCGAAGGGATCGAACTCGGACTCGTCAACGCCCGCTTCGTCAAGCCGCTCGACCGCGAGCTGCTGCGCACTCAGTTCCAGCAGCTCGGCGGCGCCGGGGCACGCATCGCCACGGTGGAGGAGCACGTCATTGCCGGCGGCTTCGGATCGGCGGTCGCCGAGTCGCTGGCCGACATGGAACTGCACGGCGCCGAGCTCGTCCACGTCGGCGTGCCCGACAAGTTCATCCCCCACGGCTCGCAGGAAGTCCTGCGCAAGACCCTCGGCCTCGACGCCGACGGCCTCTACTTCCGCTTCCGCACCCACTTCGCCCGCAACTTCGCCGCCGACTCGAAGGCGAACCCCGCCCGCTCCAAGGTCTCCCGCGGAACGATTGCATAACGGCGCCTCACGGCGCCTGCGCCTGACGGCGACAGGAGACGACCGGTGGTGGTTTGATGACGTGCTGGACTTGGCGGACCCGATGCCAGGCCACCAGGAGGCACGCCCTGTGACATTTTAGGGGGCCGGGCGCAAGCGGACATTCGCGGGCCGGCAATGTACGAACGTCAGGTCCGG
>CAZUAT010000070.1:0-13763 GCA_964618415.1 uncultured Thermoanaerobaculia bacterium
GTTGACGAAGCCGCCGCGGAAGACGTCGAACCGGTACGACTGCGCGATGTGGCGGTGGAGGCTCTCGCTGTTGAACTGCGTCAGGACGTAGATATGGTCGATGCCGGCGTGGAGCGAGTTCGAGATCGGGATGTCGATCAGGCGGAACTTGCCGCCGACCGGAACGGCCGGCTTGGACCGCTGCTGGGTGAGCGGGAAGAGGCGCGAGCCCTGGCCGCCACCGAGAATCGCCGTCACGACCCGCTTCATGCCCGTGACCTCCAGTGAGTCGCGGGATTGTACCGGATCGGGCGCGGAGGCGGCTGCGGATCGCCTAGCGGCGCAGGATGTCGCGCACGATGGCGAGGTGGTGCGCCGTGTGCACCTCGGTCAGGCGCAGCCCCCGATCGGCCGACAGGCCGCCGAAGATGTGGTGCGGGATCACGGGGTCGGGTCGCTCGAGCAGGTCGGTCCGCGTCGTGAGCTCCGCGAATCGGCCCCGCAGGCGCGCGACGCGCTCCCGCAGCTCGGCGGCGCTCACCTGGCGGCCGCGAAACTGCGCCGGCGACTGGGCCACACCGCGCGGGAAGCGGCCGAGCGTCAGCATCAGCCGTCCCTTCCAGCTCACGCCGCGCGAAAGCGCCTCGGGCGCCTCCAGGATCCGCTCGACGCACGCTTCGATGACGTGCACCACGTGCTCGAGCTGCTGGCCGACCGACCAGCCGGACACGGCGTCGCTGCGCCGGTCGACCAGGCTGTCGTCCTCGGCGAGGTAGGCGGAGACCCGGTCGAGCTGCTGCAGGTTGGCGTCGATCCGGCGCATCGTCAGTCGATGGGTCGAGGGCTGGATAGATGCGGAAGTGGGGCTCGGGGGGGCCTGGACTCGGGCCGGCGGCGGCCGGGCGGAGGACTGGAGCCACCGGTCAGAGTCGAACTGACGACCTGCCGATTACGAATCGGCTGCTCTACCACTGAGCTACGGTGGCCTGACGTTCCGCGAGGACCGCGCGAGGCGGGCGCAGTCTACGCAATGGGCGGGTCGAGGCGCAATCGGCGGGAGCGGCCGGCGGGGCCGTCCGGACACGAATCGGCCCGCCCCGCAGCGCGCGGGGCGGGCCGGGCGGGCGAACGGCCGGATCAGCCCAGCGCCTGCTTGAGGTTCGAGATCGCGTCGTGGGTCTTCATCTGCTCGGGCAGCAGCCGCTGCTCGACGAAGGCCCGCGCCGCCGGCGACAGGTTCTCGAGCTCGTCGATGTACTCGTCGCGGCCGTGGTCCTCGCCCTCCTCGAGGGCGGCGATCGCCGCCTTGGCCCCGAACGCCTTGGCGCCGCCTTCGACCAGCTTGGCGAAGCTGCCCCACAGGCCCGACTCGTCCGACGGGTTCGTCCCGCGCTGGATCAGTTCGTTGCGCAGCCATTCGACGCGCATCTGGTGCGAGGCGCGCGCGGCGCGCAGCCGGTCGGCCGAAGCCGGGTCCTCGTTGCTCAGCTTCTCGAGCGCCTGATCGTAGGTCTCGACGGCCGAGATCTCACCGCGCAGAAACGACTCCAGCTTGTCGACGTCCTGTTCCACCATGGTCTTGTTCACAGAGGTTCTCCTTCTGGTTGTGGGTTGAATCGGAACTGCGCCGGCCGACGGCGGCCGGCGCCGGAGTTCAGCCTTCGACTTCCAGCTGATTGCGCACGCTGCGAACGCCGTCGCATCCGCGCGCGACCGTCTCGGCCTGGCGCTTCTCGGCGCTGCTGGCCACGATGCCGCTCAGCGTCACGATGCCGTCGATGGTGTCGACGTCGATGTCGCGCGCCTTGACGAGGTCGTCGGAGACGAGCGCCGTCTTCACCTTGGCGGTGATCGCAGCGTCGTTGAGCTCGGCGCGGGTCGACAGGTCGGAGCCGACCTCGAGTTCGTTCTTGACGCGGCGCACGCCGTCGGTGCCGCGCGCCAGCTTCTCGGCCTCGGCGCGCGTCGCCGCGTCGTCGACGATGCCGCTCAGCCGGACCTCGCCGTCGATCGTGTCGACGTCGATCTCGTGGGCCTTCACCTCGGGATCAGCGGCCAGCTTGGTCTTGACGCTGGCGGTGATCTCGGCGTCGTCGATCTGCTGGCCGGCCGTCTGCGTGGACGCGCAGCCGGTCGCCACGAGACCGGCCACCAGCAGTGCTGCGAGAGCGTGAGATTTCATCGTTCGTTCCTCCTCGGTCGAATGGATCGGCCGGCATTCATGCCAGCGATCGACGAGGGGAGGAAAGAGCAAGGGCCGGGCCAGCTGCGCGAGCCCGGTGGGAGTAGGCGCCGACCGACGCGATGCCGCGTCGGTCAGGCGGTTTGCAGAATTGTCCGGACTTCCGCGCTCAGGCGGTGGCGGCCTGGGGCTGGACCTCTTCGAGTTCCACCGCCACCAGCTTCGAGACGCCGCGCTCCTCCATGGTGACGCCGTAGAGCGTGCCGGCGACCTCCATGGTGAGCTTGTTGTGCGTGATGACGATGCACTGCGTCTCGCGCGACAGCTGGCGCAGCATGCCGACGAAGCGCAGCGTGTTGACGTCGTCGAGCGGCGCGTCGACCTCGTCCATGATGCAGAACGGCGACGGCTTGATGCGGAACAGCGCGAACAGCAGCGCGATCGCCGTGAGCGCCTTCTCGCCGCCCGACATCAGCATCAGGTTCTGCAGGCGCTTGCCCGGCGGACGCGCGACGATCTCGATGCCGCACTCGAGCAGGTCCTCCTCGTCGGTGAGGCGCATCTCGGCCTCGCCGCCGCGGAACAGCTCGACGAACGTCTTCGAGAACTGCTCGTTGACCGCCTCGAAGGTTTCGCGGAACCGCGCGCTGGAGGTCTCGTTGATCTCCCGGATGGTCTGGCGGAGCGACTCGACCGACCGGGCGACGTCGCTGCGCTGCTCGCCGAGAAACTTCTGGCGCTCCTCCTCGGCGGTGTACTCCTCGGCCGCCAGGACGTTGACCGGCCCGATCGCCTCGAGCTGGTCGCGCAGGCGTGCCAGGTCGACCTCGAGTTCGGCGAGGTTGGCGGGCACCTCGCCCGGCACCTCGGGGAGCTGCTCGCTGCAGCGCTCCTGGAACTCGTCGGCCAGGTGGCGCGCGTCGTGCTCGAGTCCGGCCAGGGCGATGCGCAGCTCTTCGACTGCGCGCCGCTCGGCGTCGTGGCGTTCGCGCTCGGCGACCAGCGCCGCCGCGGCGTCGCGCACCTGCTGGCGTCCGGCGTCGAGGCGTTCCTCCTCGGCGCGAATGCGGTCGGAACTGCCCTCGGCCTGCTCGAAAGCGGCTGCCAGCTCGCGCTCGGCCTCCGCCACGGCCGCCTCCAGCTCGAGCCGGCGCGCCGCCAGCCCGGCGGCCTCCTCCTGCCAGGCGGCGGTCTGGCGCTGCGCCGACTCGCGCTCGCGCTCGAGCCGAGCCGACTGCTGCTCGATCGAGCGCAGCCGCTCGGTCAGCACGTCGAGCTCGCCGCGGCGGCCGGCGCCGAGAGCCCGCTGCTGCTCGCGCTCACCGCGCGCCGAGTCGACCTCGCCCTGGGCGGCGTCGAAGGCCCGCTCACGGCCGGCGTGCAGCTGCTCGAGCCGCGCCAGCTGCTCGCCGAGCTCCCGCTGGGCCTCGAGGCGCTGGGCGAGATCGCGGTCCAGGGTCGCCCGCTCGCGCTGCAGCGCGGCCTCGGCCTCGGCGAGCCGGCGATGACGGACGGCGATCTCGTCGCGCCGCGAGCGGACGACGGCGAGTTCCTGACGCAGCGTCGCCAGCTCCGACTCGTGGCGGCGGATCGTCTCGGCGCCGCGGGCCCGCTCGCCGATCAGCGTCTCGAGGCCGGTGCGAGCGGCGGTGAGGCGCAGCTCGAGGTCGGGGAGGGCGACGGCGAGGTCGGCCAGTTCGGTCGAACGCTCGAGCAGACCGGGCTGGGCCTGCTCGCCGACCAGGCGGACCACGCCTCCCTCGGCGATGACGCGATCCCGGGCCACGAAGGTGGCGCCGGGGTGGCGCCGCGCCAGCCGTTCAGCGTCGGCGGCGGCATCGACCAGCCAGACCGGGGGCAGAGCGCGCGCCAGATCACCGGCCAGGCCGAGCGCTTCGCCGATGCCGGCGACGATCGCCGGGTCGTCGGGGCGGCCCAGCGCGGGGGCGCCGTCGTCCGTGACGGGGGTGACGAAGCTCGCGCCGCCGCGGCCGCGCTCGGCGAGCGCGGTCGCCGCCGCCACGGCCGAACCGCCCGGCTCGACGACGACCGCGTCGACGAGCGAGCCGAGCCACAGGTCGAGGCTGCGCTCCCAGCCGCGCAGCGCGCGAACCTGGGATCCCAGGCGGGCGGCGGTGCCGAAGCCGACCTCGGCGAGGCGGTCGGTCAGATCCCGCCCCTCCTCGGCGGCCCGCTCGGCGACTTCGATCAGGAAGCGCTGGCGGGCCACGGTCCGCTCCCTTTCGTGCTCGAGGCTGCGCACCGACTCGGCCGCCGCCGATTCCTCGGCGAGCAGGCGGTCGAGCGTGGCGCGATCGGTGGCCAGGGCGGTCTCCCGCTCGGCGACCTGCTGTTCGAGCAGCCCGGCCCGCTCGCCGGACTCGGCGAGGCCGGTCGCCGCTTCGCCCAGCTCGCGGCCGCGCTGCGCCAGCTCGTCGAGCAGATGGCGCTGGCGGAAGCTGCCCTTCTCGCTCTCGATCTGCTCGGCGTGGATCCGCTGGCGCAGTTCGGTGAGCTGACCCAGCGAGGCGAGCAGATCCTGCCGGAGCTGCTCGAGGCGGGCTTCGCCGGCGGTGACCGAGCTCTCGATCTCGCGCAGGCGCGCGCCGTCGGCCTCGACCCGCTGCGCGGCCGAGTCGTGCTCGCCGATCAGCTCGGCGCGCCGGCTCTCGAGCTCGGCGAGCGTGGCGCCGTGCGTTTCGAGGTCGGCCTGCAGGCGCTCCGCGAGCGCCGCTCCGGCGGCGAGGCGCGAGTCGATCTCGGCGATCGTCCGCCGCGCGCCGGCGGCCAGCTGCTGCCGCCCTTCGATCAGCCCGGCGAGCTCGGCCTGCTGGCGCACGCTGGCGGCCAGCGAATCGGCCTGCTTCTCGACCTGTTCGCGCAGGGCGGCGAGGTCTGCCTCGCCGCGGTGGATCGTCGCGGTGATCTCCTCCTCGCTCGACGTGGCCTCTCCGAGCGCGATGCGGCGGTCCGCCAGGTCGCGCGCGATGGCGGCCCAGCGGCCGAGATAGACCGTCCGCTCGAGCACTCCGAGCTCGGCGCGCTTCTCCTGGAACCGTCGCGCCGCACCGGCCTGGCGCTTGAGGCTGCGCAGATTGCGCTCCACTTCGCTGAGGATGTCGTCGAGGCGCAGCAGATTCTGCGTCGCCTCCTCGAGCTTCACCTCGGCCACCTTCTTGCGCGCCTTGTAGCGGGTGATGCCGGAGGCCTCCTCGAGCAGCCGCCGGCGCTCCTGCGGCTTGCCGGAGAGGATCATGCCGATCTTGCCCTGTTCGATCACCGAGTAGGCGCGCACGCCGAGCCCGGTGTCCATCAGCAGATCCTTGATCTCCTTGAGGCGGGTGACCTTGCCGTTGAGCCGGTACTGGCTCTCGCCGCTGCGGAAGACGCGCCGCGAGATGTTGACGCGGCCGTCGTCACTGCCGGCGAAGCCGGGGTCGGCCTGGAAGGTGAGCGTCACCTCGGCCATGCCGAGGGGGCGGCGCTTCTCGGAGCCGGCGAAGATGACGTCGTCCATCGTGTCGGCGCGCATCGACTTGGCGCTCTGCTCGCCGAGCACCCAGGTGATGGCGTCCGAGATGTTGGACTTGCCGCAGCCGTTCGGACCGACGATGCCGGTGACGCCACCGGCGAACCGCACTTCGACCGGGTCGACGAACGACTTGAATCCCGAGACCTCCAGACGCTCCAGCTTCAGCATGCCGACCACTCCCTCCGAGGATCGGCCCAAGGTAGCAGAATCGGCCCGCCGACTACAAGATCTTGTGGTGCCGACGCGCCGGAGCCCCATATATCCACGTAGGGCGGCGGGCGGGCGGGGCCGGCCCGGAGCCGCCTGCCGGCCTGCGGCGGCGCCGTCCCGGGTTTGACCGTGCGGCGGCGATCGCCATACGATGCCGCTTCAGTCCGCCAACCCCGGGAGTCCATTGAGTCAGCTCGTCGCCAAGGCCACGATTCTCGACCGCGCCGAGATGGCGCGCATCGTGCGCCGTATGGCGGGGGAGATCGTCGAGACCCATCGCGGGGTCGACGGCCTCATGCTGGTGGGCATCCGCACCCGCGGGGTGCCGCTCGCCGAGGCGCTGGCCGACGAGATCGAACGCGCCGAGGGGAGCCGGCCGCCGCTCGGCGTGCTCGACATCACCCTCTACCGCGACGACCTGTCGCTGGTGGCGCCCAAGCCGGTGGTGCGCGAGAGCCGCTTTCCGGAGCCGATCGAGGGGCGGTCGCTGGTGCTGTGCGACGACGTGCTCTACACCGGGCGGACGGTGCGGGCGGCGCTCGACGCGCTGGCCGACTTCGGCCGGCCGCGGGTGGTGCGGCTCGCCGTGCTGATCGACCGCGGCTGGCGCGAGCTGCCGATCCACGCCGACTACGTCGGCCGCAAGGTACCGACCTCCGCCCACGAGGTGATCAAAGTCAGCTTCCAGGAGACCGACGGCGCGTCGAAGGTGCAGATCCTCGACCGCCCGGCGGAGCCGGGACCGCCGGAGTGACCACCGGCGTCTGGACCCGCAAGGACCTGCTCGGCATCGCCGAGCTCTCCGTCGAGGAGATCGAGCTGCTGCTCGATACCGCCGAGTCGTTCGCGGAAGTGGCGGCCCGGCCGGTCAAGAAGGTGCCGACCCTGCGCGGCAAGTCGGTGGTCAACCTGTTCTTCGAGCCGTCGACGCGCACCCGCGTCTCGTTCGAGATCGCCGCGCAGCGGCTGTCGGCCGACGTCGTGAACTTCGGCACCGACGGCTCGTCGCAGAGCAAAGGCGAGACGCTCGCCGACACGGCGGCCAACATCGCCTCGATGTCGCCCGACTTCGTGATCGTGCGCCACGCGCACGCCGGCGTCCCGGCGCAGCTGGCGCAACGCCTGCGCTGCGGCGTCGTCAACGCGGGCGACGGCGCGCACGAGCATCCGACCCAGGCGCTGCTCGACGCCCTGACCATCCGCCGCCAGAAGGGCCGGATCGCCGGCCTCATCGTCGCCATGGTGGGGGACATCACCCACAGCCGGGTGGTGCGGTCGAACATCCACCTGCTGACCCGGCTGGGCGCGCGGGTGCGGGTCGCCGGCCCGCGCACCATGGTGCCGCGCGGCATCGAGACGCTCGGCGTGGAGGTCCATCACGCCATCGAGCCGGCGCTCGAGGGAGCGGACGTGGTCATGATGCTGCGGCTGCAGCTCGAGCGCCAGCGCGCCGTGCTGCTGCCGTCGCTGGCCGAGTACGCCCGCCTGTTCCGCCTCGACACGGAGCGGCTCGCCGGCGCGGCGCCGGACGCGATCGTGCTGCACCCCGGGCCGATGAACCGCAACGTCGAGATCACCAGCGAGGTGGCCGACGGCCAGCGCTCGATGATCCTCGAGCAGGTCGGGCACGGCGTCGCGGTGCGCATGGCGGCGCTCTATCTGCTGGCCGGGGCGCGGGAGGCGCGCGCGTGAAACCGCTGCTCATCCACGGCGGGCGGCTGGTCGACCCGTCGCAGGGGCTCGACGGGCGGTTCGATCTGCTGCTCGAGGACGGCCGCGTGTCGCGGCTCGCCGAGCGGATCGATCCGCCGGCGGATGCCGACCGCTTCGATGCCGCCGGGCGCGTCGTCGCGCCTGGCCTGATCGACATCCACGTCCATCTGCGCGAGCCCGGGCAGACCGCCAAGGAGTCGATCGACACCGGCACCGCGTCGGCGGTGGCGGGCGGCTTTGCCGCGGTCGCCTGCATGGCCAACACGACGCCGGTCAACGACTCGGCGCTGGTGACCGGCGCCATCCTCGCCGCTGCGCAGCGCGCCGACCGGTGCCGCGTCTATCCGATCGGGGCGATCTCGCGCGGCCTCGAGGGGCGGGAGCTGGCGCCGTTCGGCGAGCTGGTAGCGGCCGGCTGCCGCGCCGTGTCGGACGACGGTCGCCCGGTGATGAGCGCCGAGCTGATGCGCCGCGCCCTCGAGTACTCGCAGCACTTCGGCATCCCGATCATCCAGCACGCCCAGGATCTCGACCTGTCGGGCGACGGCGTGATGCACGAGGGGGTGGCGTCGGCCTGCTGCGGGATGCCGGGCATTCCCGGGGTGGCCGAGGACGTGATGGTGGCGCGCGACCTCGTCCTGCTCTCCGAGTACGGCGGCCGCTACCACGTCGCCCACCTGTCGACGGCACGCAGCCTGGCGCTGGTGCGCGAAGCCCGCGCGCGCGGCCTGGCGGTGACCTGCGAAGTGACGCCGCACCATCTCCTGCTCACCGACCGGGCGGTGCTCGACGCCGGCCTGGCCGCCGACTGGAAGATGCAGCCGCCGCTGCGCTCGCAGCACGACACCGCCGCGCTGCTCGAAGGGCTGGTCGACGGCACGATCGACGCGATCGCCACGGATCATGCCCCGCACACGCCGGACGAGAAGGCGCTGGAGTTCCAGGCCGCCCCGTTCGGCGTCGTCGGCCTCGAGACGTCGCTGGCGCTCGGCCTCGACCGGCTGGTCGGCGGCGGCGTCCTGCCGCTCGCGCGGCTGATCGAGCTGATGTCGACCGGACCGGCCCGCGCGCTCGGACTGCCCGGCGGAACGCTTGTCGCCGGCGCGCCGGGCGACGTGACGGTCATCGACCTCGAGCGGGAGATCGACGTCGCAGCGGCCCGCTTCGCGTCGCGCGGCCGCAACACGCCGTTCGAGGGCTGGCGCCTGCGCGGCGGCGCCGTGGCGACGGTGGTCGGCGGCCGGCTGGTCTGGCAGGCCGACTGACGTGTCGACTCCGAGCCCCGAAGTGAGCGGCTCGCCGAGTCCGGAGGCGCTCCGCGACGCCGCGATCGAAGCGGCGCGGGCGGGGGCCGAAGTGCTGCGGCGCTGGTTCCGCGACGGTCGCCTCGAGGTCGGAACGAAGGGCGCCAACGACTTCGTGACCCAGGCCGACCGGGAGAGCGAAGCGGCGGTCGTGCGGGTCCTGCTCGATCGTTTTCCCGATCACCGGATCCTGGCCGAAGAGGGAACGGTGCACCGCGGCGCCTCGGCGCCGTTCGAATGGGTCATCGACCCGCTCGACGGCACCACCAACTTCCTGCAGGGGCTGCCGGTCTGGGCGGTGTCGATCGCCTGCCGGCGCGGCGACGAGCTGCTCGCCGGCGTCGTCTACGACCCGCCCGGGGACAACCTGTTCGCCGCCGCGCGCGGCGCCGGGGCGACCCGCAACGGACAGCCGATCCGCGTCTCGGCGCGGCCGACGCTCGACGGCGCGTTTCTCGCCACCGGCTATCCGTTCCGGGCCCGCGGCGCGCTCGAGCTCTACCTCGATCTGTTCCGCGCCGCGTTCGAGCGCGCCCGCGCCGTGCGGCGGTGCGGCGCCGCGGCGCTCGACCTGGCGTGGACGGCGGCGGGCGTCTACGACGGCTTCTTCGAGTTGCGCCTGTCGCCGTGGGACATCGCCGCCGGCGCGCTGCTGGTGCGCGAAGCGGGCGGCGGGCTCGCGGACATGGAGGGCGGCTCGGCCTGGATGGCCTCCGGCAACGTGCTGGCAGGCACACCGGGAGTCCTGGCCGGCCTCGTCGAGGCGGCGCGCGCCTGCGGCATCGACGAGGCGCGCATCGACGCGCTGGTGCCGCGCGGCTGAGCGCATCGCCGCTGGTAGGCTGATCCCGGCATGACGGGTGATCGTCCCCCTTCCGTCGAGCTGCGGATCGAGTCCGATTCGGGCCAGAGCAGTCGCTCCATCCCCCTGAGCCGAACCGCGCGCGCGATTCTGGCGGTGACCGGCCTGGTCGTGCTGGCGGTCGTGCTGACGACCGCAGCCGTGCTGCCGAGCGCGCTCTCGGCGATGCGCGCGGCGCGCGAGCACGACCTGCAGCTCGATCGTCGGGTCCAGCTCGGCAACCGCCTGCGGGCCCTGGTCGGCGAGCTGAGCTCGCTCGAGGTGCCGGTGCGCAGTCTCGAACAGCGAATCCGGCGGGGCGGAAGGATCTACGACGTGCCGGTCGCGCCGCCCGTCGACTCCGAGCTGAATCCTGTCGAAACGGTCGGCGGCGAATCGCTCTTCGCCAGCACCATCGCCCACGGTGATCGCATGGCGGGCGACCTGACCGCTCGGCTGGATCGCGTCGAGTCCGACCTGGCACGGCTGCTCGAATGGGAGCAGGCTCATCCGCGCGAGCTGGCGGCGCTGCCGCTCGGACGTCCCTACGGCGGCGAACTCGCGGTGCCGGTGCAGGGGTTCGGCCCGCGGCGGGCGGTGGTCGGCGGCACCGAGCTGGAGTTCCACACCGGGGTCGACGTGGCGCTGCCGGCGGGCACTCCGATCGTCGCTCCCGCGGCGGGCACGGTGCTGTGGGCCGGCGAGGCGCCGACGGGGGCGGGGCCGGAATGGTGGCGGCTGGGCCGCATCGTCGTCGTCCGCCACGACGAGTTCTGGCTGACGCTCTACGGGCACTGCGGCACGCTGCGGGTCGGACGGGGCCAGCGGGTGCGCGCCGGCGATCTGCTCGGCACTGTCGGCGCGACCGGCTGGGCCCCGGCGCCGCAGCTGCACTTCGAGACCCGGCGGCGCACGGGCGGGGGCGAGTGGCAGGCGGTGGATGCCGCGCTGCTGCTCGGCACGGGCGGCACGGAAGGCGCGTCCGCGACGGTGAGCGGCGGGCTGCACCCGCCGCCGCTGCCGCGCGCCTTCACCCGCTGAGTCGCAGCCCGCCGCGGCAGCGCGCGGTCTCGGATACAATCGATGCCCCGCCACCGGCGCAGGCGCTGCAGGTTGCGCCGCCGTTCCTCTGGAGAAGCTCACGATGGCCTACAGTCCCCTGATGATCCGCCCGATGCGCGAGGAGCTGCTCGCGGTCGGGTTCGAAGAGCTCACTACCGTTGCCGACGTCGAGAAGTTCCTGGACGACCAGCAGGGCACGGCCCTGCTGGTGATCAACTCGGTCTGCGGCTGCGCCGCCGGCATGGCCCGCCCGGGCGTGCGTCTGGCGCTGCAGGAGGCCCCGCGGCCGGATCGGCTGGTCACGGTCTTCGCCGGACACGACGTGGAGGCCACGGCACGCGCGCGTGCCGCATTCCCGCACATCCCGCCCTCCTCGCCGTCGATGGCGCTGTTCAAGGACGGCGAACTGGTCTGGTTCCTGCCGCGCCACCGGATCGAAGGGCGCGACGCCCTGGCGGTCGCCGCCGACCTGCGCAGCGCCTTCGCCGAGCACTGCCCGGCCCCGGACGCCGTCCACCAGGCCTGAGCGGCGGCGTGCGGACGTTTCCCGAACACCATTCGAAGCACGAACTGCACGGCATCACCGTGGTCGTCGAGACCGGCGGTGAAGAGACCTGGATCGGGCGCTGTGACGACATCGTGGACGCCGGAGTCATCCTGCGCGACGCGGACGTCTGGCGGGCCGGCGAGTCGGAGGGCGCCCTGGCCGACTGGCTGGGGCGTGCCGATCGGTTCGGCGTCTGGCCGAACCACCGACGGGTCTTGATTCCGACGGCACGGGTGACCGGCGTGCGCCGGCTGGCGACGGATTGAGCCGGTCGGGCGCGCGCCTCGCCGCCATCGCGGCGTTGACGCTGGCCGCCGCGGTCGGCGCGGGCGCCTTCGGCGCCCATGCGCTGAGCGACCGGCTGGAAGCGCGCGAGCTGACGCTCTGGGAGACCGGGGCGCGGTACCTGGCATACGCGGGCCTGGCCGGCCTGGCGATGGCCGCGCGGACGACGGCGAGTCGCGCGGCGGCGGTCGGGACGATGGGCGTGCTTGCCGGCGGTGCGCTGTTCGCTGCGACGCTGTTCGGACTCGCCCTCGGCGGGCCGCGCTGGTTCGGCGCGGTGACGCCGATGGGCGGGCTGCTGATGATCGCCGGGCTGGTCACGTTCGCAACAGGGCTCTGGCGCACTCGCGCCGGGTGAGGTCCGAGAGAGCGCCGGACCCGCGGCCCGGGACCGGCAAGCCGAGAGACTGCGAGAGCAGGACGCGAGGAGAGATTCGATGTACGACGGCATTCTGAACGTTCCCACGCCCGCCAACGAGCCGGTCCGCGCCTATGCGCCGGGCAGCATTGAGCGGGCGTCGATCAAGAGCCGGCTCGCGGGGATGCTCGGCGAGACGGTCGACATCCCGCTGGTGATCGGCGGCCGCGAGGTGCGCACGGGGCGGACCGCGAAGGTCGTCTGCCCGCACGAGCACGGACACGTCCTGGCGACCTATCACCAGGCGGGCCCGCAGGAGGTCGAGGCGGCGGTCGCGGCGGCTCAGGCGGCGTGGCGGGAGTGGTCGGAGATGCCGTGGGAGGCGCGCGCGGCGGTGTTTCTCAAGGCCGCCGACCTGCTGGCCGGGCCGTGGCGGGACACGGTCAACGCCGCGACGATGCTCGGCCAGTCGAAGAACGTCTACCAGGCCGAGATCGACGCGGCGGCGGAGCTGATCGACTTCTGGCGCTTCAATCCGTACTTCGCCCGGCGGCTGTACACGGATCAGCCGATCTCGGCGCCAGGGGTGTGGAACTTCACCGAGTACCGCGCGCTCGAGGGATTCGTCTTCGCGGTCACGCCGTTCAACTTCACCTCGATCGGCGGCAATCTGCCGACCGCGCCGGCGCTGATGGGCAACACGGTGCTGTGGAAGCCGGCGTCGACGGCGATCCTGTCGAACTACTACGTGCTGAAGGTGCTGGAGGCTGCGGGGCTGCCGCCGGGAGTCATCAACTTCGTGCCCGGCCGCGGGGCGGAGGTCGGCGACCCGGTGTTCGCGCATCGGTCGTTCGCGGGGCTGCACTTCACCGGGTCGACGGCGACGTTCCAGGGGATGTGGCGCTCGATCGCCGGGAACCTGGAGCGGTACGCGGGCTATCCGCGGATCGTCGGCGAGACGGGCGGCAAGGATTTCGTCTTCGCGCACCCGTCGGCCGATGTGCGGGCGCTGGTCGTCGCGCTGGTGCGCGGCGCCTTCGAGTACCAGGGCCAGAAGTGTTCGGCGGCGTCGCGGGCGTACGTGCCGCGATCGCTCTGGAAGCAGGTGGAGGAGGGGCTGCGCGAGGAGATCGGGCGGCTGCGGATGGGGCCGCCGACGGACTTCCGGAACTTCATGGGCGCGGTGATCGACGAGGCCGCGTTCGACCAGACGGCGGCGGCGATCGAGCTGGCGCGCAGTGCGGCGTCGGCGGAGGTGGCGATCGGCGGCGGCTGCGACAAGTCGACCGGCTGGTTCGTGGAGCCGACGGTGGTGGTGACGAGCGATCCGGGGTTCCGGCTGATGGAGGAAGAGCTGTTCGCGCCGGTGCTGTCGGTGCACGTGTACGAGGACGCGCAGCTGGAGGAGACGCTCGGAGTGTGCGACCGGACGAGCCCGTATGCGCTGACGGGAGCGGTGTTCGCGCAGGACCGGGGCGCGATCGTCCGGATGACGCGGGCGCTGCGGCATGCGGCCGGCAACTTCTATATCAACGACAAGCCGACGGGGGCGGTGGTCGGCCAGCAGCCGTTCGGGGGCGCACGGGCGTCGGGGACGAACGACAAGGCGGGCTCGCTGCTGAACCTGGTGCGCTGGGTGTCGTGCCGGGCGCTCAAGGAGAACTTCGTGCCCCCGACGGAGGTCGGCTACCCGCACATGGGCGAAGCCTGACCGCCGGGGCGTCTCAGGTGGGTGGCACCTTGGAAGCCC
>CAZUAT010000071.1:0-13484 GCA_964618415.1 uncultured Thermoanaerobaculia bacterium
TGGGAGATGACCAGGTTGATAGGCGGGAGGTGTAAGGGCTGCGAGGCCTTGAGCTAACCCGTACTAATCGGTCGTTCGGCTTGACCATAGTGATTCGCTGGCCGGCGAATCTGGTCGCTTCAGTCAGATTCAGTTGTCGAGTTTTTGACTCGGCTCTTTTCAGATTCCGGTTTTTCCGGTGACTCTAGCGAGGGGGAAACACCCGTTCCCATTCCGAACACGGCAGTTAAGCCCCTCAGCGCCGATGGTACTGCCTGCGCAGGTGGGTGGGAGAGTAGGTCGTTGCCGGGAAGTATTCTCGCAGTAGTTTCAAACGGCCCGTGCGTCTTCGCAAGAAGACCCACGGGCCATTGTTTTTTCTGACCGAGTTTTCTTTTAGGCTGCGCGCACTTTGGCGGGCAAGCACGTCGTTCTGCTCGGGCCGGACTTGTTCGCGGCGTTCCACGACTTCGTTCGGGGGCTGAAGGACCAGGGTGCGCGGGTCACCGGGGTCGGAGCGACGCCGAAGCGGCGTCTGCGCGCCGGGCTGCGCAAGCTGCTCGACGACTGGATCGAGGTGCCCTCGCCGTTCGACGGCCAGGCCGTGGCGCGCGGGGTGTCCGCGCGCACTGCCGGGCAGCCGGTGGACCTGCTCGAGACGGTCGAGGAGCGACTGATCGAACCGGCCGCCGAAGCGCGGCGGGTGCTCGGCCTGCCGGGCCTGAGTCCCGAATCGGCACGGCTCTGCCGCGACAAGACGGCCATGAAGGAAGCGCTGCGGGCCGCCGGCCTGCCCTGCGCCGAGTCGGCGCCCGCCGCTTCGCTCGCCGACCTCGCCGCCTTCGCCGAGCGGGTCGGCTACCCGGTGATCGTCAAGCCGCGCGCCGGCCTCGGCTCCCAGAAGACCTTCCGCGTCGAGGACGCCGGCGGCCTCGAGCGGGCCGCGCGCGCCCACCGGCTCGGCAACGGCGGCGAGCCGGTGGCGGTCGAGGAGTTCGTGGACGGACACGAGGGGTTCTACGACACCCTCTCGGTGGGCGGCGAGCCGCGGCTCGAGTTCGTCTCGCACTACTACCCGCCGGTCCTGGCGGCCTTGTCCGACCGCCGGGTCGTGCCGCAGATCGCCGCCACCAATCGGGTCGAACTCGACAGCTACGCCGAGCTTCGCCGCACTGGACGCCAGGTGATCCGCGCGCTGGGCCTCGGAACGACCGCCACCCACATGGAGTGGTTCTTCGGCTCCAAGGGACTGCGGATCTCCGAGATCGGCGCCCGTCCGCCCGGTGAACGGCTCTGGGACCTCTACGCGGTCGGCAACGAGTTCGACATCTACGGCGAGTGGGCGCGGGCAATCGTCACCGGACGGGTCGAAGCCCGGCCGACGCGGCGCTGGGCCACCGGGTCGGTCCAGGTCCGCCCGCCGCGCGACGGCAAGGTGGCCGGGTACGCCGGAGTCGAGCAGATCCGCCGCGCTTGTGGCGAGTGGATCTGGGCCCACGACCTGCCTCGACCCGGTCGCCGCACCGTGGCGATCGAGAAGGGCTATCTCGCCAACGCCTGGTTCCGCCTCCGGCACCCGGATTACGACGAGCTGCGCCGCCTGATGGCGTTCATCGGCGCCACCCTCAAGGTGCGGATCGCATGAGGCGAGCCGGCGGCCCGGCCCGCCGGCGTTCGATCAGGGCTTGGTGAGGGCCAGTGCGGCCTCGGTCGTCACCGGATCGGTGTTGGCACCGGTGAGCCCGCGCGTGTTCTCGCGCAGCGTGACGTGCGCGGTGATCGAGGTGAAGTTGGCGTTGGCGGTACCGGAGATCGTCCCGCTGGCGAGCGAGACTACGCGGGTTCGCCTCTGGCCGGTGCCCGGCACGCGGCACTGGAGCTGGTGCTCGGCCGGCGTGACGGCGTCAAGGGTCGCCGAGAAGGAGGTCCCATCGACCGTCCCGCTGGCGGTGTAGTCGCCAAAGGTGTGGTGGTAGGTGATCGTCAGCTGGTTCCCGTTCACTTCGAACGTCGCCGTGACAGGGACCGCGACCCCCCGGCGGGTCTCGAGATAGGCGACCGAAACGCACAGGTCGTTCGGCCGGACGCTCTCGACCGTCTCCGTGCCGCTCCACTCGCCGGCGATCGTGGCCGGAGGGGGCGGAGGGGGCGGCGGCGTGGTGGGCGTCGAGCCGCTACGGCTGTCGCTGTCGCACGCGATGAGGCTGCAGCAGAGCAGGGCGAGGGCTGCGAGCTGGGCGGGACGGATCATCGAGAGTCTCCGGGTCGGATCTGACGCAATCACTGGATGGGTCGGTCCCGGCGGCGCCACGCCTCCGAGGCACGCCGGATTCTAGCCGACTCGCCCGCCGCGCCCGAGGTGGCCGGCGGGCGCGATAACATTCCCGCGATGCGTTCGTCACCCCGCGCGAACCCCTCGCGCACCGCCGATCTGATCGACCTGACCAAGCCCCGGATCACCGGTCTGGTGACGGTCACCGCCGCCGCCGGCTACCTGCTGGGACAGCCGCCCGGAACCCTGCCGTGGGGGCGCTTTGCGATCGCGGTGGTTGGCATCGCTCTGGTCTCCGCGGGCTCAGCGGCGCTCAACCACTGGTGGGAACGGGAGCTCGACCAGCGGATGCGGCGCACCGCTCACCGCCCGCTGCCGTCCGGGCGGATGGCGTCCGACCTCGCCCTCCTCTGGGGATGCGTCCTCGCCGCCGCGGGCATCGTTGGGCTCACCGCGCTCGTCAATCCGCTCACCGCCGTGCTGTCGGCGGCGACCCTGGCCTCCTACGTTCTTGTCTACACCCCGATGAAGACGCGGACCTCGCTGGCCACCATCGTCGGCGCGGTGCCGGGCGCAGCGCCGCCGTTGCTCGGCTGGACCGCGGCCACCGGCGAAGTCGGGCTCGGGGGGTGGGTGCTGTTCGCGCTGCTCTTCCTCTGGCAGCTGCCGCACTTCCTGTCGATCGCCTGGCTGTATCGCGAGGATTACCGAGCGGCCGGCATGCGCATGCTGACAATCGACGACCCCGACTTCGCCCGGACCGGGCGCCAGTCGGCGCTGTGGACGGTGGCGCTGCTGCCCGTCTCGCTCCTGCCCAGCGCGGTCGGTCTGTCCGGCGGTCTCTACCTGGTCGGAGCCCTGGTGGCGGGCGGGCTTTTCCTGTACGCCGCGGTGGCCTTCGCCCGCGGCCCGGCGGTGCCGACCGCGCGGCGCCTGCTGCTCGCTTCGGTCGCCTACCTGCCGGTCCTGCTCGGCATCCTGGTCGCCGACCATCGCTGGATCGCGCGGCCGCTCCTCTGATGCGCGACTGATGCGGGCGGCGATCGCCTGGGCGCTGCTGACCGCGGCCATCGCGGTGGCCATCGTTGCGCTGGTGCGCGAGCAGACCGCCGAGCCGCTGCCGGTCTTCGCGACCCTGCCCCATTTCTCCCTCACCGAGCGCAGCGGTGCCGAGGTCACGCTGCGCGAGCTGAGTGGACGGCCGTGGGTGGCCGACTTCTTCTTCACCCGCTGCACAATGGTCTGTCCGCTGCTGACCGAACAGATGGCGAAGCTGCGCGAGCGGTTGCCGGGAGATCTGCCTCTGACCAGCGTGTCGATCTCGGTCGACCCCGAGCACGACACGCCCAACATACTGCGCGACTATGCTGCCGGGAAGGGCATCACGGACTCCGCCTGGCTGATGCTGACCGGCGAGCGCGGGGCCGTGCGCAGCCTGGTTCGCGACGGCTTCCTGCTCGCGGTCGAAGACGCGCCGGAGAACGTCGCGATGCCGATCCTCCACAGCACGCGCTTCGCGCTGGTGGACGGCGAGGGCCGGGTGCGCGGCTACTACTCGCCGCTCGAGGAGGGCGATGCCGAGCTGCGGCGGCTGATCGCCGACGCCCGCCGCCTGTGGCGCGAGCAGGGACGGCGTTGAACCTGCGACGCGGGACGCTGTCGACCCCATGAACTGGCGCGATCTGCCGACGCTCAACGCGACGCTCAATGCGACGGCTGCCGTCCTGCTGGTGATCGGCTGGCGGCTGATCGTGGCCCGGCGGGTCGAGGCCCACCGGAGGACGATGCTCGCGGCCTTCGCCTGCTCGACGCTGTTTCTCGTTTCCTACCTGACCTACCACTACCAGGTCGGTTCGGTGCGCTTTCCGGGCACCGGCGGAGCGCGCACGCTCTATCTGGCGATCCTGCTGTCGCACACGATGCTGGCGGCGGTCGTCCCCGTCCTCGCGCTGATCACGCTTTCGCGGGCGCTGGCGCGGCGCTTCGACCGGCACCGCCGGATTGCCCGCTGGACGCTGCCGATCTGGCTCTACGTCTCGCTCAGCGGCGTCGCGGTCTACTGGATGCTGTACCGGATGGAGTGGGGCTGACGGCCGATCGAGAGCCGTCACTCCGCCGGATCGTCGTCGGCACCCATGCCGCCCGTGGCGCCCGGAGCGTCGGCCAGCCAGACGAAGCGCTCCAGGCTGCGTGCCCAGACGAAGCCGGGGGCCAGGGCGCGCGACCGCAGGTCACGCAGCACGACGAGCTTGCTGTCGAGATCGTCGATCGCGTGCAGCGCGATCGCCTCCGGGGTCATCGGCTGCACCGGTGATCCGAACTCGAAGCGCCCCTGGTGCGACAGCACGAGGTGCTCGAGCTGCAGGCGCAGCTCCTCCGGAAAACCATCAATGGCCGCAGTGCGTTCGCGCACCAGATCGCGTCCCAGCACGATGTGACCCACGAGGCGGCCGGCGGGCGTGTAGTCGTTGCGCGGCATGGCGCCGAGTTCCTCGAGCTTGCCGAGGTCGTGAAACAGGACGCCGAGCAGCAGCAGATCGCGGTCGAGATCGGGGTAGTGGTCGCTGATCCGCACCGCCAGGCCGAGCATGGAGGTCGTGTGCTCGAGCAGACCGCCGCGATAGGCGTGGTGGATGGCCTTGGCGGCCGGGTGGACCCGCAGGCGCTCCCCGTACACGGCCAGCGTCTCGCGTGCCAGGCGCTTGGCCTCGGGGCGTCTCAGCTGCGAGTCCAGCGTCCCGGTCAGGGTCGACCAGAGGGAGTCGATGTCCTCGGGAGTGGTCGGAACCAGGAGCCCCTCGTCGAAACCGTCCGCCCGGTCGGCCTCCATGGCCCGACGGCAGTTGTCGACCTTGAGCTGGAGCTGGTCGCGATAGCTCTGCACCTGCCCGCGGAACTTCACGAAATCGAACGCCGCGAACTCAGCGGCGAGTGCCGCCGAGTCCGACCAGGCCTTGGCGGTGATCGAGCCGCTGGCGTCGGCCAGTTCGAGGTCGAGGTAGTCCCGACCCGCCTTGTCCTGCCGGACATCTTTGCGGCGCAGCAGGGCGAAACCCTGGACAGTGTCGCCAGCCTGCCAGGCGGCGATCGGATAGGCGGGAACGCGGCTCATGGGGGGACCATTCTAGGATGCCCGGCGCGTGACTTGCTTGCCCGGATACGGGGCCGGGTCGGCACGACCCGCGCCCGGTGAGGAGGCCGCAGATCGAGATGCCAGACCCGAAGCCGTATCCGACGCCGAGAACGCAGCTGCTCCAGCTGGCAGCTGCGGCGCTGATCCTGGTAGGGCTTCCCGTCATCGTCCGTGGCGCCGACGGCGGACTGGACGCCGAAGCGGCGCGCCGCTTTCTCACTGAGGGGCCCGGCCTACTGATGCCGCGTGCTGAGCGCGAACGCCTGGCGGCAGGCGATCCGGCCGCGATGAGCGCCGCCGTTGGGGCATTCCTCGCCCAGGATCCCGACCGCGCGACGCCGGGCAACGAGCTCAGCGAGGCGATCGCCCGCCGGCAGGCGCTGGTCGGCGCGGCCGGACTGTCGCCGTACGACGCGCGGGCGCAGCTGCTCTTTCTGCACGGAGCCCCGACCGAGCGGGTGGAGGTCGAGTGCGCGGAGACGTACGTGCCACTCGAAATCTGGCGCTACGGGATCGACCCGGCCGGACCTGCATTGCTGCTCTACCAGCCGGCAGTCGGCCGCCACTACCAGGCCTGGTATCCGACCAGCTCCAAGCGAGCGCTCTACACCGAGGAGATGGAGTACCTGCTCGAGCAGATCGAGGAGCTGCGCGGCCGGATCCGCGGCAAGCGGATCGACCTGGCCATCTGCAAGGACGCCAAGCGCGTCGACGAGATCAGCGGGGTCTCGGGCCTGTTCGGCTTCCGGCATGACCGCATGCGCGACGCCGACGTGGACCGCTGGTTCGCGCCGCCGGGCGATCTGGGTCTGTGGGCGAAGGCTGCGCTCGCGGTGCCCGAAACACCGGAGGCCGCGGCGCTGCCGGCGCCCGAGCTCACGCTCAGCTTTCCCGACTGGCACGACCAGCGCCTGGTGGCGCGATTCCGGGTCCGCTTTCCGGCCGGGACACCGCTGGAGCCGGTCGAGGCGGCTGGCGGGAAAGAGGTCCGCATTTCGGTCTCCGGCCTGATCGACCGTGAGGCCGGAGTCTTCGAGCGCTTCCGCAACCGCTTCGTCTTCGCACCGCCGGCCGAAACCACGCCACCGGTGTTGATCGTCGAGCGGGCGCTGCGGCCCAATGAGTCATTCGTGGCGCGTCTCGATGTCCGCGACGAGACGACCGGCCGCACCGTGCGCGTGGAGCGGGCCTTCACCGTGCCCGCCGAGCCGACGCCGGAAGCGGCCGAGACCACCGCAGACGCCGTGGTCGGCCAGGATCTGGCGTTGACTCGCAGCGAGCGGCGTGACTCGCTGGTGCTGCTGCCGCCGGTCGGTGACGTGCAGTTCGGGCTCTACCGCGCGGAAGCGATCGTTATCGGCGACCGCATCCGGCGCGTCCGCTTCTCGCTGGACGGTCGTCCGCAGATAACCCGCGGCACGTCGCCGTGGACGGCCGAACTACGCCTCCCGAACATCCCGCGCGAGACGCTGCTGCGGGCCGAAGGACTCGACGCGGACGGTGAAGTAGTGGCGGTCGACGAGCTGCTGCTCAACGAGCCCCAGGGCGAGCCGCGCGTGCGCCTCCTGGAGCCGCCCCGCGGCGCCCACGTCACCGGCGCGGCAAGGGCCACCGCGGCAGTCGTAGTCCCCGAGGGTCGACGGATCGAGCACGTCGAGTTCCGGCTCTCGGACCGGTCGATTGCCACGCTGACCAGTCCGCCATGGGAGGTCCGCTTCGAGGTGCCGACTGGCGAGGAGCTCACCTACCTGACCGTCACGGCTGTCTACGATGACGGCACACGGGTCGAGGACTTCCGGGTCCTCAATGCGACCGACTTCCTCGCCGAGGTCGAGGTCGAACTGGTCGAGGTCTACGCCACGGTGACCGACGCGAACGGCATGCTGGTGAGCGAACTCGGCCGCGAGGCGTTCACGCTGCTCGACAACGGCCGGCCGCAGACGATCACCCGGTTCGAACGCGTCACCGGCCTCCCGCTGACGCTCGGCCTGGTGCTCGATACGTCCGGCTCGATGCGCGAATCGCTCGGCGAGGCGAAGCTGGCGGCGAGCGAGTTCCTCTCCAGCGTGATGGCGCCCAAGGATCGCTGCTTCGCGGTCGGCTTCAGCGGTCGCCCGGCGCTGCTCATGCCGCTCACCTCGGACGCCACGGCCATCGAGGTCGCCTTCCGCGATCTGCCTGCGATCGGCGCCACCGCGCTTCACGATGCGCTGGTCTACTCGCTCTACCAGTATCGCGGGGTGCGCGGGCGCAAGGCGATGGTCCTCCTGTCGGACGGCGACGACCTCGGGAGCCTGGTGCCGTGGAAGGAGACGCTCGAGTACGCCCGACGTGCCGGGGTGTCCATCTACACGATCGGGCTCGGCATCGGGCCGGGCAGCATCGCGATCCGCGAGAAGCTGCGTGATCTGGCCGCCGAGACCGGGGGTCGCACCTGGTTCATCGACAAGGCGAGCGACCTCGCCGGTGCCTACGAGCAGATCGAGCGCGAGCTGCGCAGCCAGTACCTGCTCGCCTTCTCGCCCGATCCGCCGGCCCGCGAGGGCGAGCGGCACGAACTGCAGGTGCGCGTCGATCGGCGCGGCCACAAGGTCCGCGCGGCCAGCGGGTACACGCCGTGACGCGGCGGACTTGGTGGTGGCCCGGCGCGGCGCTACACTGGGCGGCAATGAGCGACGGAGGGAGCTTCCGCGACGCTACCCGGCGGCGTCACGCCGCGCTCGCGGCCTGTGCGATCGCCGGGCTTGCCGGTCTCCTGCTGGCGGCGAGCACGCCGAACGGGCCGCGCGAGGTGCGCGTCCCGGCGTTCAACCGCGTCTATTCCGATCTGGTCGGGGAGCTGGCACCGTTCGGGGTCGACCCGGTCACCGTCCGCCTCAGCTCGCCCCGGCAGGTAGTCCTGGTGCGGGATCACGTTGCGCGCCTCGTCGCACTCGGCGGCGGGCGCGTCGAAGGCACGCTGGAGATCGAGCTGCTGGGCAAGGGGGCGCTGGTTGCCGATGTCGATCTGGCCGGCCGCGGCACCCGTCTGGCGGACGACCTGATCCTGCCTCCGCAGCGACTCGTGCTCGACGGCGCAGCCCGCCTCGAACGGGCCGAGAACGGTTACCGCGTGCTGCTCGAGAGACTGCCGCCGGAGATCCGCGTCGATGTACGGTCGCGCCTGATCGACCAGGTGGTCGGACTGTGCGATACCGCGTCGCTGTTGTCGCTGGGAAGCATCGAGTGCGCCCCCGTACGCGGTGCGCTCGAGCGTCCGGCGGTGCGGCTCGACGGTGCGGCGCGAGAGCTGTTCCTGGCCGATACCGAGATCGACGCGGCGGCGCGGGCCGAACTCGATGCGCTGATCGCCGCTCCTCGGCGCTGACCGTCCGATCAGCCGGGGATCTTCAAGCCGCGTCGCGTGGCGGCGTCCAGCACCGCCTGGTGGACCGGAATCTGGAATAGAAAGCGCTGCCGCAGCTCCGGGGCGAGGAAGCCCGTCTCGCGCATCAGCTCCGCATGCGCGCTCTCCAGGTACGGCAGCGGGTCGACGGCGGCCTGGTTGTGTTGCCGCAGCCATTCGCAGGCGTTGTAGAGCTGGAAGTCGCAGGCGATGCCGGCGGTGCTGCGCGGGCGCCGCACGCGCTCGGCGTCGAGCGCGGCGAACGCCTGCGCGATCCCTGCCGGCTCGCCGATGGCGATCGCAGCCTCCAGCCTCGCCGCCAGAATGTCTGGCAGACTGATCTCGTTGCCGACCGCGCGATAGAGCCGCTCGGCCTCGCCGTAGTGGCGCGCCGCGTCGACGAACCGGCGCTGGCGCAGATGGATGTCGCCGAGGACCTGCTCGGCCTCGGCCGCCGCCTCGCTCTCCGGAAGCATGGCGAGGGAGAAGTGGGCGCGCCGGACTTCGGCCAGTGCCTCGTCGAGGTGTCCGAGCCGCAGCAGCACGCCCGCCGTTGCGACCCGCGCGATCGCTTCGCCGCGCGCATCGTCGCGACCTTCACGCAGCTGCAGGGAGCGCCGGAGGACCGGGAGCGCCCCGGCGAAGTCGCCCAGCCGCGCAAGGGCTCGGCCGAGCCCCAACAGTGCCCAGGAGGCCTCGATGTCCGAGCCCTCGCCTTCCAGGGCGGCCCGCGACTGCTCGTAGCAGTCGATCGCCTCCGGCACGTTGCCTTCTGCCAGCGCGACCGCGCCGAGTGCGGCCAGGGATGCGGCGACGGTGGCCGGCAGACGGGTCTTGCGGCGCAGCTCGAGGGCCCGCTGATGCAGCTCGCGGGCCTGCGCGAAGTCGAGGTCGTGGAAGGCGAGGTTGCCGAGCAGGAACAGGCACTGCGCAGCGACGCCGGATCGACCGGCACGCTCGGCGATGGCCTGCGTCTTCGAGAACAGGTCGCGGGCCTCGTCCGTGCGACGCAGCAGGACGAGCACGCGGCCGAGCTCGATGACCAGGACCTCCTTGCGCCGATCGTCCAGGTCGCGCGCCGCGGTCAACGCGTTGCGCAGCACCGTCTCGGCGTCGCGCAGGCGGCCCTCCTTCTGGGCAAGCTCGGCCGATACGGCGGCAATCGCGACGAAGCGCTCGGGGTTCTTGCGCGCCAGCACGAGTCCGCGCTCGATTGCGCCTTGCAGCTCGTGCAGGCGGCCGAGGCGGCGGGCCAGGGGCAGCAGCGCCCAGAGCAGATCGAGTTCGAGGGCCCGATCGGCGCCGCGCTCGGACAGCGAGGCGAGCTCGGCGCGCAGCGCCGCAAACTGTTCGTCGCGCGGCGCCCCGCCGCGGCTGCGCGCGACGGCGAGCAGCGTGCGCGCCCCTTCGTCTGTGCCGGCGAGCAGCGGCCAGGCGGCCCACAGCTCCTCCGGTGACGAGCTGCGGGCGGCCAGCAGTTCGCCGAGGACTTCGCGCGCGCGCTGGCCGGCACCCTCGGACAGCGCGCCGCCCAGTGCCCGGGCAATCGCCGGGCTGGTCGGGCGCAGGCCTTCTCCCCACGGTCCGATCGTCGCTTCGCTCAGCCCGGCGTCGACGAACGCCGCGTGCCAGCCGGGTGCGAGGTCGGCCCCGGACAGGTCCTGTGCGGCTGCGCGCAGTTCCGTGGGCGGGACCGGTTGATCGGTCAGAGCGAGCAGGCGGAGCGGAGTCGGGTCGCCGATCCGCGCCGCCTCAGCCTCGGCATGCAGCCGCAGGCGTGCCGAAGGCTGGAACTGCGCTTCGCTCTCGCGGCCGCCGAAGAAGAACGACCCGAACACCTGGCGCAGCTGACGATCACGGACCAGATGGACCAGCCCCTCCTCGAGCGCGAACGGATTGCCGGCCGCACCGGCCGCGAGCCGTTCGGCGACCGTCGGCGGCAAAGCGAGACCGTGGAAGAGCTGCTGGCAGATCCGATCCCACTCCGCGCCCTCGAATGTCGGTACACGCAGCTCGGGCAGTCCCGCCGCGGCGCCCGGCCAGGCGGTGCCGGCGCGGCCGATCAGGAGCAGATGCAGCCCGCGGCCCAGGTCGCGCCGCGCGAGCAGGGTCTCGATCTCTGCCCAGGTCTCCTCGCCACCGGCCTCGAGTCCGTCGTAGACCAGCCAGAGCGGGCGCTGACGTTCGGCCGACAGCAGCTCGACCAGCGTCGACGAGGGAGGGTGGAAGTCGTGCGTCCGCCAGGCCACGGCTCGGCCCGCACCCTTGAGGACCTCCCAGGCGAGGCGCGTCTTGCCGACCCCGATCGGTCCGGTGATGCGCAGCGCCGGGCCGGTGGCGAGCTCGGTCAGTTCGGCCGCCAGCGCCCGCGGGATCCAGCGCGGCGTCCGGGTGAGCACCTGGGGGTTGCGCCACGGCGGCAGCCCGGGGGCCGGGGGACCGAGCAGCACCAGCGGAACGACCCGGCCGCTGCGCGAGTCGAGCTGCCCGGCCGAGGCGGTGACGTAGCGACTTTCGAGGCCGAGCGCGGCGTGCGTGGTCAGGTGGACGGCGTCCGGAGCGAGGCGCGGCGGAGCGGTGCGCAGCTCGTCGAGCAGTGGATCGGCGAGCAGCTCGGGCGCCGATCCGCCCAGGGTGGCCGCCGCAGGGGTGATCAGGGCGCGCAGCTTACCGGTACCCAGCTGCGGCGTCAGCTCGGACAGCTTGCGGGCCGCCAGGTCGACTGCCGCGTCGAAGACGGCCGGCCGGCCGGCGGTGGGCAGCAGCAGCCAGAGGCCACTTGCCACCCGGGCGACGCCGATCTCGGCCGGCGCCGAAGCGTCGATGCGCGACGTCGCTCCGGGACCGTCGCCCCAAAGGCGCAGCGCCGCGGCGGGAAGGCGCAGCTCGAGCGTTGATCTGTCGGCCAGCAGCACGAGGCCCCGAGTCTATCCGGGGTCGCCCGCGAGACGGCGGAGATCGGCCCGGGCGGCCGCTGGCAGGCCGCCGGGCGGGGTTCAGCGACGGACCTGGCCCGGGCCACTCGGGACGTCGCAAGTGGGCACCCCGGCTCCTGTGATACAAGGTCCCTGAACGGAGGACTTTCCATGGCTTCCCGTCGGCTGCTCAACCGTCTCTACTACTTCACCGTCGAGGACGAGGGAATCCTCGCCGAGGCCTTCCCGCGCTTCGAGCCCGAGGTCTTCTGCATCGCCTACAAGGTGGTCGGAGCAGACGACGTTTTCGTCACCACCGCCGAGACCAAGGAGGCGATGGATCGCCACGACGTGCCCTACAACCTGCTGGCCGACGAGGAGGCGAGCCGGATCTCGATCCTCCACTCGACGCTCTCGAAGGAGGAGCTGTCCGAGTACGACGAGGCCCTGCGCGCGCTCGCGCTGGCTCACCGGGCGATCGGTGTGGCCTGCGTGGGTGTCAACGGGGACGCTGAGGCCGGGCCGCTGATTGCCGCCGATCCGGAGCGGTTCACCTACTTCACGGCTCCGGCCGGGCACACGTTCCTGTGGAGGCTCTTCGCCGACCGCAAGGACGCCGTCGCTTTCGCCCGCAAGCGCAGCGACAAGCGCGCGCTGGAATGGGCCGAGGGGTTGCCGATCGCGTCGTCGCGGGAGCTCAAGAGCTTCCACTGACGGCGACTACGGCGTTGGATCTTTTCTCGCCCGAGTTCGACTCCGCGCCCGCGGCGCCCGAATTCACGGTCTCGCAGCTCGGCCGGGCGCTGCAGGAGTTGCTGCGCGGCGCCTTCGAGTCCGTCTGGCTGACCGGGGAGGTGGCGCGCTACCGGCCCAGCCAGGCCGGGCATCACTACTTCGACCTGATCGAAAAGGGCGACGACGATCGGATCGTCGGGACGCTCTCGGCGGTGATCTGGCGAGGCGAGTGGGCGCGGATCCGACCGGTGCTCGACCGGGCCGGCCAGCGGCTGGCCGAGGGCCTGGCGGTGCGCTGCCGGGTCAGCGTGGACTTCTATCCGCCCGGGGGACGCCTGCAGGTCCAGGTGCGCGAGGTCGATCCGGCCTTCACGCTGGGGCAGCTCGAGCGCCGGCGCCGGGAGACGCTGGCCGAGCTCGCCGCCGCCGGCCTGCTGGAACTCAACCGCAGCCTGCCCCTGCCCGATCTGCCGCTTACCATCGGCCTGATCTCCTCGCAGGGCAGCGCCGCATACCACGACTTCCTGGCTACGCTGCGCGAGAGCGGCTTCGCCTTTCGCGTCCTGTTCGTGCACGCCGCCGTCCAGGGGGTCGAGGCGGAACGCGATGTCGTCTCGGCGCTCGAACTGCTCGGGAACGCGCCGGTCGACGCCATCGCGCTGGTACGTGGCGGCGGCTCGCGAACCGACCTGGCCGCATTCGACAGTCGGACGATCGCATTGGCCGTCGCCCGGTCACCTCGTCCGGTTCTCACCGGGCTGGGGCACGAGATCGATCAGGCGGTTGCCGACCTGGTCGCTCACCAGGCGTTCAAGACGCCGACCAAGGTGGCCGAGTTCCTGGTCGCGCGGCTGATCGCGGCCGAGACCAGCGTGGCGCGCGTGGCGGCGCGCCTGGTCGCGTCCTCCCGCCTGCCGTTGTCGAGCGCGCGCGAGCGGCTGCTGGACGCCGCCCGACGGGTCGCCGGGGTGCGGCTGCGGTTGGTCCGGCGCGGCGAGCGGTTGACGGTGCTCGGGGCCGCACTGGCCCGCGAGACGTTCAGGCGCTGGCTGGGGGGCGATGAGT
>CAZUAT010000072.1:0-1991 GCA_964618415.1 uncultured Thermoanaerobaculia bacterium
CTAACTCTGAATTCTGCTGCAGCTGTTGGGGGTGCAGAGAGATGGCAACGTGGCGAAAGATGCCGTATAGCGTTGTGGGGGGAGGGGGCTATGGGCGGGCATAAGTGGCCTGAAATCCGTCGGATCCGTAGAGTACATTCCGGTTTGCTGAGAGGTCAAACGTGCCGTTTTCTGTCGCATAGCGCGGCGGGGATTGGGTTGGGTGCGGTCACAGGTCGTCGGCGGGGCTGCGGACGCCGAGGCCGCCGCGGTTGAGGACGTGGGTGTAGATCATCGTGGTCGAGACTTCGCGGTGGCCGAGGAGTTCCTGGACGGTGCGGATGTCGTAGCCGGCTTCGAGGAGGTGGGTCGCGAAGCTGTGGCGCAGGGTGTGGCAGGAGGCGGGCTTCGCGATTTCTGCTTCGCGGACGGCGCGGCGGACGGCGCGCTGGATGCGGCTCTCGTGCAAGTGGTGGCGGCCGCCGCGGTCTCGTTCGGGGTCGGGCCAGAGGGTGGGTGCCGGGAAGAGCCAATACCAGGGCCATTCCCGGCCGGCGTTCGGGTACTTGCGGGCGAGAGCATGCGGCAGCGCGACGCCGGGGAGGTCGGATTTCCTGTCGCTGTCCCAGAGCGCGCGGGCGCGCTCGATCTGCTCGCGTAGCGGATCAACCAGACCCGCTGCGAGCATGGTACGGCGATCCTTGTCTCCCTTGCCGGAACGCACGGTCACTTCACGGCGGTCGAAGTCGATGTCCTTGACGCGCAGTCGGAGGGCCTCGAGGAGGCGCAGGCCGGAGCCGTAGAGCAGCTGCGCCACGAGTCGCGGCTCGCCGCGCAGCTGCGCGAACAGGCGGCGCGTCTCCTCGCGGGAGAGAACGACCGGGAGGCGCTTCGGGCGGCGAGCGCGGATGGCCGGCGGAAGCTCGCCGAGATCGACGCCGAGCACCTGGCGGTAGAGAAAGAGCAGCGCGGCGAAGGCCTGGTTCTGGGTCGACGGGGCGACGCGGTCGGTGACGGCGAGGTGCGTGAGAAAGGCCGTGATGTCGGCGACACCGAGTTCGCGCGGGTAGCGCAGGCCGTGGAATCGCACGAAGCGGCGTACCCAGTTCGCGTAGACACTCTCCGTGCGGGGTGAAAGCCGGCGGCGGCGGGCTTCGAGACGGAGGCGATCCAGCAGGCGGGGCGTCGGGGTCGGCACAGCGGTTGTGTCTTCCATAGCCGAGAAAGACGCGGTGACGGGGTGCCGATCTCGCAGGTATCTGCTTCTCCCCCGCCGCGCTTGACAAGACAGTCATATGTCTGTTTTCCTCCCGGGTGGAGCCGGTGAGGCTCGGAGAGCGAGGCAGAGCACGATGGCGCATACCCCCCCTGGAGAGACGCGCGAGCGGGTGTTTCGGTACGTGCGCGACCGGCTGCTGGCCGGGGAGCCGCCGACGGTGCGGGAAGTGCAGGTGCGGTTCGGGTTCCGGGCGGTCGAGTCGGCGCGGCAGCAGCTGGCGGCACTGGTGGCCGAGGGGCGGCTGGTGCGCGAAGAGGGCAAGGCGCGCGGCTATCGGCTCCCCGACCCCGGAGTGGCGGCGCGGGTCCTGGTGCCGCTGCTCGGGCGGGTGGCGGCCGGCGGGCTGCGTGAAGCGATCGAAGAGCCGCGCGGCTACCTGGCCATCGAGAGCCGGCGGCCGGCCGACGAGCTGCTGGCCCTCGAAGTCGAAGGCGAAAGCATGACCGGGGCCGGGATCCTGCCCGGCGACATCGTCATCGTGCGGCGCCAGAGCGCCGCCGAACCGGGCGAGATCGTCGTCGCGCTCGTTGACGGCGAAGCCACCGTCAAGCGCCTCGTGCGGCGGCGCGGACAGTGGATCCTGCAGCCCGAGAACCCCGCCCACGCGCCGATCGTGCCGCCGCAGCGCGACCTGCGCCTGGTCGGCAAAGTGATCGAAGTGCGGCGCTACCTCGAAGACCGACGCGGCGAAGGTCCGCCCCGCCTCCAAGCATGAGATGGGAAGCGTGAGATG
>CAZUAT010000072.1:2091-13468 GCA_964618415.1 uncultured Thermoanaerobaculia bacterium
CGAACACGTCGCGCCGGCCGTGCGCTGGCTGCCGCAGCGCACGACCGGTGTCGAGCGCGCGAGCTGGAGCCTGCCCGGCCTCACCGGGCGGCTGATCGAACTGTCCGGACACGGCGCCTCGGCCGCCCTGTCGCTCGCCTTCTCACTCGTGCTCGACGCCCAGCGGCGGGGCGAGAGCGTCGCCTGGATTGCCTGCCACGGCTCGAGCTTCTTTCCCCCCGACGCCGCCGCCGGCGGAATCGACCTGGCGCGCCTGCCGGTCGTCTTCGCGCCCGATCCCCCGGCCGCCGCGCGCGCCGGCGAACGGCTCCTGCGCTCGGGCGGCTTCGGCCTCGTGGTGATCGACCTGATCTGCCCGACCCGATCGACAGCGGACGCCCCGACCGCTGCGGCCCGGGCCCGGCCTCCCGCGGCCCCGCCGCAGCCGCTCCTCGCCCGCCTCGCCGGCCTGGCCGATCGCCACGACGCCCTGGTCGTCGTGCTCACCGACAAAGCGGCCGAGCGGCCCTCCCTGGGAGCGCCCGTCTCGCTGCGGGCGGCAGCCACCCGCCTCACTCCCCTGCCGCCGCAGCGCCCCGGGCGCTACGCCTGCCGGCTCGAAGCGATCAAGGACAAGCGGCGCGCGCCGGGCTGGAGCCACGAAGAGTTCCGGCTCGGCCCGCCCGGCCTGTGAAGCCTCTCCCGTGTTTCGTCTCGCCTGCGCCCACGTGCCGGCGCTGCCGCTGCAGCTCCTGCTCACCCGCCACCCCGAATGGACCGGACGGCCCGCCGCGGTCGTCGACCGCGACACCCCGCAGGGCCGGATCCTTCAGGTCGACGCCCGGGCGCGGCGGCGCCGGATCGTCCCCGGCATGCGCTACGGCGCCGCGCTCGCCCTCGACGGCGGCCTGGTGGCCGGCGTCGTCGAACCGGCCGAGGTCGAGGCGGCCGTCGCCGACCTCGTGCGACGGCTGCTCACCCTGACCCCCGGCGTCGAACCGGCGGCCGGCGAACCCGGCCTGTTCTTCCTCGACGCCGCGGGCCTGCACCGCCTCTGGCCGTCGATGCGCGCCTGGGCCGACGCGGTCCTCGCGGCGCTCGAGCGGCCGGCGGCCGACAGCGGGAACGCGTCGGACGCAGATCCGGCCCGGCGCCCGCTCACCTGCCGCGCCACCGCGGTGACCGTCGGCTTCACCCGCTTCGGCACCTGGGCCACTGCCCGCACCGCGCGGGGCGTCGTCCTGTTTGCCGACCCGGCCGCCGAGCGGCGCGCCGCCGGCCAGGTGCCGCTGGCGCGGCTGGGGATCGATCCCGACCTGGGCGCCGCCCTCGACCGGCTCGGCGTCGTCACCGTCGACGACCTCGCCCGGCTGCCCGAAGGGGGCCTCGCCGAACGGTTCGGCGCCGCGGCCCTGCGCCTCCACCGCCTCGCCTCCGACGCGCTCGCCGAACCGCTCACCCCCGAGCGGCCGCGCGAAGCGCTCGCCGCGCAGACCGAACTCGAGGCGCCGGACGACGACGCGCTGCGCCTGCTCTTCCTGGCCAAGCGGCTGCTCGATCCGCTGCTGACCGAACTCGAGCGGCGCGGCGAACTGCTGGTGGCGCTCACCCTCACCCTGCAGCTGGAAGACGGCAGCCGGCGGCGCGAGCGACTCGCCCCCGCGCGGCCGACCCGCGACGGCGCGCAGCTGCTCGAACTCGTCCGCCTGCGCCTCGAGCAGCTCGCCCTGCCGACCCGCGTCGAACAGGTGCGCATCGAGGCCGACAGCGCCGCCCCCGAGGGGGGCCAGCTCGACCTGTTCGCCGGCAGCCGGCGCGACGCGGAAGCCGCCGGGCGGGCGCTGGCGCGGCTGCGCGCCGAGCTGGGCGAAGCCGCCGTGGTGCGGGCGCGGCCGGCCGACCGCTGGCTGCCCGCCGGATCGTTCCTCTGGGAGCCGCTGGCCCAGCTGCCGCAGGAAGACCGTTCGCCCGCGGCGACATCGGCCGAACCGGACGCGGTGCCGCTGGTGCGGCGGATCTTCACCCGCGCGCGGCCGCTGCCCGGTCCGCCGTCCGCCGGCGATCCGCCCGCCGTACCGGCGCCGCGCTTTGCCGGCCCCTACCGCCTTTCCGGCGGCTGGTGGCGCGACGCCCTCGTCCGCGACCGCACGGAGAGGGCCCCCGACGAGCGCGCCAACGAACGCGCCAACGAACGCGACTACTACTTTGCCGAGACGGCCGGCGGCGAGCTGCGCTGGATCTACCTCGACCGGAACCGCCGGCGCTGGTTCCTGCAGGGAACCGTGACGTGAGCGTCCTCCGGCCATGACGGGCGCCGCCGTGCCGCTCTGCGTGCGCTCCAACTTCTCCTTCCTCGAAGGGGCGAGCCACCCGCACGAACTGATCGAGCAGGCCGCCCGGCTCGGCCTGCCGGCCCTGGCGCTCACCGATCGCGACGGCGTCCACGGCGTCGTGCGGGCCCACGTGGCGGCGCGCCGACACGGCGTGCAGCTGCTGCCCGGCGCGACGGTCAGCGTCGAAGCGGACGGCAGGATCGTCCTGCTGGCGGCCGAGGCGGCCGGCTGGGCGAACCTCTGCCGCCTGCTGACCGTCGGCCGGCGACGCTCCCCCAAGGGAAGCTCGTGCGTCTCGTGGCCGGAGGTCGCCGCGCACGCCGGCGGCCTGATCGCTCTCTGGGCTCCGGACTCCGGCGGGCCGGCGGATCTGCTGTGCGAAGCGTTCGGCGACCGCCTCTACGCGCCGGTCGCCCGCCACCGCTGCGCCGAAGAGGTGACGGCCGAAGCGCGGCGGCTCGACGCGGCCCGCAAGCTGCGCATTCCACCCGTCGCGGCGCCCGAGATCCTCTACCACGCGGCCGAGCGGCGGCCGCTCCAGGACGTGCTCACGGCCATCCGTCACCGCACGCCGCTGGCCGCGGCGGGCCGTCTCCTGCGCCCCAACGCCGAGCACGCCCTCGAGGATGCGGCGGCGTTCGCGCGCCGCTACGCCGACCTGCCCGGCGCCGTCGAGCGCACCGGCGAGATCGCCGCGCGCTGCCGCTTCTCGCTCGCCGAACTGCGCTACCGCTATCCGTCCGAGCGGCTGCCCGAGGGGCTGACCTCCATCGAGTGGCTGCGTCAGCTCACCCTCGACGGAGCGCGCGGGCGCTGGCCGGACGACGTGCCGGCGCGGATGCGCGAGCAGATCGAGCGAGAGCTGACGCTGATCGACGCGCTCGACTACTCGGGCTACTTCCTGACCATGTACGAGATCGTCCGCTTCTGCCGCCGCGAGGGGATCCTCGCCCAGGGGCGCGGCTCGGCGGCTAACTCGGTGGTCTGCTACTGCCTCGGCGTCACCTCGGTCGACCCGGGGCGAATCGATCTGCTGTTCGAGCGCTTCCTCTCCATGGAGCGGGCCGAGCCGCCCGACATCGACCTCGACATCGAGCACGAGCGGCGCGAGGAGGTGATCCAGCACGTCTACGGCAAGTACGGCCGCGAGCACGCCGCCATGGTCGCCAACCTGATCCGCTACCGGCCGCGCTCGGCGGTGCGCGACGTCGGCAAGGCGCTCGGCCTGGCCGAGACGAGCCTCGACCGGCTGTCGCGCCTGCTGCCGCACTGGGGCGCGCTCGAGCCGGAGGCGTTCCGGCGCGCCGGCCTCGACCCGGAGCGCGGCACGGTGGCGCAGCTGATCGCCCTCGCCGGCGAGATCCTCGACTTTCCGCGCCACCTCTCGATCCACCCCGGCGGCTTCCTGCTCGGCCACCGGCCGGTCTGCGAGCTGGTGCCGATCGAGAACGCGACGATGCCCGATCGCACCGTCATCCAGTGGGACAAGGAGGACGTCGAGAACCTCGGCCTGTTCAAGGTCGACCTGCTGGGCCTCGGGGCGCTCTCCCTGCTGCACCGCTGCTTCGATCTGATCGCGGCGCACGAGCAGCCCGCCCGGCGCCGCGCGCTCACCCTGGCCGACATCCCCGAGGGGGACGAGGCGACCTACGACATGATCTGCCGGGCCGAGACGGTCGGCGTCTTCCAGATCGAGAGCCGGGCGCAGATGGCGATGCTGCCGCGGCTGCGGCCGCGCAACTTCTACGACCTCGTCATCGAGATCTCGATCATCCGCCCGGGCCCGATCTCCGGCAAGATGGTCCACCCCTACCTGCGGCGGCGGCGCGGCGAGGAGCCGATCGTCTATCCCCACCCGAGCCTCGAACCGGTGCTCGCCAAGACCTGCGGCGTGCCGCTCTTCCAGGAGCAGGTGATGCGCCTGGCGATGGTGGCGGCCGACTACACGCCGGGCGAGGCCGACCAGCTGCGCCGCGACATGGGGGCCTGGCGGCGCAACGGCCGGATCTTCGAGCACCGCGGACGGCTGGTCTCGCGGATGACCGCCAAGGGGATCGCGCCGGAGTTCGCCGAGCGCGTCTTCGAGCAGATCTGCGGCTTCGGCGAGTACGGCTTCCCGGAGAGCCACGCCGCCAGCTTCGCGCTGATCGCCTACGCGACCGCCTGGCTGAAATGCCACTACCCGGCCGAGTTCCTGTGCGCCATCCTGAACGCGCAGCCGCTCGGCTTCTACACCCCGGCGACGCTGATCGACGAGGCCAAGCGCCGCGGCGTCGCCGTGCTGCCGGTCGACGTCACGGTGAGCGACTGGGAGTGCGCGATGGAGCACGGCGCGGTGCGGCTCGGGCTGTCTTGCGTCAAAGGGCTGAGCCGCGTCGATGGCGAGCGGCTCGTCCTCGCGCGGCGCCGCCGGCCGTTTGCCGACCTGGCCGACTTCGCGCGCCGCGTCGCGCTGGGGCGCGACCGGATCGACACGCTGGCGGCCGCCGGCGCCTTCGAGAGCCTCGAGTCGGACCGCCGCCAGGCGCTCTGGGAGGTGCGCAAGCTGGCCCGCTGCCGCGACGAGCCGCTCGAGCTGGCCGAGACCGAGCCGCGGCCGGCGCTGCCCGGGCTCGATGCGACCGAAACGCTGATCTGGGACTACGAGACGACCGGCCTGTCACCGCGCAGTCATCCGCTGGCGGCGATCCGCGACCGGCTCACCGCCGCCGGCCTGCCGACCGCCGACGCGCTCGCCACCCTGCCCGACGGCACGACGACCTCCTACGCCGGCGCTGTCATCTGCCGCCAGCGCCCCGGCAACGCCCACGGCGTCGTCTTCCTCACCCTCGAGGACGAGACCGGCTTCGTCAACGTCGTCATCTGGCAGCAGGTCTGGAAGGATCACGCCTGGACGGTGCGCACTGCGGCGCTGCTCGGCGTGACCGGCCGGATCCAGTCGGCCGACGGCGTCGTCCACCTGGTCGCCGACCGGTTCTGGACTCCCCGCCTCCCCCGCGCGCCGCGCACGGCGACCAGTCGCGACTTCCACTGACCGGCCGGCCCGACCGCTCCATGCCTCAGCCGATGCGGGCCAGCCGGCGGATCGCGATGCCGCCGCAGATCACGGTGACCCCCGCCAGCACGGCGAGGGCCAACGCCGGCGGGACGAACTGGAACTGCTCGACGCCCCCGGCCGCCAGCGCCGCCTGGTTCAGGTGGAACGCCGGCCAGACGATTACGAACCGCTCGAGCCAGTCCGGCAGCGGAATGAACAGCCCCGACAGCCAGATCTGCGGCAGGAAGACGAGGTTACCCCAGGCTGGCGCGGCCGCACCCGAGACGAGCGTGCCGAGCAGCAGTCCGATCGCCGCGAACGGAATCGTGCCGACGACGAGCGTGCCCACCATCGCCGCCACCTGCCCGGCCGACACCGTGAGCTTGCCGGCGGCGAGCGCCGCCACCGCGACGAGGACGACCGCCAGCCCGCCGATCGCCATCGCCATCACGACCTTGGCGACGATGGTGGCGCCCGGCGGCAGCGGCCGCGCGCGTTTGAGCTGCAGCAGGTTGCCGTCGCGCTCCCCGGCCAGGATCGAGCTCGCGAAGATGCCCGGCATCATCGTGGCGAGTACGGAGAAGCCGGAGAACAGGTAGTCGGCGATCGCGGCGCCGAACTCGCCCTTGGCTCC
This sequence comes from uncultured Thermoanaerobaculia bacterium, assembly GCA_964618415.1. Lineage (GTDB taxonomy): Bacteria > Acidobacteriota > Thermoanaerobaculia > Multivoradales > JAGPDF01 > JACTMI01. The sequence continues at coordinate 8,075 of CAZUAT010000072.1, forward strand.
GGCGTCGCCGATGATCACCACGCCGAATAGCAGGTAGATCGCCAGCGGGACGAGCAGGAACGGGATCGCAAAGCCCGGATTGCGCAGCGTCGCGATCGTCTCGTACTTCGCCTCGCTCCAGTACGCGAAGGCGACCCGGCCGAGCGGCAGCGGCGCGCGCTCGGCGGCAAACGGGGCCGGCGCAGCGCCGGCCGGACTGGCTGAAAGCGGATTCATGCCACCTCCCGGGTCAGTTCGGTAAACGCTTCGGCGAGACTCGCCTGGCGGACCTCCAGCTGGCTGAGGGCGCCGTCGGCGGCGAGCAGCCGCCGCACGACCGCTTCGGCGTCCGAGGCGGTGACGTGCAGCAGCCGCTCGTCACGCATCGCGTCGACCACCCCCGGCCATCGGCGCACGTCGGCGGCGGCGAGGCTCGACGCGCAGCGGATCTGCCGCCGCGCCACCAGCGCCCGCATCTGGTCGACACTGCCTTCGGCGATGAGGCGACCTCGCACGAGGACCGCCACCCGATCGGCGAGCGCTTCGGCCTCCTCGAGGTAGTGCGTGGTGAGGACGATCGCGACCCCTTCGTCGCGCAGGCCGCGGATGGTGCGCCACATCGCCTCGCGCGCTGCGACGTCGAGGCCGACCGACGGCTCGTCGAGGAAGAGCAGGCGCGGCCGGCCGCAGATCGCCGTCGCCAGCTGAACCTGCCGCTTCTGGCCGGCCGATAGCCGGCCGTAGCGTTGTCCGGCAAGTCCGGCGATCCCCGTACGCTCGAGCACCTCGGCCACCGGCAGCGGCGCGCGGTAGCAGCTGGAGGCCAGAGCGACGTGCTCGCGCACCGTGAGCGCCGGCGACAGCGCCACCTCCTGCATCATCACCCCCACCGCCAGCCGGCTGGTGATCTCGAGCGGCGAGCCGCCGAGCAGCTTCGCGCTGCCGATGTCCGCCTGCAGATTGCCGAGCCAGATCCCGATCGCGGTCGACTTGCCGGCGCCGTTGGGGCCGAGCAGGGCGAGCAGCTCGCCCGGGCGCACCGCGAGGTCGACGCCGTCGAGCGCAGGCGGGGCCTGCCCGTACCGCTTGCCGACCGAGCTGAGCGTGGCGACCGGCGGCGCGTCCTCCGGCGACGGCGCGCCGGGCATCGCCCGCACCGTCGGCTCGGCAGCGTGCGCCGCAACTGCGCGCCGCGGACGCGCAATCCGTCGGCCGTTGAGCAGTTCCCCCAGCGCCGTCGGCCGCACCGCCCAGCGATAGAGCACCAGCAGGACGGCAAGTGCCGCAGCGACGATGAGCGGGAACTTCACCGCCCAGTGCAGCGGCAGCTCCATCAGCAGCACCTGCAGGCCGAAGATCAGCGGCAGATGCGCCAGGTAGATCCAGTACGAGGCGTCGGCCAGGTAGCGGCGGGTGGCGTGCTCGCGCGAGGCGAACCGCACCGCCGCACCGAGCAGGCCGAAGGTCCAGTACCAGATCGAGAGGGCGTAGCCGGCGGCGTAGGCGCCCCGATGCAGCGGCCCGCCTGGCAGCGCGGTCGGAGCCGCGAGGTCCGGCAGCACGCCGACGAAGGCGAGGCAGCCGGCGGTGAGCGCCACGCCGAACGCGAGGTGGCCGCGCCACTGTCGGGCCAGCAGGTCGAGCGACGCGGGCTGGCGGTGCAGCAGCCAGCCGAGCGCGAACGCAGTGCCGAAGGCGAGCAGCGCCGTGGCCTGAGGCGTGAGGCCGGCCTCCGGCGTCGGGATGCCGAACCAGACCGGCCAGTCCGGGTTGCCGGCAAGGATTGCCGCGGTCGGTGCCGCCAGGACGAGCGGCGCCAGGCGCGTCCGCAGCGCGCCACCGAGCAGGCGGTCGACGGCGGCCACCAGCCCGCCGCGCCGGTCGATCGCCGTCACCCAGACCCAGCGAGCGGCCAGAGCGATCAGATAGATCCAGAGCAGGTAGTAGAGAAACCAGAGATGGGTGAGCGGAAAGGCACGCTCCGCCGCGCCCGCCACGACCTCGGGCGCCGCCTCCGCCGACGGTCCGGCCGGAAAGGTCTTCGCCAGACCGACGAGGACGAGGGCGATCGTCGGCGGCGCGAGCAGGAGCCAGCCGCCGACGAGCGGCACGCCGATGCGCCGCAGCCGGTCCTTGACGAACGCGCGCAGGCCGCGGCGCTGGAGCGCGAGCCGCGCGAAGAAGCCGGCGATCAGGAAAAACAGCGTCATCCGCCACGGATGGATGGCGTAGAAGACGGCCGCCAGCGCGCCGCTTTGCGAGACGTCGGCGCCCGGAATCGGCAGGAAGAACGACATCGTGGCGTGCAGCACTACGCCGGCGAGCAGTGCGAAGGCGCGCGCGGCGTCGAGAGCGTGAAGGCGCACCGACGGAACGGATGCAGTCATGACAGGGTACCTTTCGAGTGACTCAGGCGACGTCGCGGCGCCGCGTCGACAGCCAGAGGGCGACCGCCAAGGCGGTCAAGATCCAGACCGCTTCGATGCCCAGCAGTGTCCGCAGCTCCGGGCTCCACGTGGCGGTCGCCGCCCCGGCGCCGTCCGCGACGCCGGGCAGCCGTCCCAGGTGCACCAGGAACGGCGTGACCGCCACGTTGGTGACCAGGATGCCGGCGACCGCCCAGAGCTCGGAGTTCGACGCCGCCACGACAGCCGTCAGCGTCGCGAAGTTGCCGAGCAGGAAACCCATCACCGCGACGAAGAACGGCAGCGACCCCGACGGCCGGCCCGAGGCGGCGGTCAGCACGACCACGCCCAGGGTGAGCGTCAGCCAGGGCAGCAGATAGGTCAGCCAGGCCGCGGTCAGCTTGGCGACCGCATAGCCGCCGGGGCTGATCGGCAGGCTGAGCACGAACAGGCGCGAGCGATCCTGGCGCTCGCGAAAAATGCCGAGCATCGGCACCAGGATGCCGAAGGTGATGAGGGCGGTCAGGTAGAGCAGGAAGCCGAGGTCGAGGCCGGACTCCTCCCCGCCCGCACCGCGACCGGTGAGAGCGAGCGCGAGGACGCCGGCGACGACCGCTCCGCTCATCAGCCAGCGATGCAGGTAGAGGTCCTTGGCGATCAGCCGGCCGAGGATGGACGGGCGCGAGACGGTCATGACGAGCGCTCCTTGCGGCCGCGCATCACCGCGGCGACGAAGATCTCCTCGAGCGTCAGGCGATGGATGTCGCTCACGCGGACTCCCGCCTGCGCGAGCTGTGCGGGCAGCTCCGGGCGCCAGGCGTCGACGGTCAGGGCGGCCAGCCGGCCGCTGCGCGTGACGGCTGCGACGCCGGGCACGGCTCCGAGGTCGGGCCCGGTACCTTCTGGCAGCTCGACGTCGAGCCGGCGCCAGCGGTCGAGAAACGCCTCCTTGTCGTCGACGCCGACCAGCCGGCCGCGGTCGAGGAAGGCGATCCGGTCCGAGATCTGCTCGACGTCGCGCGTGTGGTGGGACGAGAAGAGGATCGACCGGCGCTCGTCGCGCAGCACGTCGGTCAGCTCGGCCAGCAGCTCGTGACGGGCGACCGGGTCGAGTCCGGCGGTCGGCTCATCGAGCACCAGCAGGCGCGGCCGCCGCGCCAGCGCCAGCAGCATCAGCATCTTGACCTGCTCCCCGCGCGACAGCGCCCCGGCGCGCTGCTCCGGGTGCAGGTCGAACCGCTCGAGCAGCGCCCGCGCGTACGGCTCGTCCCACTCGGGGTAGATCGCGCGCACGAAGGCGAGGTGCCAGGCGAGCGTCGCGCCGCTGAACAGCCGCATCTCCTCGCTGACGAAGCCGACGTCGCGCTTGGCGGCGACCTCGCCCGCCGGCATGCGGTGCCCCAGCAGCTCGACCTCGCCCGCGTCGGGCTGCACCAGCCCCATCAGGATCCGGATCGTGGTCGACTTGCCGGCCCCGTTGGGGCCGACAAAGCCGAGGACCTGGCCCGGCTCGAGCCGGAGCGACAGATCCTCGAGCGCAAAGTATCGGTACCGTTTGCTGATGCCGCGCAGCTCGAACGCTGCGCTCTGCTCGCCGCTCATGGCTCCCCCGCCTCGTCTGCCAGGCCGTGCTCACGGGCGACCTCGCGCAGGCGCGCCGCCAGCCGGCCGGTCGACCAGCCGAGTTCGGCGGCAACGGCGGCTCCGGCGGCCAGGTGCGTGTCGAGTTCGCGCTCGCGCAGGTCGCGGGCCGCCCGCACGTCCTCGGCGACGAACGTGCCGCGACCCTGGCGGGTGACGATCAGCCCCTCGTGCTCGAGTTCGAAGAACGCCCGCTTGACGGTGATCACGCTGACCCGCGTCGCCGCGGCCAGGGCCCGGATCGACGGGATCTCCTGGCCGGGCACCCAGTCTCCGACCGCGATCCGCCGGCGGATCTGCTCGGCGATCTGCAGATACATCGGCCGCGGATCGGCCTGGGAAATGGTCAGTCCAGTGTGCATATCAACATGCACACTATACACTATCTAGGACGGGGCGCAAGCCCAGCGTCTCCGGCTCTCGAACGCCCCCATCTGCAGAGTGCGTAACATCCAGGCTCTACACGCGTTGAACGACTGGACCATCCTGGAGTTGGGAGGCGAGACTGTGCGCACTCGGGAGCAACAGGGACGGCTGGCCGGAGCGCTGTACTTCGTCATGGCGCTGATCGGGCCGATCGGGCTGATGGTCGTGCCGGGGCGGGTCTTCGTGGCGGGAGATGCGGCGGCGACGGCGCAGAACCTGCGCGATTCGGAAGGCCTGATGCGGCTCGGGATCGCCAGCGAGCTGGTCCATCAGATCCTCTGCATCTTCCTGCTGCTCGCGCTCTACCAGCTGTTCGAGCCGGTCAGCCGCGGGCTGGCCCGTCAACTCGTCGTCCTCGGCGCGCTGGTCTCGGTGCCGATCGTCTTCCTGAACGTGCTCAACGACATTGCAGCGCTGACGATCGCCGCAGGGCCAGCCACCCTCGCCGCATTCGAGCCGACTCAGCTCGACGCCCTGGCATACCTCTTCCTGCGACTCCACGCCCACGGCCTCGAAATCGCTTCCATCTTCTGGGGCCTGTGGCTCTTCCCGTTCGCGCTGCTGATCCTGCGCTCGGGCTTCATTCCGCGCCCGCTCGGCTACCTGCTGATGCTCGCCGGCACCGGTTACCTGGCCAAAGCATTCACAACCCTGACTCTGCCCGGTCTGTCCGGCTACGTCAGCCCGATAGCGGGCTGGCTCTCCTTCGGCGAGATCCCGATCATCTTCTGGCTGCTGATCCGCGGCGCCCGCCCGGACGGCGGCGCCCCCGCGGAGCGTCAGCCTTTCGCTTCGCCGTAGCGTCGGAAGCAATCCAGGATCGCCTGCCAGCGTCCGGGCCTGGAGCGCAGTCGCTCGCGCGCCGGCTCAGCGGCCGCGACGGCGCGCCGGCGCCTCGAGCGCGGCGCGCAGCTCGCGCGCGGCCTCGCGCACGGCGGCGACC
>CAZUAT010000073.1:0-12476 GCA_964618415.1 uncultured Thermoanaerobaculia bacterium
CGAGCCGGGCAGCGGCTCGACGATCATGGCCTACGCCGGCATCTGCGGCGCCCAGAACCTGCAGCTCAACAGCGACGCCTACTTCCACCTCGTCAGCCTGCTGCAGATCCAGAACTACAGCCGCGTCGGCAACGGCAACAGCTGCGCCGCGATCATCGCCGACGGCAACCAGCCGCCGACTGTCGATGCGGGTGCCGACTACACGATTCCGGTCTCGACGCCGTTCGAACTGTTCGGCTCGGGCAGCGACCCGGACGGCTCGATCACGGGCTACGGCTGGGAGGAGTGGGATCTCGGACCGGCCGGGGCGCCGCAGACGCCCAGTGGCAACGCGCCGATCTTCCGGTCGTTCACCCCCACCCAGACCCCCTGGCGCACCTTCCCCAAGCTCGAGGATCTGCTCGATGGCACGCCGACGATCGGCGAGATTCTGCCGACCTACGCGCGCAGTCTGCGTTTCCGCCTCGTGGCGCGCGACAACGGCGTGCCGGCGGGCGCCAACGCCTGGAACGAGACATTGCTCACGGTAACCGACACGTCGGGCCCGTTCCTGGTCACCGCGCCGAACACTTCCGCCGTCACCTGGACCGGCAGCGGCCCGCACACGGTCGAGTGGGATGTCGCCGGGACGACCGCTGCACCGGTCTCGTGCGCCGCCGTGGACGTCACGCTGTCGACCGACGGCGGACAGACGTTCGATGACGTGCTGCTGCTCAATACTCCGAACGACGGTTCTGCGCAGGTTCTGGTCGGCACCGAAAACACCACGCAGGCCCGCATCCGGGTCAAGTGCAACGGCAACATCTTCTTCGACATCTCCAACCAGAACTTCACCATCAGCGGAGCCGACAGCCTGATCTTCGTCGACGGCTTCGAATCGGCCGACACCGGCCGCTGGTCGAACACCGCACCCTGACGGCAGCGGCGTCGGGAACGAACGATGGTCGGATCCACGGATTTCGTCGAGAAGGTCGCCTCGCGTCTGCGATTTCCGCAGGCGTTCACGATCTTCCTGGTGCTCTTCCTGTTCGACCTCGTCGTTCCCGACTTCCTGCCGATGATCGACGAAATCCTGCTCGGGCTCGGCACCGTCGTGTTCGGGCTCTGGCGGGAACGGGCCGCGGGCGCGGGACAGCAGCCCGCTGCCCCGCCGGTCAAGAACGTTACTCCGCCGCGCGACTGACGCCGGGCGGCACCAGCCGTCCGGCGTCCGGATCCCAGCGCCAGACTCGATGTGGCGCCAGGATCCGGGTCCCGCCGAGCCAGCGGTCGTAGGCCCGTCCGGCGATCCGGTCGACCGCCCCCTCCAGCACTCGCCGACCGCCGGCGGTCAGCGTCCAGACCTCGCGTTCCGCGTCGGGCTCGACCAGCGGGTCGGCGCCCGTCGCCAGCCCGTCCAGGTAGTCGCGCAGGACCAGGTCGCCGAGGAACCGGTGCGGCTCCTCTCGCTGCGAGCGGTCGAACAGCTCCTCGAACGGCAGCGGCCCGGCAGCGAGCGCCGCGAGCGCCTGGCGCTCGGATCGAGACAGGCCGTCGCGGGTACCCGGAAACTGTTCCAGGTGACGCCGCAGCGCGGCCGCGAGCCCAGGCAACGCAGCCGCTCCGCTCGCCGCCAGATCCTCGAGCCCGCGGGGGTCGTCGGCCACGAAGGCCCGCCAGGCGCAGCTGCCGAGATCGAACTCCGCCTCGCCGCAGGCGCGAGCGCGGGCAAGCGCCGTCATCAGCTCCTCGTTCGAGAGCAGGCCCAGATAGCCGTCCGTCTCGACCAGGGTCACCGGCGGCCGTCGCCGCGCCCCCGCCAGTCGGTCGAGCACCTGCAACCGCTGCAGCTGATCGAACAGATCCGCTTCGAACCAGAGCACGACCTCCTCGTGGCCCCGGATGGCGGCCGCCAGGCGCGCGTCGCGCTGCGTGAAATCGGCCAGTACTTCCTCGCGCTCACTCCAGCCGGCGCGCGCGATGAAGCTGGCGCGGATCTCGCGCAGCTCGCTGTCGCTGGCAGTGCCGGGCACCGGCCCCTCGTGGAGGACGTCGCGCCAGATCAGCAGATCGCCGCCCACGCCGGTCGACCGGATCGCCTCGGCCGCCGCGTCGCCGTTGGTTACATGGAGCATGCAACGCGCAGTCTACCGATCCGCAGCCACGTCCGGCACTGGGGCAGTGCCCGAGAACGGTCCCGGCCGCCGGCAGGATGACTCGGGACGCGGAGCCCGAGGCGGGCCGCGATAGACTCATCGGCTCGTCAGGAGGACTTGCCGTCATGCCGCCGATCATCTACACCATGAAGAACCTGCGGAAGCTCACGCCGCAGGGCAAGGAGATCCTCAAGGGGATCTGGCTGTCGTTCTTTCACGGCGCCAAGATCGGCGTGCTGGGCCACAACGGCGCCGGCAAGTCGACCCTGCTGCGGATCATGGCGGGCCTGGACAAGGACTGGGACGGCGAGGCGTTCCTCGCCGAGGGGATGACAGCCGGCCTGCTGCCGCAGGAGCCCACTCTGCCCGACGGCAGTACGGTCCAGCAGGTAGTCGAGGAGGCGGTCGCCGCCAAGAAGGCTGTGCTGGCGCGCTACGAGGAGCTGGCCGCCAGCTACTCTGACGAGACCGCCGACGAGTTTGCCCGGCTGCAGGACCGGATCGACGCCGAGAACCTCTGGGAGCTCGACCGCCAGCTCGAGATCGCGATGGACGCCTTGCGGCTTCCGCCTGCCGACCAGGAGGTCTCCGTGCTCTCCGGAGGCGAGAAGCGGCGCGTCGCGCTGTGCAGGATCCTGCTCCAGCAGCCCGACCTGCTGCTGCTCGACGAGCCGACCAACCACCTCGATGCCGAATCGGTCGCCTGGCTCGAGCGGCATCTGGCTGAGTATCCCGGCACGGTGGTGGCGGTCACGCACGACCGCTACTTCCTCGACAACGTCGCCGGCTGGATCCTCGAGCTCGACCGGGGTGCCGGCATCCCGTGGGAGGGCAACTACTCTTCCTGGCTCGATCAGAAGAAGGATCGCCTGGCGCGCGAGGAGAAGGAGGCGTCGGCCCGCCAGCGCACGCTCGAGCGCGAACTCGAGTGGGTGCGCATGGCGCCGCGCGCCCGCCAGGCCAAGGGCAAGGCGCGACTGGCCAACTACGAGCGGCTGCTGGCCGAGGAGCAGGCCCAGGAGGCACGGCGCGACCCCAACCAGATTCACATCCCGCCCGGGCCGCGGCTGGGCGACCTGGTCGTCGAGGCGGCCGGGCTGACCAAGGGCTACGGCGAGCGGCTGCTGATCGACGGCCTCGACTTCCGGCTGCCGCCCGGCGGCATCGTCGGCGTCATCGGCCCCAACGGTGCCGGCAAGACGACGCTGTTCCGGATGATCGTCGGTCAGGAACAGCCCGACGGCGGCACGCTGCGGGTCGGCGAGTCGGTCGCCCTCTCCTACGTCGACCAGAGCCGCGAGGCGCTCGACGCCGAACGCACCGTCTTTCAGGAGATCTCCGACGGCGGACGCGATACGGTGATGGTCGGCAAGCGCGAGGTCAACTCGCGCGCCTACTGCGCGGCCTTCAACTTCCGCGGCGCCGACCAGCAAAAGAAGGTCCGCGACCTGTCGGGCGGCGAGCGCAACCGTCTGCATCTCGCCAAGCTCCTCAAGAGCGGCGGCAACCTTCTGCTGCTCGACGAGCCGACCAACGACCTGGACGTCGACACCCTGCGGGCGCTCGAGGAGGCGCTGCTCGAGTTCGCCGGCTGCGCAGTCGTGATCAGCCACGATCGCTGGTTCCTCGACCGTATCGCGACGCACATCCTCGCCTTCGAGGGGGACTCGCAGGTGGTCTGGTTCGAGGGCAACTATCAGGACTACGAGGCCGACCGTCGCCGCCGTCTGGGGGCCGAGGCCGACCAGCCCCACCGCATCCGGTACCGCAAGCTCGTTCACTGAGCCGGGCAGCGGGGCTACAATCGGCGCAGTGATCCTCGCTTTCGTCAGCCGCAAGGGGGGCGTGGGCAAGACGACCAGCGTCGTCAGCCTCGCGGGCGCGCTCGTCCAGCTGGGCCACAAGGTCCTGGTCGTCGACCTCGACTCGCAGGCGTCGGCGTCGCGTGCGCTCGGCGTGGAGCGGGCGGCGCTCGGGCCGTCGATCCACGACGTTCTGTTCCGCGGACGCGCCCTGCTCGACACCGTACGGCCGACCCGTATCGACCGGCTCGAACTGGTCACCGCTTCGGCCGACCTGCTCGGCTTCGATCTCGATATCCAGAATCTGCGGCGGCGCGATCAACTGCTCGCCGATCTGCTGCAGCCCCATGCCGAGCGCTGGGACTGGATCCTGCTGGACTGCCCGCCGTCGATGACCGGAGTGGTGCGCAACGCGCTGGTCGCGGCGGACGCGTGGATCGTGCCGACGCCGCCCCACTTCCTCGCCTTCGAGGGGATCGACGTGCTGATCGACTCGGCGGCGCGGCTGCTGCATCGCTTCGAGCGCCGAGACTCCCTGGCCGGCATCCTGCTCACCATGGTCGACTACCGGACCGGCGCCGCCCGCGCGCACGTGGCCGAGCTGCGGCTGCACCACGGCCTGCGCATTCTCGACAGCGAGATCCCGGTCAACGTTCGTCTCGCTGAGAGCCCGGTGGCCGGGCGGACGATCTTCGAGAGCGATCCGCGGGCGAGCGGCGCTCAGGCCTACCGGCTGCTCGCCGTCGAACTGCTGCACCGCCTGCGGCCCGGCGAGACGGTCCATCGCGCCAAAGCCGCGGCCGAGCCGGACGTGCAACCCGCCCCAACGACTCCGGGACCGCTCCTGATCTCGTCGCCGACAGACGCCGAGGAACCGGCGAACTGACTCAGCCGGGTGCCGCGGGCAGGCTGAGGCAGACCTCCAGGCCGCCGTCCGATCGCGGCGCTGCCGCGATCGTGCCGCGGTGGCGCCGTACCGCCCGCGCGGCGATCGCGAGGCCGAGCCCCGCCCCGCCGCGCCCGCGCTCGCGGGCCCCTTCCACGCGGACGAACGGCTCGAAAATCGACTGCAGCATCTCCCTCGGCACGCCCGGCCCCCGGTCGCACACGCGAATCTCGACTTGCGAACCGGCGCTCAGATGAACCTCCACCCGCGATCCGGGCGGGGCGTAGCGCACCGCATTGCGCAGCACGTTGTCGACCGCGCGCCGCAGCTCCTCGCGATCGCCGACCACGAGAGCCGTCGAACCGCCCTCCGGGTGGACCTCCACCGAGATCTCCACACCGGGTTCTCGGCGTTCGCTCTCGAACCTCGCGTCCGCGACGACCTCCTCCACCAGCGCAGCGCAGTCGACCGTCTCGCTGCGCCGAGGCGCCGCCGCCGTCTCGAGCCGGGAGAGAGTGAGGATCCCGTCGACCAGCTCGTCGAGGCGCTCGGCCTCCAGCTCGATCCGGTCGAGGTCCGGCGCTGCCGCGCTGTCGGCGCGCTGGCGCGCCAGCTCCAGGGCGACACGCAGCCGCGCGAGCGGTGACCGCAGCTCGTGGGAGACGTCACGCACGAGCTGCTGCTGGGCCCCCACGAGCGCCTCCAGTCGCGGCGCCATGGCGTTGAAGTCGCGCGCCAGATCTCCCAGCTCGTCGCGCCGCCGCGTGGCGCTCGCGGGCAGCCGCGCGGTCAGGTCGCCATCGGCCAGGCGGCGCACGGCCGCCCGCAGTGCGGCGACCGGCGCGGCCATCCGGCGGGCGATCCACCAGGCCGGCAGGGCCACCAGCAGGGTCAGCAGCAGCAGCCGCCCGGTCAGGGCGCGCAGCGACAACAGGTCGACGACACCCGGAGGACGGCGCACCGCTGCGACCACCACGAGCTGGCGCCCGTCCGGGGCCGTGGCGACGCGCCCGGCAAGATGGTGCACCCCCGTCCGCTCCGCGCGCAGCTCGCCGCCCGGCGGCACCCGGCGGGAAAACTCGGCCACCTCCTCGTCCGGCACGACACCGAGCCAACGCTCAGCTCCGCCGTCGGCCGACGCCCCGCGGTCGAGGACATAGACCGGGACGAGCGGCTGGTGTTGCGCACCGGCGTGGGGCCATCGGCGCGGGTGCCCCGGACCCCATCGACGGCCGGCGGCGATTGCCGATGCCACCTCCTCCACTCGTCGCTCCAGGAGCCGTTCGATGCCGACCTGCCACTGCTCGAGCGCCGGCCTGGAGCGCGTGAAGTAGGGCGACGAGGCCACCAGCGCGATGGCGAGCAGCGCCACTACCCCCCACAGCCCCACGAACAGGCGCAGGAAGAGGCTGCGCGTCACGGCGTCTCCCCACCCTCGCCGCGGTGCGCGTCGACGAGCAGCTGGTAGCCCACCCCGCGCACGGTCCGGAAGCGATCGTCGCCCTGCGGCCCGGGACCGAGCTTGCGGCGCAGCGCGCTCAGGTGCACGTCGAGGCTGCGATCGAAGCCGGACGGACGCCGGCCGAGCACGTCGCGGTAGAGCGACTCGCGAGTGACCACCCGACCGGCCTCGCGCATCAGCCGCTCGAGCAACGAGAACTCCACTCCGGTCAGGTCCACGCTCGCACCGCCGCGCAGCACCGTCCGCGCCGCCGGATCGAGGACCAGATCCCCGACCGCGACCGGCGCGTCCGGCCCGCTCCCGGCGCGCCCGCGACGCAGCACCGCCCGGATGCGGGCAGCCAGCTCGCGGGGACTGAACGGCTTGGGGAGGTAGTCATCGGCGCCGATCTCCAGCCCGACGACGCGATCGACCTCTTCTCCGCGCCCGGACAGCATCAGCACCGGCACCGACGACTGCGCGCGCAGGCGCCGGAGGAGATCGAAGCCGTTGAGTCCCGGCAGCATCACGTCGAGGACGATCAGATCGGGCAGATCGGGCCGCCCCTCCAGGGCGGCGCGCAGCCCGCGCTCGCCGTCGGTCTCGGAACGCACCTGGAACCCTTCGCCGGTCAGGTACTCGGTCAGCAGCTCGACCAGTTCGCGGTCGTCGTCGATGAGCAGCAGCTGCGGCATCGGACTCAATCTAGCAGTGGCGCGCGGGGCCCGACGGCCGCTTCACGCTTCTTTACGCGGGGCGCGCACTTCTTGACCAGGTGGCCGCGCAGCTTGACGCATCGGCCCGTAAGGTTCGACTGTCGGTGGCCAACCGAATCGACGCCACCGGGACAAGGAGAACCGATGCAACGCTCTGCACTTGCCGCACTCGGCCTGATTGCCGCATTGATGTCGCCCGCCGGTGTCGCCGCCGCAGCGAGCCACGACCCGGAGGGACACGGATTGCGCCACCCCCACCGCGCCGCCAGGTTCCACGAGCGGCACGCCCCCGCCGATCTCCGGGAACTCGGGCCGCTCGCCTTCCTCCTCCACGACGTCGACCTGACCGCTGAGCAGCGCGACCAGATCGAGTCGCTCGTCACCGCCCATTGCGAGGCCCGGGCAGAGCGACATGCCGAGTTCTTCGACCATGACGACGCCGATCGCCAGCTGGAGATCGAGTTCGACGAGGTCGCGGTCCGGGCGCGCGCCGAGCAGCGGGCCCGCATCCGGATCGAGGCCGAGGTCGAACACGCGCGGCTCCGCAGCGCAGTCCTGGCGCTGCTCACCCCCGACCAGCTCGCCCGGGTGCGCGAGACCCATGAGCGATTCACCAGTCGGCACGACCAGTTCCGCGACCGGCAGCGCGCGCGCCGGCCGCGACGCTGACGGCGCTGGCGGCTGTCCGCCCCACCCGGGCGGGCAGCCGCCTGGCAGCATCTCTGACGGATAATCGGCGCATGTCCGTCCACGGAAAGCACCCCGACACTCTCGTCCGCGCCACCGAACCGTTCAATGCCGGCCCGCCCCCAGCGCGCCTGCGCGGCCGTTCCATCACGGCCAACGAGGACTTCTTCGTCCGCAACCACGGCGGCGTCCCACGGGTCGATCCGGCGGCGTTCCGCCTGCGCATCGAAGGTGAGGTCGAACAGCCACTGGAGCTGGCGCTTCCCGACCTCGAGGAATTTCCACTTCGGCAGATCACGGCAACGCTCCAGTGCGCCGGCAACCGGCGCCGCGAGCTGATCGCTTATCGCGACGTGCCCGGCGAGCTGCCGTGGGGCGACGAAGCGATCTCGACGGCTCGCTGGGGCGGCGTCGCGCTGGCCGACCTGCTCGCCCGCGCGCGTCCGACTGCCGAGGCGGCGCACGTCGAGTTCATCGGGCTCGACGAGACGGAGCGCCACGGCGAGCGGTTCTGCTTCGGGGGCTCCGTCCCGCTCGCCAAGGCGCTTGCTCCGGAAACCCTGCTGGCCACGCAGATGAACGGCGAACCGCTGCCGGCCGTGCATGGCGCCCCGCTGCGCGCTCTGGTCTCCGGCTGGATCGGCGCCCGCAGCGTCAAGTGGCTGTCGCGCATCGTCGTCCGCCGCAGCCCATCGGCCAACTATTTCCAGGCGGTCGCCTACCGCCTCTTCCCCGCCTCGGCCAACCGCGACAACGTGCGCTGGGAAGACGGCCTGATGCTCGGCGAACAGGCGGTCAACTCCCTCATCCTCAGCCCGGAGAGCGACTCGAGATTGCCCGCCGGCCGGACGACGGTCGAGGGGATCGCCTACGTCGGGGGGCCGCGCACCATCGCCCGTGTCGACCTGTCGATCGACGGCGGCGCGAGCTGGCAGGTGGCCACGCTCGCGGACGACCAGGGACCGTGGGCGTGGCGCCTGTGGAGCGCCGAGATCGAACTCCCGGCCGGCCGGCACCAGATCGTCGCCCGGGCCTTCGACTCGGCCGGCCAGACCCAGCCGTCCGACGTCGGCCAGGTCTGGAACTTCAAGGGCTACATGAACAACGCCTGGTCGCGCGTCACAGTCGAGGCGGTCGGCGGCTGAGCCGCGCGACCGCCCCGACGGTCGACCGGATCAAGGAACGGTCGAACTCCAGCGCGAGGTGTCGCCGGTCTCGAAGTCGTCGAGGAACGGCATCTCCGGCACCGGATCGAACTGCGGCGTGAGGTAGAGCACGAGCGGATCGTGGTCGCTCAGCCGCTCGACCGTCCCCGGACTGTTCCGGGCCACCTCGGGGAAATCGGCGTTGATCCGCGCATGCTCGACCCGCAGGTCGGACGTCGAGGCGAAGACCGGCGTGCCCACCAGGGCGTGATCGAGCGACTGCGCGTTGCCGTCGAAAACGAACGAGTACTGTCCGGCGCCGACGAAGTGGAAGTCGGGCGTCACGAGATCGATCCCGTCGCCCGGCACTACGGTCTCCTCGTCCGGCACCGGCACGCCGGCGATCACTCCCATCGAGTGCACCAGCCCGTCGTTCACCTCGAAGGCGTTGAAGTCGCCGATCAGCACGACGTTGGCTTCCGGGTCGTCGGTCTGCAGGTCCTGCACCAGCAGCGCCAGGTCCTCGGCCTGCGCCAGTCGCTTGGCGCGCACCCGGTCGCCGACCGTGGCCCAGCCGTTGGACCCCGGTTCGACGCTCGCGACGCCGTTGAGCGAGCGCATGTGATTGACGATCACCGTGACCGGCCAGCTGCCGCCGTCCGCGAAGTGGACGACGGCCTCGAGACGCAGCGGCGGCCGGTCGTTGAGCAGCTCGGTCGACGCGTCGGCGTTGACGAACAGCGTGTCGGCGAGTTCCTGCACGACCTCGACCACCTCGACGCGCTCCACCCCCCCGGCGTCGTCGGTGCGCACCAGGAAGCCGACGTCGATGCCGCCCACGTCGTTGCCCTCCACCAGGTAGGCGGCGTAGAGCGGATCGGTCTGACCGGCGCCGAGCGCATCGGCGCTGATGCGCGCCGCCAGATCCTCCAGCGTCTCCAGATTCTCGACCTCGACGAGGCCGAGGATGTCCGGCGCGTGCAGGTAATCGCGGATACCGAGTGAAGCGCGTGCCAGCCGGCCCTCGTAAGCGGCCGGAGTGAGCACCGGCTCGCCGACATCCGGGTCGTTGAAGTCGTCGAAGAAGCGCTCGAGGTTGTACGAGGCGATGGTCACCTCACCCGCGGCCGGGGACGTGACCCCGGTGGCCACCGGGCCACCGCTGACCCCGATCACCGCACCGGCCTCGGGAATGATCGTGTACTTGCGGAAGGCGTAGTCGACCGGGCCGATCACACCGGTCAGCAGCGCGCCGGCGCCGGCATCGATCGCTGAGTGGCCGCCGGCGTCGGTGTCGATGCGGATCGATTCCGGATTGGTGTCGAACCGCGGCACGGTGATCGGTGCCGGATCGGGCTCCTGCACGCCCGCCTCGCGCACCGGCCGGGCGTGGCCGGTAACCGTGGCGAACAGAACGCCGTTGGTGGTCGCGGTGGCGTTGGGCTCGTTGACCGAACCCAGCGTGCCGCCGACGACCGTGAGCGAGGCGGCCGAAACCCGCATCCCCTCGACCCGCTCCATCTGGTCGAACGGGCCGGCCGGGTCGGGGAACGACACCGTCAGCGGCACCGGTGCCGGGAGCGGATTGCCGCTCGACAGGACGACGATCGTCGGCGACGACAGCTCGGTCATCGGTGGCTGCAGCGCATCGGCGGCCGGTACGAACTCGACTACCGTGCCGGTCACCTGGAGCAGCGCCCCGACCACGGCGCCGGCCGGAGGCGCCGAGCTGGTGAAGACGAAGATCCCTTCCGAGGTCTGCGGGTCGGCGTCAGCCTCGGCGTCCGGGGCCTGAATGAACAGGCCGTTGGACTTGCGGGCCGTCACCACGCCGCTGGTGGTGACCGTGGCGCCGACGATCGGCGAGCTGGTACCGGGACCCTGGATGTCGTGGATCGCAGTGAGCGAGATGTCGTCGTTTTGAATCGTGCCGAGACCGCTCAGGTCGCCGGGGTCGGCGCCCACCACGTCGGTCAGCTGCACGGTGAACGTCTCGTTCGGCTCGCTGGCCGTGTCGCCGATCACCTGCACGGTGAAGGTCGTCGAGGTGGCCGGGGGGACGATCGACAGGGCCACGTTGTTCTGATCGACGTAGTCGTTGTCGGCCACCGTTGCCGTGCCGTCGTGGATGGTGGCAAGCATCGAAACCGCTCCGGCCGGCGTCCCGCTGACCGACACTGTGAACACGAAGAGCGAGTTGCCGGCGTTGCCCTCGACCGCGGCGACGTCGTTGATCGACACGGTCGGGTTGCCTCCCCCGCCGCACGGCGTGATCGGGGAGGCGCTGTTGCGCGGCGCCGGAGCGGTGACGTCGAAGTCGTCGCCGTTCTGATCGGTGTCGGTACAGCCGCCGTCGACCCGGATGCCCGCCGTCGTGTTGCTCAGGGCGCCGATCGCGGCGCTGCCTTCGAAGCAGTTGGCGGTGCCGTAACCGGCGAAGTCCAGGATGTCGGTCGTCGGACAGGTGCCGGTGAGCGACGTCGTCCCGTCCACCAATGCAACCTTGCCGTTGGTACCGCTCATCGCGATCTGGGGACTGGCGATGTGATCGGGCGTCGGCAGCGGCGACCCGTTGGCGCCCGGGTTGCTCATCCGTACGAGGAACGACTGACCGGGCGCCAGCGAGAAGGACGGCAGCGCCGTGACCGCCCAGGTCGACCCGGCGGCCGAGGCATACTGGATCGAGCGACCGGAGAGATCCTCCGCGGTGGTCCCCAGATTGAACAGTTCGACGAAGTCGGCATCGAGCGGCGCGCCGCTGTTGCCCCCGCCGCCATAGACCTGGCTGATCACGAGCTGGGAGCCCGTTGGCGCCCCGGCTCCGGTGATCGTGAAGCTCTGGTTGGAGACGTCGAAGAAAATGTTGTCGTGGCACTTGACCCGGACGCGGGCCTGCGTCGTGTCGTCGGCCGTGACGAGGACCTGCTGATCGCCGTCGTTCGGGGTGTCGGTCGCCAGCGGGATGTCGAACGTCTGCCCGCCGTCGGTCGACAGCGCAATGTCCACAGCGGCGCAGGAGACCGGCGCGGCGGTCGTCCCGGCGACGTCCCACTCGACCGTGTGCGGGCCGCTGCCGTTCCAGGTGACGCCCGACGTGTTCGGCGCCGTGACCAGGAACGGCCCCGCCGTGTCGGTGACCGTGAGCAGCGCTTCGTCCCAGCCGTTGGCGCCCGCCGGCACGCCGTTGTCGCGCGCCACGAGTCGGAAGCGCAGGTTGCGGGCGTAGGTCGGCAGGATTTCGCCGATCGTCGCCGTGCCGTCGAGCAGATCCTCGAGCTTCGGGAAGGTACGCCAGGGCGTCGCCGTCGGGTCGAACGAGCGGAAGATCGGCGCCGTGCCCGTGGGCGTCTGCGGCGGCCCGGCCGGTCCGAGATCCCACTCTTCCCAGCCGTAGCCGACGATCGCCCCGTCGGGGTCGCTGCCGGAGCCGAACAGCTCGAACGGGGTCGAGACCGGAATCGTGTAGTCGGCACCCGCATCGACGCTCGGCGGCTGGTTGCCCTGGGCGACGATCGCCGCGCAGTTGTTGCCCGAGCCGACGCGGCTGTAGTTCTGGATCTGCAGCAGGCTCTGGAGGTGGAAGTAGGCGTCGCTGTTGGGCTGCAGGTCCTGGGCGCCGCAGATGCCGGCGTAGGCCATGATCGTCGAGCCGCTGCCCGGCTCG
>CAZUAT010000074.1:0-11894 GCA_964618415.1 uncultured Thermoanaerobaculia bacterium
GATTGTCATAGCCCCAGCGCGGCGGCAGCGGTCCGGCGGCCGGGTACCAGGTCAGCTGGCGCGGTTCGCCGCCGTTGGCCGGCACGACGTAGACCTGTTCGTCACCGTCGTACTGCCCCGTGAAGGCGATCTGGCTGCCATCGGGTGAGAAGCGGGCGAACAGCTCGAGCCCGGGGTGTGCGGTCAGCCGGGTGGCCAGACCGCCCGCGGTCGAGGCGGTCCACAGGTCGCCGCCGTAGGTGAAGACGACGCGATCGCCGTGGACGTCGGGGAAGCGCAGCAGGCGGGTGGATTCGGCAGCGGCCAGCGCAGGCAGCGCGACGGCTGCGGCCAGAACGAACGGTACGAGACGACGGGACATGGAACCTCCTCGAGTCAGACGAGCCCGATACGATGATCGAGAATACGGGCGCGGGCCCGGCCAGGTTGCGCCGGCCGTCAGGGCGGCGTGCCGGCGTCCGGCGCTGCGGGCCCGGGCTCCGGCGGCAGCACGATGACCACCTCGTCGGGCCGCACGAGGCCGAGTTCGGCCCGCGCGGCCCGCTCGAGGGCGGCCGGATCCTCCTGCAGAGCGCGGATTCGGCGCCGCAGCTGCCCGATACGGGCCTCGGTCGCGGCGACTTCGGCGGCGAGTGTCTGGGCCCGGTCGCGGGCCCGGTCGTAGTCGCGCCACCCCTTGAGGGCCATGGTGGCGAGCAGCAGCACGCAGAAGACGATCAGCGCCGAGAGCAGCGACCGCAGGGGGCGCGGCCGGGCAGATTCCGCCTGAGCAGCCAGCGTCACGTGCGCAGGCGCGGGAAGGCGGTGCGGCCCGGATAGGTCGCCACCCCTTCGAGCTCCTCCTCGATGCGCAGCAGTCGGTTGTACTTGGCGACGCGGTCACTGCGGCAGGGGGCGCCGGTCTTGATCTGCCCGCACCGGGTCGCCACGGCGAGGTCGGCGATCGTCGTGTCCTCGGTCTCCCCGGAGCGGTGCGACATCACGTTGGCGTAGGCGGACGTCTTGGCAAGTTCGACCGCGGCGAGCGTCTCGGTGAGCGTTCCGATCTGGTTGACCTTCACCAGCATCGCGTTGGCGAGCCCGCGGGCGATGCCGCGGCGCAGGATCTCCGGGTTGGTGACGAACAGGTCGTCGCCGACCAGCTGGACGCGATCACCCAGCGCCCGCGTGAGCTCCTGCCAGCCGTCCCAGTCGCCCTCGGCCAGGCCGTCCTCGATCGAGACCAGCGGGTAGTCGTCGCACCAGGAGGCATACTGCTCGATCAGGTCGGCAGCCGTCAGCCCGCTGCGGCCTTCTCCGGCCAGGTCGTAACGGAACACGCCGCCGTTCTCGCCTCCGAACTCGGAGGCGGCCACGTCGAGCGCCAGGGCGATCTGCTCTCCCGGGCGGTACCCGGCCGCCTCGATCGCCGCCATCAGCAGATCGAGTGCCGCCCGGCTGCCGGCCAGGTCGGGCGCGAAGCCCCCTTCGTCGCCGACCGCGGTAACCAGCTTGCGCTCGCGCAGCACCTTCTTGAGCCCGTGGTACACCTCGACTCCGGCGCGCAGGGCGTCCGAGAAGGTCGAGAAGCCGAGCGGCACCAGCATGAATTCCTGGATGTCGACCGAGTTGTCGGCGTGGGCGCCGCCGTTGAGCACGTTGAGCATCGGCACCGGCAGGACCGTGGCCGCGGGCCCTCCGAGATAGCGGTAGAGCGGCAGCTCGGCGGTCGCCGCGGCGGCGCGGGCCACGGCCAGCGAGACGCCGAGGATGGCATTGGCCCCCAGGCGGCCCTTGTTGTCGGTGCCGTCGAGCGCGATCATCGTGCGGTCGATCAGCGCCTGGTCGCGCGCATCCATCTCTTCGAGTTCGAGCGCGATCTCCTCGGCCACGAAGTCGACCGCCTTGCGCACGCCCTTGCCGAGATAGCGCGTTCCGCCGTCGCGCAGTTCGAGTGCCTCACGGCTGCCGGTCGACGCGCCGGAGGGGACACAGGCCGTGCCCACGGCGCCACTGGCGAGTCGACAGTCGACCTCGATGGTCGGATTGCCGCGCGAGTCGAGAATTTCCCGCGCCGAGATCTCATCGATCCGAAACATCTGCTGGCTCCTTCGCACGGCTGAAACGACGAGCAGAGGATAGCCGCGAAAGCGCCACCGGACAAGGGTTCAGGAGGTCAGTCGCAGTCCCGCGATGCCTGCCACGACGAGTGCCAGCGAGGCGAGACGCGCCGCGGTCGCGGGCTCGTCGTAGATCACCATTCCCAGCACCGCGGTGCCGACCACGCCGATGCCGGTCCACGCGGCGTACGCCGTGCCGATGGGCAGATCGCGCACCGCGCGGGAGAGAAACCAGAAGCTCGCGATCATGCCCGCGACCGTGGCCACCGAGGGACCGAGGCGGGTGAAGCCGCGGGTGGACTTCAGGCCGATCGCCCACCCGACCTCGAGCAGGCCGGCGACGAGCAGCAGCAGCCAGGCGATCGTTGTCCGCGACATCGGAAGACCCTCCTCGGCGAGTCTACGGTCGCCGCGCCGCGTGGCGCACCTGTGGCAGGATCGCAGCCGCTTGCAGTCGTGGCAGACAGCCCGGGTGGCACGGCCGCCGCGATCCGGGCGCGCAAGGTGACCGGGCATGCCGAGGGGAGATTCGGGATGGTGGCAGGCTTCCACGTCGCGCCTCTCGTGGTCGTCGCCGCACCGGCGGCGCACGGCCTCGGGGGCGATTCGCTGCCGCTGGCGGCGCTGCTGCCGTTCGCGCTCCTGCTGCTCGCCATCGCACTGCTGCCGCTGGCGGCGCCGCACTTCTGGGAATCGAACCGCAACAAGGGACTGATCTCAGCGGCGCTCTCCCTGCCGTTCGCCGCCTGGCTCGTCCTGCGGTTCGGCAGCGCAGGGGCGCGGGCGATCGAGCACTCGATGCTCGACTACCTCTCGTTCATGGCGCTGCTCGGCTCGCTGTTCGTCATCTCGGGCGGCATCTACGTGCGCGGTTCGCTCGCCGGTACCCCGCTGTCGAACAGCGTCTTCCTCGCCATCGGCGCGGTTCTCGCGAACCTGATCGGCACGACCGGTGCGTCCATGGTGCTGCTGCGCCCATTCCTGCGCGCCAACGAGAAGCGCACCGACCGCGTGCACCAGGCGGTCTTCTTCATCTTCGTGGTCTCCAACTGCGGCGGCCTGCTGACCCCGCTCGGCGATCCGCCGCTCTTCCTCGGATTCCTCAAGGGCGTGCCGTTCGAGTGGACGCTGCGGCTGTGGCCGCAGTGGCTGATGGTCAATGGGCTGCTGATTCTGCTGTTCAGCGTGCTGGACCAGTGGAAGTTCAGCCGCGAGGAGCTCGAACGGCCGGGCTCGCAGCTCGAGGAGGTGCTGAAGCACCAGCCGCTCGGCCTGGAGGGCAAACGGAATCTCCTGCCGCTCGCCGGTGTGATCCTGGTCATCCTGGCGCGCGGACAGGCTTGGGGCACGGCGCCCGATCCGTGGCCGTTCGGCATGCAGGAGGGGCTGATGGTCGCCCTGGCGCTGGCGTCGCACCAGCTCACGCCGCGCCGCATCCACGAGGCCAACCGGTTCAGCATGGGGCCGATCGTGGAGGTCGGCGTGCTGTTCGCCGGCATCTTCGTGACCATGATCGCTCCGCTGCTCTACCTCAATGCTCACGGCAGTGCACTGGGCGTCCGTCAGCCGTGGCAGTTCTTCTGGGCCACCGGGGCACTCAGTTCGTTTCTCGACAACGCCCCGACCTACCTGACGTTTGCCGCTCTCGCCGCCGGGCAGGCCGGCATCTCCGTCGAGGGCGCGCAGTACCTCGGTGAGCTCCTCGGCCAGGGAGCCGGCGCCGTCACGACGCTGATTGCCATCTCCTGCGGCGCCGTGTTCATGGGCGCCAACACGTACATCGGCAACGGGCCGAACTTCATGGTCAAGGCGATCGCCGAGGAGAACGGCGTCCGGATGCCGTCGTTCTTCGGCTACATGCGCTGGTCACTCGGCGTCCTGGTGCCGATCTTCCTGCTCGTCACGGTCGTCTTCTTCCGGTAGCAGCCGCCCACCTGGCCGCAGTGCGGCAGGCCGGGGTGGGTCGACGTCGCGGCCGCGGTGCCCCCCCGGCTCTCCCCGACCGCCACGTTGACGGCCCCCCGTCCCTGTGGCAAGATCAGCGGCCCGGCGACAGACCCGCCGGACACCACCGGACGCGGGGTGGAGCAGTCTGGTAGCTCGTTGGGCTCATAACCCAAAGGTCGCAGGTTCAAATCCTGCCCCCGCAACCATCGCCTTCGATCGAAAGGGCTTCGAACCTCGAAGCCCTTTTGTTTTGTGGGGCTTGCCTCGCTTGGGCGACGGCCCTACGCCCGGCGCGGGGCGGGGCCGGCGGCCGCCGCAGCGACGGTCTCGGCAGGCTGGCGGGGGACGGGCGGAGGTTCGAGCCCCAGCGCCCAGGCCACCGTGGCGGCCGTCACCGCGGCGGCGATCCAGAACGGCGACCCCATGCCGAGGAACTGGTAGGCGAACCCGGCCCAGATCGGCCCGATCAGCCGCGCCACTCCGCCCCAGACCTGCTGGACGCCCATCACCGCGCCGTGCTCGTGACCGGCGGAGTAGCGCGAGACGAGCGACGTGGTGGCCGGAAACAGCAGGGCTGTGCCGACCGGCACGAGCAGGATCAGCCCCACGAACAGCGTCAGCGAGCCGGCGAGCGGCAGCAGCCCGTAGGCGGCCGTCAGCACGAGCAGACCGTGGCGCACCACGCCGCGATCGCCGTACCGGCGCACCGCCGGTCCGAGCAGCAGGCTGCGCATGATCAGCGCCACCGTGCCGGTGAGGGTGTAGACGTAGCCGATGGTCTGCGCGGTCATGCCGAACCGATGCGACAGGTAGAGCGCCTGTACGGCGTTGATGGCGATGAACGCCATCATGCCGACGCCGTAGATCCAGATCAGGCGCGCCACCGGGCGGCGCGGATGGGCGACGATCTCGACCACGCGCGAGCGCAGCGAGCGCTGCGGCTCGCGGGTGGCCCGCGAGCGCGCCTCACTCGAGGACGACTCCGGCAGCCAGCGCTGGACGAAAATCAGGTTGACCAGGCAGAGCAGCGCCGCCGTCACCCCCGGTGCCGCCGACAACTTCGAGCCGCTCGTGTCGAGCGAGACGACCAGGGATCCGATCGCCGGACCCAGCATCACGCCGGCGGAAGTCGCGGCCGTGATCCAGCCGAGCGCCTTCGAGCGTTCCTCCGGCACGATCGCGTCGGCGATGTAGGCCTGCACGACCCCGGTCGTCGCGCCGCCTCCGCCCTGCACGAAGCGGGACAGGAAGAGCAGGCCGATCAGCATCGGCGCGTCGACGCGATCCATTGCCCACTGCGAGCAGGCGAGCGCGAACAGGCCGTGGGCCACCGCGGCGATCGAGATGCCCGCCATCAGTACCGGCCGCCGGCCGTGGCGATCCGACAGGCGACCCCAGGCGGGCGCGGTCATCAGCTGCGCCACGGCGTAAGTCGAGATCATCGCGGTGATCAGCCACGGCGAGGCCCCCAGCCCCTCGGCGTAAAGCGGCTGCAGAGGCAGGATCATCAGGAAGCCGACCATGTCGACGAACACGGTCAGCATCAGCGCCCACAGGCGCCCGAGCGAAGCCGGCGCGGCGGTCAAGCGGCGCGCTCGCGTCCGAACAGCAGGAAGATCCCCGCCGACAGCGCGGTGAGCAGCACGCCGTAGGCTGCCGCCACGCCGGTCTCCTGCAGGCGCAGGTTGGACAGGATCTCGATGGCGATCGGGCGGGACTCGAAGGTGTACAGCACGATGGAGAGCACGAAGTCGCCGAACACGCCGATGAAGGCCAGCATGGCACCGGCCGCGAGCGCCGGACGCAGCATCGGAACGGTTACGCGCCGCAGGGTGCGAAGTTTTCCGGCTCCGAGCGAGGCGGCTGCCTCCTCGACGCCGGCGTCGAGCTGGGCGAGCCCGGCCTGGGCCGCGCGGCCGGTCGCCGGCAGGCTACGCACGAGATACGCGAGCGGCAGGATCGCCACTGTGCCGACCAGCAGCAGGCGTCCGGCCCAGGGCTGCTGAACGCTCATCGTCGTCGCGATCGCCACCGCGAAGGCGGTCGCCGGCACTGCCCACGGCAGGCCGATGAGCAGCTCCGCGGCGCGGCCGAGCCGGCCGCCGCGCCGGGCCACCCGCGCGGCGGCGAAGCCGAGGACCAGAGCGAGCACGGTGGCGAGGCCGGCCATCCAGAGTGAGTTGACGACCGGCCGCAACGCCTCGGCGCCGGCGAGCATCTTGCGGTAGTTGTCGAGCCCCAGACGCGGCGGCAGCCACTCGGTCGTCCAGCTGCCGCGCGGCACCAGCGACAGCAGGCCGAGGATCAGGTGCGGCGCCAGCAGCAGCAGCGCGAACAGCCAGCCGAGCAGGGCAGATGCGGCTCGGGCCGGACGCGAGATCAGCCGCCGCCGCGCCGGCGGCGTGCCGCGCTGGCGGCCGGCCGGGTCGCCCCGCTCGAGCCGCCGAGCCACCAGCAGGCCGGCGATGGCAACCAGCGTCAGGACGACCACCTGGACCTCGGCGAGGTCGGTGTCGCCGTTCTGCTTGGCGGCCAGGATCTGCGTCGTCATCACCCGGTACGAGCCGCCGAAGATGTACGGGGCCGAGAACGAGCCGAGCGCGGTGAGAAAGGTGAGCACCGCGGCGCTCGCCAGAGCCGGCCGCAGGGCGGGCAGCGTGATGCGCAGGAAGCGGCGCCGCCGGCCGGCGCCGAGCGACGCGCCGGCCTCGAGCAGCGAGCCGTCGAAACGGGCCAGGGCGGCGCGGGTGAACAGGTAGAAGTAGACGTACATCGAGTAGGCGTGGACGACGAGGATCGCCCCGGCCCCCGACAGTCGCCAGGGGGCCGCCTCGAGCCCGAGGACGGCCATCACCAGGCGCGTGCCGACGCCCGACTCTCCCCACAGGTAGAGAAAGGCGATCACTCCCACCAGCGGCGGCAGTGCGACCGGCAGGGCGACCAGCTCGGCGAGGGTGCGGCGACCGGGGAACTCCGTGCGGGCAAACAGGAACGCGAGCGGTACGCCGATCGCCGCGGCCAGGACAACGGTCCAGGCGGAGATCCAGAGGCTGCGGCCGAGGGCCAGCCACTCGGCGGGGCGCCGGGCAAATTCGACGAACGCCGCTCCCGGTCCGGCCGGGGTGGCGAGGGCGGAGGCGAAGGTGACCAGCAGCGGCCAGCCGACCAGCCAGATCAGCGTCAGGACGACCAGCAGGTCGAGGCGGCGTCGCGTCATGCGGGGCGGGCGAAGAACGGCGCGGGTGGGGCGTCCGCAGCGCGCTCGACGGCCACTCGCTCGCCGATCGCCGGCCGGTCCCCGGTGACCTGGACCTCGAGTTCGGCCCCTTCCACGCGCACGACGACCCACGAGACGGCGCCGCCGAACCGGGTCGCGGCCACTTCGCCGGCCAGCGCGCCGGGCCGACCGGCCTCGGTCAGCCGCAGCTGTTCGGGTCGCAGCATCAGCTCTCCGCGCGTTCCGGGTGGAGCCGGCTGCGCCAGCGCCGCCGAGCCTCCCGGCAGGCCCGGGCCGCTGGCGGTGCGGCCGGTCGCGTCCACCGTGGCGGGCACGAAAGAGGCCCGGCCGACGAACCCGGCCACGAACCGGTCGGCGGGAGCGCGATAGAGCTCCTCGGGCGTGCCGACCTGAGCGAGTCTTCCGCCGGAGAGCAGGGCCACGCGGTGTCCGAGTTCGAACGCCTCCTCCTGCTCGTGGGTGACCAGGATCGTGGTCATGCCGAGCTCGGCGAGAAAGCGCGCCAGGTCGCGCCGGGTGCGCTCGCGCAGCGACGGGTCCAGGTTGGACAGCGGCTCGTCGAGCAGCAGCAGCTGCGGTTCGGGAGCCAGCGCGCGGGCGAGCGCCACGCGCTGCTGCTGACCGCCCGACAGTTCGCCGACCCGCCGGCTGCCGAGCCCGGCCAGTTCGACCCGGGCGAGGGCTGCCTCCACGCGCGCCGCAATCTCGGCACGCGGCAGTCGCCGTTCTTCGAGGCCGAAGGCGACGTTGCCGGCGACCGTCAGGTGAGGAAAGAGCGCATAGTGCTGGAAGACCATGCCGAAGCCGCGCCGTTCGGCGGGGAGGGGGTCGATCCGCTCACCGCCCAGCCGAATCTCGCCGGCGTCGGGGCTTTCGAAGCCGGCGACGAGGCGCAGCAGCGTCGTCTTGCCGCTGCCCGAGGGACCGAGCAGGGCGAGGATCTCACCCGGCGTGACCTCGAGTGAGAACGCCTCGAGCACCTGGACGCTGCCGAAGCGCTTGCCGACCCGATCCAGGATCAGCGGTTGGGCGGCGGGCCTCACGGGGCGGACGACGCCCGGGCGGCGGCGCGACCGCGGCCCCGCACCTCGGCGTCCCACTGCGCCATCCACGCCGCCCCCTGCGCGGCGGCGCGGTCGGCGTCGTAATCGGCGACGACGAGCCGGGCCAGCACGTCTCGCGCCCAGTCCGGCAGCTCGTCCGGCGGCAGGTCGGTGCGGGCGGGCAGCCGGAAGGCGCGCTCGGCGGCCAGCCGTTGCGCCTCGACGCTGCCCACCCACTCGAGAAACGCCGCCGCCGCTTCGCCGTGCGGCGCGCCGGCGACCCGGGCCACCGAGTCGTCGATGACCGGCGTCCCGGAGGCCGGCAGCGCGTAGTCCACCGGATCGCCGGCGGCGCGGTGGAGCAGGACATCGGTCAGCTCCCAGACCGTGACGTCCCCCTCGCCGCGCGCCAGCTTTTCGAACAGCAGCGCCGGATTGGCCACGTAGTCGCGCGTCGCCGCGTCGAGCCGGGTGAGCCAGGCCCAGCCGTCGCTGATGGATCCGGGCCCGGCCTCCGCCCGTGCCAGCACGTAGCCGAAGAAAGTCCGCATCACGCCGGAAGCCATCGGGTCGCGCACCAGCACGCGGCCGGCAAACCGTTCGTCGAGCAGCTCCTCCCAGTCGGCCGGCGGCGCGCTGACGGTCCGGGCGTTCCAGACCAGTACCGGGATCGTGCGGTAGGTGCCGAAGTAGAGGTCGCCGCCGCCGCGGCTCGCCTCCGGCACCGCGTCGGCCCAGGACGGGCGGTAGGGCGCCAGCAGGCCGTCGGCGGCGGCGCGCGCGAAGATCGCGTCCGGACCGCCGAACCAGATGTCGGCCTGCGGGTTGGCGCGTTCGGAGCGGATCCGGTCGTAGACCTCCTGCGAGCCCATGTCGAGAAAGCGGAAGTCGATGTCCGGCCGCACGCGCTCGAACTCGACCTCGAACAGCTGCAGCAGGTCGCGGCCATGCGGCGAGTAGACGACCAGCGGGGTCCGGCCGTCGCCGCCGCAGGCGCTGAGCGTGAGTGTCAGAGCGCCCAGCGGGGCGAGGAGTCGGCGTCGGACAGCGGCAGCGCAACGCATCGCCGGGCATTCTACGGGCAACCGGACTGCCGCCCGGCGGGATATGCTTCCCGCTCCATGGGCCCGGTGCTCGCCGATCCGACCCTGCTCGATACGTTTCGCCGCTGGGGATACCTCGAAGCCGACCTCGATCCGCTGGGCCGTCTCGTACCGGCCCGGGTGGCCGAACTCGCCGTGGAGGGCGAGGAGGCCGTGCGCCTGCGTGAGCTCTACTGCGGGCCGATCGGCATCGAGTTCATGCACATTCCCGACGCCGAGCGCCGGCGGTGGATCGCCGAGCGGTTCGAGGCGCCGGAGCCGCCGTTCGATCGCGCCCGGGTGCTCGAGGAGCTGCTCCGGGCCGATCTGTTCGAGCAGTCGATCCAGGCTCGCTATACCGGTTACAAGCGGTTCTCGCTCGAAGGCCTGACGGCTCTCATTCCGCTGCTCACGCAGCTGCTCGACGATGCGGCCGAAGCGGGGGCCGAGCAGGCGTTGCTGGCGATGAGCCACCGCGGCCGGCTCAACGTGGTCGCCGGCGTGATCGGCCGGGACCCGGTCGAGATCTTTGCCGGTTTCGAAGAGGTCGATCCGCGCAGCGTCCTCGGGTCGGGCGACGTCAAGTACCACCTCGGCGCCACCGGGGTGCGCAAGACGCCGAGCGGCAAGCAGATCCGCCTGCACCTGAACTCCAATCCCAGCCACCTCGAAGCGGTCGTGCCAGTGGCCATGGGCCGAGTGCGCGCCAAGCTGACGCGAGCCGGGGATCCGTCCGGCCGCGCGGTACTTCCAGTGCTCCTCCACGGGGACTCGGCCTTCGCCGGCCAGGGGATCACCGCCGAGGCGTTGAACTTGACCGGGCTGCCGGGCTATGGCATCGGCGGCGCCGTCCACGTGGTGGTCAACAACCTGATCGGCTTCACCACCGAGCCCGGCGCTTACGGCGCGACGCGTTACGCGACCGATCTCGCCAAGCGGCTGCCGATTCCGATCCTGCACGTCAACGCCGAGCGCCCGGAGGCGGTGGTGCGGGCGGCGCGCTTTGCGATGGCGTTCCGCGAGCGCTTCCGCGACGACGTGGTGATCGATCTGATCGGCTACCGCAAGCACGGCCACAGCGAGGTCGACGATCCGACCGTGACGCAGCCGCTGCTTTACCGCCGAATCCAGGAGATGCCACCGGTCTGGCGCGGCTGGGCGCAGCGGACCGGCGTCGACGAGGCAACCATCGAGGCGCGTGCCGAGGCGTTCCGCGAGCAGCTGCGCGACGCGCAGCGCCGTGCGGCCGAACTGACCAAGGCTCCGGTGCTGCGTCGGCTGCCGGCCTACTGGGACGACTTCCGCGGCGGGCTGCACGATCCGGCGCTCGAAGTCGACACCGGCCTGGCGACGGACGAGCTCGCCCGGCTGGCCGACGCGATCTGCCAGCCGCCGGCCGGCTTCCACGCCCATCCGAAGGTCGCGCGCCTGATCGAAGAACGACGTCGGATGGGACACGGCGAAAAGCCGGTCGATTTCGGTGCCGCCGAAGCGTTCGCTTTCGGCTCCCTGCTCGAGGCCGGGGTCCCGGTCCGCCTCTCCGGCCAGGACTCACGGCGCGGCACGTTCAGCCACCGCCACTCGGTGCTGATCGATACCGAGGGCAAGGGGGAATGGCGCCCGCTCGCGGCGCTCGCCCGCGACGGGGCATTCTTCGAAGCCTGGGACTCGACGCTGTCGGAGGCCGCCGCCATGGCCTTCGAGTACGGCTTCTCGCGCGACTATCCGGAGGCGCTGGTGGTCTGGGAGGCGCAGTTCGGTGACTTCGCCAACGGCGCCCAGGTGATCATCGACCAGTTCCTGGCCGCCGGCGAGGACAAGTGGCAGCTGTTGTCGGGTCTGGTCCTGCTGCTGCCGCATGGCTTCGAGGGGCAAGGCCCGGAGCACTCCTCGGCGCGGCTCGAGCGCTACCTGCAGCTCTCCGGCGAGGATAATTGGCAGGTCTGCCAGCCCTCGACCGCCGCGCAGTACTTCCACCTGCTGCGGCGCCAGGCGCTGCGCCGCTGGCGCAAGCCGCTGATCGTGATGACGCCGAAGTCGATGTTGCGGCACGGCGACGCCGCCTCGCCGCTGGCCGATTTCGAGCGCCCGCGCTTCCTGCCGGTGCTGCCGGATCTGGAGGTCGGTCAGGCGCGCCGGGTGCTGGTCGCCACCGGCAAGATCCTCCACGAGCTGCGCGCCGAGCGCCAGCGCCGCGGCGTCAACGATGTCGCGATCGTCGGGCTCGAGCAGCTCTACCCGTTCCCCGAGGCGGAACTGGTGGCCGAGTTCGAGCGCCATCCCGGGGCGGGCGAGATCCTGTGGGTGCAGGAGGAACCGGCGAACATGGGCGCCCACTCGTACGTGGACCCGATCCTCGACCGCCTCACCGGCCGCCGCCGGGTGCGCTCGATCAAGCGCTCGGTCTCGGCCTCGCCGGCCACCGGCTCGGCCAAGGCCCACGCCCTCGAGCAGAAGACCCTCCTCGCCCTCGCCTTCGCCTGAC
>CAZUAT010000075.1:0-11527 GCA_964618415.1 uncultured Thermoanaerobaculia bacterium
GTTGGGGGGGCGGTTGGCGATCGTCCCGGTTGCGGTTTCGGGCATCGGCCGCGCGGTAGCGCAGAGCTGGCGCGCGGCGGGGCGCAGCTGGTGCTGGCCGCGCGGCGGCAGGCCGAGCTGGCGGCGGTGGCGGCCGAGCTGAATGCCGACCGACCGGGCCGCGCCGCCGTGCAGGCCACCGACGTCGCCGACGAGGCGGCGATCGAGCGGATGGTCGGCCGGGCGATCGCCGAGTTCGGTCGGGTCGACATCCTCGTCAACGCGGCCGGACTCGGCGGCTTCGCGCCCGTTCATAGACTCGACGCGGCGGTGCTCGACCGCCTCTGGGCGGTCAACGTGCGCGGCGCCATCCTGGCCGCCAAGCACGTCGTGCCGATCCTCGCCGCCCAGGGCAGCGGCGCCATCGTCAACATCGGCTCGGTCTCGTGCAAGCGCGGCTGGCCGCAGGGCACGCCCTACGTCGCCACGAAGTTCGCCCTGCGCGGCTTCACCGAGTGCCTGCGTCAGGAGCTGCGCGACAGCGGCGTGCGCGTCGTCCTGATCTGCCCCGATCTGACCGATACCGGCTTCTTCGCCGCCTCCGGCGTGACGCTGTCGGGACGCGAGGCGCTGCTGGCGGCCGACGAGGTTGCCGCCACGGTCCGCTTCGCGCTCGAACTGCCGGCCGGCGCCGACCTCGCCGAACTCGACCTGCTGCCTGCGCGGCGGCCGAAGGTGACGGCGTGAGTGGGGGCGGCCGGCTGGCCGGGCGGATCGCCGTCGTCACCGGCGGGGCGCGCGGGATCGGCCGCGCCACCGTCGACCTCTTCCGCGCCGAGGGCGCCGAGGTGGTCGCCTGGGACCTCGACCCCGGCCCGCCCGGCGAGGAGGTACCCGGCTTCGAGTGCGTCGACGTCTCCGACCGCAACGCGGTCGCCGCCGCCGCCATCGCGCTCGGCGAACGGCTGCCCGGCGTCGACATCCTGATCAACAACGCCGGCATCAACCTGGCGCGCTCGCCCTCGGTCGCCGACCTGCGCCCCGAGGAGTGGCAGCGCCTGCTCGACGTCAACCTGAGCGGTGCGCTGCACTGCACGCAGGCGCTGCTGCCGCTGCTGCGACGTCGCGGCGGCGGCCGGATCGTCAACTTCTCCTCGATCCTGGCGGTGGCCGGATTTCCCGGCCAGACCGCCTACGCGGCGGCCAAGGCCGGGCTGCTCGGCCTGACCCGCGTCTGGGCGCGCGAGCTCGGCCCGCTCGGCATCACCGTCAACGCCGTCGTGCCGGGCTACATCGATACTGCGATGAACAGCGCCGCGGCGGCCGACTTCCGTCGCGCCATCGTCGCGCGCACCGCGCTGCGCCGGCTCGGCAGCGCGGACGACGTGGCGCGCGTCTGCCTCTTCCTCGCCTCCGACGACGCCGCGTTTGTGACCGGCGCCGCGGTGCCCGTCGACGGCGGCCTTACCGGCTGACCGTCCCGCCGGAGCCGCCGGCCGCCGGCTCCGGCTTGCATCCGACGCGGCCAAGCACCTACGATCCGCCGATGCCTGCGACGACCGCCTCCGCCGCTCCGCCGCCGAAGCGCTCTGCGATCGACCGCTTCCTCTCCATCGTCGAACGCGCCGGCAACGCCCTGCCCCACCCGGCGACGCTGTTTGCGCTGCTCGCCCTGGCGATCGTGCTCGTTTCCGAGCTCGCGGCGCGGCTCGAGCTGAGCGCCGTCCATCCGGTCAGCGGGGAAACCGTGCTGCCGGTCTCGCTGCTGTCGATCGATGGCTTACACCGGATCCTGCGCCAGACGGTGACCAACTTCACCGGCTTCGCCCCGCTCGGCACGGTGCTGGTAGCGCTGATCGGGATCGGCATCTGCGAGGCGAGCGGCTTCATCGGAGCGCTCATCCGGCTGGTCGTCCTCGGCGCGCCGGCCCGCCTGCTGACCACCGTCATCGTCTTCTCCGGCGTGATGTCCAACGCCGCGAGCGAGGTCGGCTACGTGCTGCTGGTGCCGCTCGCCGGCGTCATCTTCCAGGCGGTCGGTCGGCATCCGGTCGTCGGCATGGCGGCTGCCTTCGCCGGTGTGTCAGGAGGCTACAGCGCCAACCTCGTCCTCGGCACCGTCGACCCGCTGCTCTCCGGTCTCACTCAGGAGGCGGCCCAGCTTGTACTGCCCGACTACCTGGTCAACCCGGCGTGCAACTACTTTTTCATGATCGCCTCGACCTTCTTGGTCACCACGCTGGGCGTCTGGGTCACGGAGCGAATCGTGGCGCCGCGGTTCGGCAAGTACGACGGCGATGCGGCGGCGCCGACTCTGGATCGCCTGAAGCCCGAGGAGCGGCGCGGCCTGCGCTTCGCCTTCCTCACCTTTCTCGGGGTCACCGCCGTCCTGCTGTGGGGCCTCTTGCCCGACCACGGCTTCCTGCGTCAGCTCGAGACCGGCAGCCTCATCCATTCGCCGTTCCTGTCCGGCATCGTGACCATCATCTTCCTCGTCGGTACCATTCTCGGGGTCGCCTACGGCATCGGCGCCGGGACCGTGAAGAACGACGCCGACGTCATCAAGGGGATGAGCCAGCAGATGTCGACGATGGGCGGCTATCTCGTCCTCGTCTTTTTCGCCGCCCAGTTCGTCGCCTATTTCAACTGGACCAACCTCGGTCTGATCTTCGCCGTGCACGGCGCCGAGTTCCTGCGCGGCGCGGGGCTGCACGACATCCCCCTGTTCGTCGCCTTCATCGTCCTGTCGTCGCTCATCAACCTGGCGATGGGCAGCGCCTCGGCCAAGTGGGCGATCATGGCGCCGGTCTTCGTCCCGATGTTCGCCCTTCTCGGCTTCAGCCCCGAGCTGACGCAGGCCGCCTACCGGGTCGGCGACAGCGTCTCCAACATCATTTCGCCGATGATGAGCTACTTCGCGCTGATCATCGCCTTCGTGCAGAAGTACCTGCCAAAGGCCGGGCTCGGCACCGTCGTGGCGACCATGCTGCCGTACACCATCGTCTTCCTGATCGGCTGGACGCTGCTGTTCATCGTCTGGCTGCTCTTCCAGCTGCCGCTCGGCCCCGGTTCGCCGATGTTCCTCGATCTGCCGCTGCAAGCTCCGGCGCCGGCCGGCTGAGAATCGATCCGCGTGGCCACTCCGATCCCGGCCAATCGAGCTCGGTTCACGGTCGGCGAGCTGACCGCCGCCACTGGCGGGCGCGCGATCGATCTCGAGCCGGCGATCGTCATCGAGGGGATCACCACCGACTCTCGCCGCGCTGCAGCCGGCGGGCTGTTCGTGGCGCTGCGCGGCCTGGCCCACGACGGCCACGACTACGTGGACGCGCCGCGGGCAGCGGGAGCGGTCGTCCTGGTGGCCGGCGATGCCGGCCTGAGCGGTCCGCGGCTCGAAGTCCAGGACACGCTGCGCGCGCTGGGCGACCTGGCGCGCGCCTGGGTCGACCGCGCGTTCGCCGCCGACGGGGCGCGCCCGGTGCTCGCGATCGGAGGGGCAGCCGGAAAGACGACCACCAAGACCCTCGCCGCCGCCGCGGTGGACGCTCTGTTCGGGGAGACGCTGGCCACCGCCGGCAACCTCAACAACCGGATCGGGGTCCCGATGACCCTGCTCACCCTCGCGCCGCAGCACCGCGCGGTCGTGCTCGAGTGTGGCACCAGCGAGCCGGGCGAGATCGCGGCGCTCGGCGCCATCGCCCGCCCCGACGTGGCGCTGGTGATCAACGTCGGCATCGAGCACTCCGAGGGGCTCGGCTCGCTCGAACAGATCGCCGACGAGGAGGCCGCGCTGCTCGCGTCCGCTCGGCGTGTGGCGATTACAGCGGCGGACGAGCCGCTGCTGTGCACCAGGTTGCACGCGGTCCCCGCCGCCGACCACCGCACCTTCGGCGCCCACCCACAGGCGCACGTCCGGCTGCTCGAGCGATCCACTGAGCCCGACGGTCGCACCCACCTGCGCATCGCTGCGCCGGAGGGCGAGGTCGAGGTGAGCACCGCCCTGCTCGGTGCCTCCGCGGCGGCCAACATCACCGCCGCCGCCGCCGGTGCCCTCGCGCTGCTCGGACGTCCCGCGACCGTCGCGGAACGCACTGCAGTCGGGATCGCCCTGGGCGCAGTTGCGGCCGTGCCCGGCCGCATGTGCCCGAGCCCTACGCCGGCAGGCACGCTGGTCCTCGACGACAGCTACAACTCCAACCCGCGCTCGGCCCTCGCCGCCCTCGCCACTGCGGCGGAGGTCCTCGCCCGCCGGCGCGCCACCACCCACCCGCAGGCCCGACTCCTTCTCGTCCTGGGCGACATGCTCGAACTCGGCCCCCTCGCCCCGGCCGCCCACGACGAACTGCTCGCGGCCGCCGAGGCGACGGAGGCCGCCGACCTGCTGCTGATCGGCCCGGAACTCGCCGCCGCCGTCAGCCGCCGCCCCCCCGCCACGCCCTGCCGGACCTTCCCCAGCTCCGAAGCCGCAGCGGGCGAACTTGCCGCCCTCGTCCGCCCCGGCGACATCGTCCTGGTCAAAGGCTCGCGCGGCATCCGCACCGAACAGGTCATCCCCGCCATCCCCTGAGAGGGAACAGCAAGAAGCAAAGGCGCATAGAGGGCAAGACAGCCGTGGGGGTAGGCGGGGCGGCGGGTGGCGAGGACGGGGCGCCACCGGAGCCCGCGACGCCGGCACTGCCGGCCCGGCAACCACCGCACCTGCTTTTCCCCTCTATGGAAGCTCTTGTCCGTGGGCTTGCACCCGGCGATATCGTCCGCGTTTGCATTTGCTTCTGAACATGAAAGCCTTGTCTTTCTACGGAGGGGACCGAACCGATGACAGATCAGCCGGCGCCGCGGGTCGGCATCGTGATGGGCAGCAAGAATGACTGGGGCGTGATGTCGGAGGCCAAGGCGATCCTCGACGAGTTCGGGATCGCCTGCGAGGCGCGCGTGCTGTCGGCCCACCGGACGCCCGACGAGGCGCTGGCCTGGGCGGCCGGAGCGGCCGAGCGCGGCCTGCGGGTGCTGATCGCCGGCGCCGGCGGCGCCGCCCACCTGCCCGGCGTGCTGGCGGCCAAGACGCTGCTGCCCGTCTTCGGAGTGCCGATCGATGCGACCGCTCTGCAGGGCCTCGACGCGCTGCTCGCGATCGTCCAGATGCCGAAGGGGATCCCGGTGGGCACGCTCGCGGTGGGCAAGGCGGGTGCGGCCAACGCCGCGCTGCTCGCCGTCGCAGTCCTCGCGCTCGGCGATCCGGAGCTGACCGCGCGCCTCGCCGCCTGGCGAGAGACGCGCAAGCGCGACGTGCTCGGCCAGACGCTCGACTGAGCCGGCCGTCCGCTTTCTGTACAATCGCCGACGCACAGCGCCAGCAGCACGAAATCGCTGCGAAGGAGGCTCGCCGGCGTGGCCGATCGCAGTCCCACATCGCGCACGTTCGACAGCGCGCTGCGGCTGAACCTGATGGTTCAGCGCGCCCGGCTGGGCATCGGGCTGCTGATGGCCACCTTTGGCACCATCGGCTGGCTCACCGGGCTGATCCAGTTCGACCTGCGCGAGGGGCTGATCGCCTTCGCCTTCGCGTTCAGCTCGTGGCTGGTATTCGCAGCCCTGTACCGCAGTGCCGCGCGGCGACGGCGCCCCCCTCCGCCGCACCTGGCCTGGATGCTGATCGACGTCGTCATCGTCTCCTGGTCGATCTGGATCCTGCGCGACGCCTATCCGCTGTGGCTGATCTGGTACCTGACGACGGTCACCAGCGCCGCCTTCGTCGCCGGCCGCCGCACGGCGATGATCGTCCTGACGGCCTCCTGCGCCGCCTACCTGGCGACGCTCGTCCTGCTCGGCGAAGTTCGCGGCTTCGACACCGGGCTGCTCGTCGCCGCGGCGCGCCTCGTTCTGCTGTTCGGCAGCACGTTCTTCGTGGTGCGTGGCATCACCGACTTGAGCAGCAAGACCCGTCGGATCGCCGAGCTCGACGCCGAGAAGAGCCTCCGTCTCGAGGAACTCCACGCGCTGACCTCGGAGCTCGACCGCCGCACCCGCGAACTGGCGCAGGCCAACCAGCGCATCGTGGAGGCCAACCGGGCCAAGAGCCAGTTCCTGGCCAATATGAGTCACGAGCTGCGCACGCCGCTCAACTCGATCATCGGCTTCTCGGAGATCCTGTCGGAGAAACTGGCCGGCCAGATCGAGCCACGTTTCAGCAAGTTCCTCGGCAACATCCTTTCCAGCGGTCGCCACCTGCTCGGCCTGATCAACAACATCCTCGACCTCTCGAAGATCGAGGCCGGCAAGATGGAGCTGATCTTCGAGCCGATGTCGGTCAGCGACGCGATGCACGGCGTGGCGAGCGTCATGGCCGGCCTCACCGCGCAGAAGGGCGTCGTCCTCGAAGTCGAGGTCGACGACGCGCTGCCGCCCCTGGTGGCCGACCCGCCGCGCGTCAAGCAGATCCTCTACAATCTGGTTTCCAACGCAGTGAAGTTCTCCGAGTCGACGGACCCGGTGCGCATGAGCGCCCGCCTGGTCGACGCGCCGGACTCACCACTCGGCGAACCGTCGGTCCTGTTCGAGGTGGTCGACCACGGGGTAGGGATCCGCAGCGAGGACCAGCAGCTCGTCTTCGAGGAGTTCCGGCAAGTCGACGGCGGCATGACGCGCAATATGGGCGGCACCGGCCTCGGCCTGGCGCTGGTCAAACGTTTCGCCGAGATGCACGGCGGGCGCGTCGCCGTCCACTCGGAGGCTGGAGTCGGCAGCACGTTCAGCGTCCACCTGCCGCTCGACTGCTCGCGCCACGCGGGTCGGCGGCGCGGCGACGAACCGCTCTCGTTCGGCTTCACCGTCCACGGAGTGCGTGAAGCGCTGGGTCCGGCCACGCAGCCCGCCCGGACCGTGCTGGTGGCCGAGGACGACGAGGAGTTTGCGCGCATCCTCTCCGCCGACCTCGCCGCGGCGGGCTACCATCCGATCGTGGCCCGCGACGGCGAGCAGGTGCTCGCTCTGGCCCGCGAGGCACGTCCGGATGCGATCACGCTCGATCTCGTGTTGCCGGGACGCGACGGCTGGGAGGTTCTCCTGGCGCTCAAGGCCGATCCGGAAACCTCGCGGATCCCGGTGATCATCATCAGCCTGGTCGCCAACCACGAGC
The DNA here is from genome assembly GCA_964618415.1 of uncultured Thermoanaerobaculia bacterium. Classification (GTDB taxonomy): domain Bacteria; phylum Acidobacteriota; class Thermoanaerobaculia; order Multivoradales; family JAGPDF01; genus JACTMI01. Next base: position 7,115 of record CAZUAT010000075.1, read on the forward strand.
TGGGCTTCGCGCTCGGAGCCGCCGACTACTTCGTCAAGCCGCTCGATCGCACCCGGTTCCTGGATCGGCTCGGCCAGCTGGCGCCGGCCTCCGGGAACCCGCAGCGCACCGCGGTGCTGATCATCGACGACGACGCGCACGTGCACGACTTCTTGACCGCCGAGCTGGACGACGCGGGCTATCGAGCCCTGTCGGCATTCAATGGCAGCGATGGTGTCGCGATGGCTGCCCGACATCGGCCCGCGGTCATCGTGCTCGACCTGGTGATGGAAGGGTTGGACGGCTTCGAGGCCGCAGCCGAGCTGCAGCGGCTCGAGGCGACGCGCAGTATTCCGCTCATCGTCTTCACAGCGCGCGAACTGTCGCCCGGCGACCGGGAGCGACTGCACGCGACGACGGCGCACCTGTTCTCCAAGGATCCCGACGACCGCCGCCGGGTGATCCATGCCGTGCAACGACTCGCCGATCTGGCGACCAACCCGGAGGATTCGAATGCCCCGCGCCTGGGTGGTTGAGGACAACGACCCCAACTTCGACCTCGTCGAATACCTGCTCGCCGAGGCCGGCTGGGGAGTCGAGCGGGCGCGCGACGGAGCCGAGTTCGAAAAGCTGCTCAGCGGCCCGGCGCCCGACGTCGTGCTGCTGGACATGCACCTGCCCGACACCTCCGGGCTCGATCTGCTGGGACGCCTGCGCGACGCCGCCCACCTGCGCGGAGTGCGGGTTCTGGCCCTCACGGCGCACGCCATGCGAGGCGATCGGGAGCGGTTCCTGGCAGCGGGCTGCGACGGCTACATCTCGAAGCCGATCGACACCGCGACCTTCCTCGCCGAGCTCGGCACTGCGGGGAGAGGAGGCGACACATGAGCGCCTCCCCCGCCCTTTCCGGCCAGATTCGCATCCTCGCGGTCGACGACCAGCCGGAGAACATCGAGCTGCTGGCGGCGATTCTGGGCGACGAAGGGTACGCCGTCGCTTCGGCCCACGACGGAGTGGCCGCTCTCGAAGCGGTCGAACGCGGGACGCCGCACGCTGTGCTGCTCGACGTGATGATGCCCCGGATCGACGGATTCGAGGTCTGCCGGCGCCTCAAGACGTCGCGCGCGAGCTGCTTCGTCCCGATCGTCCTGCTGACCGCCCTGTCGGACGTCGAGAGCAAAGTGCGCGGCCTGGAGGTCGGCGCGGACGACTTCCTGAACAAGCCGTTCCACCGCGCCGAGCTGCTCACCCGGCTGCGCTCCCTGCTGCGCATCCGAGCCCTGCGCGACGAGCTGGACTCGACCGAGGCGGTGATGTTCAGCATGGTCGACCTGCTCGAAGGCAAGCTTCCGCGCACACGGCATCACTCGCTGCGCGTCGCCGCCACCGCGGTCGGAGCCGGGCGTCGGCTGGGCATGCAGGCGCGCACCCTGCAGGATCTCGCTTCGGCGGCGCTGCTGCACGACATCGGCAAGCTCGGCGTCGCCGAGTCGGTGCTGCTGAAGTCGCCGCACGAACGGACCCCGGACGAAGAGGAGACGTTCCGCAGCCACCCCGCGCTGGGCCGACGCATCCTCGAGCCGATCGCCTCGCTGGCCGGCGCCCTGCCGCTCATCCTGCACCACCACGAACGGCTCGATGGCAGCGGCTACCCAGACGGGCTCGCGGGCGACGACCTCGGTCCGGCGGTCGAGCTCCTGGCGGCCGCCAACCGGCTCGACGTGGCGCGGATCGAACAGGCCGCCAGCGATCGGAGCCAGGCGGCGGCGATGCTGCGCGAGGATGCGGCGCGCGGCCTCTTCGGGCTGCGAACCGCCGAGGCGGTGATCGAAGCGGCGGCCGACATCGCGGCCGAGCCCGCGCTCGAGACGATTCTCCCCGTGCCGGTCGCCGAGCCCGGTGGCTCCATTCTCGTCGCCGACGACAACCCGACCAACCGGCAGCTCTATCGTGAGCTGCTCGAGCAGGAGGGCTTCCGGGTCACCGTCGCGGCCGACGGCGAGGCGGCGCTGGCGGCCTGGCAGACCGAACGGCCCGACCTGCTGATCCTGGACGTCCGGATGCCGGGCATCCCGGGCGACGAGGTCTGCCGGCGCGTGAAAGCCGAGCCCGGATCGGCGTTCCTGCCGGTCGTCCTGGTGACCGCCTACGAGGAGCGCGACTCGCGCCGGCGCGCAATCAATGCGGCGGCCGACGACCTGCTGATCTCTCCGGTCAACCGGCTCGAACTGGTGGCGCGGGTGCGCTCGCTGCTGCGCCTGCGCATCTACCACCAGGACCTGGTGCGACACGAGCAGGTCGTGCTCTCGCTGTCGGCCGCACTGGAAGCAAAGGACGCCTACACCCGCGGCCACAGCCAGCGGGTGGGTGAGTTCTCGCGGCGGCTGGCGCTCGAGTTCGGCCAGAGCGAAGAGGAGGCGGATCGCCTCCAACTCGGCGGGCTGTTGCACGACCTGGGCAAGATCGCTGTCCCGGAGGCGGTGCTGCACAAGCCCGGCCGGTTGACCGACGAAGAGTTTGCTCTCGTGATGACGCATCCGGTCGTCGGCTGGGAGATCTGCCGGCGCCTGCGCAGCGCCGAACCGGTCCTCGACATCATCCGCTTCCACCACGAGCGGTTCGACGGCAGCGGCTATCCGGATCACCTGGCGGGCGAGGCGATCCCGCTGCCGGCGCGCATCCTCGCCGTCGCCGATGCGCTGGACGCGCTGACCTCCGAGCGCCCCTACCGGGCCGGCCTGTCGATCGACGGCGCGGTGGACCTGCTGCGCGACGAGACTCGGCGCGGCAAGTGGGACCCGGCCGTCATCGCGGCCCTCGAACGCCTGCACGCCCGTCGCCAAGCCGACCCCCGCCACTGAAAAAATTCGGTCAGAGGCCATTTCCGGCTAAGTCGTTGCAGACATGCGACTTGCGAGGAAATGGCCTCTGACCGAATTTCTCGGTACAGGAAAGTGTGCAATAATGGCGACCGTAACGCGCGGCCCCGGTCCCGGGGCCCCGAACGGCGGCCCTCCCCGGCAAGTTCCTCCGTTTTTCACCCCCAGTATCGCCGGACACCTTGCGGTGCCTCGCCCGGAGTTCGTCCGCGCAGCCCGCGTCAGGAGTCAGAATGTCGTTTGATTCTCTCGGTCTCGATCCCCGCCTGCTCGCCGCCGTGCAAAAGCTCGGCTACGAGAAAGCCACGCCGATCCAGACCGACGCCATCCCCGCCGCCCTCGCCGGTCGCGACATGATCGCCTGCGCCGCCACCGGCAGCGGCAAGACGGCCGCCTTCATGCTGCCCGTCCTGCAGCGTCTGCTCGACGGTCCGCGCGGCCGCGTCCGTGCGCTCGTACTCACGCCCACCCGCGAGCTCGCGGCGCAGATCGAGGAGAACCGCGCCGCCCTCGCCGCCGGGACCGGCCTGCGCGGCGCCGCCATCTACGGCGGCGTCGGCATGGTTCCGCAGGAGCAGGCTCTGCGCCGTGGCGTCGACGTGATCGTCGCCACCCCGGGCCGGCTGCTCGACCACCTCCAGAACCCGTACGCGAAGCTCGACGCCGTCGAAGTGCTGGTCGTGGACGAGGCCGACCGGATGTTCGATATGGGCTTCCTGCCCGACGTCAAGCGGATCCTCGCCCGCCTGCCCGCCTCGCGCCAGAACCTGATGTTCTCCGCCACCATGCCGCCGGAGATCGCCCGCCTGTCGCGCGAGATCCTGAGCAATCCGGTCTCGATCGCCGTCGAGCGCAAGGCCGCACCGGCGCGCGGCATCGACCAGGCGATCTGGCCGGTCGCGCAGGAGCTGAAGTCGTCGCTGCTGCTCGAGCTGCTGCAGCGCGGCGAGCTGGAGACCGCGCTGGTCTTCACGCGCACCAAGCACCGCGCCAACCGGGTCGCCGAGTGGCTGACCAAGCGCGGCATCGAGGCCGAGCGCATCCACGGCAACCGCAGCCAGGCCCAGCGCACCGCGGCCCTGGACGGATTCAAGAAGGGGCGCTTCAAGGTCCTGGTGGCCACCGACGTCGCCGCTCGCGGCATCGACATCGAGGCGCTGCCGCACGTGGTGAACTTCGACGTGCCGGCCCAGTCGGACGACTACATCCACCGCGTCGGCCGCACCGCGCGCGCCGAGCGCGAGGGTGAGGCGTGGACCTTCGCCTCCCCCGAGGAGGAGGGCGACCTGCGTGCCATCGAGCGCGCCGTCGGTCAGCCGATCCCGCGCCGCAAGCTCGACGGGTTCGACTACACGAAGCGCAGTGAGGAGAAGCTCGAGATCCCGCTCCAGGAGCGGATCGCGGCGATCCGCGCCCGCAAGAGCGAGGAGCGCAAGCGGGCGGCCGAGAAGGCGGCCCGGCGTGGCGGTGCCCCGGCACCCCGCGCAGGAGCGGCCTCGGGTCGTCCCGGCGCCGGGCGCCGCAACGGCCGGCCGGCCGAGGCCGGCACCGGCAC
>CAZUAT010000076.1:0-11476 GCA_964618415.1 uncultured Thermoanaerobaculia bacterium
GCTCGCCGGCCGCGCGGCGACCGGGTCGCCGGCGAGCCAGCGGCCGAGGTCGTCGGCCAGCGCGCGCGCCGAGTCGTAGCGCCGCGCCGGGTCGCGCTCGAGGCACTTCATCACTACGGTCTCGAGGTCGGCCGGCACCGCCGGGGCGACCTGTCGCAGCGGCGCCGGGTCCTCGGTCAGCACCTTCATCAGAATGTCGAGTTCGCTCTTGCCCTCGATCGGGTAGCGGTCGCCGAGCAGCCGGTAGAGCAGCACGCCGAGGCTGTAGACGTCCGAGCGGCGGTCGACCGCGTCGCCGGCCACCTGCTCGGGCGGCATGTAGCGCGGCGTGCCGACCGCGCCGACGGTGCGCGTGGCCTCGGCGGCATCGACCTCCCGCGCCAGGCCGAAGTCGAGCACGTACGGGTGGAGGCCGGTCTCGGTCTCCACCACCAGGATGTTCGATGCCTTCAGGTCGCGGTGCACCAGGCCGATCCGGTGCGCCGCGTGGACGCCGTCGCAGGCCTGGCGGACCAGAGCGACCTTGGCTTCGATCGGCAGCTCTTCCGCCGCCAGCGCCAGGGTGCGGCCTTCGAGCAGCTGCATGACGATGAACTGCCGCCCGCGCACCTCGCCGGCGTCGAAGACCTGGCAGACGTTGGGATGGTCGACGCGCGCCTGAGCACGCGCTTCCGCGACGAAGCGGCGGGTGGCCGCCGGATCGGCGAGGGTCAGCACCTTGAGGGCGACCCGGCGTTCGAGCTTGCGGTCGAACGCCCGGAACACCTTGCCCATGCCGCCGGCGCCGAGGAAGCGCTCGATCCGGAAGCGGCCCAGGCTCTCGATGGCGTCGAGATCCGGATCGCGCAGTGGGTCGGCTTCGTCGATCGGCAGCTCGCTGTCGACCGGTCCGACCGTTTCGCCGGCCGCGAGGGTCGGCTCAACCGAGCCCGCCGAGTCTGATGAGTCCGACGGACCGGCGGGCTGGTCGCCGCGCCTGGGCCGGAGGAATCCGGTCTGGGTCGGAGGCAGGTCGTCTTCCGGCCGCTTCATGCGTGCCGGAAACGTATCACCGCCGCTTGGGTCTACCGCTTCTGCGGGCCGTCGCCCGACGGCCCTTCGTCGCCGCGCAGCGGCGCCACCTGGATCGACCGCCAGCGCGCCAGGGTGACTTCACCGGGCGGCTGCCCGCGCCGCTTCGAGACGTCGGCGCCGCGGCAGGCGTGCACTGCCACCCGGCCGGCGTTGCGCGCCTTCGAGTAGCCGGCCGCCAGCGCGGCGGCAAACCGCTCGGTGTCGCGCGGCAGCCGGTCGGCCCGCTCGGGGTTGCGCACCACGACGTGCGAGCCCGAGTCGCCCGCCAGGTGAAACCAGAAGTCGTCGGGGCCGCACAGCTGCAGCGACAGCGCGTCGTTGTCCTCGGCCGACTTGCCGACCAGCACCGTCCAGCCGTCCGGCGAGACGAACCGCCGCGCCACCCGACGCCCGCGCCAGATCCCCTGCTCAGGGTCGGACGGAGGCGGGGGAGTGCGGGCCATCGGGGGCGCACGGTATCACTCCCGGAGGCCGCCGGAGAGCGCTCGAAAGTTATTGCAAAATAACGGTTTGGCGGCATTTCTCGAGCGCGGCTGATAGAGTCCGGAGGGTGCGGCGCGCCCTCTTCCGGGCGCCCCCGGCCGAGCGGGCCCGCGAAGGCCCCGGCCGGAACTTCCGAGAGGAACGATCTCTTTGACCCGTCGAATGCTGATCAACGCGCAGAGTCGCGAGGAGCTGCGAATCGCCGTGCTCTCCGACTCCACGCTGGAGAACTATCAGGTGGAGGTGGCCGAGGGGGGATTGACCCGCGGCAACATCTACCGCGGCGTCATCGCCAATCTCCAGCCCTCGCTCAATGCCGCCTTCGTCGATTACGGCGTCGGCAAGAACGGATTCCTCGCCGTCCAGGATGTCGTCGCCGAAGCGCGCTACAAGGAGCCCAAGCCGGGCAAGCGCGCCCAGATCGACGACCTGCTGATCAAGGGCAAGCCGATCGTCGTCCAGGTCGTGCGCGAGCCCGAGAATCAGAAGGGCGCGGCGCTGACCACCAACCTGTCGCTGGCCGGGCGGTACCTCGTGCTCACCCCGTTCGACGACACGCGCGGCGTGTCGCGCAAGGTCGAGGACGACGAGACCCGCTCGAGCCTCAAGTCGCTGGTCGGCAAGCTCGAGCTGCCGCCCGGCTGCGGCGTCATCGTGCGCACCAACGCGCTCGACCAGACGCGGGCCGAGCTGCAGCGCGATCTGGCCGCCCTGCTGCGGGTCTGGAAGCGGATCCAGAGCGAGGCCGCCAAGGGCACCTCGGCGTGCCTGCTCTACAGCGACCAGGACCTGATCCTGCGCGCCTTGCGCGACCACCTCGACGGCGCCGTCGAGGAGATCCTGGTCGACGACGAGGGGGCCTACCAGCGCGCCCACGAGTACCTGCAGGCGTTCCTGCCGCGCACCCGCACGCAGCTGGTGCGCTACACCGACCGGATTCCGCTGTTTTCCAAGTACGGCCTCGAGTCGCAGATCGAGCGGATCTTCAACCGCGTCGTGCCGCTGCCCTCGGGCGGCTCGATCGTCATCGACCGCACCGAGGCGCTGACGGCGATCGACGTCAACTCCGGCCGCTCGTCGAGCGGCGGTGGTCACGAGGAGATGGCCCTGGCGACCAATCTGGAGGCGGCACGCGAGGTTGCCCGGCAGCTGCGGCTGCGCGACCTCGGTGGCCTGGTGGTGGTCGACTTCATCGACATGCGCGCGGCCAAGAACAACCGCGCGGTGGAGAAGGCGGTCAAGGAGGCGCTCAAAGTCGACAAGGCGCGCTCCTCGGTCGGTCGGATCTCCCCCAACGGCCTGCTCGAGATCAACCGCCAGCGCATCCAGCAGGCGCTCTCGGTGCGCGCCCAGCGCCCCTGTCCGACCTGCTCGGGGACCGGCCGCGTGCCGTCGATCGAATCGCTCGGCCTCAACCTGCTGCGCCGCATCGAAGCCCGCGCCGCCACCGGGCGCCTGATGAAGGCGCGCGTCGAGCTGCACCCGGAGCTCGCCGACGCGATTCAGAACTCCCGGCGCGCCGACCTGGCGCGGATCGAGAGCGAGTACGGCGTCGAAGTCGAGATCGCCGCCGCACCGCGGCTGCTCGGGCCCGAGGAGCAGATCGAGTGGCGCGACCGGCCGGGTGGCGCGACTTTCGTCCCGGTGGGACCGGTCGCCCAGCGCGGCACCGCGTTCGAGCCCGCCGTCCTCGACATCGTGCCGACCGACGAAACGGCCGAACTGACCGCCGAGCAGGCGCCCCGCAGTGCGGCGGCGGTCGACGCGGCGGCCGTGCTCGCCGAGGCGCCGCCCGTGACGGCCGCCGGCGGCGAGAACGGCGAAGGCGGACGGACCCGCAAGCGCCGCCGTCGCGGCGGCCGGCGCCGGCGCCGTCGCACTGGAGAAGGGGGAGAAGCGATCGCGGCGGGAGCTGTCGGCGCCGACGCGGACTTCTCGAACGACGAGAGCGGCGCCGGCGACGAGTACGACAGCGGGGAGTACGATCTGGCCGAGGGCGGGTCGGACAGCGCTCCGGCCAGCGTGTCGGACGACGATCCCGCTCTCGACGAGCCGGTCGACGACGACCGCTACGCGACCGTCGAACACCCCGTCGTCGATCCGGCCGGCGTGGCCGCAGAGTCGTTTCCGGGCGCCGGCGACACGAGGATCGAGCCGACCGAAGAGGCGGCCGAGCCGGCCGACGAGTCGGAGCTGCCGCCGTTCGTGCCGGTCACCGGCGAGGCGGTCTGAGCTCGCGCCAGAGAAGCTGAGGAGAAGAGATGACCGAAGGTCGTGAGGACGTCGACCGCGCCGAAACCCGCGAGTGGCTCGAGGCGCTCGATGATGTGATCGCGGTGCGCGGCGAGGACCGCGCCCGCTTCCTGATGCAGCGCCTGCAGGACCATGCCTATCGGCGCACCGTGCCGCTGCCGGTGCCGACCACGCCGTACGTCAACACGATCCCGCCGCACGAGGAGCCGCCCTACCCGGGTGACCGCGACATCGAGCGCCGGATCAAGAATCTGGTGCGCTGGAACGCCATGGCGATGGTCGTGCGCGCCAACCGCGAGGACGAAGGCATCGGCGGTCACCTGGCCACCTACGCTTCGGCCGCGACCCTCTACGAGGTCGGCTTCAACCACTTCTTCCGCGGACGCGGCGAAAGCGGCTTCGGCGGCGACCTGGTCTTCTTCCAGGGGCACGCCTCGCCGGGCATCTACTCGCGCGCCTTCCTGGAAGGCCGCCTGACCGCGACGCACCTCGAGAACTTCCGCCGCGAGCTGGCACCGGGCGGCGGCCTCGCCTCGTATCCGCATCCCTGGCTGATGCCCGACTTCTGGGAGTTCCCCACCGTCTCGATGGGCCTCGGTCCGATCACCTCGATCTATCAGGCGCGCTTCATGAAGTACCTGCAGAGCCGCGGCCTGCTCGAGACGGCGGGACGCAGGGTCTGGGCGTTCCTCGGCGACGGCGAGTGCGACGAGCCGGAGACGCTGGGCGCCATCTCGCTGGCCTCGCGCGAGCACCTCGACAACCTGATCTTCGTCGTCAACTGCAACCTGCAGCGGCTCGACGGGCCGGTGCGCGGCAACGGCAAGATCATCCAGGAGCTCGAGGCGTCGTTTCGCGGCGCCGGCTGGAACGTCCTCAAGGTCCTCTGGGGTTCGTCGTGGGATCCGCTCATCGAGCGCGACCGCGACGGCTGGCTGGTGCGGGTGATGAACGAGACGCTCGACGGCGAGTACCAGAAGTACTCGGTCGAGGGCGGCCCGTACATCCGGGAGCACTTCTTCGGCCGCTACCCGGAGCTGGCGGCAATGGTGGCCGACATCCCGGACGCGCAGATGCCGTACCTGCGCCGCGGCGGCCACGACCCGGAGAAGGTCCACGCCGCCTACCACGCGGCGGTCCACACCCAGGGCCAGCCGACCGTCATCCTGGCCAAGACGATCAAGGGCTACGGCCTCGGCCCGGTCGGCGAGGGCAAGAACGCCACCCACCAGCAGAAGAAGCTCGACGACGACCAGCTGCGCAGCTTCCGCGACCGGTTCGAGATTCCGGTCTCCGACGCCGAGATCGCCGACGCGCCGTTCTACCGCCCGGCCGAGAACAGCCCCGAGATCGAGTACCTGCTCGAGCGGCGGCGCGCGCTCGGCGGCTTCGTGCCGGCCCGGCGCGCCTTCGTCGGCGGCCTGCCGGCGGTCGAGCGCAGCGCCTTCGCCGAGTTCCTGGCCGGCAGCGACCGCGAGTTCTCGACCACCATGGCGTTCGTCCAGATGCTGCGCGCCCTGATGCGCCACCCCGAGCTGGGGCCGCGCATCGTGCCGATCGTCCCCGACGAGGCGCGCACCTTCGGCATGGAGTCGCTCTTCCGCCAGCACGGCATCTACTCGTCGGTCGGCCAGCTGTACGAACCGGTCGACGCCGGGACGCTGCTGTTCTACAACGAGAAGAAGGACGGGCAGATCCTCGAGGAGGGGATCACCGAGGCCGGCTCGATCTGCTCGATGACGGCGGCCGGCACGGCCTATTCGAACCACGGCCTGCCGATGATCCCGTTCTTCATCTACTACTCGATGTTCGGCTTCCAGCGCGTCGGCGACCTGGTCTGGGCGTTCGGCGATCAGCGCGGGCGCGGCTTCATGCTCGGCGGAACAGCGGGACGGACGACCCTCAACGGCGAGGGGCTGCAGCACGAGGACGGACACTCGCACCTGCTCGCCGCGGTCGTCCCGAACCTGATCACCTACGACCCGGCGTACGCGTACGAAGTGGCGATCATCCTGCAGGACGGCCTGCGCCGGATGTACGTCGACAACGAGGACGTCTTCTACTACCTGACCCTCTACAACGAGAACTACGTCCAGCTGCCGATGCCCGAGGGGGTCGAGGACGACATCCTGCGCGGCCTCTACCGGCTGCGGCCGGCGCCCGGCGAGGGCGAGCGGCCGCGCGCCCAGCTGCTCGGCTCGGGCTCGCTGCTGCGCGAGGCGCTGCGCGCCCAGGAGATCCTCGCCGAGCGCTACGGCGTGGCCGCCGACGTCTGGAGCGCCACCTCGTACAAGGAGCTGCGCCGCGAGGCGCTCGAGTGCGAGCGCTGGAACCGCCTCCATCCGGACGCCGAGCCGCGGGTGCCGTACGTCACGCGGGCGCTGGGCGGGGCCCCCGGCCCGGTGGTCGCGGTCACCGACTTCATGAAGCTGGTCCCCGAGCAGATCGCCCGCTTCGTGCCGCAGGGCATCGAGGTGCTCGGCACCGACGGCTATGGGCGCAGCGAGACGCGGCAGGAGCTGCGCCGCTTCTTCGAAGTCGACGCCGAGAACGTCGTGCTGGCGACCCTGTCGGCCCTCGCCCGGCGCGGCGAACTCGACCGCGCGGTGGTCGGCAGGGCGATCGGCGAGCTGGGCCTCGACCCGGAGCACCCGGACCCGCTGCGCGCCTGACGGGGCGGCCTCCGAACCCGGACCCTCCGGGCGACGTATTCTCGGCAGGACGGAAACGATCCCTTGGCCTCCGACCGCTCCCCCCTGCTCGTCGCCCTCACCGCCCTGGCCGTGGCGGCGTTCGCCATCGCCCTGCTGGCGATCGTCGACCTCGCCCTGCCCAAGCCGTGGGACGGCGTGGTCCTGGAGGCCGACACCCCGGGCTCGCTGGTCGTCAGCGCGGTGGTCGCCCGGTCGGGCGCCGACCGGGCCGGCATCCGGGCCGGCGACCGGGTGGTCGGCATCGACCGCGACCTGCTGCGCTCTCCCGCCCACGCCGACCAGCTGCTCGGGCGGCGCCGGATCGGCGAGTCGGTCCCCTACCTGGTGCAGCGGGGCGGGGAGGTGGAGGAGGTCCGGGTCGAGCTGGGCCGCCGCTACCTGGCCGGCCCGGCCTACTTCTACGCCGCCCTGCTCGGCCTGCTGTTCTTCGCCGTCGGCGCCTTCGTGCTGGTGCGCCAGCCGCGGCTGCGCGCCGGCCAGGTCTTCTTCCTGGTCTGCGTGCTGTTCATGCTGTTTCTGGTCTGCCGCCTGCGCCCGCCGTCCTACTCGCCGGTCGACCACTTCCTGATCGCGGTCGGCAACGCGGCGCTGCTCTTCCTGCCCGCCTGCTTCCTGCACTTCTTCCTGATCTTCCCGCAGCCGATCGCGCTGCGCCCGCGCGCCGGCGAGGAGCGCTACCGCGAGCGGCGCCGGCGCTGGATCGCCCTGCTGGTGGGCATCTACCTGCTGCCGCCGGTGGTGCTGGCGGCCGGTCTGAGCCGCGCCGCCCTGCAGGGCGAGTCGCTGCGCCGCATCAGCGGCGTGCCGCTCGCCGTCTGGTGGCTGATGGCGATCTACATGGCGGTTGGTCTGGCGGCGCTGGCGGCCGGCTTCGCGCGGGTGCGCGACGCGCGGCAGCGCCGCGGCGTGGCGCTGATCCTGGTCGGATCGGTGGCCGGCCTGCTGCCATTCCTGGTCACTTCGGTCGTGGCGCCGGAGGCGCTCACCTCCGACCGCCTGGCCCCGTGGGGGCTGGCGCTGCTCGGCCTGGTCCCGGTCACCTTCGCCATCGCCATCGTCCGCTTCGGCCTGCTCGACATCCGCGTCATGCTGCGGCGCAGCCTCGCCTACTCGGTGCTGACCGCCGGGGTGACGCTGCTTTACGCGGGCGGCATCGCGCTGGCCAACCGGGTCACCGCCGGCACGGCGCTCGCCGCTTCGGCCTGGTTCCCGGTCGTCTTCGCGCTCGCCATCGCGCTGCTGTTCGATCCGCTGCGCCGGCGCAGCCAGGCGCTCGTCGACGGCGCCCTGTTCGGCGAGCGGGCGCGGCTGCAGGAGGCGATGCGCGACCTGACCGAGGCGTTCGGCGCCCGGGTCGACCTGCAGTCGGTGGTGCGCGACCTGGTCGAGCGGCTGCCGGCGCTGCTCGATCTGCGTTTTGCGGCGCTCTACCTGCTGCGCGACGGACGGCTGATGCGCGCCGCCGGTCCGCCGCAGTTGCCCGACGAGCTGCCCGACGAGCCGGAGGTCCACGCGCTGGTGGCGCGTCGCGGCCGTCTGGCGCGGATCGCCGAGCTGGCCGCGCCGGGCGTCGAAACGGAGGCGGCAGCACCGCTGCTGCGCCGGCTGGGCGAGGCCGGAGTCGAGCTGATCGGCGACCTCGCCTCGACGCGCCGGCGGATCGGCTTCGCGGTCTTCTCCGGCCCGCGCGGCCAGCTGATGCTCGACGGCGAGGAGCTCGAGCTGCTCTCGGCGCTGCTCGGCCAGGCGGCGCTCGCGCTCGAGGCGGGGCTGCTGGTCGAGGAGCGCACCCGGCAGGCCGAGCTCGAGCGCGAGCTCGAGATTGCCGCTTCGATTCAGGCGCAGCTGCTGCCGACGACGATGTCGATCGGCGACGGCTGGACGGTCGCCGCCGCCTGTCGGCCGGCGCGCCACGTCGGCGGCGACTTCTTTGCCGAGCTGCCCGGGCCGCGGCCGGGGCAGGGGGCGCTGGTCTTCGGCGACGTGGCCGGCAAGTCGGTCTCCGGCGCGCTGATGATGATGGCCGCTCACGAGGCGCTGCAGAGCCTGGCTTTCACCCACCCGGATCCGGAGACGCTGCTCACCGTCGCCAACCAGCGGCTCTACCGGCTGGGGGGCAAGAAGGCGTTCGTCTCGCTGGCCTGGATCGCCGCTTCGGGCGACGGCCGCGGCATCGAGTACGCGCTCGCCGGTCAGCCGCAGTTGCTCGTGCGCGCCGCCGACGGCGCGGTGCGTGAGCTGCCGCTGCCCGAGCACCGGTTGCCGCTCGGCGCGCTGCTCAACGGCGGCTACCGGGTGCACCGCGCTCCGGTGGCTGCCGGCGAAGTGGTGCTCGGCTACTCCGACGGAGTCATCGAGGCGCAGTCTCCCGCCGGTGAGCAGTTCGGCGATCGCCGCCTGGCCGCCTTGCTGGCCACCCTGCCGGGCGACCCGGCCGCGGTCGTCGACGGCGTGCTGGCGGCGGTGCGCCAGTTCACCGAAGGCGCCGAACCGTACGACGACATCACGCTGGTCGCCATCGCGCGCGACCTGGAAGGAGCCCCATGCGACGTACCCTCCTGATTGCGGCCTTCGGCCTGCTGGTGGCCGGCACGTTCTGGTACGCGCGGGCGGGCCGCACGCCCGACTGGACGACCGACTCGCCCGAGGCGCTGGCCGAGCTCGAACGCGGCCGGCAGGCCGCCATGCGGCTCTACGCCAAGGACGCCCGCGAAGCGTTTGAGCGGGCGCTCCAGCTCGATCCCGACTTCGTGGCGGCCCGCCTGTTTCTCCTCGACAACGGTGGCGACGACGAACGGCGCGCCCAGCTGGTCGAAGAGCTGCGTCAGGTCGATCCGTCGCGCCTCAACGAGCGGGAACGGTTTCTGCTCGAGGTGGCGCTGGCCACCGCGGCGCAGAACGAGAGCGCGCGTCGGCGCGTGATCGACCAGCGCCTGGTCGAACGACCCGACGACCCGTTCGCGCTCGTCATCGCCGCCCACGACGCCTGGGCCCGCCTCGACTGGCCGGCCGCCGAGCAGGGCTATCGGCGCCTGCTCGAGGCCGATCCGAACTGGGTGATGGCGCACAACATCCTCGGCTACATCGCCATGGCGCAGGGTCGCTTCGCCGATGCCGAGGCGCGCTTCCGCACCTACAAGTTCGTCGCCCCCGACCAGGCCAACCCGCACGATTCGCTGGGCGAGCTGCTGGTGCTGCTGGGCCGCTACGACGAGGCGACGACCGAACTCGAGGAGGCGCTGGCGATCCGGCCCGACTTCTGCGCCCCCTACGGCAACCTGCTCAACATCGCGCTGCTCGACCGCCGGCCGGAGAACCTGCCCTCGATCGCCGAGCGCGCCAGCCGCAACTGCCCGCCCGGGGTGGCCGCCGAGCTGCGCTGCGCGACGGCGGTCGCCGCAGGGTTCCTGACCGGCGATGCCGAGCTGCCGTGGCGCGAGGCGGGAGCCGAGTGCGAGAGCCAGCTCAAGGCGCCGCGCATACTCACGCACCGCCTGGCGCTGGTGAGCGGGCGCCGCGACCTGGCACTGGCCATCGAGCAGGAGATCGCAGACCGCCTGGCGCAGGTCGAGCGTGAGCGGCCGCGCCACGTCGCGCAGGTGCGCATCATCGGCAGCTTCCTCGCCGCCCAGCGCCTGGCCATCGAAGGGGACTGGACGGGGGCGATCGCCGAGTGGCGGGAGGTGGAAGCCGACGGCGCCTTCTGGCAGACCGACGGACTCGGCGTGCTCAAGCTGCTGGCGCGCCGCGAGCTCGCCCACGCGCTGCGCAGCGTCGGCGACACCGCGGGCGCCGACGCGGCGATCGAAGCGGTACGCGCGGTCAACCCGCCGTTCGCCGACGAACCGTGGGAAGGCTGGCCCCTCGCCGGAGTCCCGGTCGCGTCTCTCGCCTCCGCCGCCAACTGACCCGCCGCCGCGCGGCACCCGGCGCGCCACGCACCGGGCTCCCCCGGATGGGGGATACCCGGTGCGGGCGTGTGTTGGCTACCCTGCCGAGGCTTCATCGAGCAACGGCGGCGGAGAGTCGGCATGGATCGACGCAGGCGGATGGCGGACGGAGGCCCCGGGCGCGGCGGTGCGGCGCGGCTGCGACAGCGGGTGCAGGCGCTGCGCCGCCGGCTCTCCCCGGCGCAGTGCCGCCAGCTCGTGCTCGAGCTGATCCGCCTCCGCCCGGCACCCCGTCCCGCCCTGCGCACGTAGCCTCAGCGCCCCCCTGTCCGCCTCCGGCCCCGACCGGCTCGTCGAGTTGCTCATCGAGCAGCAGGAGTCGGTCGAGGCCCTCGCACTCGAGTCCGCCGGTACCTGGGCGGCGGCCACAGGATGCTCTCCGTCGAAGTCGAGGGCGAGGAACCCCGCCGGCTGGACGGTTCATTCACGCCATGAGGGCCTGGGCGGCCGGCAAGCTCCTGCCGATCGAGATCCAGTCGACCCCGCGCCCGCGTCTCGCGGATGCCGCCCCCTGGTGGTCGGTGCTCTAGCCCCTGACCCCGTCCCCCGACGCCGAGCGAGACGGGGACGGGCTCCGATTCCGACGAGAACGGTCCGCGAAGCACGCCCGCACCCGCTCTCGCCGTTCCCCTCATCCCGCGTTCTCCCGCGAAGGAAAACGGCAGAGCCGCACGAACCCCGACGCGCGCGCCTCACCCGTTCGGGTGATGCCGTGCGTCAATTTGCGCCACACCGCGCTCCAACCCTTCAATCCGCCGCCCGCGAATGGCAAGATGAAACCGCAACCCGGCTCGATCGCAGCAGGCGCACTCGGCCCACGCCGAGCCGGGCTGGCTCACGGACGGGAGATCGATGTCGCGAGGTGGATGGAACTCGAACGGCACGGCAGCACTCGCCAGCGGAGCGCAGCGCCGACGCCGTGGGGGCAGGGTGGAATGAGTTCGGACTGCGGCCGCATCTTCCACTTCGACGCCCCATTTCCGACTGACTCGCGCTGGCTGG
>CAZUAT010000077.1:0-11346 GCA_964618415.1 uncultured Thermoanaerobaculia bacterium
AGCGTGCGGCTCACCCCACCCGGCTGCGGGTGCGGGGGCCGTCGCCGGGGCGCTCGGATCCGTCATCGTCGCGGGCGCGGCCGTCGCCTGCGTTGCCGGCTGCGACGCCGGCTGCGGCAGCGGCGTCGTGGCGGGGGCGGCCGGGGCCGGCGCCGCCGGACGCGCTTCGGCCTCGACGCGCGCCATCATCTCGGCCGCGGCGCTGGACGACTCGGAGAGGCGCTCGATCAGGCCGCGGGCCTCACGCGAGGTCGGATCGGCCGCGAAGGCGTCCAGGGCAACGTCGAGGGCGGCTTCGGGCCGCTCTTCGGCGATCAGCTGCTCGGCCTCTTCGATCAGGATGCGCACCCGCTCGCGCACCGCCGCTGCATCGGCGGCCGTCTGGATCGCAATCGGCTCGGTGCCCGGCGGAGACTGGCGGTTGCCCAGCAGCAGGAAGGCGGCGCCGAGGACGGCGACGCCGACAATGCTGCCGATCACCACCGCGTTCGAGAGCCGGCGCGGCGACGGGGCCGCGTAGGCAGTGGCGGTGTTCGGGGCGCCGGGCGATTGCTGCAGCACGGTCGGGGAGGTCGACGGCGCGGTGCGCGCTCCCGTCTGCCAGTTGCCCGGCACGGTAAGCACGGTCGCGCTCGCGGGCTCGCCGGCGCGGGCGTACGAGTTGTCGAGGGCGGTGGGGTCGCCCGGCAGCTCGGCGTCGATCGGCTGCCCGGCGGCGACGCGGTCCAGGTGCTCGAGCACCTCGCGGAAGGAGCTGTAGCGATGGTGCTGGTTCTTGGCCAGGCAGTGCAGGACGACGCGCTCGAGATCGGCGGGAAAAAGCGGCACCAGATCCGAGAGCGGCGTCGGCTGCTCGTTGAGGATCCGGTAGAAGACCCGGCTCATCGTGTCGGCCTCGAACGGCCGCACGTAGGTGAGCAGCTCGTAGGCGAGCACGCCGTAGGCGAAGATGTCGGCGCGGTGGTCGACCGGCTCGCCGTTGACCTGCTCGGGGGCCATGTAGCCGATGGTGCCCATCGCGGTGCCGGTGCGCGTGAGCCCCTGGGTGTTCATCTCCGCAAGCTTGGCGATGCCGAAGTCCATCACCTTGGCGACGCCGCCTTCGAGGATGCGCACGTTGGCCGGCTTGACGTCGCGGTGGATGACGCCCTTGGAGTGGGCGTACTCGAGGCCGCGCGCGATGTCGACCAGCCAGCGCAGCTTGGTCATCTGCGGCACGGCATCCTTGCGGCGGATGATCTGCGACAGGTCCTCGCCGGAGAGGAACTCCTGGACCATGAACGGCACGTCGTCGTGGTACCCGAAGTCGTGCACCAGGGTGACGTTGGCGTGATGCAGTCCGCCGGCGATCTCGGCTTCGCGCAGGAACCGCTTGCGCAGCTCCTCGTTGTCGGAGGTGCACAGCTTGATCGCCACCATCCGCTTCAGGTGCGGGTCACGCCCCTTCCAGACGGTGCCGAAGCCGCCCTCTCCGATCCGTTCGACGATCTCGTACTTGCCGAGTTGCTTCATGGCAGGAAGCCCGGATGCTAGCACCCCTCAGGGGCGCAGGTCGCTCCAGCGCAGCGCATCGCCGGTCTCGAAATCGTCCGCGAACGGCATCGAGTCAAAGGTGGCGGTGACCGAACCGTCGTCGTCCATCGTCAGCTCGCAGCTGCCGGTACCGGAACAGGCGCCCGACCAGCCGATGAAGTGGGAGCCGTCGGCCGCCACGGCCGAGAGCGTGACCTCGGCGCCGGTCAAGAAGCTGGCTTCGCAATCCCCGGGGCAGTCGATGCCCGCCGGACTGCTGGTGACGACTCCCACTCCCGAGCCGTCCAGCACAACGTCGAGCGTGTGCGCCAGGGCGAGGGCCGCCTGGACGGCGGCCAGCGCGTCGATCCGACCGTGCCCGAAGGTGTGGTTGGGGAACTGACCAGCGGCGATGCCGCACTGGCCGCCGAAGGTCGGGTGGACGGCGGTGTCCTGAATCAGCTGTTCGAGCAGGTCGATCTCACCCGCCAGATCGGGCACGGCGGAGATGAGCAACGCCACCAGACCGGCGACGTGCGGGCCCGCCATCGACGTGCCGCTGAAGCTGGAGTAGCCGCTCGGGGGGACCGAGGACCGCACGTTCGAGCCCGGCGCCGAGATGTCCGGCTTCATCCGGCCCGACCCGTCCACCGTCACCGGGCCGCGGCTCGAGAAGACGGAGATCGCGTCGGTCGAGGTCGTCGAACCGACCGAGAACGACGCGTCGTAGATCGCCGCCGGAGTGCTCACCGTGGAGCAACTGGAGCCGGAGTTGCCGGCCGACACGGCGACGAAGATTCCTGCCGCGCGGGTGTTCTCGACCACCTGGCGCAGGATGTCGGGCGTGTTGCAGCCCTCCGACGCCGGGCAGCCCCACGAGTTGTTGATCACGTGCGGTGCCTGGGCCGGATCCGGATTGTTGCCCGCCACGTCGGTCGGCGCGATGAACCACTCGAAGCACTCGGCGTAGGTGGTCGGCGTGCCGTCCCCTTCGTTCATGTTGCGGCAGCCGATCCAGCGGGCGCCGGGCGCCATGCCGATCTGATTGGCTCCGCCGTCGTCGCCCACCATGGTGCCCATCGTGTGCGTGCCGTGGCTGTCGTCGTCGCACGGCACGGGCGAGTCGGCGCCGCAGTTGCTGCCGCCGACGTGGATGGCGTCGTGCCAGTGGTAGTCGTGGTCGGCCGTGGCGCCGTTCCAGCCCCGGTACTGGGCCTTGATGGCCGGGTGATCCCAGTCGTAGCCGGTGTCCTGGCCGCCGACGACGGCGCCGCTGCCGTCGATACCCAGCGCCCACACGGCCGGAGCGTTGACCTTCTGGATGTTCCACTCGATCGCCTGCGGCGAGAACGGCAGATCGACCAGATCGAGCTCGTCGACGGGTGCGGCTGGCCGCGGCCGCGCGAAGCTCATCGGGGCGTCATAGTCGAGCCGCGCCACGTCGGCCCGCGCTGCCAGCTGCGCCGCGAGCGCCGCATCGCCCACCACGCGCACGAAGTTGGCGACCCAGAAGGGGCGATACGGCACACCGAGCCGATCGAGTTCGGCGAGCAGCGGCGCCTGGGTGCGCTCGGCCGTCTGCCGCAGCGTCTCGAAGACGAAACGTCCGCGCGCCGTCTTGCCGTGCAGCGCCGCAGCCGCCGAGAGGTCCGGCTGCTCGGCCAGCACGATCAGCATGGCGGCGCGGCCGTCGGGGGCGGCGGCGAAGGCGCTCGACAGTGCCGAGTCGATGGGCGCCGACGCCGCGGCGCCGAGGGTCGGCACGGCAAGCGTGAGAAGAAGCGCGACGAGGGGGCTTCGGCTGCGCATGGGGAACTCTCCGGCTGCAACGTCCGTGGTCAGTGGGAGGCGAGTGCCCAGTCTATAAGCTTCCCGCCATGAGCGGGGCCACCGGATCGACGCTGCAGGGGCTGCTGGCGCGGGCGGCCGGGTTTCCGGCCGCGGGGCTGCGGCTGGTCGACGGGGCCGAGCGCGAGCGCTTCCTCTCCTGGGGCGAGCTTCGGCGGCGGGCGGTCGGGGTGGCCGGCCGGCTGGTTGCCGCGGGGGTGGCGCCGGGCGAGCGGGTGGCGCTCATCTATCCGACCGGAGCCGCCTTCTTCGACGCCTTCTTCGGGGTACTGCTCGCCGGCGCGGTGCCGGTGCCGCTCTACCCGCCGGTCCGCCTCGGTCGCCTGGCTGAGTACCGGGAGCGGACCGCCGCGCTCGTCGCCGCCGCCGGAGCCGTCCTCGTGCTGGTCGACTCGCGCCTCGGCGGCCTCGCCGGCGAGGCGATCGAGCGGGCGGCGCCCCGGCTGGGCGGCCGGACGATCGAGCAGCTGCCGCCGGAGCCGGCCGACGCGGACGAGCGCGTCCGCCTCGGCGCGCCCGACGACCTGGCGCTGGTGCAGTTCTCCTCCGGCACCACCGTCGAGCCGAAGCCGGTGGCCCTCAGCCAGCGCGCCGTCCTGGCCCAGGTCGCCGCGCTCAACGCGCTCTGGCCCGATACCCCCGACCGGGTCCACTCCGGCGTCTCGTGGCTGCCGCTCTACCACGACATGGGCCTGATCGGCTGCATTTTCCCGGCCCTCGAACGGCCGTCGGTGATGACCCTGCTGCCGCCGGAGCGCTTCGTCGGGCGGCCGGCGCTCTGGTTGCGCGCCCTGGCGCGTCACCGGGCGACCATCTCCGTCGCCCCCAACTTCGCCTACGCCCTCGCCGCCGAGCGGGTGCGCGACGCCGAGCTCGCGGGCTGCGACCTGTCGCACTGGCGCATCGCCCTGTGTGGCGCCGAGACGGTGTCGGCGGCGACGTTGCGCGCGTTCGCGCAGCGCTTCGCCCGCTTCGGCTTCGACCCGGCGGCGCTCACCCCCGTCTACGGGCTCTCCGAGGCAGCGCTCGCGGTCACTGCGGCGCCGCTCGCCCGGCCGTTCGGCGCCCGCCGGCTCGATCGGCTCTGCCTCGCCACCGACGGCGCCGCGGTCGACGATCCGGCCGGCGTCGAAGTGGTCTCGGTCGGCCGGCCCCTGCCCGGCTTTGCACTGGAGCTGCGCGACCCGGAGGGCCGGGCGCTGCCGGAAGGACGGGTCGGCCGCCTGTTCGTGCGCGGTCCGTCGTTGATGGACGGTTACCTCGAGCGGCCGACCGAGAGCGCCGCTGTGCTCTCCGACGGCTGGCTCGACACCGGCGACCTCGGCTTTGTCGCCGACGGCGAGCTCTACCTCACCGGGCGCGCCCGGGACCTGCTGATCCTGCGCGGCCGCAACCATGCGCCGAGCGATGTCGAAGCTGCCGCCGACGGGGTCGAAGGCGTGCGCCGCGGTTGCACCGCCGCGGTCTCGCACCGCGCCGAGGGCGAGGCCACCGACCGGCTGCTGCTGTTCGTCGAGCGGCAGCGCGGCTTGGCCGCCGGACCGGAGGCGGACGGTCCGCTTGCGGAGCGTGTCCGCGCCGCCGTGCTGGCGGCCACCAGTCTGGCGGTCGACGAGCTGGTCGTGCTGCCGCCGGGCGCCCTGCCGCGCACCTCCTCCGGCAAGATCCGGCGCGCCGAGGCGCTGCGGCGCCATCTTTCCGGTCAGCTCGAGGCGGCGCCGGCATCGCGGCTCGCCGTCGTCGCGGCGCTCTGGCGCGGCCGCCGCGCCCTGCGCCGCAGTCGCGTCGCGCCCTGATACGCTGCCGAAGTGACCGCCCGCTTCCACCGCCGTCCGCATCCGGGCCCCTGCCGCATGGTGGTCGGGCGAGCCGGCGCGCGGCGAGCCGGGCTGTCGGCACTGGCGCTGCTGGCGTTGCTGTTGCCGGCCTGCCGGCGCGAGCAGCCAGCCGCCGAGCCATCGGCCAGCCCGCGCGCGGCCGAGGCGCCGATTCCGTCGCCCATTCCTCCAGACGGCCCGCGCCCGAACGTGGTCGTCGTGCTGATCGACACCCTGCGCGCCGACCGCCTGTCGGCGCACGGCTACGGGCGGGAGACCTCGCCGGCGATCGACCGGCTGGCGGCGGCCGGGGTCGACTTCCGCGCCGCCTTCGCCCCGGCGACCTGGACCAAGCCGTCCATCGCCTCGCTGTTCACGGGTCTCCATCCGACCGAGCACGGCCTGATGCATCTCGGCGAGGCGAGCGGCGACAGCGTCACGACTGACGCCTTGCCACGCTCGCTGCCGACCCTGGCGCAGGCGTTCCGCGAGGGCGGCTGGGCCACCGTGGGCGTGGTCAATCAGGTTCATCTGCAGCCCCAGCTCGGCTTCGCGCGCGGGTTCGACGACTATCTCTGGCGGCGCGGCAAGCGGGCGCCCGAACTCAACACGATGTTCGGCGACTGGCTCGACCACTGGGTGGCCGGCGGCGACGAGCGACCGTTCTTCGCCTACATCCACTACCTCGACGTGCACTGGCCGTACGAGGAGCGGCCCGGCGACCTGCCGGCCGACCGGTTCGGCTCGATCACCTTCGAGAATCCGCCGCCGCGCGGCCTGGCGCGGGTCGCCGAATGGGCGGCCGAGGCGATGACGCCGTCCGATCTCGAGGTCCTGTCGACGCGCTACGACAACGAGATCGCCTGGATCGACCGCGCCATCGGCGACCTGGTCGCGCGGCTCGAGGCGGTGGGTCGCTACGAGGAGACGATCGTCGTCGTCACCTCCGACCACGGAGAGGGCTTCTACGAGCACGGCATGCTCAAGCACGGCTACGCCCCCTACGACGAGGTGGCGCAGGTTCCGTTGATCATCCGGCTGCCGGCGCGCTGGCCGGTCCCGGCCGGACCGCGCTCGACCGTAGTCAGCCTCGTCGACCTGCCCGCGACGCTGCTCGAACTGGTCGGCCTGCCGCCGCTCGCCGGGTCGACCGGGCGCAGCCTGGTGCCGATCCTGCGCGGCGTCGAGGATCCGGAGCGGCGCGTGCTCATCCAGAGCGAAGAGGGCTGGGCGCTGCGCACGGCCGGCGCCAAGCTGATCGCGCGGCCGGAGCGGCTGGAGTTCTACGACCTCGCCGCCGATCCGGGCGAACGGGAGAACCTGGCGGCAGCAAGCTGCACCGGTCCCTGCGCCGACCTGCGCGCCGAGCTGCGCCGGCTGCGCTCGACCCTGCGCTCGCCGCCCGCCGATGCCGGCGAGACCGGCAAGCTGAGCGGCGAGGACGTGCACGAGCTGGAGTCGCTCGGCTACCTCTGAAATCCCGCGCGCGCCGGCCCGGGGAACGCTCCAGCGTCGTGAATGCCATGCCGGAAAGCGCAGATCTGATCGTCATCGGTGGCGGCCCGGCGGGGCTGGCGGCGGCCATCGCCGCCGCGCGCGAGGGTTTCGAGGTCATCGTCCTCGAGGCGCGCCATCCGCCCTGTGACAAGGCGTGCGGCGAAGGATTGATGCCGGCCGGGCTCGAGGCGCTCGATCGCCTCGGCGTCGACCTGACCGGAGTTGGCAGCGCGATCGACGGCATCGTCTACCGGGCCGGCGATCGGCGCGCGCGGGCCGACTTCCCGAACGGTCAACACGGGCTCGGCGTCCGCCGGCTCGACCTGCACGAGCGCCTCGCAGTGGCGGCCGCAGCCGCCGGAGTCGACCTGCGCTGGGGTGTCGCCGTCCGCGGGCTGACGGAAGGCGGTGTCGCGACCACCGAGGGCGAGCTCCGCGCCCGCTGGCTGGTCGGCGCCGACGGCGCGCGGTCGAAGGTGCGGCGGTGGGCGGGGCTCGAGGGACGGTCGGCCGCCGCGCCAGCTCGCTTCGGAGTGCGCCGCCATTACCGTGGCATCGACACCGAAGGCCGGGTCGAGGTCTGGTTCGGGCACGGGGCTGAGGCCTACCTCACTCCGATCGGCGCTGATCGAACCGGCGTCGCGGTGCTCTGGAGCGGGCCCGCCTGCGGGTTCGACGACCTCGTCGCAGAACGACTGCCCGCCGAACTCGGGAGACGGCTGGCCGCGGCGCAGGTCGATTCGCGGGACCGCGGGGCCGGACCGTTCGGCGGCCGCGCCCGCGGAGTTGCGCGCGGGCGCGTGGCGCTGGTTGGCGACGCGGTCGGCAGCCTCGACCCGCTCACCGGCGAGGGGCTCGCGCTGGCTTTCCGCGAAGCGCTGCGGCTGGGGCCGGCGCTCGCGGCGGACGATCTTCCCGGCTACGCGCGCGCCGTCGCCCGGCAACGCCGCGGGCCGACCTGGCTGACCGGCCTGGCGCTCGCGCTCACCCGGCGCCCGGAGCGCGCGGCGCGACTGGTGGCGGCGCTGAGCACCCACCCGCAGCTGTTCGCGCGTCTGGTCGCCGCGCTGGGCACCGCGCGTCCGGTGCGGACGCGCGATCTGCTCGATCTGGCGACCCTCGTGCCCCACCTGTTGCGGCCGGCGCCGGCGATGTCGTGAACGCCTCGGAGCGCTGGGTGGCGGCGCTGCTCGATCGCCGGCGAGCCGTGCTCGTCGCCGCCGCGCTTCTGTTGGCCGTCGTCGCTCCCGGCGCGCTGCGCCTCGAGACCGACAACTCGCCGCCGGTCTGGTTCGTCGAGGCCGACGACGACGTCGAGCACTGGCGTCAGTTCCAGCGGCAGTTCGGGACCGACGACGGCCTGCGCGTCGTGCTGGAGGGCGACTCGATCTGGACCGCAGCCGGCCTGTCGCGGCTGGCGCGTATCGAGCGCGAGGCGGCGCAGCTGTCGGGTGTGGTCGACGCGGCTTCGCTGGTGCGTCACCACCGTCCCGACCTGGAGCGCTTTCCACCCGACGATTTGCACGGTTTTCGAGCCCGCGTGCTGGCCAATCCGCTCGATCGGGCGGTGGGCTGGACGACGGCCGACGGCGGCGCGGTTTCCGTCGTCGTCGGCACCGAGATGCTGACTCCGGGTGCGGCCGCCGCGCTGGTGCACAGCCTGGAGCAGATCGCGGCGCCGACCGCGGGCGAGATTTCCACGGCGCCGTTGCGGGTCACCGTGCTGGGCTCGCGCAGTCTCGAGCTGGCGCTCGATCGCTCGTCGGCCGAGATCGGACGCCGGCATCTGCCGGCGCTGCTGCTGATTGCCCTGCTGCTGCTGGTGGCAGTCCTGCGCGACACCCGCGCGCTCGCCGTGCCGCTCGGCTTCGTCTTCTTCTGCGAGGCGATCGCGCTTGGCGCCCTCGGCTGGGCCGGGGCGCGGCTGCATCTCGTCCTGGCGATCCTGCCGCCGCTCGTTTTCGTGATTGCTCTGGCCACTTCGGTACACGTGCTGCTGCCGTTTCGCGCTCGTTGCGCCGAGGGGCGGACGCCCGCGGAGGCGGTGCGCGCCGTCTGGCGCGACAAGGGGCGCGCGCTGCTGTGGACCGGACTGTCGACCGCGATCGGCTTCGGGGGATTGGCGCTGTCGCCCGTGCCCCCGGTGGCCACTCTCGGCCGCTGGGCCGGCCTGGCGCTGCTCGTCCAGACGGCGGCCGCCTTCACGCTGCTGCCGGCCTGGCTGGCTCGGTCCGGCAGGGCGCGGCGAGCGGCGGGCGCCGGAGCGCGGACGATCGAGCGACGGCTGGAGGCGCTCGGCGGTCGGCTGGCCGCCTGGTCGGTGCGAGGGCGCCGGTGGGTGCTGCTCCTGTGGGGCGGCGGTGCGCTCGTCGCCGCAGTCGGGCTCCCGCGGCTGGCGCCGCAGAGCGATGCGCTGCGCTATCTGGCGCCGGATCATCCGGTGCGCGTCGACTGGGAACGGCTGGAGCGGCTCGGGCTCGGCCTCGTGACGCTCGAGCTCGACGTCGGCCCGCCACGAGCCGAGAGCGGACAGAGCTACTGGCGCAGCGCTGCCGGGCTGGCGGCGCTGTCGACGCTCACGACCGAGCTGCGATCGGCGTCGATCGACGGGCTGCTCGGTGCGGTCGGAGCCGGCGACCTGGCGGCCGATATCGGTGCGCGCTCGCCGTTTGCAGTGCTCGCCAGTTCCGCCGAGTCGATCGCCGTGGGTGCGGCGCTGCTCGAGTCCGATGCGGAGGGAGCGCGGGCGCTGGCGCGCTGGGTGACGCCGGACGGCGAGCGGGCGCGAGTGACGCTGTTCGTGCGGGCCGGCGGCTACGAGGCGATCGATGCGATCCAGCGCCGCGTCCGCGCCGTCGCCGGCCGGGCGCTGCCCGAGGGCAGCGAGCTGATCGTCACCGGCACCCTGCCCCTGCTGCTCGACTTCCATCGCTACCTGCTGACGACGCTCGGCCTTTCGCTCGCTTTCACGCTGCCGCTGCTCGCGGCCGTTTTCGCCGTCCTGCTGCGGCGCTGGCGGGATGTCCTGCGGGCGCTGGTGCCCAACGTCGTGCCGGTGCTGCTGCTGCTCGGTGGGATGGGCTGGTGCGGCATCGGACTGGACGTTGCGACCGCGATGGTCGCCTCGATCGTCCTCGGCCTGGTGGTGGACGACACGATCCACACCCTGGCCAGACATCGTGAACGCCGCGCCGAAATCGGCGCCGCGGCTGCGATTGCCGAGCGACTGGAACGGACGGCGCCGGCCTACCTGCTGACCGGTGCCGTGCTCGCCGCCGGCTTCGGCGTCTGCGCGCTGTCGGCGTTCGTGCCGATCGCCCGTTTCGGCGCCCTGTCGGCGTGGACGGTCGCCATCGCCGTGCTCGCCGATCTGACGCTGGTGCCCGCCCTGTTCGGCCACGACTGAAACGTCGCCCAAGAAAAAACGGCCCGCCCCTTTCGGGACGGGCCGCTCGAACTGCCGCAGAGCGGGCGCGATCAGGGCTGCGCAGCACTCCAGCGGCTGGTGTCGGACGTCTCGAAGCCGTCGACGAACGGCATCGTGTCGCCCGGCATCGCCCGGATGAGGCACCACGAACTCAGCGTGCCGGTGTCGCCGCCGGCCGCGTCGATTGCGGTCAGCGTCCAGGTGCCGGCCGCGTCGAGCCCGTTGAAGGCCGCCAGCACCGGACCGGTCGGATCGCCACCTGGTGCGTCGCCCGAGATCGCCGGCGCATCGTCACACTGACTTTCAATCGGGGTATCGGCGCCGCTGTCGTTGACGGTGACCAGGTAGTTCGCACCCGAGCAGCCGAAGGGCGATCCCGGCGGTCCCGGCGCGCGGCCGGGCCGGTCGATGATCATCGACGTCGTGGCGCCATGCGCCAGGACGAACTGCAGGTCGCCCACCCAGGTGTGCGGGGCGTTGATCGACACGTTGACATCCGTGACCGCGCCGCCCGTGGGCACCGTGATGCTGCGGCTGGCGCCGGCGGGGGCGTTGTCCGGGATGGCGATCGACGTGGTGTTGCAGATCTCCTCGTCCGTGCTGGTCGAGAAGTGGTAGCGGACCGACCAGCCTCCGTCACCGCAGGCGTTCGCCGCGCGTACGCGCCAGAAGTAGAGCGACGAGGCGCTGAGGCCGCCCACCTGGACCGTCGTGTCTTCGACGGTGTCGGTGAAGAACGGGCTCGAGAAGTCGCCGTCGTTATCGAGCTGAACTTCGTAGCCCGTGGCATTGGCGACCGCGTCCCAGTCCAGCGTGACCGTGGTGGGAATCCCCAGCGCGCCGTAGGCCGGCGCGACGGGGGCGGGGGCGACGGGTTCCTCGCTCACCACGTTCAGCACGAGCTGAAGGTCCATGGAGAGGCTGGAGTCGTCGCCGTTGACGGTCATCACGTACTGGCCGCTTCCCACGCTGGCCGTGTTGCCGATGGTCAGGACCGAGTCTTGCGGCAGCGGTCCGTTGACCGGGTCGACCGAGAAGTTGGCCGTGGTGGGCGCCGGATTGCCGGTGATGCTCAGGTCGACCGGCGGCACGAACGGCGAGGTCAACGTGAGCGTGTACTCGGCGTCGTCGCCGGCGCAGATGTCGACCGCGGTGGGCGAGCTGCCGAGGCCTTCCGTCGGCACGACCGAGGTGCAGGCGCTGGCCGGGCCCATGCAGATCTCGCTGGAGCCGACCGGGATGACG
>CAZUAT010000078.1:0-10572 GCA_964618415.1 uncultured Thermoanaerobaculia bacterium
GGCGCGTTCGGCGGCGCCGGCGCCACGGCGAGCTTCGCGGCCGCGGCCACGGCGATGTCGTCCGGCGTGCCCACGCCGGGTTCCAGCGGCGGCGGGGGCGGCGGGGGCGGCAGCTCGGGCGGCGGCGGAGGCGGCGGCTGGTGAGACGCGCCGCGGCCGCCGGCGAGCCGGCCGCAGAGCGCCGGCCGCGGGTCGTGATCGTCGGCGGCGGCTTCGGCGGGCTGGCGGCGGCGCGGGCGCTGGCGAACGCGCCGGTCGACGTCGTGCTGCTCGATCGCCGCAATCATCACGTCTTCCAGCCGCTGCTCTACCAGGTGGCGACGGCGGCGCTGTCGCCGGCCGACATCAGCGCCTCGATCCGGTCGGTGGTGAGCGACCAGGCCAACTGCGAGGTCGTGCTCGGCGAGGCCCTGGCGGTCGACGCGGCCCGGCGTCGGCTGCGCGTGGCGGGCGGTGAGCTGAGCTACGACTACCTGGTGCTCGCCGCCGGGGCCACCCACACCTACTTCGGGCACGACGATTGGGAGTCGATCGCTCCCGGCCTCAAGACGCTCGAGGACGCGACGGAGATCCGCCGGCGGATCCTGCTGGCGTTCGAGTCGGCGGAGTACGAGGGCAGCGACGAGGCCCGGCGCGCCCAGCTCACCTTCGGCATCGTCGGCGGCGGCCCGACCGGAGTCGAACTGGCGGGCGCGATCCAGGAGATCGCCGGGCAGACGATCCCCGAGGACTATCGGCACATCGACACGCGGACCACGCGGGTGATCCTGTTCGAGGGCGGGGATCGACTCCTGCCCGCCTTTCCCGCCACGCTCAGCGCGCGCGCCCAGCGCGATCTGGAGCGCATGGGGGTCGACGTGCGGCTGCAGGCGCAGGTGAGCGCAGTCACCCGCGAGGGGGTGCGCGTGGGCGACGAGTTCGTGGCCCTGCGCAACGTGTTCTGGGCAGCGGGGGTGCGTGCCAGTTCGCTCGGCGCGACGCTCGGCGTGCCGCTCGACCGGGCCGGGCGCGTGATCGTCGGTCCGGACCTGTCGGTGCCGGGGCATCCCGAGCTGTTCGTGGTCGGGGACCAGGCGGCGGCGGTGTCGGCCGACACCGGAGCCCCGGTTCCCGGGGTGGCCCAGGGCGGCATCCAGATGGGGCGCTACGTCGGGCGACGGATCGCGCGCGAGGTCGCGGGCGGCATCGTGCCGCCGCGGGCGCCGTTCGTCTATCGCGACAAGGGATCGCTGGCGGTGATCGGCAAGGCGCGCGCGGTGGCGAGCATCGGCAAGCTGCGGCTGGGCGGCTTCGCGGCCTGGCTGCTGTGGGGCGGCGTCCACGTGCTCTTCCTGATCGGCTTCCGCAATCGGTTGCAGGTTCTGCTCAGCTGGTTCTGGAACTGGCTGCTCGACGCCCGCGACGCCCGGCTGATCACCGGCCCGGCGGAACTCGATCTGCAGAAGCCACACGGCGTCGGCTTCGAGCCCGACGCGCCGCCTCGGCCGCCGGAGTCGTAGGATGCCGCCGGCCGTCGCGGATGGACCGCGGACGGCGTCGGCGGAGAGTGGGGAGCGGATGTCGCAGCAGGGCAGGCAGCTCGAGGAGGTCGTGGTCGTCAGCGCGGTGCGAACCCCCATCGGCCGTCACGGCGGGGCGCTCTCGGCCGTGCGGCCGGACGATCTGGCAGCGGTCGCGATCGGCGAGGCGGTCCGGCGGGCCGGCATCGACCCGGGCGAGGTCGAGGAGGTGGTGCTCGGCTGCGCCAACCAGGCCGGTGAGGACAACCGCAACGTGGCGCGCATGGCGCTGCTGCTGGCCGGGCTGCCGGAGCGGGTTGCCGGCGTGACGGTCAACCGGCTCTGCGCCAGCGGCCTGGCGGCGATCAATCAGGCGGCGCGCGCGATCGCAGCGGGAGAGGGCGACGTGTGGGTCGCCGGCGGCGTCGAGAGCATGACCCGAGCCCCCTACTCGCTGGCGAAGAACCCGCAGCCGTTCGGGCCGTCCGGCAACGCGACGCTGTGGGACACCTCGCTCGGCTGGCGCTACCCCAACCCGCGGCTGGCCGAGCGCTTCCCGCTCGAGGCGATGGGCGAGACGGCGGAGAACATCCAGGAGCGCTCGAAGGCCGGCCAGATCGCCGGCGGCGAGATCACCCGCGAGGAGCAGGACCGCTTCGCCCTGCAGAGCCAGGAGCGCGCGGTGGGGGCGATGGACACCGGCCGATTCCGCGACGAGCTCGTGCCGGTGCCGGTCCCGCAGCGGCGCGGCGAGCCGCTGCGGGTCGACACGGACGAGCACCCGCGGGCGCGCCGCGAGGGCGACCGCTGGGTGCTCGACACGTCGCTCGATCAGCTGGCGCGGCTCAAGCCGGCGTTTCGTCCGGGCGGCACCGTGACGGCGGGCAACTCGAGCGGCCTCAACGACGGGGCCGCGGCGCTCGTCCTGATGTCCGCCCGGCGCGCTGCCGCGCTCGGCGTGCGGCCACTGGCGCGCTGGGCCGCATCTGCGGCGGCGGGGGTCGATCCGCGGGTGATGGGACTCGGACCGATCGACGCGGTGCGCAAGGCGCTGGCGAGAGCGGGGCTGCAGGTGGCCGACCTCGATCTGGTGGAACTCAACGAGGCGTTTGCCGTGCAGGCCCTCGCCGTGCTGCGCGAACTCGGCATCCCGGAAGCGATCACCAACGTCAATGGCGGCGCGATCGCGCTCGGCCACCCGCTGGGCTGTTCCGGGGCACGCATCGTGGTGACGCTGCTGCACGAGCTGCAGCGGCGCGCCGCCGCCGGGGAGCGCGCCCGGTACGGGCTGGCCACCCTTTGTGTCGGAGTGGGGCAGGGCGACGCGGCGATCTTCGAGCGCGTCTGAGCGGAGCTCGATTTCGAGCAGGAGGAGACGATGGTGCGACTGATCGGGATTTCCGGCAGCCTGCGGCAGGCGTCGCTCAACACGGCGCTGCTGCGCGTGGCGCGCGACCGGATGCCGGAGGGCGCACGACTCGACATCGCATCCATCGCCGAGATCCCGCTCTACAACGCCGACCTCGAGGCCGAGGCGGGGATACCACCGGCGGTCCGCGCGCTGCAGGCGCAGATCCGGGCGGCAGACGGGGTGCTGATCGCGACCCCTGAGTACAACCACTCGATTCCCGGGGTGGTGAAGAACGCCATCGACTGGCTGTCGCGCGGCGGTCGGGGCGAGCCGCGCGTGCTGCAGGGCCGGGCCGTGGCGCTGATCGGGGCCTCGCCCGGCCTCGGGGGCACCCGCTTCTCGCAGACCGCCTGGCTGCCAGTGCTGCACACGCTCGGAGCGCAGGTATTCGCCGGCGGCGAGTACTACCTGGCCGGGGCCGGCCAGGCGTTCGACGCCGACGGCGGACTGGCCGACGAGAAGTCCCGCGGCCTGCTCGACAAGTTCCTCGCCGGTTTCGTGGCGTTCGTCGCCGAGAGCCGCAGCAGCACCGACGGCTGAGCCGTCGCCCTGGCGCGTGGCGGTCAGTCGGGCTCGGCGGGCGGGTCGTCCGGGTGCGGCTGCCAGCCGGCCTCCTCGAGGTCGGCCCGGGCTCGCTCCGCCTGTTCGCGAAAGATCGCGATGTCGACCCGGTCGCCCCGCCGCGCGCGGCTGGCGTCGTCCCACGGCAGCACACTGTCTCCCCGCCGCAGAACCAGCGGCAGCAGCGGCACGCTGCCATCCTCGGCATCGCCCTCCGGCATCTTCGCGTCGTCGCGCAGGGGGGTCCAGGGCTCGACGTCGACCAGCCGGCGCTCGAGGCGCAGCGACCAGAGGTCGAGGCGGCTCTCCCGGCCGAACAGGATTCGCGCTCCGATCTCGCCCAACATGGGCGGGCGGATCGTTGCGTGGTGGCGGCGCAGGGCGATCCAGACCTCGTCGGCCTTGAGCAACTCGTGGGCGCGACGGCCGAAGATGAAGTTGACCTCCTCGTTCGGTGTCGCGGCGACGAAGCGGCGCCGGCCCTCGATGTCGGGATGAAACAGGGTCGATTCGTCGAGAGCGTTCGCTTCGACCACCTTCAGTCCGAGCTGGCGGGCCCGCTGGCAGCGATCGGCCGCGGAGTCGACGAGCACCACCTCGCCGTTCGGCGCGAGTCGGCTCGCCAGCTCGAGGCCGAGGCCGTTGCTGCCCAGAATCGCCCAGCCACTGCGCGGCCCGAGGGAGACACCGAGCCGCCGCGCCACCCAGCCGCCCGACAGGCCCTGTACGACCACGGTGACGGCGATGACCAGGAAGACCAGGGCGCGCAGCTGGGCGCCACCGGCAATCCCTTCGCTGTGGAAGACCTCCGCGAAGTGCGAGGCGACCGCGGCCGCGACGATGCCGCGCGGCGCCAGCCAGGCGAGGAACCTCTTCTCACCCGTGGTCAGATCGGTACCCCAGGTCGAAACCAGGACATCGATCGGGCGCACGACGAGAATCAGCACCGCGACGACCCCGAGACCCGCCCAGCCGAGCGAGCGGACGTCGGCCAGCCGGACGTCGGCGGCCAGCAGCACGAAGAGCAGCCCGAGCAGCAGCACGGTCAGCTCTTCCTTGAAGGTGATCAGGCTGCGCGGGCGCAGGCCGGGCAGATTGCCCACCAGCAGACCGGCGACGATCGCGACCAGGATGCCGCTCTCGCTGCGCAGCGCTTCGCCGACCTGGTAGAAGCCGACGAGGATCGCGAGCGAGGCGGCATTGCGCAGATCGGCCGGCACCGCGCGCGGAAACCGGTGCAACGCCACGATCAGCAGCCCGGTCAGCACGCCGAGCAGCGTTCCCCAGCCGAAGCGGGCGAGCAGCCCTCGGCCGCCGAGCACCCAGCCGTCGGCACCCGAGAGCAGGGCGAGCTCGAGGGCGACGACGGCGAGCGTCGCGCCGATCGCGTCGCCGAGAATCGCCTCGCCCTCCAGGATCGACGCGACTCGGGGCACGACCCGGATGCGTCGCAGCAGCGGCTGGATGACGGTCGGCCCGGTGACCACGACCAGGACGCTGAACAGAACGACCGGCGGACCCTCCCAGCCGAGCAGCAGGTGGACCGCGAGGCCGGCGCCGACGGCGGTGACCACGGCGCCGACCGTGACCAGGCGCCGGATGGCGCGTCCCTGACTGCGGACTCCGCGCAGATCGAGCGCCATCCCGCCTTCGAACAGAATGATCGCGACGGCAAAGGCGACGAGGCTCGACAGGCCGCCGCCGAGCGATTCGGGGCGCAGCAGGCCGAGGCCGTCGGCGCCCGCGGCGACCCCGAGGCCGAGCAGGACGACGATGCCCGGAATCCGCAGGTGGCGCGCCAGGATCTGGCCGAACATGCCGAGCAGCAAGGCCAGCCCGACGTGAAACGCTGGATTGGACGGAACCGTCAAACGATACGGCTCCCGGATGCCGGTAAACGCACGCTCGAAGGATACCGTCCCGGGCCGGATTCGTGGCGGCGCCGCGGGCGGAAGGCCGCTCAGGTCGCTGTCCGAAAACGGCGAGTTCTCGCCGACCGACCGAGCTATTCTCGCTCCGTGCTGGACGACGCCACGCTCTACGCCGCGCTGGTCGCGCGCGATCGTCGCTTCGACGGACTGTTCTTCGTCGGGGTGACTTCGACCGGGATCTACTGCCGGCCGGTCTGCCCGGCCCGCACACCGCGGTCCGCCAACTGCCGGTTCTTTCCCAGCGCGGCGGCGGCCGAGGCGGCGAGCTTTCGTCCCTGTCTGCGCTGCCGGCCCGAGCTCGCACCGGGGCGGGCGCCGATCGACGACGCGGAGCGGATCGCCGCCCTGCTGGTCGAGCGGATCGAGCAGGGCGCCGTCGACGGGAGTGCAGCGGCAGACCGTGAGAGCGCCGGTCTCGAATCACTCGCTGCACGCTTCGGCTGGAGCTCTCGCCAGATCCGCCGCATCGTCCGCCGCCAGCTCGGCGTGGCTCCGATCGAGCTCGTGCAGACCCGTCGCCTGCTGCTCGCCAAGCAGCTGCTCACCGAGACGACGCTGCCGGTGACCGAGGTCGCGGCGGCGAGCGGCTTCGCGAGTCTGCGGCGGTTCCACGACGCCTTTCGGCGCCGCTACCGGATGACACCGCGCCAGCTGCGGCGGGTCGCCATCGAGCGCGGAGCTCCGGCCGTGGAGGCCGAGACCCTGACGCTGCGTCTCGGCTATCGTCCGCCGTTCGACTGGGCGGCTCTGCTCGACTTCCTGCGCCCACGGGCACTCGCCGGCGTGGAGTCGGTCGGCGGCGACAGTTACGCGCGCACGATCGACTGCGCAGGGCGGCGCGGCTGGCTGCGGGTCCGGCACTGCGAGCGCACGCGCGAGCTCGAGGTCGAGCTGGCGCGCTCCCTGGTGCCGGTCCTGCCGGTGCTGCTGTCGCGGGTGCGCCGGCTGTTCGATCTGGATGCGCGTCCGGACCTGATCGCGGCGCACCTGTCGACCGACCGCCGGCTCGCGGCGGCGGTCGATGCCCGTCCGGGTCTGCGCGTGCCCGGCGGCGTCGACGGCTTCGAGCTGGCGCTGCGGGCGATCCTCGGCCAGCAGGTCTCCGTGCGCGCGGCGACGACGCTGGCGGCGCGACTCGTGGCCGCGTTCGGGGAGCAGTACTCGACCCCCGACCCGGCGCTGCACCATCTCACGCCGACGCCGGCGCGGCTCGCGGCGGCCGAGCCGGGCGAGCTGAGCGCGCTCGGGATTTTGCCGGCGCGCTCCACCACGCTGATCACGCTCGCACGCGAAGTCGCGGAGGGTCGGCTGACGCTCGACCGCGGAGTCGATCCGGCGGCCACCGTGCAGGCTCTCGTCGCCCTGCCGGGCATCGGGCCGTGGACGGCGCACTACATCGCGCTGCGGGCGCTCAGCTGGACCGACGCGTTTCCGAAGGAAGACCTCGTGCTGCGCCGGCAGCTCGGCGGCGTTACGCCGGCGCGCGCCGAGGCGATCTCGCAACCGTGGCGCCCCTGGCGCAGCTACGCCACCCTTTACCTCTGGCAATCCGCATCTGGAGATCCGAAATGAACCTGGACCACGAGGTCATCGAATCGCCCATCGGGCCGCTCACCCTCGTCGCCCGCGACGGCCAGCTGGCCGAGATCCACTTCGCGGGGCGCGCGCCGGCAGCTGACCGGCTCGGGCCGCGTTCGCGGCGCGGCCTCGCCCCGGCGATCCGCCAGCTCGGCGAGTACTTCGCAGGCAAGCGCCGCAGCTTCGAGCTCGATCTGGCACCGCAGGGCACCGCGTTCCAGCTCGCCGTCTGGCGGGCGCTGCGGGCGATTCCCTACGGCGAGACGCGCTCCTACGGCGAACTGGCGGCGGCGATCGGCCGGCGCGGCGCGGCCCGTGCGGTCGGTGCCGCCAACGGCCACAATCCGATTCCGATCATCGTCCCCTGCCACCGCGTGATCGGCGCCGACGGCACCCTCGTCGGCTTCGGCGGCGGCCTCGAGTGCAAGCGACAGCTGCTCGCGCTGGAGGGAATCAGGTCGCGCTAGGGCAGGGTGTGTCGTACTGCTGGTTGCGCCGGCCGCACGTCCTGCTGTCGGACCTGCTCTGAACCTAGCTGCTCGTCGAAGCGTCATCGCCCGGCAGATGGCTGTGCAACCTGTTGGTGGTCGGCGGAGCACTGGTATCGCTGCTCTGGGTACATGCCGATTCGCGTGTTCTGCGGGTAGCGGCGGGGCTGGGGGCGATTGCGCCGGTCACCCAGGCGCTGCACTGAGTCGCGCCGTGCGGCATCGTCGCGGCGTTGTGCCAGCGCGGCTTCCACGCTCTCCTGGCCCTGCTGCAGATGCAGTATGTCCTGCGCGCGATTCCAGAGTGCTGCTCGACGGGCTGTACTCGACGACGGCGAGGAGGAGCGCAGGCAGCGTGTGACGGCACCGCCGGTTCCGAGGTCCACTCAGGCCTCGTCGAGGGTCGACGGTGCGAGTTCCTGCCAGCTTGACATTCGGAGTTTCATGGCATAAGTTGGCGGGCAGAGGGGTCTGGATGAGCACGCAACTCAGTGCGACCAGCGAGTCATGCGCGCGGCTCCACGCGCTACCGTCCGGCGCTTCGGAACGCGGACGTGCCGAAGGGAATGCCTTGAGGTCCCCCCCTCTCCTCCTCCTCCTCCTCCTCCTCTGATCCGACTGATCGTCCCTCGATCCGAAGCTGACCCGCGTCTACCCGTTCGCGATCGAGGTCCTCCTCGGCGTGTCGACCCGGTCGAGGAGTTGCAGAGACCGTTGCTAACAGACCAGTCCACACTGGAGGAAGACGCCGTGAAGATTCGCCTGCACTACGTGCTCCTGACGACACTGATGATCGCCCTGCTGGGCGTGAGCCCGGTGGCTTCGTCTGACCCCTGCTACAACTGCGGATTCGATGGCCGGTGTACGACCAGCTCGAGTGGCTACTCCTACTGCGACGGCAGCCCAGCAGGCTGCATCGCTTGGGGCATCTGCCCCGACTGAGGCTCAGAGGCCAGACTGTTCTCTTGGAGAGTCCGAGGAACGAGCATCCTCCTCGGACTCTCCATACTAGGAGACCCGCAGATGCTCTATC
This sequence comes from uncultured Thermoanaerobaculia bacterium, assembly GCA_964618415.1. Classification (GTDB taxonomy): domain Bacteria; phylum Acidobacteriota; class Thermoanaerobaculia; order Multivoradales; family JAGPDF01; genus JACTMI01. The sequence goes on from CAZUAT010000078.1 coordinate 8,502, forward strand.
CGTTTTCCCGACGCCTCCTTCTTGCGTTCTCTGGTTCTTTGCTTCTCGGCGCAGGAGCGCCGACGACGGTTCAGCTCGAGATCACCTCCTCGGTAGATCCGGCCCGTCTCGCTTCGGCGCTGATGGTGGCGCGTTCTCCGTCGTCTCCCGAGCCGCATCTCCTGGGGAGGCCGCGAAACGGCACGTTCGCATTGCCTGCCGAGGGTCTCTGGACGCTAACGGTGGAAGGCCAAGGGATCTGGGCGGTACCGATCGAGATCCGAGCGCCGGGAGCGGCTCAGATCCGGATCGAACCAGGCGCTTCGATGCGCGCTCGTCTGGTGCCGCCCGACAAGCAGCCGCTACCCCGGGTGGCAACGCTTCAGGCCACGCGCTGCAAGGCCGAAGAAGCGCTACCGGAGCTCCCATGCCCGGTCGATGCTGCCGGTGTCGTCACCTGCGCAGTGCCGAGCGGCTGCATTGATCTTCGCCTCAAGGTGCGCGGTTTCGCTTCGCACTACTTCTGGGAGCGCCGCGCGGAGTCCGATTCTGCGCAGCTCGATCTCGGCACGCTGCCGTTGACTCCGGGGGCATCCGTCTCGGGGTGGGTCGCGACCGAGGACGGACGCCCGCTAGCCGACGATCTGCAGGTCCAGCTGCAACTGCAGGGAGTAACCTCCGGTCCCGAACCCCTGACGAAGCGGATCCAGCGCACGGCGGTGAACGTGCGTCCGGATCGCCGCGGTTTCTTCCAGTTCGCCGACGTGGCGCCCGGCGACTACGAGCTTGCGGCGACACAGGCAGGGTACGGGACGGCGAGAGTGCCGCTGGTCCACGTTCGCGAGGGCCTCGAGACCCCGCTGCCGGACCCGGTCATCCTTTCCCGCCCACGCACCGCAGCGTTTCAGGTTACACCGCCGACCTCCCCGAGCGGTGGCGCCTGGAGCTTGCAGCTCGCGCATCACCGCCCGGCGGGAGTCGAACTGATCGACACCGCGCCGCTCGATCCGACGGGGTATCTCACATTCGACGGGCTCGTTCCCGGCAAGTACGGAGTCAAGCTGCTTGATGCGGCGTCCGGAAGGCCGATCGACTTCCGGCAGATCGAGATCACCGCTCCGTTCGAGCTGTTCTCGATCGACGTCGACCTGATTCCGATCACCGGGACCGTCACGCTTGGCGACAATCCGTTGCCGGAAAGCAACGTGGTGTTCGGCGGCCGCACGGGAGCGACACAGGTCGCCTTGGTCACCGATGAAGATGGGCGATTCCGTGGTGCCCTTCCGAAAGCGGGGAGATGGGCGGTGGACATCTCCTCTGACGTGCTGCATGTCCGCCGCAACCTAGCCGACGTGGAAGTCCGGGTGCGCAGCGGGCAGGACGCCGCGATCATCGACATCGAGCTCGAGGACGGCAGGATCTCCGGGGCTGTGGTCGACGAAGAGTTCCACCCGCAGCCCCGCGCCCTCGTCGAGTTGCGTCCGGCGGGGCCGGAGGAAGCTCCGGTTGCGATCAAAGCGGATGAGGACGGCAGATTCCAGCTGCGCGGGCTGCCCGAAGGACCGGCCACGATTCGCGCCGCGACGGAGGATGCCGAGAGCGACTCGGCGCAGGTTCAGCTCAGCGAGGTCGAAGGCGACGAGATCCAGCTTGTCGTTCGCCAGAAGCGCATCGTGCATGGATTCGTTGTCGACCGCTCGGGCGTCGTGGCGGCCGCGAACCTGTCGCTGCGCGAGTATGGCGGTGTCCTCGAGCGCGGTACCGGCACGGTCACCGAGGCGGACGGTTCCTTCGAAGTCTCCCTTCCGCGAGAGATCAGCGCCGTCCACCTCTGGGTCGCGGCCCCGGGCCGAACGTACTGGGTCGGGCGGAGGAGCCTGGGTGACGAGCCGATGACCATCGAACTCGCCCGCGAGGGCGGAACGGTGGAGCTGCTCTATCCGCCGGACCGGTGGGCGTCGGTACATCTCCTGCACGACGGCGGAAGCGGCTGGTTCGTACCGGTCGGTTCCTGGGCGGCCCTGCACGAGAGTCTGGGCGGCTTGCGCGACTTCGCCAGCGGTCGTCTGGTTGTCCCCCAGCTCGCGCCCGG
>CAZUAT010000079.1:0-9944 GCA_964618415.1 uncultured Thermoanaerobaculia bacterium
TCGCAGTGGAGCGTGACGCAGAACTGAGTCCCGCCACCTCTGCCGTCCGCGTCGCGTGAGCGGCGCGGACGATTCAGCGGCCCGTCCCGAAAGGGGCGGGCCGTTTTTTCTTACCCCAGCCGCCAGGTGCCAGCCTCTTGGTGCGGACGGGCGGAGGCGGCCTCGACGAGAGGCTAAGTTGTTGATTGCAAAGGCCGGGAAATGGCCTCTGACGGAATTTCTCAGTCGGAGGCGTGTTCGCGGGTGGCGCGCAGGCGGATGGCGGGCCAGTCCTCTTCGGCCACCTTGAGCCGGTAGGCGTTGGCGGCCAGGAAGACCGGGGCGCCCGACCAGTCGTCGGCCAGGGCGCCCTGGTGGGCGGCCAGGAAGCGGTCGAGCTCGCGGCGGTCGTCGGCCTCGATCCAGCGCGCGGTGTAGAGGGTGGTCGACTGGAAGGAGACCGGCAGGTCGTACTCGGTGCGGATCCGGTCGGCCAGCACGTCGAACTGCAGCGGCCCGGCCACGCCGACGATCCATTCGCCGCCGATGCGCGTCTTGAACACCTGGGCGGCGCCCTCCTCGGCGAGGTGGGTGAGCGCCTTGCCGAGGTGCTTGGCCTTGAGCGGGTCGGCGGCGCGGACCTTCTGCAGCAGCTCGGGCGCGAACGACGGGATGCCGACGAAGCGCAGCGGCTCGCCTTCGGTGAGCGCGTCGCCGATGCGCAGCTGGCCGTGGTTCGGGATGCCGACGATGTCGCCCGGCCAGGCCTCCTCGGCGATCTCCCGGTCGCGGGCGAGGAACATCACCGGCGAGTGGACGTTGATCGACTTGCCCGAGCGCGGATGAAACAGCTTCATGCCGCGTTCGAACCGGCCCGAGCAGACGCGGGTGAAGGCGATCCGGTCGCGGTGGCGCGGGTCCATGTTCGCCTGGATCTTGAAGACGAAGGCGGATACCTGCGGCTCGTCCGGCTGGATCTCACGGGTCGCCGTGCGCTGCGGCCGCGGCGCCGGTGCGTGGGCGGCCAGGGCGCCGAGCAGCTCGCGGACCCCGAAGTTGTGCAGCCCGGAGCCGAAGAAGACCGGCGTCAGGTGACCCTCGAGGTAGGTGGCACGGTCGAACTGCGGGCAGAGCGAGGCGGCCATCTGCGCCTCCTCGCGCAGCTGCGCCAGCTGCCCGGCGGGCAGATGGCTGTCGAGGGCCGGATCGTCGAGGCCGTGGAAGGCGATCGGCTCGGTCAGCCGCGAACCCTGGCCGCGGTCGAACAGCAGCAGCCGGTCGGCGAGCAGGTCGTAGCAGCCGCGGAACGCCTGGCCCATGCCGATCGGCCAGTTGGCCGGCGTGACGTGCAGCTGCAGGTCGCGCTCGATCTCGTCCATCAGCTCGAACGGATCGCGGCCCTCGCGATCGAGCTTGTTGACGAAGGTGATGATCGGCACGTTGCGCAGCCGGCAGACTTCGAACAGCTTGCGCGTCTGGGCCTCGATCCCCTTGGCGGCGTCGATGACCATCACCGCCGAGTCGACGGCCGTGAGGGTGCGGTAGGTGTCCTCGGAGAAGTCCTGGTGGCCCGGCGTGTCGAGCAGGTTGAAGACGCAGCCCTGCCACTCGAACGTCATCACCGAGGCGGTGACCGAGATGCCGCGCTCCTGCTCGACCTTCATCCAGTCCGAGCGCGCGCGGCGCAGCTCCCCCTTGGCCTTGACTGCGCCGGCCAGCTGGATGGCGCCGCCGAACAGCAGCAGCTTCTCGGTCAGAGTCGTCTTGCCGGCGTCCGGGTGGCTGATGATGGCGAACGTTCGCCGGCGGGCGATCTCGGCCGCGAGGGTGGTCATGGTCGTCGGGGGACGGTCGGCGGCGCCCGAGCGGGTCTGCCGCGATCGGCGGATCCTATCAGCCGCCGAGTCGTCCATCGGGCCGAGCGGCTAAGATCGCGCCATGAGCGACAACTCCCGTTCTTCCCTCGTGCCGTTCGGAATCGTACTCGCCGCGGGTCTCGCGGTCTCCGGCTGGCTGGTCGGCTCGGCCATCCGCCACTTCAAGGACGCCGAGCGCTACGTCACCGTCAAGGGTCTCGCGGAGCGCGAAGTGGCCGCCAACCTGGCGATCTGGCCGGTCGTCTACTCGGTGTCGGGCAACGACCTGTCGGAGCTGCAGACGCGGCTCGAACAGGACGGAGCGCGCATCGAGGCGTTCCTGCGCGGGCGGGGCTTCTCGGAGGCCGAGGCCTCACGCTCGGCGCCGCGGGTGACCGACAACGCCCCCAGCGGCAGCTGGGAGGGGCGAATGCCGAGCGAGCGCTACCAGGTGGAGGCGACGGTGACCCTGCGCACGACGCGGGTCGACGACGCGCGCGCCGCGATGGAGGCCTCGGGTGAGCTGGTACGGGCGGGAGTCCGGCTGCTGCGCAGTTGGGAGTACAACACGCAGTACTTCTTCACCGATCTGGAGTCGATCAAGCCGGAGATGATCGCCACGGCAACCGGCGACGCACGGCGGGCCGCCGAGAAGTTCGCGCAGGACTCCGGCGCCACGGTCGGCGGCATCCGCCGCGCCTCGCAGGGCTACTTTTCGATCGAGGACCGCGACTCGTTCTCGCCGGAGTGGAAGAAGATCCGGGTCGTGACCAACGTCGACTACTTCCTCGAGTAGGCCCGCCGTTCAGGCGCCGGCGAGCGGATCGACGACCGGACGCGCCCCCTGCAGCGCCACGCGCTGCAGGTAGGGGGCCAGCCCGCGCAGGCCGCCCAGCTCCTCGCCGCCGCCGGCGCGGCCCGGACCGCCGTGCACCGAACCGGGGAGCGCCGCACCGGAGCCGAAACCCTCGGAGCCGGTCGATCCGACGTAGAGCCTCCCCGTCCAGGCGCCGGCGCCGGCCACCAGATCGGCCAGCCATTGCGCATCGTCGCTGTAGGCCGAGGTGACGAGCGTGCCGCCGCCGAGCGCCACCAGCCGGGCCGCCTCGGCGGCACTGCCGGAACTCGGCAGGAGGGTGGCGACCGGTCCGAACACCTCGCGCTCGTGGACCGGGGTCAGTTCGAGCGGGGCGTTCGACCGCAGCAGCGTCGGGCCGATGAAGTAGCCCTTGCCCGTCGGTGCCGCCACGCCATCGACGCGGCCGCCCGAACCGCAGCACAGGTCGCAGGTCGCCAGCAGCTCGGCGATCCCGTCCAGGCCGTCGGCCAGCTGCGCGGCGGTGGCGAGCGGTCCCATGGTCACGTTCGGGTCGGTCGGGTTGCCGGTGACCACGCGCGCCAGCCGGGCCACCAGCGCCTCGCAGACCGCCGCCTCGTGCTCGCGCGGCACGACGATGCGGCGCACCGCGGTGCACTTCTGGCCGGCCTTCTGGGTCATCTCGCGGGCCACGTCGCGGACGAACAGGTCGAACAGCGGCGAGCCCGGCGTGGCGTCCGGGCCGAGCACGGCGGCGTTGAGGCTGTCGGCCTCGACGTTGACGCGCACGGCGGCGGCGAGCAGGCCGGGCCGTCCGCGCAGGGCGCGCGCCGTGGCCGCCGAGCCGGTGAAGGCAAAGACGTCCTGCGGCCCGAGCCGGTCGATCAGGTCGCCCGTCGAGCCGACGACCAGCTGCAGCGCCCCGGCCGGCAGCAGGCCGGACTCGAGCAGCAGCTCGACCATCCGATGGGCCGTCAGTGCGGTGGCGGTAGCCGGCTTGGTGATCACCGGCACGCCGGCGAGGAAGGCGCAGGCGAACTTCTCGGCGAACCCCCAGGCGGGGAAGTTGAAGGCGTTGACGTGCAGGGCGATTCCGGGCCGCGGAACGAGCGCGTGGCGGCTCCAGAACGCCTCGCTCTTGCCGAGCTGCAGCCCGTCGCCGTCGACCAGGTGGCGGCGCTCGCCGAGGCTCTGACCGAGACCGCCGTAGAAGGCGAGGGTGCCGCCGGCCCCGTCGACGTCGAAGCCGCCGTCGGCGGCGGTGGCGCCGTTGTTGGTGGCCGACAGCGCGAGCAGTTCGTCGCGGTGTTCGCGCAGGCGCTTGGAGGCGGCCTTGAGGATCTCGCCGCGCTGCGCGAAGGTCAGCTCGGCGAGCGCCGGGCCGCCGGTGCGGCGCGCCCAGTCGACCGCGGCGGCGAAGTCGACGCCGGCCGACGAGGCCTGCGCCAGTGGCTCCTCGGTCGACGGGTCGACGAGGGTCTGGAAGTCGCGGTCGCCGGCGTGCCAGCGGCCGGCGACGAAGCTGGTCAGCGTCTTCATCGGCCGCCATCCCGCCGGCGGCCGTCCGCCCTCATCGGCACTCCGGACATGCTCAGTTGGCCGGCTTCTCGGCGGGCGTTCCGGCCTTCCGGACCTCGAGCAGCTCGATGTCGAAGACCAGCGTCGCGCCGGCGGGGATCGACGGCCGGCCGCGGTCGCCGTAGGCGACGTCCGACGGGCAGATCAGCGTCGCCTTGCCGCCCGGCTTCATCTTCTGGAGGCCCTCGGTCCAGCACTTGATCACCCGCCCGAGCGGGAACTCGGCCGGCTGGCCGCGCTCGTAGGAGCTGTCGAACTCGGTGCCGTCGACCAGGGTGCCGCGATAGTGGACCTTGACCGTGTCGGCCGCGGTCGGGGCCTCGCCCTCGCCGGCGGTCGTTTCGATGTAGAGCCAGCCGGAGTCGCCGCGCACGGCCCCCTCGCGGGCGGCCTGCTGCTCGAGGTAGGCGGCGCCACGCTCCTTCTCGGTGGCCGCCCGGCGCTCGGTCCGCGTCCGGCGCAGCGCTTCGATCTCGGCGCCGGCCTGCTGGAGGTCGAGGTCGGCGGCCTCTCCGGCAGCGGCGGCGGCCAGGCCGCTCTGCACCATGGCCAGCTCGGCCTCGGACAGGTCGAATCCCTGCAGGTTGCGCCACATCATGACGCCGAGCGCGTAAAGCGCCTTCTCGTCGCGCGCCGCATCGAGATCGGTGGCGGCGGCAGCGGCGTCGCCGGCCTGCTCGACCGCAGCGGTTGCCGCCTGAGCAGCCGCCTCGGCGGCCTGAGCGGCGGCCCGGGCAGCCGCCTCGGTGGCCTGAGCGGCGGCCTGAGCAGCCGCCTCGGCGGCGTGAGCGGCGGCCTCGGCGTCCTGGGCGGGATCCTGGGCAACTCCCGGCGCGGCGACGAGCGTCGCGCAGAGCGCCACGGCGCCGAAGCCGGCGACCAGCCGGCGACGGGCGGGCAGGAGGGTGGCGAGGGCGAACAGATTGGACATGGCAGACCTCTCGAGAGTGGGTGGATCGAATCGACGAGCCGCCAGACTAGGGCGAGGGCGCTCCAGCCGTCAAGCGCGCCTCGCGCTCGCCGCCGGACGTTGTAGCATCGCCGCGTTCTCCCGGGAGGGTATCTGGACGACGCCGGCGGACTCCGCGAACGCTTCGCGGGGATCGACGATCCTGCCGACTTCGTGGCGCGCTTCTTCGCCACGATGCCGATCCCCCTGCATCTGTTCGACCTCACCGGCCACAGTGCCGCCTTCAACCAGGCGCTGGTGGACCTGTTCGGCGTCGCGCCGCCGCCCGAGTACTGCCTGTTCGAGGACGACATCGTCGAGCGCAACGGGCTGCTCGACGAGGTGCGCCGCTCCTTCACCGGCGTGCCGGTGGTGCTGCCGACGGTCTGGTACGACCCCGGCGAGCTTTCGAACCTGTCGGTCACCGGCGGGCACCGGGTGGCGATCGAGGCGCGCACGCTGCCGGTCTTCGGGGCCGGCGGGCAGCTCGCCTACGTGCTGTTCGCCTTCAAGGACGTCACGGCGCGCGAGCGGCTGGTCGAGCGCCAGCTCGAGCAGGAGCGGGCCGAGCGCTTCGCGATGGTCGGCAACTGGCACATCGACCTGGCCGTCGAGCGGGCGGTCGACGAAAATCCGCTCACCTGGTCCGAGGGCGTCTACCGGATCTTCGGGCTCGAGCCGTTCTCGGTCGTGCCGAGCAACGAGCTGTTCTTCGAGCACGTCCACCCGGACGACCGCGAGCGGATCCAGCGCGCCGTGGCGTCGGCGATCGCCGACCGGCGGCCGTACGCCATCGAGCACCGGATCGTGCGCCCGGACGGCGCGGTGCGGGTCGTCTTCGAGCACGCCGACGTGCAGTGCGACGCCGAAGGCCAGCCGATCCGGCTCGAAGGGATCGTCGTCGACGTCACCGAGCGGCGCAGCGCCGAGGCCACCGCCGCGCGCTTTCGCGACGTGGTCGAGAGCACCTCGGACTTCGTGGGCATGTCCGATCCGGTCGGGCGGATCACCTACGTCAACGCGGCCGGCCGCGCGCTGGTCGGCTGCGCGGTCGGCGACGAGATACTCGGTCGCCAGGTCGAGGAGTTCTACGCCCCGAGCGAGGCACGCCGCCTGCGCGAGGAGTTCGTGCCGCGCGCGGTGCGGCACGGCATCTGGTCGGGCGAGACCGTCCTGCGGCGCGCCGACGGCACCGAGTTTCCGGTCTCCCAGGTGATCCTGGCGCACCGTGACCGCGAGGGAACGGTCGAGTACTTTTCGACCGTGGTGCGCGACCTGACCGAGATGCGGCGGGCCGAGGAGCACCTGCGCCAGTCGCAGCGCATGGAGGCGATCGGCGAGCTGACCGGCGGCATCGCGCACGACTTCAACAACCTGCTCACCGTGATCCTGGGCTGGAGCGAGCAGCTGATCGCGCGCGCCGCCAATGAGGACGCGGCGCGGGCGGCAAGCGCGGTCATGGAGGCCGCCGAGCGGGGCGCCGGCCTGACCCGCAAGCTGCTGGCGTTCAGCCGGCGCCAGGTGCTCGACGCGCGACCGGTGCAGCTCGACGGGCTGGTGGTCAGCTTTGCGCGCCTGCTGCCGCGCCTGCTCGGCGAGACGATCGAGGTGGTGTTCGACCCGCCACTCTCGCTCGGGCAGGTGGTGGCCGACGCCGGCCAGATCGAGCAGGTGCTGCTCAACCTGGCCGTCAATGCGCGCGACGCGATGCCGGACGGCGGCCGCCTGGTGCTCCGTCTGGCCGACTTCGACCTCGCCAGCGGCGACAGCCGCCCGCTGCCCGACCTGACCCCGGGGCGCTGGGTGTTGATCGAAGTCTCCGACACTGGCACCGGCATGCCGCCGGAGGTCGCCGAACGAGTCTTCGAGCCGTTCTTCACCACCAAGGAGCCGGACAAGGGGACGGGGCTCGGCCTGTCGACGGCCTACGGGATCGTGCGCCAGAGCGGCGGACAGATCTCGGTCGATACCGAGCCCGGGCGGGGGACGACCTTCCGGATCTTCCTGCCCCGTTACGAGGGAGCCACCCTGATGCCGGCGCCGCGCCCGGCTGTCGACGGCGGCTCCGGGCACGGCGAGAAGATCCTGCTCGTCGAGGACGAGTCGGAGGTCCGCTCGCTGGTCGCCGAGCAGCTCGCCTCGCTCGGCTACCGGGTGATCGCCTGCGCCGACGGCCACGAGGCGATCGCGCGGCTGAGAGGGGCCGGCGAGTCGCCCGATCTGGTGATCACCGACGTGGTGATGCCCGGCCTGGGGGGCCGCGAGCTGATCAGCGTGCTGCGCCAGCGGTGGCCCGGCCTGCGTTGCCTGTTCATGTCCGGCTACACGCGCGATGCACTCTCGCGTATCGGGATCGACGAGGGGGGCGTGCTGCTGCTGCGCAAGCCGTTCACCGTCGGCGCGCTGGCACGGCAGGTGCTCGAGGCGCTGGGAGTGCCGGGGCGCTGAATGCGGGGTCGCGCGGGAGGCCGGCGGCCCGCTGGTAGGTGGAGCGCGGTGGTAGGCTGCGCGGCGTCGTTACTGACCTCGATGGAGGCTCCCGATGCCGCATCGTTTTCCTCAGGAGGCCGTACTCAGGGACGGTCGCCGGGTGCTCCTGCGCCCGTTCGTCCGCAAGGATGTCGCCGCCCTGCACGAGTTCTTCCTGCGCATTCCCGAGTCCGCCCGCCGCTTCGCGTGGGATCGCGTCGACGACCGCAAGGTGATCGAGCGCTGGGGGCGTGAACTCGACTACGAGAAGGTCTTCCCCCTGCTGGCGCTCGACGGTGGCCGCATCGTCGCCGACGCCACCATGCACCGGCGCGACCGCGGGCCGCTGCGCCGGGTCGGCCGCGTCAAGTGGATGATCGATCCGGACTATCGCGGCGTCGGACTCGGCGCGCTGATGGTCAACCACTTCATCGACGCGGCGCGCGCCATCGGCCTGACGCATCTGAACTGCATGCTGATCTCCGACCTCGAGGCCGATGCGGTGCGCGTGCTGACCGACTTCGGCTTCCGCGCCTACTCGATCCCGGGCTACGGCGCCGATCCGGACGGCAACCCGCACGACATGACCCTGATGGTGCTCCAGCTCTGACGTGACCGGCCCCCCGTCGCCCGCACCGGCGCGCCGCGCAGCCTGGCGCGCTCTGGCCTGGGGGGCGCTGGCGCTTGCGGTCCTGGTGGCGCTGATCGCGGCCTGGGCGCTGCGCGAGCTGGCGCGCGAACCGGCGGCGATCGAAGTCCAGACCGGTCGACCGGGCGCGCCGGCCGCTGAACCGCTGCCCCCCCTGCCGCTCCTCGAAGAGCGTTCGTTCAGCGACCTGCCGGGCTGGAGCGCGCACGACCCGCGGCCGGCGCTGGCGGCGTTCGAGCGCTCGTGTGCCGGTGGCGCCGCGCCGTCGGGTGTGCTGGGCGAGCAGCTCCGGGCGGCGCTGATTGCGGCCTGCGCCGAGCTGCACGGCGCCGCGCCGGCCGATGCCGCCGCGGCGCGCACGCTCGTCGAGCGGCTGTTCCGCCCCTGGCAGCTGACCGACCGCGGCAACCCGGAAGGCCTGTTGACCGGCTACTACGAGCCGGAACTGGCCGGGAGTCGGAGACGGCGCGGGTCGTTCGTCCATCCGCTCTATCTGGCGCCGGACGACCGGCAGGTGATCGATCTCGGGCAGTTCCGGAGTGACCTGGCGGGGCGCAAGATCACCGGCCGGGTGGAGCGCGGGCGCTTCCGGCCCTACTGGGACCGCGCCGAGATCGAAGCCGGCGCGTTGCGTGGCCGGCGCCTGGAGATGCTCTGGGTGGACGATCCGGTGGCCCTGTTCTTCCTCCAGATCCAGGGCTCGGGGCGGGTGCGGCTGCCCGACGGCGAGGTCGTGCGGGTGGGGTACGCCGGCCAGAACGGGCACGACTACACGGCGATCGGACGCGTCCTGATCGATCGCGGAGAGCTGACCCGCGAGACCGTGTCGATGCAGTCGATCCGCGCCTGGCTGGCGGCGCATCCGGACCAGGCCGAAGAGGTGATGAACCTCAACCGGTCTTACGTCTTCTTTCGCGTCTTGCCGGGCGAGTCGCCGCTCGGTGCGGAAGGAGTCGAACTGACCGCCGGCCGCTCGCTCGCCGTCGACCCGGCGTTCGTTCCCTACGGCCTGCCGCTCTGGCTCAGTTCGTCCCTGCCGCCGACCCCCGAGCTCGGTCGCACCGCCGAGCAGCCGCTCGAGCGGCTCGTCGTGGCGCAGGACACCGGCGGCGCCATCCGCGGCGTCGTGCGCGGCGATCTTTTTCTCGGTCCCGGGAGCGAGGCGGAGGCCACCGCCGGGCGCATGAAACAGCCCCTGCGCCTCTGGTTGCTCTGGCCGGCCTCGGCGCCGCCGCCGGCGGCCGCTGGCGGCGGGTAGCATCGGCCGATGCGTGCCACCCTGCCAGACGACCTCTGTCGCCGTTCTGCATCGCGGGATCGCGATGTGCGAGGTGCGAGTGGCGGCTGCCGGTCCGGACCGCAGGGTCGGCACTGAATTCGCAGGAGGAGAGGATAGAGCATGTGTCTCGAGATCGCCGCCATCGGGCGACAGCGCCTCGTTCGGACCGCACTCTTGTCGTCCCTCGTCCTGGTTGGACCCGGTCAGCAGCCAGCGGACGGTCAGGTCCTGAAAGGGGAGATCGTCGACGTTCGTATCGGTTTCGCACGTGTCGCGCTGAAGAGGGAGGCCGGCGCCGCGCAGGCGACCGCCTTCCAGGTCACGTGGAAAGGCCACACTCAGCCGGTCCGGGAGGTCCTCGGCGGGCC
>CAZUAT010000080.1:0-9810 GCA_964618415.1 uncultured Thermoanaerobaculia bacterium
GTAGTCTCCCCGCCGCCTGTTGGACGCGTCTCCCGGTGCCTGGAATTTGCGCGCTCAGCCCGCGCCCTCGCCGAGCAGCGACGATATCTCGAGCACGGTCGCCCAGTTGCGCGTCGTCACGCTCGGGCCGGCCTTGCCGAGCAGCGCCTTGCCTTGCCGACGTTCACACCACGCAGGAGCACGACGAAGCGGGGCAAAGAGGCCTCCTGACCGTTCTCGATTCGAACCGCGCGACCAACCCGGTATCGCCGCCGGATATCCGCTCACGAGCGAGCGGTTCCCGGTACACCCCGGCAAACCCAGTTCAGGAATCGCCCTCACCGGCATTGTCGCGTGGCCGGGACGCGGTCACTTCTCGCAGGAGCACGGAGACGAAAAACGCCAGAGATCCCACGAGGAAAACGATGTTCACCCCGCGGGCGAACGGCGGGGCGCCGGCCGGCCATGGCTGGCCCAGGAGGACGACGGCGTTCAGGAAGATGAGGACACCAACGATGGCCTGTCTCATGCCGTCCCTCCGGAGGCTCTGCCGCGCAGCCCGAGCACCTCGATGCGATCCGGACGGTACGCCACCCGCGCCGCTGCTGTCAGAGCTCGGCGTCTCTGGATCCTCTCCCGGCCCGGAGAAAGTAAGGGAGCCGAAGCGCCGCGCCGGTAGACTTCGGCCGGGAGGTTCTTCAGACTCGAGTCGCATGCCGGCTTGACGAGCCTCACACAGGAGTTCCTGCATGTCGAAGCTTCGGGTCAACAGCTTTTCGATCTCGATCGACGGTTACGGCGCTGGACCGGATCAGTCGCTCGAGAATCCGCTCGGGGTCTGGGGTCCCGAGCTGCACACGTGGCTCTTCGGCACGCGGACGTTCCAGCGGATGCACGCAGATTTCGCCGGCGACCGGATCGGCGACGCGCCGGGCCGCGCGGGGGTCGACGACGACTTCGCCGCGCGCAGCTTCGAAAACATCGGCGCCTGGATCCTCGGTCGCAACATGTTCGCTCCGTCGCGCGGCCCGTGGGTCGACGACGGCTGGAAGGGGTGGTGGGGCGAGAGCCCGCCCTACCACGTGCCGGTCTTCGTGCTCACACACCACGCCCGCGCCCCGCTGCCAATGGCGGGTGGCACGACCTTCCACTTCGTCACCGACGGAATCCACGCCGCGCTCGAGCGCGCCCGGGATGCGGCAGGAGGCAAGGACGTCCGCCTCGGTGGCGGCGTCGCGACGATCCGCCAGTACCTGACCGCGGGCCTCCTCGACGAGCTCCACCTGGCGATTTCGCCCGTCCTGCTCGGCCGCGGCGAGCATCTGTTCGCCGGCCTCGACCTGCCGGCGCTCGGCTACCGCTGCGCGGAGCAGGTCGCCGGCGAGATGGCGACGCACGTGCTGCTGGCGAAGTAGCCCCGGAGGCGGCGGCGAGAGTCGCAACCTCCGGGCGCACCCGGCCACCCGGCGGACGGCAGGTCGGCGTGCCCAGCCACGCCGGTAGACGTCGGTGTGGACGTACTCCAGTCCCGAGTCGCAGGGCGCTGGAACGTCGTGGCCGAGGCCGCCGCCAAGGTCGTCGTTCGCGACGCCGAGCGCCTGGTCTCGACCGGATCGAACGACTACGGCACCCAGATCTCGCTGCAGCGCCACTTCCGCCGCAATGCGCTCTATCTCAGCGTGGCGCAGGTGTGGGTGTCGCTGGCGCCGATCTTCGACCGCGCCGGAACCGTTCGCTGACCGCTCAGGGCTCGATGTCGCCGCCCTCAGCCTCGGTGGCGTCGAAGTACCAGCGATCCGCGAGACGCACGAAGCGCACCGGTTCACCGTCGAGCATCGCCGTGGCGGAGTCGCCGTCCATCTTCAGGCCGGTCAGCACGCCCTCCCCGATCTGGACGCCGCCCATCTCTCCCGGCGAAGGTCCACCCTCTTCCCCGTCCTCGGACGGCATCGACTCCAGAAAGCCCATCAGGTCGCTCAGAAACACACCCTGATCGAGCTTCGCAAACGCGGCTTCGAGCTGCTCGTCGGTCGGCTCGGCCTGCTCGGACGCTCCGTCGGCGGGCATCTCCGGAAGACCGTGCTTGGCGACGACCGCGTTGTAGCGACCGATCAGCGCGCTGATCTCGGCGCGCTTGGCGGCCATGTCCGCCTCGTTCTGCGCCGCCGACTCGGCGTCGCCCGAGTCGGAAATCGCTTCGCCCATCGCGCCGCCCATCTCGAGGCCCATCTGCGAGAAGGCGACCACCATCGTCGACAGCATGTACATGGACTTGGTGAGCTCGGTCCGGGACTTCGGGTCGAGGCAGGCGGCGATCTCGCCGAGGTTCTTGGATTCGGCGGCGCTCTTCATGCGCGCCACCAGCGCCTCGGGACTAGCCGCACCCGGGGCCTCGGCAATCGCCAGGCAGGGGACCAGCAACAGAATGCCGCACAAAGCCAGGGCACGGGCCGTGAAACCGCTGCGCTCGGAAAGCATCGTCGACCTCCTCGGGAGTCGGAAAGGTGCATCTTCTCCCAGAACGGCCTCCGCGCGCAGGCGGTGACACCGCCCGGTCCCCGGCGGGCGCGGCGGCGAACTCAGGCGCCCATCAGGCCGACGACCTTGCCGTCGACCCAGTCCATCCGCTCCGCCTGCGGCGAGGCCGGCAGTCCCGGCATGCGCAGCAGCTCGCCGAGCAGCGCGACGACGAAGCCGGCACCGGCCGAGACCACCAGGCCGCGCACGGTGACTTCGAAGTCGGTCGGCCGACCCAGCCGCTTCGGATCGTCCGAGAGCGAGCTCTGGGTCTTGGCCATGCAGACCGGCAGATCGCCGAAGCCGAGCCGCTCCGCTTCGGCCCGATCGCGCAGTCCCTCGCGACTCCAGGACACTCCGCTGGCACCGTAGATACGGGTGGCGATCGTCTCGACCTTGTCGGCGATCGACGTGCCGGGGCGCTGCAGCGGCTGCACCGGCGGCTGCTCGCGCCGACCCGCCTCGACCACCGCGGCGGCCAGCTCGCGCCCGCCGTCACCTCCGCGCGCGAAGATGTCCGCCGTCGCCGCGGTCAGGCCCAACTCGCGACAGTAGCGATGGATCACCGCCAGCTCGCCGTCCGAGTCGGCGGCGAAGCGGTTGATCGCGATCACCGGGTCACGCCCGAAGGCGCGGATGTTCTCGACGTGCTTGCCGAGGTTGGCCAGCCCGCGCTCGACCGCCGCCTCGTCGGGCGTGCCCAGCTCCTCGAACTTGACGCCACCGTGCAGCTTCAGGGCCCGGACCGTGGCCACGAGGACGACCGCCGCGACCTCGAGCCCTGCCGACGGGCACTTGATGTCGAGGAACTTCTCCGCCCCCAGATCGGCCCCGAAGCCGGCCTCGGTGACAGTCCAGTCGGCATGGGCCATCCCCATGCGCGTGGCGGCCACGGAGTTGCAGCCGTGGGCGATGTTGGCGAACGGACCGCCGTGCACGAACGCGGGCACCCCCTCGAGGCTCTGCACGAGGTTCGGCATCAGCGCGTCCTTGAGGATCACCATCATCGCGCCGACCGCCTGCAGGTCGGCGGCGGTGACCGGCTGGCGGTCGTAAGTCAACCCGACGAGCAGCCGCCCGAGCCGTGCCCGCAGGTCGGCCTCGTCGCTGGCCAGACAGAGCGCCGCCATCACCTCGGAGGCAGGCGTGATGTCGAAGCCGGCCTCGCGCGGCACCCCTTCGGTCGGTCCACCCAGGCCGGTGACGATGCGCCGCAGGGCGCGATCGTTCATATCCATGACGCGGCGCCAGAGGATGCGTCGCGGGTCGAGACCGAGCCGGTTGCCCTGATGGACGTGGTTGTCGGCCATCGCCGCGAGCAGGTTGTTGGCCGCCGAGATGGCGTGGAAGTCGCCGGTGAAATGCAGATTGATGTCCTCGGCCGGGACGACGATCGAGCGGCCGCCACCGGTCGCACCCCCCTTGGCCCCGAACGTGGGCCCGAGCGACGGCTCGCGCAGCGCCAGGGCGACCCGCTCGCCGATCTTGGCCAGCCCTTGAGCCAGGCCGATCGAAATGGTCGTCTTGCCCTCCCCGGCCTTGGTCGGCGTGATCGCCGAAACCAGGACCAGCCGCCCGGGCGGACGTCCGGAGGCCGGGCGCGCTTCGAGGCGCACTTTCGCCTTGTCGTAGCCGTACGGCACGAGATGCGAATCACGGATACCGAGGTCCCGGGCGACCTCGAGGATCGGACGTACAGTGGACGACGAACTCATGTCAGGGCTCCCTCCGAGGGCGCATGCTATGCGCAAGCGGGCGGATTCTGCCTCCCGCCCGGTCGCCGAGCGGGCTGACAAGGCCGTTTCAGAGATAGCCGAGGGACTCGAGTTCGCGCAGTTGCGCCTCGTCGAGGACGGCCTCGCTGCCCTCCACGGAGGGGCCGGCGGCCAGCTCGCGCTCGAGAATCTCCTGCAGCCCGGCCTGCAGCGTGGGCTGAGCGCCGGTGCGATCGCTCTGCTCGAGGGGGTCGGCGTCGAGATCGAACAACCGCCCGTCGTACAGCTTCCAGCCCCGCCAGCGGACGGCATGTGAATTCGAGAAACGGTTGTCGAGGTGCGCCGGCGCCGGCAGTTCACGATCGCCGGTGCCCCCATCGCCGCCAATCAGCCCGAGCAGACTGCGCCCCTCGAATGCGGCAGGGGCGCTGACCCCGGCCAGCTCGAGCAGCGTCGGAGCGACGTCGAGCAACCGCACCGGCATCGTCACTTCGTGGCCGGCACGGCGCCGCTCGGGCAGACGGACGATCAACGGCACCCGCAGCAACTCGTCGTAGAGGGTGTGCGAATGCCAGCCGATGCTGCCGTGCTCGCCGAACTCCTCGCCGTGGTCGGACGTCACGACGATCGCCGCGTCGCGGTAGCGCCGGCTCGCCGCGAGCCAGTCGACCAGCCGCCCGATGGCGCGGTCGACCGAGGCGATCTCGGCCGCGTAGGCGGCCTCGATCCGCCGCCTGTCGGCGGCATCGATCGTCATCTCGCCGTTGTTGATCGCGGTCAGCAGCGAGACGGGAATGCGGTCACCCAGCGTCCCGGCGTAGTCGGGGTCGAAGCGGGCGAGGATCTCCGGGTCGGGGTAGTACGGGTGGTGGATCTCGTAGGTGTGGAGGAACAGAAACACCGGCCGCTCGTCCCGCTTCTCGAGCAGGCGAATGGCAGTCCCGATCCGTGCCCAGAAGGCGCCCGCCTCCTGCGGTTCGCTGCGCGCGCGATAGACCTCGAACCCCTGGCCGAGTCCGAACGCCGGCGCCATCTGGCCCGCCGCAGTGACGGAGATGGTGCGGTATCCGGCGGCCTGGAGCGCCTCCGCCACTGTCGTCGCCTCCTCCGGCAGCCGGCGACGCAGCGCGAACGACGCACCGTGGCGCACCGGCGAGACCGAAGTGAGCAGCGACGCGTGCGAGGAGAGCGTCGAGGGCGCCTGGGCGAGGGCGGTGCGGAACAGCACTCCCTCAGCCCGCAGAGCGTCGATCCGCGGCGAGGTGGGCAGCGGGTAGCCGTAGCAGCCGAGCCGGTCCGGACGCAGCGTGTCGATCGAGATCAGGATCAGGTCCGGCCGCCGCGCCGCAGTCTTGCCGCAGGCGCCCAGCAGCAGTGCCGCCGCAAGGGCGGCGAGAAAGACCGCTCGCCGAGTCACCGAGTTGCCGCTCGAGGCCGCACACGTGCGGCCTCACCGAAGAGATTGAAACTGGCCGGTCGCAGGAACGAGACCAGCGTGAGGCGATACCGTTCGGCCAGCCCAACGGCAAGCGACGACGCGGCGCCGACCCCGCCAAGAAGCGGAATGCCGGCCACGATCGCCTTCTGGACGATCTCGAAGCCGAGCCGCCCGGAGACGATCAGGAGCGTGTCGGAGAGCGGCGTGCGGCCGTTGCGCACTGCCCAGCCGATCAGCTTGTCGACCGCATTGTGTCGCCCGATGTCCTCGCGCACCGCCAGCGGCGTACCCGCGGCGTCGAACAGCCCGGCGCCGTGCAGGCCTCCCGTGGCGGCAAATGCGGTCTGACTCGCGAGCAGGCGTTCCGGCAGTCGACCGAGCAGGTGTGGATCGACGGCGAGACGGGAGCGGTTCTCGGGCACGTCGATCGCCAGTTCGGCGATCGACGTCTTACCGCACACTCCGCAGCTGGCCGAGGCGTAGAACGCCCGCGCCCGCGTTCGGCCGACCGCCTGGGGCGCCAGGCGGACATCGAGGAAGTTCCTGCACGCCTCATCGGGCAGGTCCGGGGGCCGCTGCAGCGAGACGATCTCGCCCGCCTCCGCGACGATCCCCTCGCTCGACAGAAACCCCGTAGCGAGTTCTTCGTCGTGCCCGGGCGTGCGCATCAGGACGGTGAACGGCTGGCCGTCGATGCGCAGCTCCAGGGGTGCCTCGACCGCCAGCCGGTCCTCGTCCGCCACCTGCTCGCCGTTCCGCCAGCGCACCACGGGCGCGCCAGCGACCGCGTCCCGCCCTGCGGCCTCGTCCACCACCGCGGCATGCTAACGCACCGCTGCGGCAAGCCTCCCGAAGCGCCTGCCGGGCGAGGCGGCGGCTCAGAACTCCTTGAGCAGAGCCGCGTCGAAGCTCACTTCGACCCGCGGACCACCGGCACCGCTCTTGTCGAAAGCGACCTTGCCGACGATCCGATCCGCGGTGCTGGTCGTGGTGGTGAACACCGCCCGATCGATGGGCGCCGACACCTGGACGGACTGGTCGTCGATCGCCATCCAGTAGCCCACGAACGGCAGGGTCTCGTCGAACTCGAACGCGATCCCCTCGCGCAGCTTGCCACTGGCGCTCGAGAGCGAATCCGCGGCGGCGATCCTGTCCCCGATGTCGACCGCGGAGAGAATCACCTTGCGGACCTTCGAGCCGAAGTTGTCCCCGGCAATCAGGTAGGCGTGCTTCAGGGTCACGGTCCTGCCCTCGTACTGGATCGTTCCGATCGCCTCTCCGGAGCCCGGATCCGCAGCCGCGACAGAGGGTGCAACCAGCGCCAGAAACAGGGCGGCAATCAGCAACGAGCACGGCAACGAGCGCGCCATACGAACTCCTTCCATTGTGTGGCTCCCCAGAAGTAATCGGCGACTCGAGTCCGCTGAGCACGGGCTGCGAGTCACCACCCCGTCGATGGGAAGAACGCAGGCCGATGCCGCAGGGTGACACGTCGCACGGCGCCGGCCAAAACAGGAGCGGCCCGCCCGGAGTCTCCTCCGGACGGGCCGCCTATTCTTCTGGACCGCGGTCCGAGGTGAACCGCAGGTCTCGATCAGTGATCAGTTCTTGTCGACCGACAGGACTCTCGTCACGCCCTCGACGCCCTCGACCACGGCGACCGCCTGCGCGCGCCGAGCCTTGTCGAGCTCCGGTCCGAACTCGAGCGTGACCACGCCGCTCGCGGCCTCGGTGCCGACGCGGAAGCCGTCCGTGCCGAGCTCGTCGATCAGGGCCAGACGGATCTGGCTCTCGAGCACGCCGTCCTTCACCTCGGCTTCGGCCTCGGTCGCGGCGCGGCCGACGGCGCCCTGGCCGGCCGGGGCCGCCACCTCGACGGAGTTGTCGACCCGCGACACGCCCTCGACCGACTTGGCAATCGTCGCGGCCAGCTCAGCGGTCTCACGCTTGCCGACGGTGCCGTCCAGGTCCACCACACCGTCGTTGGCGTCGACTTCGATCTTGAGGCTGTCGGTGCCGAGTTCGTTGAGCAGGGCGAGCTTGACCTTGAGCTTGAGCGTTCCGTCCGAGATCTCGTCGGCGGAAGCGAGGGTCGGAACGGCGAGCAGGGTCGCGACGAGGGAGGCAATCAGAAATGTCTTGCGCATGGTGGCATCTCTCCTGTGTGAATGGTTCCGGTTCGGCATTTTTCCGGGAACGGTCGCACCGTCCGGCGGCGCCGGATCGGCCCGCCCCGTGCGGTGTCACATCCCAGGAGAGCAACTGGCGTGCCGATCGCCGCCATCCGCACAAGCCATGTAATTTCTGTTACTTACGCGGTCTCTTCGCGAGCGGCCCGGGGCGCGACGGAGGAATCTTCCGCCGCCTCACTGCAATTCGTAGAAGACTTCCTGCACCGTCCCTTGTGGGTTCCAGACGCACCCGAACTCGAACTCGTGCGGCCGGCCGCGGCGGCCGGTGAAGACTCCTTCACCCCGCACGCCCGTCTCGCTGACCGAGCGCTGCCACTGGCGCAGCGAAGCGCCGTCGACCCGGTGGCCACCGCTGGACGGATGGTCGGCACGAATGGCTGCGAACGCCGCCTCCGTGCAGACCCGCGCCGGGCCCTCGTCGGGTCCGATCGTGGTCAGCAGCCGGGCCGGCCGGCGGGTACCTGGGCGGACCGGTTCGCCGTCGGCCAGCGGGCCGCTCCACTCGAGTTCGCTGACCCGGCCGGCCCGTTCGTCGATCAGGCAAACGTAGTCGAACTCGTCCCAGACCTTGCCGCGCAGCATCCGCCCGCTGCCGGAGACGGCGCTCTGCGTGCGCGACCAGGCCCACTCCGAGACCGGTCCACGAGTCGCTTCGATCTGGGAGGTGTGCGGGTGCTCGGTTCGAATCCGGCGCTCGACCTCGACGACACACCAGTCCACCCAGACGGCGCGCGGTTGAAAGCCGGTGCCGGCCGCGCGGGGAGTCGTCTGGGCCGGCAGCGGCGCGGTTCCCAGCAGGCAGCAGAGGAAGACGGACGAAGCGGCGGCAGCGACGGCGGCGCGTGGGCGCATGGCTCTCTCCTTGGCGATCGGGATCCGACCCTGGTACAACCCGCAGCGCGACGCGAACCGCCGCAGCGGCAACGAAAAGGGCCGGCGAGTTGTCTCGCCGGCCCGAGGTCCTGCAACGCGTGCGCCAACGGCGCACCGCTGGAATGTCAGTACATGCCGCCCATGCCGCCCGGGCCACCGGGCATCGCAGGCGCCTTCTCCTTCTCCTTGATCTCGCCGATCATCGCCTCGGTGGTCAGCATCAGGCCGGCGATCGACGAGGCGTTCACCAGCGCCGTCTTGGTCACCTTGGCCGGATCGATGACGCCCGCCTTGACGAGGTCCTCGAACTTGCCGGTGCCGGCGTTGTAGCCGTTGTTGCCCTTCTCGCTCAGCACCTGCCGGACGATGACCGAGCCCTCTTCGCCGGCATTGGCGGCGATCTGACGGGCCGGCTCCTCGAGAGCGCGGCGGACGATCTTGACGCCGACCGCGAGGTCGCCCTCGGCCTTGACCTTGTCGACGGCCTCGATCGCGCGCAGCAGCGCGACGCCGCCGCCGGCGACGATGCCCTCCTCGACGGCCGCCTTGGTGGCGTGCATGGCGTCCTCGACGCGGGCCTTCTTCTCCTTCATCTCGGTCTCGGTCGCGGCGCCGACCTTGATCACCGCCACGCCGCCAACCAGCTTCGCGAGCCGCTCCTGCAGCTTCTCGCGGTCGTAGTCCGAGGTCGTCTCCTCGATCTGCGCCCGGATCTGCTTGACGCGACCGGCGATCGCCTCACGGCGCTTCTTGTCGTCGGTGTCGGTGACGATCGTGGTGTCGTCCTTGGTGATGACGACTTTCTTGGCCTCACCGAGGTCCTCCCACTTGACGTTCTCGAGCTTGATGCCGAGGTCCTCGGAGATCAGCTTGCCGCCGGTGAGGATCCCGATGTCCTCGAGCATCGCCTTGCGGCGATCGCCGAAGCCCGGGGCCTTGACGGCCGACACCTGCAGGGTGCCGCGCAGCTTGTTGACCACCAGTGTCGCCAGCGCCTCGCCCTCGACGTCCTCGGCAACGATCAGCAGCGGGCGGCCCTGACGGGCGACCTGCTCGAGGATCGGCAGCAGGTCCTTCATCGAGGAGATCTTCTTCT
>CAZUAT010000081.1:0-9810 GCA_964618415.1 uncultured Thermoanaerobaculia bacterium
CAACCGGTGCCAGGACGAAGAGGTTCTTCACCCATTGCGCCGGACGCAGGGAGCGCACGAGGCCCGAGAGCATGGGGGACATTCTAAGTCGCACCGAACTCTCGAGCGATCCGGAACCCGTCGCCGCAGGCAGGGACGGCGCGGGTGCAGGAACCCCGACGGTCAGCCGACTGCTGCTCGCTGCGATCGTGGCGCTGTGGGCCTGGGTGACGATCCCCTGGCTGACCGGGAGCGAACGCCTGGTCTTGCGCGATGTCCTCTCCACACATGCTCAGTACAAGTACTTTGGCAGTGAGCAGCTGTCAGAGGGACGAATCCCGGCGATCAACCCGACCTGGGCGCTGGGCCAGCCGTACCGAGGCAACCCGAACACGCTGGCGTACTACCCCGGCAACCTGCTTTATCTGGTCCTGCCGTTCCAGGTGGCCTTTCACGCGCACTTCGCCCTGCATTGGCTGCTGGCCTTCGTGGGCATGTGGAGGCTGGCGCGAAGCCTTGGGCAGAGCCGCGAGGCCGCGCTGCTCGCCGGGCTGACCTGGGCGGCCTCCGGCTACGTGCTCAGCCTGCTGACCTTCTACAACCTGCTGACCGTCGCTGCGTGGGCACCGCTGGCGATGCTCGGGCTGGCGAGCGAAGGTCGACGGGGCGTGGCGCTCGCCGGATTCGGGATGGGGATGATGATCCTCGGCGGCGAGCCGATCACGGCGGCACTGCTGGCCCCGGCGATGATTGCGGTATCCATCGGTGCGTCGGGTGTCCGCAGAGGCACGCTCAGGCTGATCGCCGCCGGTGGAGTCGGCATCGCCCTGGCGCTGCCGCAGATCGTTGCCACCTTGCGCGTCCTGCCGTTCGTCTTTCGCACCGTTCACGGGCTGGCACCGGCCGAGGCGGCCGCACAGGGGCTGAGCCCATGGCGCTTGCTCGAACTGATTCTTCCACTGCCATGGGGCTGGCCGTCGGATCTCGCCTACTTCGGGTTCTGGTCCGATGTGGCGACGCCCTCGGTGCCATACATCTACAGTCTGCACGTCGGCGTCGTCGGCCTCGCGCTCGCGGCAATGGCGTTTCCACGCCGACCGATCTGGACGGCGATCGGTCTGGGGGCGCTGCTCTTCGCCGCGGTCGCGGGCCTCTTCCCGGACCTGCTCCTCGCCCTGACGGGAGGGCTCTTCCGATACCCGCAGAAGTCGCTCGTGCTGTTCACCTTCGTTGTGGCACTGACGGTGGGCTGGGGTCTCGATCGTTCCTTGGGAAACCCGCGCATCGCGCATGCCATAGGGGCTGCCGGCGTGCTGCTGCTGGCCGGCGCTGCCGTCTCGTGGCTCGGTCGATCCGCGCTCGTCGGTTGGCTCCGTCTCGATCTGGCCGAGGGACAGAAGGAGGCGGCCGCTGCGACGCATGGGATCCTGTGGATCCTGGCCCTCGCACTCGCCGGGCTGCTGCTCGTGGCGACGGGATTCGTCCTTGCGCATCGCCATCCAGCGCTCGTTGTCGTTCTGCAGCTTCTTGGACTGCTGCAGTTGTCGCCGATCGTGGTCACGGGCGATGCAACGGAGCTTCGCGGGTTGCCGCCGATGCGCGAGCATCTGGCCTCTCCGATGACGCTCGTGCCCGTGCCTCATCTGTCGCCGGACTGGGAGCGGCGATTGCCCTACCCGATCGAGGCGTTGACTCCCGCGGGCCAGGCACAGGTTGCCTGGTTTCAGCTGGAGCC
Organism: uncultured Thermoanaerobaculia bacterium; assembly: GCA_964618415.1. Classification (GTDB taxonomy): domain Bacteria; phylum Acidobacteriota; class Thermoanaerobaculia; order Multivoradales; family JAGPDF01; genus JACTMI01. The sequence goes on from CAZUAT010000081.1 coordinate 1,715, forward strand.
GGCATTCGGAGTGCCGTTTGGGTTGTCCTATCCGCTGGCTCCCGACCTCGAGGGTCTCACCTCGCCGCTCCACGTCTTTCTGTCGCGCAACCTCCAGCTGGCCAGCTGGGATGTGCGGGTTCGCTGGCTGAGGCGCCTAGGTGTGGGCTGGGTGATCCGCTTCGACCTGGGGCCGATTGCCGGACTCGAGCGTGTGGGCCGCTTCGAGCAGTTTGGAGTGCCGGTCGAGTTGTTGCGCGTCGGTGACTCCGCACCACCCGCGCGGTGGCCCGAGGCCCTGCACGTTGCTCCCAGTCCGATCCACGCGTATGCCCTCGCGTCGGGGTCCCGCGTGCGACTGGAGGACGCTGTGGTCAGCCGTCCGGTGCCTCATCATGCGGGGGGACGGGTCGACCTCGTCGAGCGCCTTCCGGATCGGTGGGTGATCGACGTGGAATCGGACGGCGGTCTCGTCGTTGTGCAGACGGCCTGGCTCCCGATCTGGGAGGCGCGACTCGAGAGCGGTCACCGGCTCGCAACGCAGCCCGTCGAGGTTGTCCTGACCGGTGTGGAGGTTCCGGCAGGGCGACACCGCGTGACGCTCGAGGTCGCAGCGGGGCCGGAACGTGCCGCCGGAGTCCTGGCGCTGATGGCGCTGGCGGGCACTGCCTGGCTCGGATCGGGTCGTCGAAGCGCGGAGGCGGTGCGGTGACCTCGCATGGCGATCGATGGCGCCTGGCCGCACTGCTCGGACCGACGCTGGTGCTGGTGTTGCTGCACATCGCCCCGCTGGTCACTGGCGCGCGAACGCTGATTATCCGGGATGTGCTCAACACGCACGCAACGCTGCGCCTGCCGCTCGCGGATGCGTTGCGAGCCGGTGAGATGCCGCTGATCGACCCGCTGCGCAGCGGCGGGCAGCCGCTGGCGGGCAACGCCAACGTGCTGGCCTTCTACCCGGACAACGTCCTCCTTCTGATCGGGTCGAACGTGTGGCAGCTCAACGTGCATTTCGCGCTGCACTGGCTGCTGGCGTTTGCGTCCGCCTGGTGGCTGGGACGGGCCTGGGGGCTGGGTCCGGTGGGCAGCGCCGGTGGTGCAGTGGTCTACGCTCTGTCGGGGTTCTGGCTCTCCCAGATGAACTTCTACAACGCCGTGGCTCCGGTGGCACTTGCGCCGGCGCTGTGGGCGGCGCTGCTGCGATCCGGAGAGCCGGACGGGCGCCGGCACGGGCTCGCAACCGTTGCGCTGATCTGGACTCTGATGGTCCTGGGCGGCGATCCGATCGTTGCGGTGATCGCACTGGCGGGCGGGCTCATCGTCGCGCTGGCTAGGCACGGGCGACGACTGCCGGCAGGTCGGCTGCTCATAGCGTTCGGTCTTGGCTGCCTGGTCGCCGCGCCGCAGATCGTCGAGACGCTGCGCATCCTGCCGTTCAGCTACCGAACCGTGCAGGGGTACGCCGACGCCGGCGGCGGCATGCGGGATCCGCGGGCGCTGATCGATCTGCTCGTGCCGCTCTTCTTTGGGCGGCCGGACCTGGGCGCGGTCTGGGGCAAGGCGCTCTTCGGCGGGCATCCTCCGATCTATTTCTCGCTGGCGCCGGGGCTGCTCGCGCTGGCGTTCGCGCTGGCGGCGGGGCGTCCGCAGCGGCGAGAGGCGCGGTGGCTGGCCGGCCTCGCCACCGTTGCATTCGCACTGACCTTCTCCGGGGGCCTGCCGCTGATCGGCTGGCTTGCCAAGCTGCCCGGCGGAGGCCTGCTGCGCTTTCCGGAAAAAGCGTTCTTGATCGTTTCGCTGGCGCTGCTCCTCGCCTCGGGCCGCGGTCTCGAGCGGTTCGTGGCCGGAGAAGCGAGCCGGCGGATTGCCGCGGGCCTGCTCGGGTTCCTGCTCCTGATCGGCTCTTTGTGGGCGCTGTTTGGTGTCTCGGCACTGGGCGGAGAGCGGCTGTTCCTGCGGGTGTTTGGCGAATTCGAAGCCGGAGCGGGAGTCTGGCGGGAGCAGCACTTGCGGTGGGCCGGTCTTTCGATGTTTCTCGTGGCAGCCATTGTGCTCTCCAGTGTCGTACTCCTCGCGCTGCGCCGCCATCGGTTTGCCGCCGCCGCGCTGCTGATCGCGCTGCACGCCGGCAGCCAGCTCGCGTTTCTGGGCCCTCTGCTCGCGACCGACGATGCCCACTTGTATCGGTCTCGTCCACTGGTCGCGGCGGAAGTTCCCCGAGACGCGGTCCTAGCCCAGGGCGGTGTGACGCAGATCTTCGGGGCTGACGACATGTCGGAACTGGCCGGCCGCTTTCCGGACCTGCATCTGCGCTGGTTGCAGCGAAACGCCTGGAGTGAGTTCCACGCGTTCGCCGTGCTTTCCGACGGACGGCGACTCGAACTCGATGTCTCCCCGGAAGGGCTCGACGCATACGTGGGGGCACTGATCGCCTCCGGCATGAAGAACCTCGACGACACCCGCAGGATCGGGATCCTGCGCGCGACGGGCGTGGACCTGCTGCTGCTGGTTCGCGACCTGATGCCGGCAGACGCGGGGGGTGCGCGGCTTACGCGAACGTTCCCCGGCTTGGCGCGGACGATCCGGTTCTACGAGATCCCTGCGCCTCTCCCCGAGGTCACGCTCGCCGGTTCGATCCTGCGCGCGCCGCACATGAACGCCGCGCTGGAGGCGATCTGGCGCCCCGGCTTCGACCCGGCGACGACGGCCGTGATCCCCGGCTCCGGTCCACCGGTGGTGGCGCCGCCGGGCAGCGCTCGACTCGTGCTTTCCGAGCGCGAGCGCGCCGAAGTCGAGATCGACTCGCCGGCGGGCGGGGTGCTGATCCTGCGACGGGCGCACCTGCCGATCTGGCAGGCGACGATCGACGGCGAGCCGGCGCCGACGGTGATCGCGCAGCTGACGCGGCTGGCGGTCGAGGTGCCGCCGGGGCCGCATCGGGTGGTTTTCTCGATCTCGCGCTGGCCGCTGCGAATCTCGAGCGCGGTATCGCTGCTGGCGCTGATCACGCTCGTACTGTTGTGGCGGCGCGACGCCCGGCAGGCCGCGGGTCGACAGGACGCGGCCTGATGCTGCGACGGGCGCTGCCGGTGGCGACCCTGCTGGTGGCGCTCGCGACGGCGATGCTGCCGCTCGTGCCGCCGGCGCCGGGGGTCGGGATGGGCGGCCATAGCTCGCTGATCGAGCTGGTGCGCGTGCAGGCGATCCACCTTGCCGTCACTGGCGGCGACCTCGTGCCGCGCTGGCTCCCGGACCTGTACGCGCGGCACGGCAGTCCGCTGCCGATCTTCTACGCGCCGCTCGCTTACGTCCCGGTCGAGCTTCTGCGCGCCGTCGGTCTGGGCGCGACGGCGGCGATCCAGGCCACCTTCGCGCTGCTCTGGGCCCTGGCTGCCGCCGGCGCCGGCTGGGCGGCGCGGCGCTGGTTCGGCAGCGGTGCCGGGGTGGCCGCCGCGGCCGCCTGCGCCCTGTCACCTTGGTTTGCGGCCGACGTCTACGTGCGATCGGGCCTCGCCGAGGTGGCCGGCTTCGCGCTGTTGCCCTGGCTGCTGGGGGCCGTCGTGCGCCCTGGACGGTGGGCCCTGCTCGGCGGAGCGCTGGCGATGGCGGCGCTCGTGGTGGCGCACAACATCACGGCTCTCTTCGCCGCCGCCGCGGTGACAGCCGTCGCGCTTGCCGGCCCGCGCCTCGGTGCGGGAGTGCGTCGGCATGCCGCGGTAGCGGCAGGGCTGGGCATCCTGATTGCCGCGGCGTTCTGGTTGCCCGCCGTGACACGGACCGGAGAAGTTCAGGCACGCGAGAGTCTGACCGGTGGCCACTTCGACTTCCGCGGCCACTTCATCGCGCCGCTCGATCTGCTGCCAGGGCGGACCGCCGTCGTGTTGCCGGCTGCGGTGGGGGACCATTTTGCGGTGCGCTTCGGCGAGCTGCTCTGGCTGGCGCTGCTGCTCGCGCCTGTCGCGGCTCGAAGCCTGCGCCGAGCCGATCCGGAACGGGCGCGGCGCATCGTGATGCTCGGCCTCCTCGCAGTTGCCGCGCTGGCGATGACGACGCAGCTCACCCGAGTGCTCTGGGAGTACCTGCCGGGCCTCGCCTATGTGCAGTTCCCGTTCCGGTGGCTGCTGCCGGCGACCGTCGGCGCCGCGTTGCTGGTCGGCGCGAGCGTGGCTGCACTTCCGTCTCGCTGGCGGCCGCATGCCTCGGCAGTCGCGGTGGCGATCTCGCTGCTCCTGATCCGGCCTCTGCTGGAGTCGCGCTTCGCGCTGATGGACAGCGCGAGCGGCGTCCCGGTCTGGGTGGAGCGCGACCAGCTGACAGGAGCGCTCGCCGACCCGCGCCTCGTTGGCCCGGAGGACTACTTCGACGCCCCAACCGTGCGACGTCTGCCGATCTCGGGAACCTCGTCCAACGACTATCTGCCGCGCACGGTCGCAGAGCTGGATGGAGTGCCCTCGGAAGCGTCGGCGACGTTCATTTCGACGCGTGTGGACACCGGTGACGGTGACGGGACGGCACTCATCGACTCCGGCTGGAGATACCCGACCGTCTTTGCCGAGGTCCGGGTGGATCATCCGATGGCGCTGGTGCTGCATCAGTTCGACTTCCCCGGCTGGCAGGTCGAGGTGGACGGGGCGCCTCGCCCGCACCGCACCGAACCGGTGCACGGGAGGATCGTCGTCGACCTCGTGCCCGGGGACCGCCGGGTGGTGGCGCGGTTCGGCCCGACGACGATGGACCGAGTGGGGCGCCTGATATCGCTGCTCGGGATCGGCCTGCTCGCCGTCGCAGTGGGTCGGCGATCGACCGACCGCCCGCCGGCCCGGTGCTAGCATCGCCGCTTCATGCCCGAAGTGAGGCGCTTTGCCAAGGTCCTGATCGCCAACCGGGGTGAGATCGCGGTGCGCGTCGTGCGAGCACTGCGCGAGCTCGGGATCCGCTCGGCGGTCGTCTATTCGGATGCCGATCGCGAGTCGCTCGCCGTGCTGCTCGCTGACGAGGCGTACCGGATCGGGCCGGCTCCTTCGGCCGAGAGCTACCTGCGGCTCGATGCGATCGTCGACCTGGCAGTCCAGATCGGCGCCGACGCGATCCACCCGGGTTACGGCTTCCTTTCCGAGCGCGCGGAGTTCTCGCAGCGCTGTCGCGAGCGCGGGATCGCCTTCATCGGGCCGTCGCCCGAGGCGATCGCGGCGATGGGCTCGAAGACGGCGGCGCGCGAGCGGATGATCGCCGCCGGTGTGCCGGTGGTGCCCGGCTCGGACGGCGCGCTCGCCGACGCCGAGGCGGCCCGCGCGGCGGCCGACCGGATCGGCTACCCGGTGATCCTCAAGGCGGCGGCCGGCGGTGGTGGCAAGGGGATGCGCGTGGTGCGCGACGCAGCCGGCATCGGCGAGGCATTTCGGCTGGCGTCGGCCGAGGCGGCGGCTTCGTTCGGCGACCCGGCCGTCTTCCTGGAGAAGTTCATCGAGCGGCCGCGGCACGTCGAGATTCAGGTTCTCGGCGATCAGCACGGCAAGGTCGTCTCGCTCGGCGAGCGCGAATGCTCGCTGCAGCGGCGACACCAGAAAGTGGTGGAGGAGGCGCCGTCGACGGCGGTGAGCCCCGAACTGCGCCGCCGCATGGGCGAGGCGGCCGTCGCCGCGGCGCGTGCGGTCGGCTACACCAACGCCGGCACTTGCGAGTTCCTGCTCGCCGCCGACGGCTCGTTCTACTTCCTCGAAATGAACACCCGCCTGCAGGTCGAGCATCCGGTCACCGAGCTGGTGACGGGGCTCGACCTGGTGATTGCTCAGCTGGCCGTGGCGCAGGGCGAGCCGCTCGGCCCTGAGTTCGACGCCGCGGCGGAGGTCGGCCCCAACGGGCACGCCATCGAAGTGCGCCTGTACGCCGAAGACCCGTATCGCAAGTTCGCGCCGTCGCCGGGCCGGATCGCGTGGCTGCGGCTGCCGCAGGGCCCGGGCGTGCGTTGCGATGCCGGCGTCTACGGCGGCAGCGAGATCTCGATTCATTACGACCCGATGATCGCCAAGCTGATCGTCTGGGGGCGCGACCGCGCCGAGGCGCTGCGCCGCCTGGGACGGGCGCTCGCCGAGCTGCGTGTCGAGGGGATTCGCACCAACGTGCCGCTGTTCGAGGCGCTGCTCGCCGACGCGGATTTCCAGTCGGCGACCTTCGACATCCACTGGCTCGACCGGCGGCTGGAGGAGGGGGGCCTGGCGCGCCCCGAGCGCGGCGCGGGGTCGGACCTCCCGATCCTCGCCGCGGCGATCGAACAGTACGTGCGCGCGCACCGGCAGGCGGCGCTGGGTCGTGATCCGGCCGGCGGCTCGCGCCGGCGCTGGAAGGAGGCCGCTCGGCGCGACGCCCGGAGGGAGGCGCGATGGAGCTGATTGCGCGCACGGCAGGGAGCGGCCGGACCGAGGAGCGCGTCGAGCGGGTGACCATCGAGCGCGAGGGCGACCTCTACCGGATCCGAGTCGGCGAGCGTGACTACGCGGTCGAGGCACGCGCGCTCGGCCCGTTCGTGCGCAGCCTGCAGGTCGACAGCGAGAGCCACGAGGTGTCGATCTTCCGCAGCGGCGAGCGCGGCTGGTCGGTCGGCTGGGCGGGGCGCACCGAGGAGGTGGAGGTCGTCGATCCGCTCGAGCACCTGGCCGAGGCGGCGCGCGGCGGCGACGGAGCCCGCGGCCGGACACAGGTGCGGGCGTACATGCCGGGGCGGGTGGTAGCAGTGCAGGTTCAGGTCGGCGACACGGTCGAGGTCGGCGCACCGCTGGTGGTGCTCGAGGCGATGAAGATGCAGAACGAGATTCAGGCCGAGCGCGCCGGCACGGTGGTCCAGGTTCACGTCGCCGCCGGTCAGGCAGTCGAAGGCGGCGACCCACTGGTCGAGATCGAGTAGCAGCGTGGACGGCGGTCGCCCGATCCGCCGCCGGTTCGCCGTCGAGCTGCTGGCCGTCCTCGCTTTTCTCGCGGTCATCGTGCTGTTGCGCGGGTACGGACTGCGCCTGGATGGGCGTGCCCTGCGCCACACGCTGGTGCCGATGCTGCCCGTGCTGCCGCGAATCCTGCTGGCGGGATTGGCGCTGGGCGCTCTCGGCGTAGCACTGTCGCGGCAGTCGGTCCGCGTCTACCTCCGCGATTTCTTCCGCCTGCCGTCGCTGGAGACCTGGCTCCGACTGGGCGCGTCGTTCGTGCTCGCCGCCACCTTTGCCTACGCCTGGTTGAAGGTCTGTGTTCCGCTGCTCAATCCGCGCCTGTGGGACGCGGAGGTCTGGCGATTCGAGCGCTGGCTGCACTTCGGAATTTCGCCCAATGTGCTGGTCCTCGAGCTGTTTCGCGGGGCTGGGTGGCTGCGCGCGATCGACGCCTGGTACGCGTTCTGGCTGGTGACGGTCTTCCTGGGCTGGTCGTGGGGTCTCGCGATGCCGGGCCTGGCCCGACGTCGGAACCTCATGTTCGCGTGCATCTTTCTGGCGGTCGCGGGGTCGTGGAGTTACCTGGCGATGCCGGTGCTCGGGCCGTGCTACGCCTTCCCGGAGCTGTTCGATGGCGCGCGGGACGAGCTCGTTCGCGCGGCGCCGACGCAACGGGCGCTGGCGGCCAACTATGCGCGGATGATCGAAGGGCGCGACGGCTCGCTGCGTCAGTTCAATCCGTACTTCGGGGTGGCTGCGATGCCGTCGCTCCACGTCGGTGCCCACTGGCTGTTTGCGCTCTGGGCGCGACGGCATGCGCGCAAGCTGTTCGTGCCGTTCGCGATGGCGACGCTGCTCACCTTCCTCGGCTCGCTGGCCACCGGGTGGCACTACGCGATCGACGGCTACGCCGGCATGCTGCTGGCGTGGGCGGCGGTGCGGCTGGCGGATCGGTTCGAGCCGGTCGACGCAGTCGAAGCGACGAGCCCGAGTTCCGGGGCAGAGCCCAATGCGACCGCGGGAGACGCGACGGCGACAGACGCGTCGGACCCGGCATGAGCGAGGTCCGCCGCCGGTGGTGGCCGCGGCCGTTCGAGTTGGTACCGCTGGCGGGGGCGGTCGGGGTGCTGCTGTTGCTGCGGCTTCGCGACATCCGGCTCGGGTGGAGCGCCTTCGAGTACATCGCCCAGGCGATGGCGC
>CAZUAT010000082.1:0-9699 GCA_964618415.1 uncultured Thermoanaerobaculia bacterium
GGGCTGGTTGGTGCCCGGCCAGCGGACGAAGAAGCCGTCGGCCCAGATGATGTCCTGGTCGTAGTTGGTCGGCGTGAAGCCGCCGACCGTGTACGTGCCGGTGAGGTCCACGTCGCTGCCGTCGCGCCCGCCGGAGCCGATCGCGATCACCTGCGAGTCGAGCGGGTTGTTGTCCGCGGAGTAGGCGAAGTGGAAGCTGAACTTCCAGCCGTCGAGCTGCGGCACGTTCTGCATGTAGAAGAACGTGTTGGTCGGGTGCAGCGTGGCATTCAGCCACTCCCACGACCGCTCCTCGAGAGACGCGCCAGTCCACTGGGTCGCACCGCCGCCGGCCGCCGCGGCCGACGCCTGGTCCGTCACCCACGACATGAAGGCGGTGCCGGTGTTACGGATATCCGCAGTCGTCCGCTTCTGCTTCGCCTTCTGCAGGGCGTCGATCAGGTTCGGGATCAGCATGGCGGCGATGATGCCGATGATGGCCACGACGATCAGGAGCTCGATCAGCGTGAAGCCCTTCTGGCGGTTACGGAGTCTCGAGATCATTCGAGGTCCCCTCCCCCATCTCTGGGAAATTCCTTCCCCGGCCAATTCCGCAGGAAGATTCGTTCCTAGAGACAAGCAGGAGTGGTGCCAACAGTAATAATATGCAGAATCAACAGTTTAGATGGACCTTTCGGGGTAGATGACAAATAATTGTCAGGTCACGATACCGGCCGTTGTCAACTCCTTGAGCTCACGAGGGCCACCACGGCCTCCCGATACAGCTTGATCCCTTGCAGGTAGGCCGGCAGCTGCATCTTCTCGTTGGCAAGTCCGGTCCCCGACGTCTCCGACGGCATCAGCACGAACGGGGAGAAACCGTAAGCGGGCAGACCGCCCGCGCGGAAGTAGCGGGCGTCCGTAGCCGCCACGGGCAGGAAGTAGGGGCCGACGGGCGCCTCCGGATAGTGACGCTGCACGACAGCCTGCAACGTCCGAAAGTCCGGGTGATCCACCGGGGAGCCGTGGTCTGCACCTGCAAGCTCGGGCTCGGTCGCATGGACGCCAGCGCGCAGCCAGGCCGGCAGGCGATCCTCGAGCAGCTCGTCGAGGTTCGAGCCCGGTAGGACGTGCGCCACGGTCTTCATCTTCCAGCCGCCGCCTTCCGCGGGCTCTGGTCGGAACGCGAAGACGACCTCATGGAATAGCGACTGCAGGAAGGGCGTCAGCGACTCGTACCGGTCGATCTCGAGCACGAGTCGGACGGGGTCAGTCAACAGTTCGGGAAGCGCGCCGTGGGTGCGGCTCGGGCCGTAGGCTTCGAGAAACGTTTGGATCTCCGGTACGGCGACCGGCCGGGGCGAAGTGGGTCCGCGAGCCAGCAGGTCGCGTCGCAGGCGGTCCAGGCTTTCCTGGTCGGCGGCGCACAGTTCGAAGAAGGCAAAGCGCTTCTGCGCGAACTCGATCCCCCAGTACTTGACGTCCCGAGGCCCGACCGCCTCGATGACCCCGCCCTCCGTGAGCACCGTCTCCATGCGCCGTACCAGGTCTGGATGCTCAGCGAGGATCCACCGCGTTCCGGTCGCACTGCCCGTCTCCTCACTGGAGGTAAACAGCAGCATCAACGACCGAGCCGGGCGGCGTCCGTCTCGCGCTTCAGCCGCCACCGCCTCGAACGCCAGCAGCTGTGCGGCCAGTAGACTCTTCATGTCGTACATCCCGCGACCGTAGATCCACGGGCCGTCGATCGCTCCGGCGAGCGGAGGGAACTTCCAGTCGCCGTCCTCCAGAGGGGGTTCGACGTCCAGGTGGCCGTGCAGGACGAGCGCCTTCGGGTCGTCGCCCTCGACGATCGCCCACAGGTTCGCGCGCCCGTCCGCGAACCGCTCGACGTGCGCGTCGACCCCGATCCCGGCGAGTCGCGCCGCGATGCGTTTGGCCAACTCGCCCTCCGCGGATGGCCCGCCGTCGGCAGGCGCACTCGTGTCGACGGCCACCAACTCGCGCAGCAGCGTGACCTCGGGGCGCGCTTCGAAATCGACTCCGATCCAGAGCGCCTGGTCCTGCTCCGCCTCCAGGTACGCCCGCTCCGGCATCGGCATCGAGAAGCGGTGCAGCAAAAAAACCGCGCCAACCGTCGCGGCGAGGCTCACCCAGAGGGCGAGCCTGGCGCTTTGTCGGGCGGCCCGCCGCAGCGGATCTGAGTGGGGAGCAGCCATCGGCCGCACAAAATCTAGCATTCGGACGGGAATGGGTCGGCACCCGACGGCGCTGCGTTAGGCTGCCGCGCGGAGCTCGAGCCTTTGGGACTGCAGATGTCGCTCGCGGGCGCCGATCGGGCGCGTGATCGCCGCCTCCTGGCGATCGTGATCGGCCTTGCCGCACTGCCTCCGATCGCGCTTCTGGTTGCCGAGTTCGTCGCCTTCGGTGATCTGCGCGGCTTTCCGATCGACGACGCCTGGATCCACCTGCAGTTCGCGCGCAATCTGGCCGATGGCGCCGGCCTTTCTTATGACGGCGGCCGACTGGTGGCCGGGTCGACTGCGCCACTTTGGACTCTCCTGCTCAGCCCGCTCTTCCTCCTGCCGGGTCCCGTCGAGGTCTGGGCGAAGCTGCTCGGCCTGGTCGCGCACTGCGCGGCGGTCGGGATGTCGTACGTGGTTGCGCGGCGGCTGGGTCTGTCGCGCACGCGGGCCGGCCTCGCTGCCGCGCTGGTCGCGACGACGAACTATCTCCTCTGGGCCTCGATCTCAGGCATGGAGGTACCGCTCTTCAACGTGCTCGTGCTGGCGGGGCTCGCGCTCCACCTCGACGAGCGTCGGGCCGAGCGCCAAGGCGAGCCAAGGCCGCCGGTCGCCTTCCTCGTCTTCGGCCTGGCTGCTCTCGCAAGGCCAGAAGGGTTGGTGCTGCCGCTGTTGGCGGCGGCCGACCGCTGCCTCCGTCCGGCGCCTGGGGGGGGAGTGAGCGTCTCGCTGACCGGTGCTCGGCGGGCGCTCGCCGGCCTCGCCCTGGTTGCGATACTGGTCGTACCGATCGCAGTGGCCAACGAGGTGATCTCTGGCTCGCCGGCCCCGACGACCCTGGCAGCCAAGAGCGAAGGCCCACGCTCATGGATGCCCGACGGTCGGCACCTGACGCGGATCTTCAGCTTTCTGCTCGCCGGGCAGCCGCTGCCGGTCCTGCTCGCCACGGGAGGAGCCGCCGTCGCGCTGGCCCGTTTCGGCAGCGCGAGGGACAGCGGCCTCCTTCTCCCGTTCTGGGCGTTCGGCTTGCCGTTTGCGATGGCGATCCTCTCGTCCGGGGGCGAATTGCTGATCGGCAACTTCGGGCGCTATCTCTATCCGCTCTTTCCGGTGTGGATCCTGCTCGGCGTGCTCGGTCTGGAGCTGCTGGACTCCGACCGGCTGCACGTGCTGACCGCGGGTCGTCGGCGTCTGATCGTGCCGATCGTCGTCCTGCTCCTGTTCTTCGCCCCGCTCGTGTCCCGCAATCTGGCGGCGGTCTCGATCTACCTCCAGTCGCGCAGCGACGTCGAGCGGTCCGATGTCGCGGCCGCGCGTTGGCTCGCGGCGAACGTGCCGCCGGACGCCTTGCTCGGCCTGTGCGACATCGGAGTCATCAAGTACACGCTGCCGAACCCGATCGTCGACCTGGCCGGGATCGCGTCTCCCGAGCGGGCGGAGTATCTCGATCGCATGCGGCGCGAGCGCGGACTCAGCTGGGCACCGGCTCTGCGGCTGTGGATCGAGGAGGTGCGGCCCGAGTACATCGTGCTCTATCCGCGCTGGTTCCCGCTCCTCGATGCCGACCCGGTGCGGTTCCCCGTCGCACATCGACTCCCGATTCCGAACAACGTCGCGATGGCGGGCGACGAACTGGTGATCTACGCCACTCCCTGGACCCGCCGGACCTCGTGACAGAGTTCGATCCATGACGCCTGTTCCCTACCTCGACCTGACCCGCGCCCGCCGGCGCATCGCCGACCGCCTGGCCGAGCGATGGCAGGCGATTCTCGATGCCAACGCCTTCGTGCTCGGACCCGACGTGCAGCGGTTCGAGCGCGCCTTCGCCGACTTTCTGGAGACGCCCGAGACGGTCGGCGTGGCCAACGGCACCGACGCGCTGGTGCTGGCCGTGCGCGCCCTGGGCGCCCGGCCCGGCGACGAGGTGATCGTTCCGGCCTTCAGCTTTTTCGCGACCGCCGAGGCGGTGGTGCTGGCCGGTGCATCGCCGGTCTTCGCCGACGTCCTGCCCGAGACGCTCAACCTCGACCCGGACGCGGTCTCCGCCCGCGTGACCCAGCGCACGGTCGGCGTGATCGGTGTCCACCTGTACGGCCGGCCGTTCGATTTCGCGGCTCTCGACGCCCTCTGCCGCCGGCACCAGCTCTGGCTGATCGAGGATGCCGCGCAGGCGCACGGCGCGCGGTATCGAGGGCGGCGGGTCGGCACGCTCGGGCAGCTCGCGGCCTGGAGCTTCTACCCGACCAAGAACCTGGGCGCGTTCGGCGATGCCGGCGGCCTGTCGGGCGCCGACCCGGAAGCGCTGGCGCGGGCGCGGCAGCTCGCCAACCACGGCCAGGACGGGCGCTACCACCACGTCGCGATCGGCACCAACAGCCGCCTCGACGCACTGCAGGCGGCGGTACTCGACCTGCGCCTCGAAACGCTCGAGGCCGACAACGCGGCCCGTCGTGCCCTTGCCACGCGCTACGCCGACGGGCTCGCGGGCGTTGGCGACCTGCGCCTGCCGGTCGATCATCCCGACGACACGTGCGTGGTGCACCAGCTGACGGTGCTCACCGAGCGCCGCGACGCGCTGATGGAGTTCCTGCGCGAACGCGGCATCGGCTCGTCGGTGCACTATCCGTCGCCGCTCAACCGGCAGCCGGCGATGGCGACGATCCTCGGTGGGGCGGCGCCGGAGCCGATGCCGGTTGCCGAGCGGGCGGCGCGCGAAGTGCTCTGCCTGCCGATGTTCGCCGAACTCGAGGCGGCCGAGGTCGACCGAGTCGTCGCGGCGGTGCGCGCCTTCTACGGCGCCTGATCCGGGGCGAGCGCTTCGAGAAACGGGGTCGGTTCGACCAGTCGCTCGAGGTCGAACAGCATGGCGACCAGCTCGCGCCGCGCGCCGGCGCGGTGCGGACTGGCGAACTCCCAGACCAGCTCGCCGGCGCCGTCGACCTCGAGCGCGCGGCCGCCTTCACTCTCGACGACCAGCAGGTTGCCGTTGGGGAGCCGGTGCACCGTGCCCGCCTGACGTGAGTGCAGCGGGCGATCGGCGGGCCCGTCCCACTCCCAGACCAGTTCGCCGGAGGCGGGATCGATCCTCACGACCCGGCTGCGGCCCCGGGCCCCGCCCCGGTTGTCGAACAGCAGCAGCGCGCCGTCGCGTTCGAGTGACGGCTCGTGCTGCGCGTCGAACGGACCGCGGCGCGCCCAGAGCACGTCGCCGCTCACCGGATCGAGGGTGGCGATGGTGTCGATCTCGCGCCAGGAGACGAGCAGGTTGCCGGCCGCGAACGGACCCGCCGCAGTCGAACCGGCTCCGGACAGGACGTCGATCGTGTTGCTGTGGAAGATGTCGGCGCTCGGACCCGGCGGCTGCATCGCGCTACGCCAGGCGGACCGCTCGAGTGCATCGAGCAGCGAGATCCGGCGTGCCTCCCGGCCGTCGCCGTCGAGCTCGACCAGCGAATCCTCGAGCACCGGCCCGTCGGGGCGCAGATCGGGCCGGTCGCGCGGGGTCTTGGCAAGCACCAGGATCCGGTCGCCGTCTGGACTCACCCAGAGGTCATTGAACAGCGCGGCGGGATACCGCCAGATCAGGTTCGAGTCCGCGTCGAGCCGCAGCAGGCCGAAGCCCTGGAAGATCGCCAGCAGATCACCGTTGGCGAGCAGGTGCGCCCGCCGGAAGAATCCGGACTCGATGTTGGGCGTCGCCTCCGGGAACGCTTCAGCGAACGGGAACCGCCAGCGGTGGAGGAGCCGCCCGTCCATGCCGATGAGCCGGACCTCCGGCGCATGGCCCGAGACGTAGAGGTTCCAGCCGGGCTGCGCCCGCTCGCGGTCCCAGTGGCGCACGCCGAACCGGTCGGCACCCGCGGGGCGGCCTCCGGCGGCGTATGGCAGCGAGAGCACGCGCGCGAGTTCGTCCTCGGTTGCCGGATCGCCCGACGGCGCCTCGTCAGCGTCGCGCGCGGCGACCAGCCACCAACCTGACGGAGTCGTCGTCTCGTCGTCCCGGTCGCGCCAGTGAAGCGCTAAGCTCACCGCGAGCACCACGGCAAGGAGTACGAGCAGGACCGGCAGATATCGGCGACCCAAGAGGGGGTCATCTTACCGGCGGCGGTCCGGACCTCCGTCGACGCGCCATGATCGATTCCGACGTGCAACCCGACCGGGACGGGTCCCGGAGACTCAGCCGCTCCGATCGTGCGCTTTGGATCGTGCTGCTGATCGCGACCGCGCTGCGCGTCGCCCACTGGGCAGCGGTGCGTGACCAGCCGTTCTTTTCCCGGCTGGCGATGGACAGCCAGGAGTACGACCGCTGGGCGCAGGTGATCGCCGGCGGCGACTGGCTGGGCAGCGAGCCGTTCTTCCAGGCGCCGCTCTACCCCTACCTGCTGGCGGGGGTCTATCGCCTGTTCGGGCACTCACTCGATGCCGTCTACCTGCTCCAGATCGTCCTCGCCGTCGCCGGTCTCTACGCCCTCGCCCGCGCCACCGACCGGATGCTCGGGGCCCCCCACGGGGTGGCCGCCGCTGCCCTCGGCGCCCTCTACGGCCCGTTCCTCTTCCACGACGTCCAGCTGCTCAAAGAAGGCCCCGCCGTCGCCCTCTCCAGCCTCCTCCTGCTCCTCCTCACGAAAATTCGGTCAGAGGCCATTTCCGTCCCCACCGCGTCCCCGCGGGCCGCGCGACAGGCTCGCGGGAAATGGCCTCTGACTGAATTTCCGGGTCGGCCGCGAGTCTGGAAATGGCCTCTGACTGAATTTTCGGCGGGGGCGGTGCTGGGGCTGCTGGTGCTGCTGCGGGAGAACGCGCTGCTGCTCGTCCCGCTTCTGCTGCCGCTGACCTGGAAGCGTGGGGACGGACGCGGGTCGGCGCTGCGCAGCGTGGGGCTGCTGCTCGGACTGGGGCTGCTCCTCGCGCCGGTGGCGGCGCGCAACGCGGCGCTCGGCGGCGGCTTCCTGCCGACGACGTTTCAGGGCGGCGTCAACTTCTGGATCGGCAACAACCCGCAGGCCGACGGCACCTACCGGCCGCTCTCGCCTGGCCGGCAGATCCCCGCCTTCGAGCGCGCCGAGCCGCGCCGGCTGGCGGAGGCCGACCTGGGCCGTCCGCTCTCGGGCGCCGAGGTCTCGCGCTACTGGCTCGACCGCTCGCTCGCCTGGGCCCGCAGCGAGCCGGCCGCCTTCGCCCAGCTGCAACTGCGCAAGCTGGGCCTCTACCTGAGCGGCTACGAGTGGCCGGATGCAGTCGACTACGAATGGACGAAGTCGCGCTCGGCGGTGCTCGCCCTGCCGCTGCTGGAGTTCACGGCCGCCATGGTGCTTGCGCTCGGCGGTCTCCTGCTACTCGTGTGGCGACGTCGCCGCACCGACCTCGCCACGCTCGCCCCGGTCTTCGTGTTCGAACTCGGCTGGCTGCTCTCGACGGTAGCCTTCTTCCTGTTCTCGCGGTACCGGCTGCCGGCGGTTCCGGGTCTGCTCGTGCTGGCCTCGGTCGTGCCGGTCGCCGCGGTGCGCGGCTGGCAGGCCGGTGCGCCTCGCCGCGCCCTCGCCGGCACGGCACTGATTGCCGTCGTCTGGGCCCTGCCGCACCTGGCCGGCTACGCTCCGCGCACCGACCTCGTCGAGTTCAACCTCGGTCGCCTCGCCGAGGAGCGCGGTGAGCCGGCCGCCGCCGAGCGCCACTACGCGGCAGCGCTCGCTGCCGACCCGGAGCAGTTCCTCGCCGCGATGAATCTCGGCACGCTCGCCGCCCGGCGCGGCGATCTCGCCACCGCTCTGCCGCTGCTCGAACGCGCCGCCGCCCTCGAGCCGTCCGCCCCGGATGCCGCAGCGAACCTCGGCGCCGGCCGACTGGCTGCCGGCGACTGGGCCGGTGCGCGCCGCGCTCTCGAGCAAGCCCTGGCGCTCGACCCGACCCTCGCCGCCGCGCGCGCCAACCTGGAGCTGCTCGATCGGCGGGAGCGATTGGGGAGCGGGAATGCCCCAATGCCGCCCGCGGAGCTCGCTCCGTGATCGAGCGGCCCGACGGCGGCGACCTCCTGCTGCTGATCGTTCAGTTCGTACTCACCGCTGCGGTGATCGACATCGGCCGGCGCGCGGTCGCGAGACTCGTTCCGGAGCTGGCCGGCCCCGAGCGCTGGATCGGGACCGCGTGCGTCGCCCTCGCCGTGCCGATCCTGCTCGTCCAGGCGCTGGGGTTCTCCGGCGTTCTCTCCGCGGCCAGCCTCGCGACCGGCGTCGGTCTGCTCTGGATCGCGGTGCGCCTCGTGCCGGCACGCAAGGCGCCTGCCCCGGCTTCCGCCGCTACGGACGCGCCCGACCGCTTCGCCGTCCTGCCCGTCCTCGCAGCCGGGCTCGTCTTCGCGCCGATCCTCGTGCGTGCCCTGCTCTCCGTGCCGACCGACTGGGACGGCCTCTCCTACCACCTGCTCTATCCCACCCGCTGGCTCCAGGAGGGACGGATCGCGCCGGTCGAGTTCGGTCCGCCGCACGACCAGGCAACGCTCTATCCTGCCAACGGCGAGGCGCTGCACGCCTTCGCGATGGCGATCGTTCGCTCGGACCTGCTGGTGGCGCTGCAGATGGTCGCCTGCGCCGTGCTCTTTGGTGTCGCAGTCGCGGCGCTGGCACGCGCCATCGGGGCGGGCCGCGCTCCGGCCGCAGCCGCCGGCGCGCTCGCCGCGACGCTGCCGGCCCTCGCCTCGCGCGCAGCCTCGTCGTATGTCGAGCCGCTGCTCGATCTGACGCTGATCGCGGCGCTGCTGTTCGGCGCGCGGGCGCTTGCCCGACCGGATCGCGCGATTCGCTGCGCAGCCCTGGCGGGACTCTGCGCCGGCCTGGCGGCGGGTACGAAGTACGTTGGTGCGCCGCTCGCTGCGGCTCTCGTCGTCGGGCTGCCGCTGCTGCTCACGCTCCGTGGCGTCGGCCGCCGCACCTGCGGCCTCGCCGCTCTTGCCGCCGGCGGCAGCGCCGCGCTGACGGGTGGAGCCTGGTACCTGCGCAACGCGCTGGTGATCGGCAATCCGTTCTTTCCGACCCCGTTTGCCGGCCTGCCGCATCTCGAGCGACCCGGCCTCGACTGGGACGCCGGTTCGCTGCTCACCCACGGTCGCGAGCTGGCGGCGCGCTTCGATCTCGGCGATCTGCTCTTTGCCCTGCCTCCGGCGAGCCGGCCGTCGATGAGCCTTGGGCCGGTGGCGCTGGGCGGCCTCGTACTCGCGGTCGTCGCCGCGGCGAGGCAGCTGCGCCGGCGGCGCAGCGACACGACGGAGCGGACGGACGGATCCGTGGTTGCGCTCGTCGTCCTCGGCTTCCTCGTGCTCACCGTGACCTACCTGCGTGTCCCCTGGTGGGGCAATCCGGGGCTGCTGCGTTCGCTCGTTCGCTTCGCGGTGCCGGCCGCCGCGGTCGCGTTTGCCCTTGCGGCGAGCCTGCCCCGAAGCCCGCGCTGGCAGCGGCTCACGACCGTGCTCGCGAGCGGCGGG
>CAZUAT010000083.1:0-9136 GCA_964618415.1 uncultured Thermoanaerobaculia bacterium
CGCGGGCGCAGAATCGTCCCGCCATGGCAGAGAGCAATTCCGGCACGGTGGCGCTGGTCGACGACGAGGCGAACATCCGCGAGACGGTCGGCTTCGCGCTGCGCAAGGCCGGCTACCCGGTCGAGTGTCATGCCGACGGCCTCGAGGCGTGGACCGCGTTCGAACGCAATCTGCCGGGGCTCGCGATCCTCGACATCCTGATGCCGCGCATGGACGGCCTGGAGCTGTGCCGCCGGCTGCGCCAGCGCTCCGAGACGCTGCCGATCCTCTTTCTCTCCTCGCGCGACGAGGAACTCGACCGGGTGCTCGGGCTCGAGCTGGGCGCCGACGACTACCTGTGCAAGCCGTTCTCGATGCGCGAGCTGGTGGCGCGGGTGCGCGTGCTGCTGCGCCGCGCCGCGCTGCTCTCGAGTCCGCGCCAGGAGGGCGAAGCGACGATCCGCGCCGGGGCGCTCGAACTCGATCCGCGCCGCTACCAGGTCGAGCTCGACGGCCGGCCGGTGCCGCTCACCGTCACCGAGTTCCTGATGCTGCTGGCGCTGGTGCGCCATCCGGGCCACGTCAAGAGTCGCCGTCAGCTCATGGAGCAGGGCTACGCCCACGACACCTACGTGTCGGATCGCACCATCGACAGTCACATCAAGCGCCTGCGGCGCAAGCTCGAGTCGGTCGACGCGCGCTTCGACGCCATCGAGACGGTCTACGGAGTCGGCTATCGCTTCCGCGAGGGGTGACGGGCGGCGGCGGCGCGGCCTGCGGCTGACGGTTCGCCTGCTGCTGTTCAACCTGCTGGTGGCTTTCCTGCCGATCGCCGGTCTGGCCGCCTTCGGGCTGCACGAGCGCCAGCTCCTGGAGGCCCAGGAGCGCTCGATGGTGCAGCAGGGGCGGATCCTGGCTGCGGCGCTCGAGACGGGCGGCGTGGTCGACCAGCCGGTCGCCGAGCGACTGCTGCGGGCCCTCGAACGGCGCACCGACGCCCGGCTGCGGGTGATCGACACCGACGGTCGGCTGCTCGCCGACTCGGCCCGGCTCGGGCCGCGGCGGCCGTCTCGGCCCGACTCGGCCGACTCCGAGGAGTCCGGCCGGGAGCGCAACAGCCTCGTCTACGCCCTCGGCGCGCTGCCGTTCGTGGCCTGGGCCCGGCTGACCGGTGCGCCCGGCGTGCTGGCCGCCCAGCCGCTCGCCGCCGAGGACGGCTCCCTGGCCGGCCCGGAGATCGAGGCGGCGCTGGCCGGGCGCTACGGAGCGGCGACCCGCCTCGCATCGGGCGCCGCACGCGGGCTCGTGCTGTCGTCGGCGATTCCGGTCCGGCTCGGCGAGCAGGTGGCCGGCGCGGTCGTCGTCTCGCAGTCGACGGCGCGCATCCTCGGCCACCTCTACGAGGTCCGGCTGCGGACGTTCCTGGTCTTCCTCGCCTCGCTGGTGGCGGCGATCGCCCTGTCGCTCTACCTCGCCCGCACCCTGGCGCGACCGCTGCGCGGCCTGGCTGGGGAGGCGCGAGCCCTGGTCGACGGCCGCGGCCGCCTGCGCGGTCGCTTCCGCGGCTCCGATCGCGCCGACGAACTCGGCGAGCTGGCCCGCGCGCTCGAGGAGCTGACGCATCGTCTCGAGGCTCGGCAGGCGGCGACCGAGGGAGTGGCGGCCGATGTCGGCCACGCGCTCAAGAACCCGCTCGCTTCGATCCGCGCCGCCGCCGAGCTGCTCGCCGCCGCGGACGACACGGCCGAGCGCACCCGCTTCGCGGCGATGATCGACCGTGAGGTGGCGCGCATGGAGCGCCTGCTCTCGGGGGTGCGCGACATGGCCCGGCTCGACGCCCCGGAACCGGAGGAGGCGCAGGACCGTGTAGACATCGGCGCACTCGCGCGAGCCCTGGTCGAGGCGGGCCGTCTGCACCACGGCAGCCAGATCGCCTTCGAGCTGACCACGGACGGCAGTCCGCTCGAAGTGACCGGCTCGACCGACCGGTTCGCGGCGCTGCTCGAAGGGCTGCTCGACAACGCCGCGAGCTTCTCACCGCCCGGCGGAGTCGTGGAGGTCCGGATCGAACGCGAGGGCAGCCGCGTCCGCATCGAAGTCGCCGACCACGGGCCCGGTGTGCCGCCCGAGCATCGGACCCGGGTCTTCGACCGCTTCTTCACCTGGCGACCCGACGAGCTGCGCGGCGACCACTCCGGTCTCGGCCTGGCGATCGTGCGCGCCATCGCCGAGTCGCACGGCGGCTCGGTCGAGGTGTTCGACCGGGAGGGAGGCGGCTCCCGCTTCGTCGTGCTGTTGCCGGCCGCATGAGGTCAGGATGCCGCGTGTCCGATCTCGAGGATGCGCCCGAAATGCTCGAGAAAGAACAGCCGTGGCAGCGGCAGCAGCGCGCCGTCCGCCGCCGGCCAGAGCACCGGCTGCAGCAGCGTTGCAGCCTGGAGTGAGACGAACAGGAAGAGCGCCGACCAGGCGACACGAGCGAACCGGGAACCCGGCGCCGTGAAGGCCCGCAGGCTGCGTCCGGCATAGCCGACGGCCACCCACCAGATCAGCAGGTGGAGAAGCACGATCCAGGCGAGGTAGCGGCTCGAGACGGAGAACAGGAAGACGACCGGAACGAGGGCGGCGAGGATGGTCGAGAGGCCGGCGAGGTGGGCGAGCGCCGCAGCGAGCAGCCGGCGCGCGGTCCAGTCCGCGCCGCCGAGGCCGGTCGCGACGACCAGGCTCGGCAGGCAGAGGAGGAGCGAGAACAGCGCGATGAGCGGGGCCTTCCAGGCCGCGACGACGATCTGAGCGCCGCCCGCGAACAGTCCGGCCGTAGCCCCGTAGAGCGTCAGTCCGGCAAGCGCCAGCAGCGCCAGTCCGCGCAGTCGCTTGCTGCTCAGTTCGCGGTCGTCGAGCGGCGGGCCGGCGCGGCGGGCGCCGAGCAGGTCGCGCAGCAGTGCCTGCAGCGAGTCGTCAGGCAGGTTGGATTCTGGTGCGCGAGCGACGGTGTCGTTCATGGTCGGTCTCCAGGTCGTGTGTCGAGCAGGTGGGGCAGGATGTCGGTCCAGATGAACTCGTAGGCGTTGCGCGAGAACGCGTCGTCGCGCAGGAAGGCGACCGGCTCGTAGACGCTGCCCACGAACGGGCGCAGCAGCCAGCCGAGCTGGCCGCCGACCAGCGCCGAACTGAGCAGCCAGGCGAGCAGCGCCGTGCGTGCGGCGCGGCGGTGCGGCGCGGCGGCCGCGAGGGATCGCCGCACCGCCAGCAGGCCGACCAGCCCGCAGCCGGCGATCAGCCCGACGTGGCCGAGGTAGAGCAGGTTGTGGGCGGTGCGCCCGCCCGACTCCGGCGGCGGCGCCGCGTGAACGAACAGGGCCGCGACCGGGGCGAGCGCTCCGAGCAGGGCCGCCACGCTCGCGTAGCCGCGCAGTGACAGGCGCAGGGTGCCGCCGGCGGGCAGGCGCAGCCCCAGCGCGTGGGCGACCACCGTCTGGAACGCCGTGGTCGCCAGTGCCGTGAGGATGAACAGGAGCGGCAACTTGATCGCGACGAAGGTCGCCAGCCGGAGTCCCTGCCACGATCCCAGCACCGCGCCGTACAGTCCGGCGCCCACTGCGATTCGCAACAGCAGCACGCCGCTACGCGGTTCGACTGCGGGACTACCTGCAGTCGTCGATGCAGTACCGGCGCGGGAAGTCACCAGCGCACGATCGCAGGGACGTCGGGCGTGGTCGGGGCACCGGCGTGAAAACTGGCTGCCCGACTGTGGCGAGAATCGGGAGGGCGATCGATCACCGCGGTTTGCACCGACAGGTGCGGTCTGGTACCCTGCCCGTGCGCTTCTTGCGTCTCGTGCTCGTGCGTGTTGCGCGGGCCGGCCGGTAGTTCGCGGGCTCCGCCGCCCTCTCGCCTGCGGCGAATTCGTTCCGATCGCCTTCGATCCGGCCCCTACTGGACCTTCCGTCCGTTCGCGGCAGTGCCTGCAGTCCGAGGCCCCGTCGTCGCCGGCCGGACCGACCCGGAAAGGAGGACGCGACGATGAACGACGTCGTTGCTTCCGGCGCCACCGCGATGCGGTATCGGGCGCTCGGTCTCCGTCAGATGGAGACGCTGCCGCAGTGGCAGCGGCTCTCGCCCGCACTGCGCACGGGCGTCGAAACGGTCTCGCAGGTGCTGCCGTTCCGCACCAACTCCTATGTCGCCGATCTGATCGACTGGGACGACGTCCCGGACGACCCGATTTTTCAGCTTACGTTTCCGCAGACCGGCATGCTCGACCGCGCCGAGTTCCGCCGCATCGCCGACCTGCGCGCCGCAGGCGCCGACGCTGCCACGGTGCGCGCTGCCGCCGACGAAATCAGGCACCAGCTCAACCCGCATCCGGCCGGCCAGATCACCCACAACGTGCCGGAACTCGACGGTCAGCCGCTCGAGGGTCTGCAGCACAAGTACCGCGAGACGGTGCTGTACTTCCCCTCTCAGGGGCAGACCTGCCACGCGTACTGCACCTACTGTTTCCGCTGGGCGCAGTTCGTCGGCATGCCGGGTCTCAAGTTCGAGGCCCGCGAGTCGACGGAGCTGCAGCGGTATCTCGCCTCGCAGCCGCGGGTCACCGACCTGCTGGTGACCGGCGGGGATCCGATGATCATGACCACGTCGGCGCTCGAGAAGCACCTCGAGCCGCTGCTCGATCCTGGCTTCGAGCACGTTCAGTCGCTGCGCATCGGAACGAAGTCACTCGCCTACTGGCCGGCTCGGTTCGTCACCGACCGCGATGCCGACGACCTGCTGCGCTTTTTCGAGCGCGTGGTCGGAGCCGGGCGTCACCTGGCGTTGATGGCGCACTTCAGTCATCCGCGCGAACTCGAGACCGATCTGGTCCGCGAGGCGATCCGGCGTATCCGCGCAACCGGAGCGGAGATCCGGATGCAGGCGCCGCTGGTGCGTCACGTCAACGACGATGCGGCGGTCTGGGCCGGAATGTGGCGCACGGGCGTGCGACTCGGCCTGGTGCCGTACTACATGTTCGTTGAGCGCGACACCGGCCCACGCAACTACTTCGAAGTGCCGCTGGCGCGCGCCTACCAGATCTACCGCGAGGCGATTCAGCGTGTCTCCGGTCTGGCGCGCACCGCGCGCGGTCCGTCGATGTCGGCGACGCCCGGCAAGGTGCGCGTACTCGGCGTGCAGACGGTGGGCGGAGAGAAGGTCTTCCTGCTCGACTTCCTGCAGGCGCGCAATCCGCTCTGGGTGGGTCGGCCGTTCTTCGCCCGCTTCGACCCGCGCGCGACCTGGTTCGACGAGCTGGTCCCGGCCTTCGGCGAGTCGCATTTCTTCTTCGACGGCGTGCGCGACCGCTCCGCCGACGAGCGCGAAGCCCTCCGCGTTCCGCTGGCCGGCTGACATCTGGTCGGCGGCGTGACCGCTGCGGGGTCCTGGCTGTAGGTTAGGATTTCCGCGTGAAGAGACAGAGCGCGTACCGGGCGGCCGGCGTCGATATCGACGCGCAGGAGAAGGGGCTGGCCGGGGTCCGCAAGCTGGCCAAGGCGACGTTCACGCCCGGGGTGCTGTCGCAGATCGGCTCGTTCGGCGGGCTGTTCCGGCCGGATCTCACCGGCATGAGCGAGCCGGTGCTGGTCGCCTCGGCTGACGGTGTGGGGACGAAGCTCGCGGTGGCGAAGATGGCGGGCGACTACTCGACGGTCGGCCGCGACCTGGTCAACCACTGTGTCAACGACATCCTCGTCCAGGGGGCGACGCCGCTGTTCTTTCTCGACTACGTCGGGGCCGGTGTGCTGGCTCCCGACAAGCTGGTCGAGCTGGTGCGAGGCGTGGCGGACGGCTGCCGGGCCAACGGCTGCGCGCTGCTCGGCGGCGAGACGGCCGAGATGCCCGGCTTCTACCAGCCGGGCGACTACGAGCTGGTCGGCTTCATCGTCGGCCTGGTCGACCGACCGCAGCTGATCGACGGCAGCCGGGTCGTCGCCGGCGACATCCTGCTCGGCCTGCCGTCGGCCGGCCTGCACACCAACGGCTACTCGCTGGCGCGCCGGATCCTGTTCGAGCAGATGAAGCTCGGTCTGCGCGACCGGATGCCGGACGATCCGCAGAAGCGCCGGGTGGGGGAGTGGCTGCTGGCGCCGCACCTGTCCTACCTCGAACCGCTGCGCCCGCTGCTCGGCTCGCCCGGCCTGCACGCCATGGCGCACATCACCGGCGGCGGCCTGACCGACAACCTGCCGCGCGTACTGCCCGACGGCCTGCAGGCCGAGGTCCGGTTCGGCAGCTGGGAAGTGCCCGCTCCGCTGCGCGCCATGCAGGAGGCCGGCGACGTCGAACTCGAGGAGATGCTGCGCGTCTTCAACATGGGACTCGGCATGGTCCTCGTCGTCGGCCGCGACGAACTGCCCCAGATCTCCAGGCAGCTCGCCGCCGCGAATCAGCGCGCCCTGCCCATCGGCCGCATCGCCCCCGGCACCGCCGGCGTCGTCTACGACCTCGGCCTCACCGGCCCCGACGAACCCGTCGTCTGACCCGCCGCGGGCGTGGCCCCGTGGTGGTCGGATCTGGCAGGACTGAGTACAATCCCGCCGATGGTGCGTCGGCTCCTGGCAGTCGCTCCGCTGTTGACGGCCGTTCTCGCGACGTCCTGTGCGACATCGGGCCGCGAGGCGGGTCGAGCTGCGGTTGAGCAGCTGATCGAACGGGAACTCGAACCCGGTCCCGTCTGGATCGTTCGCGCGGCCTGGGATGCGGCGGAGGAGCGGATCGTCGTCGCGGACCCGATCCAGCGGACGGTCTACGCCTTCGACCTCGAGGGCCGGATCGTCAGCCGGATCGTGCGGCCGGGCGAAGGCCCGCTCGACCTCACCCAGCCCGCGCACGCGTTTCGGGTCAACGGGCGGGTGATGGTCGGCGCTTACCCCTATCGCTGGGTCTGGCTGGACGAGGACCTGGAGCCGGTCGAAACCTTTCACCACGAGTGGTCGACGCCCGAGGAGGCGCCCTACCAGAGGCTGTTCCTCTACAGCTTCGACGCCGGCTCCGACCGATTCGTCGGCGTCGGCGAGGCGCAGGACCACGACGGGGCGTGGACCGGAACGGCACTGTGGGCGACGCCGTATGACCGGTCGCCCGGACCGGTCATCCAGCTCGGCACCCTGGAGGTCGACGCCGAGGAGAACACGGCGCTGCACTTCTCGCCCAGCAAGGTCGCAGACTGCGCAGATGCGGCATACCTGTTGCGGGTGGCGCCGACCCTGGCGATCGAACGGTTCGGGGAGTCGCGCCGCACGCTCGCGAGCTTTCCCGCGGAGTATCGACAGCGCCCCGACCTCCCCTTGCTGGGGGCGTGTCCGGTCGATGCCGACGCCCGCGAGGCGGCGGTCACCTCGACCCGCATGGCCGACGGGCTGTTCTGCGCCGAGAATCGGTGGCTCCTCCTGTTGACCCACGACCCGCAGCCGGACGGGACGACGTGGACCGTCTTCCCGATCGACCCGGTTGCGGACCTGATCGGCGCGCCCATCGTGCTGCCGACGCGCGCCCGGTCGATCCTGTTTGTGCCCGGCACGCGGCGCTGGGCCGCGATCGAGAAGGGCCGTATGCAGCAGCGAGACATCGGGCAGCCGCTCGTGCGACTGGTTGTCTTTCCCGCCCCGGACCTCGCGGCGGCGCTGCCTCGACCGTGAGCCGCAGCGCACGGGCAACAGCGCCTCGCCTTCTCCCTCGACGGTGAGAGGATGAAGGCACGATGACTGCTCGGGTCGCAGTGCTGCTGTCGGGGCGGGGGAGTAACTTTCTCAACCTGCATGCGGCGATGGAGCGGGGGGAGGTTCCCGCGCGCATCGTGCTGGTGATCTCGAATGTCGAGGATGCGCCGGGGCTCGAGCGGGCGCGCGGGCTGGGGCTCGCGACACTGGCGCTGCCGCACGGGGGGGCGGGCAGTCGCGCGGCGCATGACGAGCGGATGCGCGCGGCGCTCGTCGAGGCCGGGGCCGAGTGGGTTTGCCTGGCCGGCTACATGCGCCTGCTCTCGCCCGAGTTTGTCGCCGCCTTCCCGGCGCGGATCCTCAATATCCATCCGTCGCTGCTACCGGCGTTTCCCGGGTTGCATGCGGCCCGCCAGGCGTTGGCAGCCGGCGTGCGCGTGGCCGGCTGTACGGTGCACTTCGTCGACGCCGGACTCGACAGCGGGCCGATCGTCGAGCAGCGCGCGGTGCCGGTGCTCGACGGCGACGACGAGGCGGCGCTTTCGGCCCGGATTCTCGAGGCCGAACATGCCGCCTACCCGGTCGCCCTGGCCCGGCTGCTCGCCGGCGGCTGGCGGATCGACGGCCGGCGGGTCGTTTTTCCGGAGGAGCTGCCCGGGCGAGAGGTCGGACCCCAGTAAAATCAGGGGTCCGGAGGGTGTTGACACACTTCGGGGCCTCGACTACTATTCACCTCCCGCGGCGATGGCAGCAACTTCGCGGCGAGCAGTAGCCCGGCGGTTCGGGCGTTCCGGGAAACCGGAGGCCGACGCCGGCTCGATACTGCGGAAGTCCCTGCGGTCGTCCCGTCCGGGTCCTTACGGACCCCCCCGGAACAGCAGCGGCTGGCGAGTTAAGCAGGGGGCGGAAATTTCCGCTCCCAAGTCTTGACGAGGCGGTAGTGACTTTCGTAGGATTCGAGATCCGCGCCCGTCAAAGGTCGCGCCGGTTCTTTGAAAACTGAATCGAGGAAGTGTCAACGCCAATTCCGCTTGTCGAAAGACGAGCGACCGAGATGGAAATATCAGCTTCCGCGGGTCGTTAGCCGACTGCGGAGGCCTTGCCAAGTTCAAACTGGAGAGTTTGATCCTGGCTCAGAATGAACGCTGGCGGCGTGCCTAACACATGCAAGTCGCGCGCGAACGGGGCTTCGGCTCCTAGTAGAGCGGCGAACGGGTGAGTAACACGTGGATAACCTGCCTGGGAGTGGGGGATAACCTGGGGAAACTCGGGCTAATACCGCATACGTTTCCGGGGTTTCGACTTCGGAAGGAAAGCCGGCCTCTGCTTGCAAGCTGGCGCTCCCAGAGGGGTCCGCGTCCGATTAGCTAGTTGGCGGGGTAATGGCCCACCAAGGCGACGATCGGTAGCCGGCCTGAGAGGGTGATCGGCCACACTGGAACTGAGACACGGTCCAGACT
>CAZUAT010000084.1:0-8844 GCA_964618415.1 uncultured Thermoanaerobaculia bacterium
TCGTGGGGCCTGCACCGGCTCGGGTAGAGCCTGGGACCGAGAACAGATAGAGCAAGAGCAAAGGCTTTCAGCTAAGGACAAACGTCATGGGTGGCCGGCGAGGCGCCCGTGCCTCCGGCGCAGGGAGGGCCCAGGCCGTGCCGGCCTTGCCATCAGGCGCTGCGCCGCCGCCTGTTCTCCCTCTATGAGCCTTTGCCTTTCGGGACGCCACGAACCGGAGCGGCTGGCGAAGCGCGGTTCCCTCGACGCACGGACGGCTTGGGTCGTTGATGCCTGTCACAGAGTTGCACCGACTTGCGATCCGCGTGTAGCCTTTGGGGTCCCATCGGATCGTAGAACCGCTCGCCCCACCGGCACGTCGAGGAGTTCACGTCATGACCCAGCGCGACCTGCATCGACGGCGATTCCGGAACGTCTGTGCCATGTTGGCCTTCGCCGCGAATGCCGTCGTGGCACAGCCGACCCCAAACGGCGCACAGTTCCAAGTCAACTCCTACTGGACCGGGCGGCAGTACGACGCACGCGTTGCAGCAGCTCCTGAGGGCAACTTCACGGTCGTGTGGACGAGCGAGGGATCCTACGGGCCCGACCAGCACGACCGCAGCATCCAAGGGCAGCGATTCCACGCCGACGGACAGACGAACGGCGACGAGTTTCAGGTCAATACGTACTCCGGATACGGGCAGGTCGACCCGGCGGTGGCCCACGACGGTGTAGGTCGCTTTGTCGTCACCTGGAGCAACCACAGGATGGACTACGGGGACACGAGCGTCACGAGCATCCAGGCTCGGCTCTTCTCCGCCGACGGCACACCACTCGGGGACCAGTTCCTGGTCAACAGCTATACGACCAGCATTCAGGAGGAATCCGACGTCGCGATGGGCGCCGACGGAGAGTTTGTCGTCGTATGGAAGAGCTACGGATCGAATGGGCCGCAGCCGGGATGGATGAGCGTTCAGGGACGAGCATTCACAGAGAGCGGCGTGCCACTCGGCGACGACTTCCAGGTCAACGACTCCGCTCCGGCGCACTACATAGCAACGCCATCTGTCGCTGTCGACGCGGACGGCTCATTCGTCGTCGCGTGGGCCAGCGCGCTCTCGCCCGGAGACGACACCAGTGGCGCCAGTGTCCAGGCCCGACGGTACTCCGCGGACGTCGTGCCGCTAAGTCCGCAGTTCCAAGTCAACACCATCACCCTGCACGACCAGCGTCACCCTTCCGCGGCGATGCTGAGTGACGGCGGCTTTGTCGTAGCGTGGGAGAGCTACGGCTCCAGCATCCGCGCACGCCGATTTCTGAGCGATGGTACGCCGACTGGACCCGACTTCCAGGTGAATACGCTGCCCGACTACGGGCAAGGGCGACCAAGCGTCGCGGCCTCCGAACGGGCCGGGTTCGTGGTGACGTGGGAGGTCACGCAGGCGTCCCCGCTGGGAAGCAAGGGAGTCCGACTGCGCCGCTATTTCGCCGACGGCACACCGGATGGTGACGACATCCTGGTCAACACGCATACGGGGGTCTCGCCCCGCAGCGCGGCGGTCGCGGCGGATCGGCTCGGGAACCTCCTGGTCGTCTTCCACGACAACGGTCCGGCGACCGGATCGGATCCGCACCTACTGAGCGTCCAGGCTCGCCGATTCGATGCGATGTTCCGGGACGGATTCGAGCTCGGCGATTCGACGCGCTGGTCAGCGTCGAGTCGCTGAACTCCAGGACACGCAACCCAACCGTTCCATGCGCAGGACCGACGTACACGCCGGTGCTGTGGGCGATCGGGCCAGTATGATCGAAGGGCGCTCTGTTCCCAGTGATCGGCGGGACGCTCGGCTTGCGGTCGCGCTCGGCGTGGGCAGCGCGGTGGTTTACGCGCTGGGGGCGTGTCGGACGATCTACGTCGGGGATTCGGGCGAGTTGGTGGCGGCGGTGTACACGCTGGGGATTCCGCACCCGTCGGGGTATCCGCTCTACGTGCTGCTCGGCAAGTTGTGGACGGTGCTGGTTCCGGTCGGGTCGATCGCCTTCCGGATGAGTCTCTTCTCGGCGCTCTGCGCCGGGATCGCGGTCGGGCTCCTCTGGCTCCTCTGCCGCACGCTTGCCGTAGGCCGCCCCGCCGCGCTGGCCGCGACCGTCGCCTTCGCCGCCTCGCCGAGCTTCTGGGGCGAGGCCAACGTGCAGCGGGTCTACGCCCTCAACGCCGCCTTCGTCGCCCTCGCGACGCTGCTCGCGGTGCGCTGGTTCGGAGAGCCGACGACCACCGAGAGAAGCCTTCACAGAAGGAGATCCTTCTTCGTTGGCGCGGCGCTGGTCTGCGGGGTGGGAGCGGCGAATCACACCTTTCTTGCAGTCTGGGGTCTGGCCTTCCTCGTCACTGCGGTGTTGTTCGAGCCGGGGCTGTTGCGACAGTGGCGGACGCTGCTCGCCGCCGGCGCTGCGGCCCTCGCCGGTCTTTCCCTCTACGGGTTTCTTCCCCTCCGCTCTCGCCAGGAGCCGCGCCTGGACTGGAGCAACCCGGAGACTCTCGACGCAGTCTGGGGAGTGATCACGCGGCGCGATTTCTGGCCGCGCCGATGGTGGTCGGGCTGGGGCGACCTGGTGCCGATCGTCCGCGACTTCTTCACGAGCTTCGCCACCGAGCTGACCCTGGCCGGCACGCTGCTCGCCGTGGTGGGCCTTGCCGTCGGCATCCGGCGGCGCTCCGGACCGGTCGCCCTGTGCGCCCTCGTTGCGCTCGCCAACCTCGCTGTGATGGCGGCCCACGGCTCGCGCTCGGACCTCTTCCTCTGGCATCGCTACTACATCCCCGCCTGGCTTTCGGCGGCGATTCTGGCGGCGCTCGGACTCGACTTCGTGCTCGATCGCGTGCGAACACGGTCGTACTCGGTCGCCCGGTTCACCGC
This sequence comes from uncultured Thermoanaerobaculia bacterium, assembly GCA_964618415.1. Lineage (GTDB taxonomy): Bacteria > Acidobacteriota > Thermoanaerobaculia > Multivoradales > JAGPDF01 > JACTMI01. The sequence continues at coordinate 2,901 of CAZUAT010000084.1, forward strand.
GGCGATCGCGGTCACCGCCGCCATGGCACTGGTGCCGCTCCGCTTCCGCGACTTCGATCGTTCCCGGTATCGGATCGCTGAGGACTACAGCCGGACCCTGCTGACATCACTGCCGCCCGGCGCGCACCTGGCCGCCAGCGACGACAACATCCTGTTCGTGCTGATCTACCTGCAGCTGGTGGAGGGGGTGCGGCCGGACGTCGATCTGATCCTGCAGGGGGTCGGCGGCGAACTGCCGCCGCTGCGCTTCGATCCGGAGAGCGAGCAGCTCTGGTTCACCCACCATCCGAACTGGAACCTGCCCGAGCTGACGATCGAGCCGCTCGGGCTGGCCTTCCGGGTGCGCCGGGCCGGTCTGCCCCCGACGCCGCTGCCCGCCTGGTTTGCCGACAAGCTCCACCTGGACGGCGAACTCGACCCGCGCGTGCCGAAGGACTACCTGACCCGCAACCTGATCGGCGAGTTCCACTTCATGCGGGGACTCTCCCTCGAGCCGCGCGATCGCGCCGCCGCGCTGGCGGAGTTCGCCACCGCCGCCGAGCGCGCCTTCGACAACGACGTGCTGCACTACAACCTCGGCCTGGTCTACGAGCGGATGGGGCTGTTCTCCGAGGCGGCGGCGGCCTACCGGACCTCGCACGCGATCAACCCGCGCCCGATCCCCGGCCCCGCCAAGGCGCGAGCGGCCGACCGCCTGGAGGCGTTGGAGCGGGCGCGCGGCGTCCGGTAGTCCGACGTCGGTACTTTCACCAGGTCAGAACTGGGACGAGGCGCCGCCCCCGCCGAATTCGCCCCCCTGACCGATCGGCGCCGGTTCGGCGGGTGCGCGAGGACCCGGTCCGAGCGCCACGACCGTGGCCACCAGCTCGACCCAGCTGCCGTCCTCCTCGCTGCCCAGCAGCGGCCGGTCGGTGAAGCCGGCCCGGGTGCGATCCGGACTTGCCGCCAGCAGCCGGCGGAGGACGAACAGCACCCCCCCGAGCAGCAGGCCGCCGGCCGTCAGGACCAGCCAGGCCGGCTCGAGGTCGAGCGCATCGACCGCGCTCGCTCCGGCCGCCAGCAGAGCGACGGCGCCGAGCGCCAGTTCGAGGCGGTCCCGACGGCGCAGCCCGGAAGCGAGCAGCAGCAACGGCAACGCGAGGATGAGCCCCCAGCCGAACAGCAGCCGCAGACTCCCCGGTTCGGCCGCCACCGCGGTCGCGCTGTAGTCGAATTCGTCGAATGCGTGCGCCAGCAGGTTCGACGGGTGCGCCGCGATCCAGAGCGCCAGGGCGAAGCCGACGAAGACCTCGCCCGCGCGGTGCCGCCAGGCCACCGGGCAGGCGTCCATGCGACGAGCGCTGCGTGCGAGCGGCAGCACCACCAGCGCAACAGCTATCCAGATCCAGCGGGCTCCCGGAACGGTCGCCAGGAACGCGAGCAGTGCGCCGGTCACCACCAGGCCGCTGCCGACGATCCCCCAGCCGAGCCCCAGCAGTGCCGCGAGTACGACGACCGTCAGGGCCACCATGGCGACGTCCGCGCGATCCGGCAGGTGGAACGAATCGCCGAGCAGGAATACCGCCGCCGCGCCGAACTGTACGACCAGCGCCGCCAGCCCCTCCTCAACCCCGAACCCGCGCAGGCGCAGCCTTCCGACGCAGAAGGCGACCCCCGCGAGCGCAGCGCCTGCGAACAACACCGACCAGACTGCCAGCACGACCGCCTCGTCGTTCCGAAGTGCGGCGCCGAACAACACCCCGACGGTCCCCCACGCGGCCCAGCCGCAGAACAGAGTGAGGAAGAAGAACAGGATGCGGAAGGCGAGCCGCGAGCGCACGCGGTCGTCGGGCCAGCGCGCGAGAAGCGCCTCGGCGGTCGCCGGCTCGATGGCGCCGCCGCGCTGCCAGCGCGCGATGGCGCGCCGGATCTCGTGCGTCTCGTCGGCCCGCCGCAGCTCGGCGTTCACGCCGCCTCCTCGCGCTGGAACCGCCGGTGCACGAACACCAGCAGCACGATGGCGCCCGCGGTCGAGCCCATCGGCCAGAAGCATCCGAGGAACTCCGCCCCCGGCAGCTCGAACACGGTCCGAGTGACGGCGATCCAGGCCCACAGCACCGATAGCGCAAACAGCCAGCGACGGCGCCGGCGCAGCGCCCAGAGCGCCCCTCCTGCCCCCAGCCCGGCGAGCAGCAGCGCCCAGAGCGGCCAGCTGCCGTCCTCGGCCAGTCCGCTCGCCAGGCCGAGGCCGGCCACCAGCAGCGCGAGAAGGGTCGTGGCCGGTTCGAAATGGCGCTTGCGATCGAACCGCTCGGCGAGGCGTCCCAGGACGAAGAAGCAGGCGCCGAGCAGGAGCAGTTCGCCGCGCAGCCGATCCTCACGGGCGAACAGGGTGCGCTCGAGCGCCCCCGCGCTGGCCGGGATCAGCGCCACGCCGCGCCAGGCCGCGAAGGTCGCAAGCGCCAGCGACCAGGCCGGCAGCGAGTCGTACCGCACCGCCAGAGCTCCCGTGATCAGGCTCATCAGCAGCAGATGCAGCGGCCAGCTCTCGCCGAGCGCCGTGAACTGACTCTCGATCCAGCCCAGATCGGCGCCGATCAGGCCGATCGCCAGCAGCAGCAGCCCGTCGAGCGTCCAATCGCGTTCGCCGGCGCGCTGCCAGGTGAACGGCGGCGAGCGCCGCTGCACGACCACCAGCACGGCGGCGGCCGCCAGCCCGAGCGCCGCCGCGATCGGCACCGGGCCGAGCTGCTCGCGATTCTCCGCGATCCAGATCCCGAGCCCGGCGAGCAGCGCCGTGACGGCCAGGCCCAGCAGCGCCCGCAGCTCGGCGCGCACCGAGACGACCTCCCCGCGCGCGATGGCACCGAGGGGCGCCGCCTGTTCGGGCGTCAGCAGGCCCTCGGCCACCATCCCTGGCAGCGCCCGGGCAACTTCTGGCGAGTGCATGGCGCGGCCGATCCTATGCCGGCCGAGGTCAGGGAACCAGCCGCGGATTCCAGAAAGCGAAGCTGCCCGCCTCGAACCCGTCGCGGAACAGGACGCCGTCGGCGGCGCGCTTGACCAGGCGCACGAATCGGACTTCGAGATCGGCCGGGCCGAGGGCCACCAGCCGCAGGTCGGCGCCGTGCGCGAGGGCGCCGTTCCACAGCGCCGCGTCGAGCCGCAGCGTCGCGGTCTTCCAGGCGCCATCGCCGACGAACGTCACCGGATCGGAGAGCACCGTCCCGCCGGCCGACGGATAGGCGACACGCCAGGAGCCCGAACCGCCGTCCCGGAACAGCACCTTGAGGTCGACCGCGAAGGTGCGGCCCGGAGGCAGGAAGCGGTCGTCGACGAACAGCGCGAGGCCCTCCTGGCCCTCGGCGCGGTGCGTGCGCCGCCCCTCCCAGGCGGTGCCGTTCGACGGATCGAGCACCTCGACGAAGCTCTCGCTGCCGCGGCGGCTGACGCTGCCCGGCACGTCGCGCTGCACCAGCCAGCGCTCGAGGTTGCGGATCCACGGCTTGCCCTGCCAGGTCCGGCTGTCGTCGTCGAGCCAGTAGGTGTCCTCGGCCTCGCGCAGCGCCGCCCAGGCGTCGGCGGACGAGTAGACGCTCTGCCCGAGCGATCGCCGGACCCAGTCCCAGTGCCCCGGATAGGTGTCGAGATAGCTGTCCTCGGGCACGACATAGAGCCAGTTGAGACGCATCTGCAACGCCTTGAGGTTCGACATCTTGATGGCGTAGAAGCGCAGGCCCGGCGGCACGGTGAAGCCGCAGGCGTCGTAGCACTCGTTCTCGCTCGCCCGCACACGGCCGCGCTCGAAGGCCGGCGCCGCCTCGTCGGTGGCGAGGTACCCGAGCGGATCGATCGTCGTGCCGTACGCCGGGATCTCGGACAGATGGAAGTTGAAGACCTCGGTGATCCCGGTGCGGATCCCCGTCCCGGCCTCGACGGCATCGCGCGCCAGGAAGTCGTCGGCCGCACCCCAGGACGAGAACGGGTAGTCCTCGCCGGTGTGGACCAGCTTCCAGGCGAAATCGTCGCTCGGATCGCCGTTCTCGCCGTTGGCGATCGCCACCAGATCGTCGATCGCGCCGTGGAACCAGCTCGAGAACTGCGGAAAGGTCAGATCCCCGTTGTTCGCGGCGATCTCTGGGATGTCGAAATCGAACTCGCACCAGGTAAACGCCCCGGGCACGTAGAAGAAGCGCAGGCGCGGGTTGGATCGCAGCCCGCGCTCGATCAGCACTTCGCGCAGCATCGCGGTGGCCTTCTCCCACAGGCAGGCGTTCCAGATCGGCAGGTGGGGATCGTTCTCGTAGCCGTGCCCGACCGTCGTGACGCCGCAGGCCGTGCGCGCCCACGCCGGCGCCCAGTCGGTCCCGGAGATCCAGATGCGCAGCCAGAACGGGTCGCTGCCGGCCAGCTGGTCGTCCCAGCTCGGAAAGGTCATCCCGTAGACGGAGTCGGCCGTCGTGGTGGAGAAGGTCGACTCGGAAGGCTTGAGCTGCCGCCAGGTAAGATCGACCACGCGCAGATGGACGTGGTGAGCCGGACTCGCCTCCTCGGAGAAGAACCCCGTGTCCGGCGCCGGCTGAACCCAGCCGGGCAGCGACCAGTCCTCTCCGGGCACGACCGAGATCAGCTCGCCAGCCGCCGACGCCGGACGCCCCGAAAACGACAGCGCCACCAGCAGCGCCGCAGCACCTCGGACCACGCCGGCACGCTTCACCCAGGCGGAATGCACGGCGGGAGCCTATTGGCAAATCGCCCAATTGCCGAAGCGACCGGGCAAGCCCGCCCGGAAAGACTCCCATAGCAGGGAGGACGAGCGCCGCGGGGCGTTCGGCGCGCCCGGACCTCGCCACGGTCGCCCCAATCGCCCCCGTCGCCGTCTGTCCCCTTCCATGCGTCTTGGTCTTCGTCCTTGTCTTTGCGAATGCTGTCTCTGCGCCGACTCACCCCAGCTGCGCGCGAAGCCATCTGGCCCGGCGGCAGCTGGGGTCGGCGGCGAGCTTGCGCTCCAGCTCTGCCCGCAGACCCTCGGCGTAGACCGGGTCGGCCGCCGCGCGCGCCAGCGTCGCGATGACGTCCTCCGGCTGCGCGTAGCGGTAGGGCCCGTCGCCCCAGCCGGCGAGCTGCTCGCGGCCCCGCTCGCGATGCAGGAACAGCATAGTCTCGTCGTCCCAGTCGACCAGGTCCCAGCGTTCGGGCGGGAACAGCAGGGCATTGGCGGTGGACTCGCCCGTGCGGCGCAGGCCACCCGGTGCGGCGGGATCGGGCTCGTAGACGGGCACCCGGCGCGGCTCGTAGCGCACCAGGGCGCCGACGGCTTCGCGCGCGAGCAGGAACCGCTCCCAGGTGACCGGGTTGCGGCGCGCCGCCGCGATCTCGGAAAGCAGTCCGGGCTCGAGCTCCATCCGGCCGTCGATGAATACCTGCCGCGGCGGGAAGTGCCTCCAGAGCAGATAGCCGCCGTGCACGAACTCGTTGTAGAGCGGTCCGATCTCGGGATGCTCGGCCAGAACCGTCGCCATTCGCTCTGGAAATCGTCCCTCCGCCAGGCCGAAGCCGAATGCCAGCCCGCCGTGCCGCGGGCGCAGCGGCCCGCTGGCGGGCGGCAGAGCGCACCACAGAGCCACCGCGACGGCCGCCACCAGCCCCGCCGCGGACAGCCCGCGCTCGCGCCGCGGTACCGGTCCGGAAGCCGACTCCGAGCGCGCGTCCGGAAACAGCGCCAGGCAGCGTGCCGCGTACGGTGCCGCCAGCGCGAAGAAAAGCGCCTGGTGACGCACGCCCGAGAGCGCCAGCAGTGCCATGGCGGCGGTGGGCAGACCCCAGGCCGGCGCCGGCCAGCGCCGCGCCGGCGAGCCGAACCGGGCCGCGAGCGCCAGCACCGCCACCACCGCAAACCCGCCGTACAGAAACGGCTGCGGCGCCGCCAGCGAACTCATCCACTCCGGATTGTGTGCCGACAGCC
>CAZUAT010000085.1:0-8681 GCA_964618415.1 uncultured Thermoanaerobaculia bacterium
TCGACCTCGTGCACCTCCGCCGCATAGGCCAGCCGCAGCGCCGCGAGCCCCTCCGAGTCGGGCGCGACCTGACGGTTGATGACCGCCGACCAGACGGCCACGTCCCCCTCCAGCAAGGCGCGCCAGCGACTGCCGGCGGGGATGCGCTCGATCGCCGCGGCGAGCGCCTCGCGGTACGGCGAGTCGTCGGGCGGAAGGTAGCGATAGTGAGCGTCGAACAGGTTGACGAACAGGAAGAGCGGCACGCCGTCGAGCCGCTCGATCGTGTCGGAGGAACGCGCCACCAGTTCGCGTCCCGGCGTCTCCCATTGGGCGGGTACGCGGTAGCTGCCGAATCCCTGGCCGGTGCCGTAAACGTGCCGCAGCAGTGCGCCGCCCACGAACCCTGCGGTTACGTACCGCGGCAGCAGTCGCTCAGCGAGAGTCTCGAAACTGCGGTCGAGGCGGTCGCTGGCGACACCCGCCCGGTGCTCGGCAGGGTAGAGACCGGTGAACATCGAGGCGTGCGCCGGCAACGTCCAGGAGGTGGTCGACGAGGCTCGCTCATAGACGGTGGCCGCGGCGGCAAAGCGATCCAGGCGTGGAGTGGCCTCCGGTGTCGCTCCGTAGACAGTCAGGGCGTCCCGCCGCACGGTGTCGAGCGTGATGAGCACCAGTGTCGGAACACGCGGCACTTCCTCCAGCAGCCACGGCCCGCCCCAGGCGGCAATCTCGCCGTCGTCGACGTTCTGAATCGTCAGCTCGATCTGGGGCTCCCCCGCCGGCACCGGTACTCGCAGCCAGGCCGGTTCGCCTGGCTCGAGCTCGGCCTCCTGGAGTGTCCGCAGGTCCCCTTCGCGGCGAGCCGGCAGCGCCGCCCGCACCCGGCCACCCGAGGAGCTGCTCACCGGCGACACGAACGTTCCGCCGCGGGCGTGATCCAGCTTGACCCTCAGTACCCCGGGCCCCACCGTCGCAAATCCGTCGTGCAGCTGTGCCTCGGTTGGTCCGACCATGCCGAGGTCCAGGAAGGCGGCAAGCGGGCGAGCGGTCTCGCCATTCAGCCAGGCCGGCGGCAGCAGTCCCCCGCCAGCTTCGCCCAGCCAACGGATCGTCGCCTTCACGTGGGCACCGTTCTCGTCGATCGGGCGCAACCGAAGCACGTGGGCGCCAGCATCGAGTTCAGGCGCCGCGACGGTCACCTCTCGGAAGCCGTCCCCGAGGCCGACGACGTGCAGATCGGTGGCGTCCCAGGTCGCTTCGAGCCCGAGTTCGTCGGCAACACGGAAGCGCAGCACCACGTCGACCGGCGAGGCTTCGGCCAGCTGAAAATGCAGCTCTGCAGCATCCGCCTCGATCTGCCATCGCCCGTTGCGGCGGTACTCCCATCCGCGCCCGGGCAACAGCAGGCTTCCCTCCGCGGAGAACACGCGCCCACGCAGCGCGCCCATCGCGATCCCGCCGTTCGGGAGTAGAGGCTCACGGCCATTACAGCCGAGGCCGAGTGCGACGAGCAGGAGGAGCTGCCAGAAGATGCGACTCGAGCGACAGGTCATCGACGCCCGAGACTAACAGGCGCGTCGACCTGACCTCAGATCGCTGGACCAACTCACGCGATCGGCAGCGCGGCGGCGAAGGTGGGCGGGCGGCGGGCCTGGGCGCGGCGCTCGAAGGCGTAGCCCCAACCGAGCAGGCGGGCTTCGCTCCACGCCGGACCGAGAAACGAGAGGCCCCACGGCAGACCGTGGACGAAGCCGGCCGGCACCGTGAGGTGCGGATAGCCCGACACGGCGCTCGCCGAAGTCGCGGCGCCGCCGTAGTGGTCGCCGTTGACCCAGTCGATCCGGTAGGCCGGACCGAGGGTCGGGCAGACCAGCCCGTCGAGCCGGTGCTGCGCCAGCACCGCGTCGAGCCCCTCGGCCCGGGACAGTCGGCGGCAGGTCTCGAGCGCGGCCAGATAGGCCGGATCGGTGAGCGGCCCCTTCTGCTCCGCGCGCTCGAACAGCTCCTGGCCGAACCAGGGCATCTCCTCGGCCGCCCGCGCGCGGTTGAAGTCGATCAGCGCCGCCAGCGTGCGCGGCTGTCCGCGGTCCTCGAGGCCGGCCAGGTGGGTGTTGAGATCGTGCTTGAGCTCGAACAGCAGGACCTCGAGCTCGGCCGCGTCGTACTCGCCCAGGTGCGGCACCTCGGCCGGATCGACCACGGTCGCCCCGGCCTCGACGAGCAGCCGCAGCACCTCCTCCATCTGGCGATCGATCTCCGGATGCCAGCCGAAGTAGTTGCGCGCCACGCCGAGCCGCGCCCCGGCCAACGCTTCGTCGGTGAGGGCCCGGCGCCAGTCGGTGCCCAGGTGGTCGGCGCTCCCCGCCGTCACCGGGTCGCGCAGGTCGGTGCCGGTCAGGCCCCCGAGCAGCAGCGCCACGTCCTCGACCGTGCGCCCCATCGGCCCGGCCGTGTCCTGACTGTGCGCGATCGGGATCACGCCGCTGCGTGACACCAGGCCGACGGTCGGCTTGAGCCCCACGATGCCGTTCATCGCCGCCGGGCAGGTGATCGAGCCGTCGGTCTCGGTGCCGATCGCCGCCGCGGCGTAGCTGGCCGCCACGGCAACCCCGGAGCCCGACGACGAGCCGCACGGGCTGCGGTCGAGCGAGTACGGATTGCGCACCTGCCCGCCCCGGCCGCTCCAGCCCGACGACGAGCGGGTCGAGCGGATGTTGGCCCACTCCGACAGGTTCGTTTTGCCGAGCACGAGCGCCCCGGCGGCGCGCAGGCGCTCGACGAGGAACGCGTCGCGGGCCGGCCGGGCGCCGACGAGCGCCAGCGAGCCGGCCGTGGTCTCCATCCGGTCGCCGGTGTCGATGTTGTCCTTGAGCACGATCGGAATGCCGTGCAGCGGTCCGCGCAGGCGCCCCTGCCGGCGCTCGCGGTCGAGCGTCGCCGCGATCGCCTCGGCGTCCGGGTTGAGTTCGGCGATCGCCCGCGTGCGGCCGTCGCCCAGGTCGAGCGCCGCGATCCGCTCGGCGTACAGGCCGACCAGGTCGACGGAGGTCCAGGTGCCGGCGGCGAGACCGGCTCCGAGCTGCGCGATCGACAGCTCGGCGAGCGGGAAGCCGTCCGCGCCGCTCGCCGGTGCGGGCACGCCCTGGGAAGAGGGCGCCGGGGCCGCGCCGTCCGGCACCGCCGCTGCCGGCGCACTGCCCGCCCCGAGGGCGAGCGCGCCGAGACCGCCCAGGAATCTGCGCCGATCCACCCCACGCCCCGCCCCGTTCGATCCGCTCACCGCGATCTCCTCTCCGGACGCGCGCGCTGGTCGCGGCGTCCCGATCCGTCAGGAATGGAGCGCTCATGGTAGCGCGGAACCCCGCCGGCGCGCGTGCTAGCGTCGCCCCGCCTTTCCGTCCCGCCGCTGCTCGATGAACCTCGAATCCGCAGGCCCCGCGCGCCCCGCCGGAGACCGTTTCGCCATTGCGCTCTGCGGGATCACACTGGCGCTGCTGGCGCTGCTCGGCGTCGATGCTCTTGCCTGGCTGCGCGGCGTCGGCAGCAACGTCTGGATCTGGGGACTGGCGCCCCGCCGGCCGGGCGTCGAGATCCTGCCCGCCGTCGCGCTGGCCGCCGCGCTCGTACTGCTCGCCACCACCGGCTTGCCGCGCCGGCTCGCCGGGCGGCGGGGCGCCCACGGCGCCCTCCTGGCCGCCTGCATCCTGCTCGGCTGGGGCCTCCATCTGGCCTTGCTCGCGCCCGAGCCGGCCGGCGTCGTGCGCACCCTGATCGCGCGCACGATCGATCCGAGCTTCACCTCGTACCACACGGTTGCGGTGTGGGCGATGCCCGACGGCGCGCGCGCCTTCCTCGAAACGCATCACGAGCGGCTGGCGGAGCTGCCGCTGCACGCTGCGACCCATCCGCCCGGCCCGTCGCTCTACTACCGCGCCTGGCTGCGCCTTTTCGACCGGCGGCCCGAGTGGGCTGCCGCGGTCACTCGCGCGATCGACATGGACAACCCGCCGGCGCTTGCTCGCCTGCAGCCGCCGCAGACGCCGGCCTCGATCGCCGCCGCGCTGCTGGGCGCCGCCGGTCTGCTGCTGGCCGGCGCACTCGCCGCCTGGCCGGTCGCCGCCCTCGTGCGGCGACTGACCGGGAGCTCCGACCTGGCGCTGCGCGCTGCGGCGCTCTGGCCGCTGGTGCCGGGGGTGGCCCTGATGTCGCCGGAGTTCGATCAGGCGCTCGCGCTGCCGGTCGCCGCGTGCGCCGCAGCGCTGGTCGCCGGCTCGAGCGCGACGGACCGATCACAACGCATCGGCGCCGGTCTGCTTGCCGGCGTCGCCGCGGCGCTGGCGCTCTTCCTCTCCTACGGAGCGTTTGCCTTCCTCGCCGGCGCCGGGCTGGCGGCCCTGGCTGCGGCCACCGGCCGGGCCGGCCCGGGCCGCTGGACGCCGTTCGTGCTCGGCGGCGCGGTCGCTGCCGGCCTCTTCTTCGTCACCGGCCTGGTCGGTCACCACCCCTTCGCCGCGGCGATCGAGGCACTCGCCCTGCACGGCACGCGGCACACCTGGGGGGGCGACCGCCCGTGGGCGATCTCGACCGGACTCAACCTGGCCGACACGCTGCTGTTCGTCGGACCGCCGCTCGTGATGCTGCTGTTCGCCGGCGCGCGCCGCTGGCAGCCGGTGGGCCGGCACGACCTGCGCGAGCTGCCGCCAGCCGCCCGCTGGAGCGCCGCCCTGGTGGCGACGTTTGCGCTCTTCCTGCTCTCCGGCACGGTGCGCGGCGAGGCGGGCCGGATCTTCGTGCCCTGGATGCCGCTGCTGCTGGCGGCGGCGCTCTGCGCAGCGGAGGCACTGCCCGGGCGCCGGCGCCTCGCCGCCGTCGCGCTGGCGACCGCCGTCTGGACGGTCGCCCTGCGCTTGCTGCTGCGAGTTCCCTGAGCGCGCCGGCAGTTGCCGGCGGGCGCCGCTCAGGCGGGGCGGGACAGCTCGTCGAGCGTGGCGGTCAGCAGCTGCCAGAACCGTCCGACCGAGGCGATGCCGACCCGCTCGTCGGGCGAGTGCGGATGCTCGATCTGCGGTCCCATCGAGACCATGTCGGCCCCTCCCAGGCGGGCCCCGAGCACGCCGCACTCGAGCCCGGCGTGAATCGCCAGCACGCGCGGCGTCGACCCGAGGACGCGCTCGTGCACCGCCTTGGCCACCGCCAGCACCGGCGAGGCAAGATCCGGCTTCCAGCCCGGATAGCCCTCGCTCTGGGTGGCCTCGCCGCCGGCGAGCGCCGCGAAGGCCGCCATCTGGCGCTGGGTGGCGCGCAGCGCCGTGTCGACCGACGAGCGGTTGCTCATCGACACGCGCAGCACGGGCGCCTCGCAGCGCACCCGCGCGAAGTTCGTCGACGTCTCGACCAGGTTCGGGATCTCGTCGCTCATCCGCAGCACGCCGTGCGGCAGCGCCGCGAGCAGCGCCAGCAGGCGGCCGGCCGCCGCGTCCGACCAGACCTCCGGGCCCCAGCTGGCCGGCGCGAAGGTCACGGTCACGCCCGGATCGACCGCCGCCAGCTCGGCGCGGATCTCGCCGAGCGCCTCGCGGCAGGCGCGCTCGAACGGCTCCTGGTCCTCCGGGGCGAGGCGAACGATCGCCTCGGCCTCGCGCGGAATCGCGTTGGTCAGGTTGCCGCCCTGCACCGAGGCGACCTCGAACTGGAACTCCTTCCAGAGCGGATAGAGCAGACGCGCCAGGATCGCCAGCGCGTTGCCACGCTGCAGGTGGATGTCGACGCCGGAGTGACCGCCGAGCAGGCCGCCGATCCGCACCGCCAGAGTCACCCGCCCGTCGACGCCGAACATGGTGTCGATCGGCAGCTCGAGTTCCGAACCGGCGCCGCCGGCGCAGCCGACGTAGAGGGCGCCCTCCTCCTCGGTGTCGAGGTTGATCAGGGTGCGGCCGCGGACGATCGCCGGATCGAGCGCCGCGGCGCCGTTGAGGCCGATCTCCTCCTCGACGGTGAACAGCAGCTCGAGCGGCCCGTGCGCGGGCCCGTCGGCGTCGATCAGGGCCAGCATCGCCGCCACCCCGATCCCGTTGTCCGACCCCAGGGTCGTGCCGGTCGCGTACAGCCAGTCGCCCTCGCGCCGCGGCACGATCGCCTGCTTCTCGAAGTCGAACTCGACACCGGCGTTCTTCTCGCAGACCATGTCGAGATGCGATTGCAGCACTACGATCGGCGCCGATTCCCGGCCGGCGGTCGCCGGCACGGCGACCACCAGGTTGCCGGCGGCGTCCTCGCGCACCTCGACGCCGGGCGGCACACCCGGCCGCGTGGCGACCTCGCGCACCAGAGCACGCATGGCGTCCTCCCGCTTCGACGGACGCGGGGTGGCGAGGATGCGATCGAAATGCGCCCACAGGGCGCGCGGCTCGAGCTCGGCGACGAACGTTTTCATGGCACCATTCTATGCAGCCCGATGGATTGGTGGCCCGGCGGTGGCCCGCAGCGCCGGGGTTCGACGATTTCGGAGGAGTGATGAAGGCTCTGTCCTGTCCCAAGTGCGGCGCGCCGATCGAGGTCGACGAGACGACTCAGGCTCCGACTTTGCGCTGCCCATTCTGCCGCTCGACCTTGGCGCCGACCCGGACGATGTCGGCCGCCGGCGCCCCGGTGGTGATCGACCTGCGCCACGTCACCCGCGCCGGCGCCGCGGCCGCCCGCTGGGTCGGCGTGGTGCTGCTGGTGGTCCTGGCGATCACCGGCGTGAGCCTCTGGATCGCCTTCGACGCTGCGCGCAGCGGGGTCGATCGCATTCCGAAGTCGCTGGGCATCGGCGAACGGAGCGCCGAAACGGCGACGGCCCGACGTGCCGCCCGGCCGCTCGCCGAACTCGAGAGCCTCACCCGCGCCGATGCCTGGCAGCTGCTCGAGCTCGCCCCGCCGGCCGGCGGGCTGGCCGCCTTCGATCCGGCCGCCGAGCGGTCCTGGGCGATGAACGTCGGTCAGGCCTGGCGCCCGGACGTGCTGCTCGAACGGATCGACGTCACGCGGCTGCGGCCCGACGGCACGGTCAACCTGGTCGACGACCGCGAGGCGTCGGCGATGTACCGCTTCGTCAGCCCGCAGGCGATCGAGCTGTACACCCGGCAGGCGCGCCAATCGACGCGCGTCGAGGCCGAGACGGGGCTGTTCGTGAAGGTCGAGGGGGGACAGGTGCGGGCACTGGTGGTCGAAGCGCGCGCCGACGACCTGCCGCCCGACGCGCCCGACCGGATCCTAGACACGCGCGACCTGCTGGCGCGGCTGCGCCGCGACGAGCGGTTCGCGGAGGTGCCGTTCTTCACCGGCTACCTGATCCGCCTCGAGCGCGAGGGCTGGGTCTGGTACCTGTCGCCGCTCGCCGGCAAGGCGTTGCCGCGGGTCCGCGCCAGTGACGGCAAGCCCTGGCCCTACAAGTGAGCCGGCGCTGCAGCGCGCCGGCCGGGCTCAGTCGATCAGGCGGCCGACCCGCACTCGGTTGCCGTCCGGGTCGACCAGCGTGAACTCGCGCATCCCCCACGGCCGATCGGCGGGCAGGTCGAGGCTCGGCACTCCCGTCTCCGGCAGCCCGAGCGCCCCCCAGTGGTGGTGGATCGCATCGACGTCCGGCACCTGCAAGTAGCAGCCCGCCAGGGAGCCGGGCGGCGGCGGCGCGGTGACGGCCAGGTGCACCTCGGCGCCGCCGAAGCGCAGGATCGCGTACGGATCGGGCGGCTCCTGCTCGTAGACCAGCTCGAAACCGAGGGCGCCGTAGAAGCGCAGGGCGCGGTCGAGATCGGTGCAGGCGAGGACCGGAATGGCGACAACCTGCGCGACGATGCGATCTCCCCGCGGCACTCAGCCGCCTGATTCCGCGCGAGCAGCGACCTTCACCTTGACTTCGGAGCTGCGAACCTCCCTGGAGGTCGGCTCGAAAACGACCATCCACTGTCGATCGAGGAGCGATCGCACGGCGTCGACCCCACGCTTCCAGTCCCGACCCGATCGGGCAATCAGAGAGATCCCCCCATGCCCCCTGAGTTGACGCAGAAAGTGGTCACGGAGGCCGGTGGCCGTCGACCCGGGGAACCCGTTGGATGCGTTGCCGTAGTCGCCCGTCGGATTCGCGGTTCGCCAAATCCGCGTCCGGTGGGTGGGGGGGCGGGAGGGTGCGGACTCCGAGCAGTTCCAGTCTCCGGATCCTGACGGCTTGCAGATCGTGTTCAGGCAGGCCTGTCGACTCGGTGCGATCAGGACGATCGGAATCGAGAGCGTCGACGCCTCGCCGAGAACTCGCTCGACCGCCCCCGGCTCCCGGATCGAATCGCACCCATCCGACGCCACAACGAGGACGGCGCGTGGAGAGGAGTTCCGAAACCGACGCAGGGTCTGCTCGAGGCCGGCGTAGAACTTCGTCGGTCGGACGCCGGGCCGCCCGTCGATCGACAAACCGGCGATGGCGTCCAGCGAACCATCGAGTCCCTCCCCCACCAGTTTCGACTCATCCGAGATCGTCGCGACGAACACGCGATCGGCCGTGGAGAGCTCCTCTTGCAGGAAAGTGCTCACGGCGATCTTCATGGCATCCAGGCTCCGGGCCATGCTCGCCGAGATATCGATCGCAATGCCGACCTCGATCGGACTGCCCGGCCCGCCGAGGACCTCCCGGACCGGCTGAGTGTGGCCTTTCCACGTGACCTGGA
>CAZUAT010000086.1:0-8558 GCA_964618415.1 uncultured Thermoanaerobaculia bacterium
GAGGTGCGGCAGAGCGCCGAGCGCGAGCGCCAGCGCGAGTCCGGCGTGCGCCCGGCCGCGGCTCACTTGGCCGCCGCCTCGACGGGGTCAGCGACCGTACCCGCGGGGCTGGCCAGCCCCAGCGCGCCGCGCAGCCTGGTTTCGAGTTCGGCCGCGACGTCGGGGTTGTCGCGCAGAAACTGCTTCGCGATCTAACGCCCCTGTCCGAGCCGCACGTCGCCATAGGCGAACAAGGCGCCGCTCTTGACCACCAGCTTGTACTCGACCCCGAGGTCGATCAGCTCGCCGGGTCGCGAGATCCCCTCGCCGTAGTCGATGTCGAACTCGGCCTGGCGGAACGGCGCCGCGACCTTGTTCTTGACCACCTTGACCTTGGCCCGGCTGCCGGTGACGACGTCGCCCTCCTTGATCGCCGAGATGCGCCGGATGTCGACGCGGATCGAGGAGTAGAACTTCAGCGCCCGGCCGCCGGTGGTCGTCTCGGGATTGCCGAACATGACGCCGATCTTCTCGCGGATCTGGTTGATGAACACCAGGCAGGTCTTGGACTTGGCGACGATCGCCGTGAGCTTGCGGAGCGCCTGCGACATCAGGCGGGCCTGCAGGCCGACGTGGGAGTCGCCCATCTCGCCCTCGAGTTCGGCCCGCGGCACCAGCGCGGCGACCGAGTCGACGACCACGACGTCGACGCCGTTCGAGCGCACCAGCATCTCGGCGATCTCGAGCGCCTGCTCGCCGTTGTCGGGCTGGCTGACCAGCAGGTTGTCGATGTCGACCCCGAGCTTCTTCGCGTACTCGGCGTCCAGGGCGTGCTCGGCGTCGATGAAGGCCGCCACGCCGCCGCGCTTCTGGGCCTGAGCGATGACCGAGAGGGCCAGGGTCGTCTTGCCGGACGACTCGGGACCGAACACCTCGACCACGCGACCGCGCGGGAAGCCGCCGATGCCGAGCGCGGAGTCGATGGCCAGTGAGCCGGTGGGGATGAAGTCGATGGCGTGCGACTCCTGCTGACCGAGCCGCATGATCGAGCCCTTGCCGAACTGTCGCTCGATCTGGGTCAGGGCCCCCTCGATCGCCTTGAGTCTCTCCGCCTTGATGTCCGCCATGTCCGATTCCCTTTCCCGCTCCCGCCCGGGAGCTGTTTTCCGTCTCAGTTCCGCCACTATACTATCGGTCGTCGCCGGCCGGAAGATCCGTCTGGCGGCCCGTGGCCGTTGCCCCGGAGACCGGACGGAACCCTGCGCCCGGCCGGGAGACGGACCGGAGCCGGGCGGGCGCCCCGCAGGTGCGCAGGCGCCCCGAGAGAGAAGACGGAGATCGATGTCCTCGCCTTGCATCGCGGCTCTGGAGCCGCAGCTGGCCGCCGTTCCGGGCCTGACCGTCCGCGCCGCCGCCCCGCTGGCCCGCTGCACGACCCTGCGGATCGGCGGTCCCGCCGAGCTGCTGGTCGACGTCACCTCCGAGCGCGCCCTGGTCGCCTTGCTGCGCGCCGTCCGGGAAACCGGCGTGCCGTTTCACCTCCTCGGCCTGGGGTCGAACGTGCTCGCCCCGGACGACGGCCTGCCGGGGGTCGTCGCCCGCCTCTCCGGCGAGCTCAAGCGGGTGCGCCTGCGCGGCCACCGGGTCTCGGCCGGCGCCGGGGCGCCGCTCGCGCAGGTCGCCAGGCGGGCGGCCAAGGCGGGTTTGGGCGGACTCGAGGCGCTCTCCGGCTTTCCGTCCACGGTGGGCGGTGCGGTGTTCATGAACGCCGGCTGCTACGGGGTCGAGGTGCGGGACGTTCTCCACTCGGCCCGGCTGGTCGGCCCCGACGGCAGCCGCAGCCGGGTGCGGGCCGCCGACCTCGAGCCGGCCTACCGGACGACACGCCTCAAGCGGACGGGCGAGATCGTCACCCGCGCGCTGTTCGAACTCGAGCCCGGCGACCCGGCGCGCCTGCTGGCGCGGATCGACGAGCTCAACTCGAAGCGCTGGGAGGCGCTGCCGTCCGGGGTCGCGAACGCCGGGTCGATCTTCCGCAACCCGCCCGGCGACCATGCCGGCCGCCTGATCGACGCCTGCGGCCTCAAGGGCAGCCGGGCCGGGGCCGCCGAGATCAGCACCCGGCACGCCAACGTGATCATCAACACCGGGGGGGCCTCGGCGGCCGACGTCATCACCCTCATGCGCCAGGCCCGCACCGCCGTGCTCGAGCGCTTCGGCGTCGTGCTGGTGCCGGAGGTCGTCCTGCTCGGCCGCCTGGCCGAGCAGCTCGAACCGGCTGGATGATCGCCGCGCCGTCCCGTTACAGGTAGCCGAGCGCCTCCATCTCGCGGCGCAGCGCATCGTCGATCTCCATCGGCGGTCCGGCGACGGCGCCGGCCCCGGCCAGCTGGCGGTCGAGCTCGCGCACCAGGGCTGCCGCGGGCTCGCGGTACCGCTCGTGCACATCGACCCGTTCGCCGGGATCCTGGCGCAGGTCGAACAGCAGATCGCGCTCGCCGCGCTGCATCAGTTTCAGCCGGCCGACCACCAGCGCCCGGCTCGGCGGCCCATAGGCGAGGCTCTCGGCGGCGATCGGACGCTGCGGACAGGGTGCCCCGGCGAGCGCGCGCAGATCGGTGCCGCGCCAGCTGGCCGCCCCCTCGAGGCGCGCCGCGCCGAACAGGGTGGGCGCGATGTCGAGCAGCGAGGCGGGGCAGTCCGAGCGGGCGCCGGCGGCGAACCCGCTGCCGACGACGATCAGCGGCACGTCGAGGATCTCGTCGAACAGAGTCTGCCCATGCCCGATTCCCCAGATGCCGCGCGGATCGTCCTGCCAGGTTGCCTGCACGGCGGCATGGTCCCAGAACTCTTCGCCGTGGTCGGACGTGATCACCACGAGCGGCCGGCGATCGGCCGGCAGCGCCGCCAGCAGGCGCGCGATCTGACTGTCGACGAACCGGATCGCCCCGTCGTAAGCGGCGATCCGGTGGGCGCGGAACTGGCGGAACTCGGGGCTGTCGGCGCCGGTTTCGGTGCCGAAGTTCCAGTCGCCGTGACGTCGTTCGCGCTCGCCGCCCTCGGCCACCGGGAACATCGAGAAGTACGGTTCGGGCGGCTCGTTGGGCTGGTGGGCGTCCATGTACTGCACGTAGAGGAAGCGCGGTCGCGCCTCCGGGCGGGCGAGCCAGGCGAGGGCGGCGTCGGTGAGCCGGGCGCCGTCGATGCGCTCGACCTGCGCCGTCTCGAACCCGGACTGGAAGCGGCCGTAGAGGAACGGGTTGGCGGAGAAGAGGGCGGTGGCGTATCCGAGGCCGTGCAGCCGGTCGGCGACGGTCTCGACGCCGACGGCGATCTGCTGCGGCGGCGTGGCCGTCAAGTCGTGCACCGGACCGGGCACGTAGGCGCCGTGCTCGGAGGGATAGAGCGAGGTGAAGATGCTCGCCACCGAGGGCACCGTCCAGCTCGAGGTCGTGCGCGCGGACGAGAAGAGCGTGCCGCCCTTGGCGAAGCGGTCGAGCTCGGGGGTCGTATCGCGTGCGTAGCCGTAGGCGCCGACGTGGTCGGCGCGCAGCGTGTCGATGACGATCACGATCAGGTCCTGGGCGGGCGGCGGCGGAGGCGGCGTGTCGCAGCCGGCGGTGACGGCCATGGCCGCGACGAGGGCGACGGTCGCGCAGGCGCGGCGGCAGAGGCGGCGCGCGCAACGGTTCATGCGTTGCCCGTCGGGGTCTCGGGCGTCGAGCCGGGCTTGCGCGCCCAGACCAGGTACTGGGGTTCGCCCAGGTAGCCGAGTTCGACCGACCAGTAGGTGAGCACCGCGGGGTCCTCGAAGCCGACCTCGGCGAGCAGGTCGAGGCAGTCCCATCCGAAGTAGCGATAGCAGAGCGAGCCCTGTTCCGGCAGGACCGGGTTGCCGTGATACTCGGGCGGCATCAGGTGATGGATCGTCCCGTCCGGTTCGCGCCGTGCCCGCAGCTCGCCGCGCGCCCGGTCGAAGCGGAACGGAGCGGAGAAGAGCAGCCGGCCGCCGGGACGCAGGCAGCGCAGCAGTTCGGTGAACGCCACCCGATCGTCGGGGACGTGCTCGAGCACATCGAAACTGAGGACGAAGTCGAGGCCGGCGGGCGGGAAGGAGAGGCCGAGCAGATCCTCGTGCCGCACGCCGTCGCGCAGCTCGCCGGGCCGGGCGTCATCGCCGAGGTACTCGCTGCCGACGGTGCCGGGATAGCGGGCCGCCAGCCAACGGTAGGCGGGCGTGATCGCTTCGGTGATGTAGATCGCGGCATCCCGCCGCGGGTGGAACTCCTGCTCGAACAGGTGAAAGGCCGCCCGGACGCGGTTGCGCAGGCCGCACGACTCGCAGTCGAGAAACTCGCGCCAGTTGGGCATCAGCCGACCGCTGGCGGTGCGCTGCCAGGCGAACGCGAATCGCACGTCGAACCGGGTCGGCTGGCGGCAGAGCGCACAGTAGCCATCGAGGGTGAACGGCGCCTCGCCCTCCGGCACCAGACTCGCCTCGATCGCCAGGCGGCGGGTGACGCTGGGCTCGAGCCGCGGTCCGCGGTCGAGGAACTCCTCGAACGAGCGCAGCACGAGGAAGGGGAGATGGCGCTCGGGGGCCGGGTCCGGGTCAG
The DNA here is from genome assembly GCA_964618415.1 of uncultured Thermoanaerobaculia bacterium. GTDB lineage: Bacteria > Acidobacteriota > Thermoanaerobaculia > Multivoradales > JAGPDF01 > JACTMI01. Next base: position 4,596 of record CAZUAT010000086.1, read on the forward strand.
GGGCGTACAGGGTCCAGGTCTCCGGTCGATTGACGGCGCGGAGTGTCACGCGCGCGACGATTTCATTCTGTCAGAGTCGCCGGCGCGCTCGCGCCGTGGCAGACTCGGCCGACAACCGTCGAGGATGCCCATGTGCCGACTGGACGCCCGATCCGCAATCGCCGTCGCCGCTCTCTTGCTCGCACCCGTCGCCGCCGCGCCCGCCTCGGGCGAGGCGCCGCGGACTCTCAGGGTCGATTACTTCCACACCGGGACGGCGCACGAGGAGCGCTTCTCTCTCGATCGGGTGGTACTCGAGCCGCTGCCGTGGCCGGGGGATGCGGCCAAGGCGATCGATGACACCAACCTCGGCAAGTACCGCTTCGAGGTGATCGATCGGGCCACCCGCCGGGTCCTCTACTCGCGCGGCTTCGCTTCGATCTACGGCGAATGGGAGACGACCGGCGAGGCCGATGAGGTCAGCCGCACCTTTTCCGAATCGCTGCGCTTTCCGCGCCCCGACGGACCGGTGCAGGTGGTCGTCCAGAAGCGCGATCGCGCCAACGACTTCCGCGAGGTCTGGTCGCTGGTCGTCGATCCGGCCGACATGCTCGTCGACAGCTCGCCGCCGCCGACGGCCGGCGACCTGATCGTCCTGCAGCACGCCGGGGATCCGGCCGACAAGCTCGACTTCCTCATTCTGGGGGACGGCTACACCGCGGCCGAGCGCGGCAAGTGCGAGGCCGACGCGCGGCGCCTGATGTCCATCCTCTTCGACACCGAGCCGTTCACCAGCCGGCGCTCGGACTTCAACGTCTGGGGGCTCTGCCCGGCGGCCGCCGAGTCCGGCATCTCGCAGCCGTCGCGCGGCGTCTACCGGCGCTCGCCGGTCGGCGCGACGTACGACGCCTTCCGCTCCGAGCGCTACATCCTCACCTTCGACAACCGGGCGTTCCGCGATCTGGCGTCGCAGGCGCCGTACGAAGTCGTCGAGATTCTGACCAACAGCCGCACCTACGGTGGCGGCGGCATCTTCGGCCAGTTTTCGACCGTGGCCGCCGACTCGCACTGGGCGCCGTACGTCTTCATCCACGAGCTGGGGCATCACCTGGCGGCGCTCGCCGACGAGTACTACACCTCGGAGGTCGCCTACGAGCCCGCGACGGATCGCATCGAGCCGTGGGAGCCCAACGCCACCGCGCTGCTCGATCCGGCGCGCCTCAAGTGGGCCGCGTTCGTCGCCCCCGACACGCCGCTGCCCACGCCGTGGAGCAAGGCCGAGTTCGAGCAGTACGGGCGGTCGATTCAGGACGAGCGGCGGCGCATCCGCGCCGAGCGCCGGCCGGAGGAGGAGATGGAAGCGCTCTTCCTGCGGCAGCGCGACGCGGAGGAAGCGCTGCTCGGCGCCGGACCGTTTGCCGGTCGGGTGGGCGCTTTCGAGGGCGCCAACTACGAGGCGGCCGGCTACTACCGCCCGGCGGCGGACTGCATCATGTTCAGCCGCAACCGGGTGCCGTTCTGCCCGGTCTGCCGGCAGGCGATCGAGCGGGTGATCGACCTGTACGCGCGTCGACCCTGAGCCGGCCGCGAGCGGCGTGGTGGCGACCGCTCGCGCGACTCAGCTGGGATCGGCCAGGCTCCACCAGGTGAGCGTGCCGGTCTCGAAGCCGTCCGAGAACAGGTGCGGCGTCGCCCCGCTGTCGGGATCGAGTCGCAGCGACGAGACGTCCACGACTTCGAAGGCGCTGCCCGGCACCTGGTGAAACTGCGACACCAGATCCTCGGTCCAGCTCGGGCTGGGAATGCCGGAGATGTACCAGTTGCTGCCGTTGTCGGCCAGCATCATGCCGTAGCGCTTGAGGCCGATCAGCAGGGCGCGCACCTGGGGATCGAAGCTGGCGGGGATCTGCCAGCTCCGCTTCAGGCGCAGGCGCAGGCCCATCGGCGGTGCGGCCGGATTGGTCGACGAACCGGCCTGGTGGCGGGCCGGCCAGATGTAGCCCGGGTTGGCCGGGTTGACGTACGTCTTCGTCACTCCGACCGTGAAGCGCAGGGCATGACGCAGCTCGCCACCGGCGATCTCGCCCTGGCGCGCCAGGCCGGGGAAGATCGGCAGGCCTGCGGCGTCGGCCGAGGTCCAGCCTGCTGGCCGCAGGTCGTTCGAATCGAGCTCGTAGACCGCGCCGGACAGCCCGCACCAGCCCCCCGGCTCGTTGCACGGCGGGTCGTCCTCCGGTCCGGTGCCGTGCGGCCACGAATGGTAGAGCTCGTAGAGCCGGCACTCGCCCTGCCGCACCGTCAGGACGTGGCGGTCGCCCTGGCTCGACGGGCCGCCCTCGATCGGCGCACCGGGCGGGATCGGGTAGGGGCCCGGATCGCTCTCCTCCGGCCAGCCGTCGAAGAAGTCGAAGTCGATCGGCACCATCGCCTGATTGGAGGGCACCAGGCTCCAGGGGATGCCGATCGGTGCGCCCTCCCAGAGCCCGGCCCCGAAGTCCGGGTGCAGGTTGTCGCCGCCGTTGGCGAGGATGAAATTGATGATCTGCGTGGAGTTGGCGGCCACCGGCAGCGAGGCGACCGGCGTGTTCCAGATGTTGGAGGTGGGCAGCACCTGGCAGCCGCCGACCACCTGCTGGGCGGACAGTGCGCTGCCGGCCAGGACCGCCGCCCCGAACAGGGAAAACACGAAGGGAGTACGCATGGTGACCGCGGAGCCTAGCCCGGGCGCCCGGCCCGGTCCGTGAAGCAGTTCACCGCCGAGCCGGTCGCCGCCGACGGGCTCCGACTGCGGCCCGGCGGCGGGCCCTCAGAACGCGTCGGGGTCGAGGCCCCCGCAGAATCTCCCGGGCGGATTGTCGTAGGTCTCGACGGCGCCGCTCAAGGTGTCGCGCAGCGTCAAGTGATACTCGAGGTTCGACAGCGCCCCGAAGATCACCAGGAACCGGTCGGGGAACTGCAGCGTCTTGACCAGCAGCTCCAGATTCGACCGGCTCGTGAACCCGAAGGCGCCGGTCAGGTCGGACAGGCGGGTCGGCATGCCCACCCCGCTGGTCGAGTTGAACTGATTGCGCCAGGTCACGTCGATCGCGAACCGATCGTTGAGCAGGCAGAGCGTATCGGCGTCCGCCCGGCAGGTGCCGCGCACGGACTTGCCGCGCTTCGGGCGCATCGGGCCGGGCAGCTCGATCGTCCGGATGGCGTTGGACGGGAAGCCGTTGTCGTCGAACCCGCCGCAGTCGCCGGCGGTGTTGCGGTAGGTCTTGGTCTGCCCGGTCCGCATGTCGGTGACGTTGAGCGTGAACTGCAGATTGGTCAGCTGGCCGTAGAACACCTTGATCACGTCGCCGAAGTCGAGAATCTTGACGATCAGCTCGACGTTGCGCGGATCGTCGAAGTAGAGGAAGCCCGACAGGTTGTAGAACGAGGGCGGCAGGGCGCTGTGGCGCGGCGGTACGCGGGCGGGGCCCGAGTTGCCGTTGAACTGGTTCTCCCAGGTCGCGGTCACGCGGAAGCGCCCGTTGAGCAGGCAGAGCGTGTCGGCCGGGCAGCCGCCGGGCTGAGGCGGCGGCGAGCCGCCGCGGCGATAGAGGGCCTGAATGCCGGCCAGATCGTCGGCGTTCATGCGCGCGCCGCGGCCATCTCCGTGCGCCTGGAAGAACATCAGCGCATCGCGCAGCAGGCGGTTCTGCTCGCCGCGGTTCTCGGACGAGTGGCCGAGCCCGAGCGTGTGGCCGAGTTCGTGCGCGTAGACCTCTTCGGCCAGCTTGGGTCCACGGCTGGCGACCAGCTCGCATTCGATGCCGTCGTTCATCACCACGTCGGCGCCCTGAATGCGCACGTATCGGCGCCCGTTGTAGCTGCCCTGGACGGAGCTGTCCGCCCACGGTCCGCCGACCGCCAGAGTGCCGCCCTCCGCGCAGTCGTAACTCCCCTCGATGTCCTCGTTGGGATCGTCGAACAGCAGGACGTTCTGGCCGTCGAAGT
>CAZUAT010000087.1:0-8413 GCA_964618415.1 uncultured Thermoanaerobaculia bacterium
AACTCGCGGGTGGCCCGGGGCACTCCCTGGGCTCCTCCCTGGCGTGGGCGGATGGGGAGGTCCTGATCGCCGGGGCTTCCGGAGCGGAGGAGAACGGCATGGTCCGGATCTACCAGCGCGCCGGCGACAACTGGACCCTGGTGCAGGGGATCACTTTCCAGGACTGCTGCCAGACGGGGGCCGGCTTCGGCAGCGCACTGGCCGTCGCAGGGCCCTGGCTCGCTGTTGGCGCGCCGTACTGGGATCACCGGCCGGTGCTCGGCAACCTCGAACTGGACGTCGGCCACGTCGCGCTATACCGGCGCAACGGGTCGGTCTGGCAGCGGCACTCCTGGGTGCGCCCTGTCGAGGCCTCTGAAGGGGACCTTTACGGTCGCAGTGTGGCCCTGCGCCGCGTCGGCGCGCTGGGGGCCGTGCTGCTGGTGGGCGCCGACGGGGACGACGTGGGCGACCAGCCCAACCAGGGCGCGGCCTACCTGTGGCGGCTGGAGGGCGATCGCTGGCAGCCGATCTGGCGGCTGGTGGCTGCAGATGGCGACGAGAGCGACCGGTTGGGCACCGTCGTCGGGCTGAGCGAGGTCGGGGCGGTCGCCGGCGCCCCGTGGGCGCGGGCCAACGGCGTCAACAGCCAGGGCAGCGCCTACTACTTCCGGGACGTCGTGCCGCTCTTCTACGACGGCTTCGAGAGCGGCGATGCGACCGGGTGGGAGAGCCCGATGCTGCAGCGGCAGTAGAATCGCCGCCTCGGGGTTGCGGCGGGCGCGGCCGGCTGTGGCGGCACCCTGCCCGGGCCGGTGGGCGGAAGTGGCGGAACTGGCAGACGCGCTAGACTTAGGATCTAGTCCCGAGGAATCGGGGTGGGGGTTCGAGTCCCCCCTTTCGCACCAGTCTCGAGCAGCGTTCCGAATCCCGCATCCCGAAGCCGGCGTCCCGAACCGGGCTCGCGCTGCCGGGGCCGACCGCCTGACGGTCGGCGTGCCCAACCCAGAAAGAGGAAGGTCGCGGTCCGATGAGTGTCGTTCTGTCGATGGAAGAGGTCGGCCCCTGCCGGCAGCAGCTGCGCATCGAGGTTCCCCAGCCGGCCGTCGCCGCCGAGATGGCGCGCGTCACCGGAGAGTTCGGCCGCAAGGCGCGCGTTCCGGGCTTCCGCAAGGGCAAGGTACCGGCTGCGCTGGTCGCCAAGCATTACGGGCGGGAGATCGAGCAGGAGGTGCTCGAGCGGCTGGTGCCGCGCTACTGGAAGCAGGCAGCGGCCGAGAAGTCGCTCGATCCGCTCGCTCCGCCCTCGGTCGAGCAGGTGGAGATGCAGGCCGGGCAACCCCTGCAGTTCACCGCCGTCGTGGAGGTGCGTCCGACGATCGAACTGCGCAACTATCGCGATTTCGCTCTGCCGGAAGCGGACGTGGAGGCGGGCCGCGAGGAGGTCGAGCGGGCGGTGGCGGACCTCCGGCGCAGCCACGCCGAATGGGTCGCGGTCGAGCGGGCGGCTGCGGTCGGCGACGTCGTCCGGGTCGACCTGGTCGAGCTGGGCGCTGCGGAACCAGCCGATCCGGAGACGCGGGTCGCGGAGTTCGAGGTCGGATCGGAGCGCGTGTGGGAGGAGCTGTCGACGGCTGTCTCGGCGCTCGCCGCAGGGCAGTCGGCGCGCTTCACACGCTCCGAGGGCGAGGGAGAGGCCGCGGTGAAGCGGGAGTTCGAGATCCGGGTGCTGGAGGTGCGCGAGGCGCGGCTGCCGGAGCTCACGCCGGAGTTCCTCGGCCACTTCGGCAAGTTCGACGACGTCGCCGCCTTCGAGGCGGACGTCGCGCGCCGGATCCGCAGTGCCAAGTCGGACGAGCTGCGCGCGCGCCGCGAGCAGGCGATGCTCGATCAGCTCGTCGAGCGCCACCCGATGGCCCTGCCGGAGGGCGTGGTGCACCGCGAGACCGAGGAGCTGCTGCGCGATTACGCGGAAGGTCTGGTACGGCGCGGGGTGGACCTGGAGAAGGCGGAGATCGACTGGCAGGCGATGGGCGAGCAGGCCAAGCCGCACGCCGAGCGGCGGATCAAGGCGAGGCTGCTGCTCGACCAGATCGCCGACGCCGAGAAGGTCGAGATCGGCCAGGTCGAGTTCGAGGAGGCGCTGGCCCTGCTGGCGCGGGTTCAGAAGGTGCCGACGCAGGCTCTGCGCCAGCGGCTCGACCAGGCCGGCGAGCTGGTGGCCCTGCGTGCTCGGATGCGGCGCGAAAAGACGGTAAGGTTCCTGCTCGGCGAGACGGCCGGAGCGGCGCCCGACGGGGCCGGTCCGGACGCCTCGGCCGACTGATACCGGGGAGAACGCCGCAAATGCTGATTCCGATGGTCGTCGAACAGACCAACCGCGGGGAGCGCGCGTACGACATCTACTCGCGCCTGCTCAAGGACAACATCATCTTTCTCGGTCGCCCGATCGACGACGACGTTGCGAGCCTGATCATCGCCCAGATGCTGTTCCTGGAGGCGGAGAATCCCGAGCGCGACATTCATCTATACATCAACTCGCCGGGCGGATCAGTCACGGCGGGGCTCGCGATCTACGACACCATGCAGTACATCAAGCCCGACGTCGCCACGTACTGCGTGGGTCAGGCGGCCTCGATGGCTGCGGTGCTGCTGGCGGCCGGGTCGGCGGGCAAGCGCACGGCGCTCCCCAACGCCCGGGTGCTGATCCACCAGCCGTGGACCTCCGGCATGGGCGGACAGGCGACCGACATCGAGATCCATGCCCGCGAGCTGCTCAAGTTGCGCGATCGGATCGACGAGATCCTGGCGGTGCACACCGGCCGCCCGAAGGAAGAGGTCCACCACGACACCGAGCGCGACAAGATCCTGTCGGCGCACGAGTCGATCCAATACGGGCTGGTGGATCGCGTGATGGAGCGCCGCAAGTCCTGAGCGCTCCGTCTGTTAGAATCCGAGACCAGAAGGCGCAGCAGAGGCCGCGGGCCGGGGACTGCTGGAATAGGCCCCCGCGTGGCGCTGTTCTGGGGGGTGGCGCGGCGTCCGCGACGCTCGCCGGCGCGGCTGCCGGCCCGGCGGCGTCTCGCGGAGCGGGTCCGAGGACGGAGGGGTAATGGCCAAGAAAGAAACCGGTGACGACGCGCTGCGCTGCTCGTTCTGCAACAAGAGCCAGCGCGAGGTCAAGAAGCTCATCGCCGGCCCGACCGTCTTCATCTGCGACGAGTGCGTCGATATCTGCCTCGACATCATCGCCGAGGACCGCCTGCTCGAGCAGCAGCAGGAGACCCGCCTGCCCAAGCCGGCCGAGATCAAGTCGATGCTCGACGAGTACGTCATCGGTCAGGAGCAGGCGAAGAAGAAGCTCGCGGTCGCCGTCTACAACCACTACCGGCGAATCGAGTTCGCCGAGCGGGCGCCGCGCGGCAATGAAGTCGAGCTGCAGAAGTCCAACATCCTGCTGATCGGCCCGACGGGCACCGGCAAGACGCTGCTCGCCCAGACGCTGGCGCGCCTGCTCTCGGTGCCGTTCACGATCGCGGACGCCACGACGCTCACCGAGGCCGGCTACGTCGGTGAAGACGTCGAGAACATCATCCTCAAGCTCTACCAGGCCTCGGGCAACGACAAGGAAAAGACTCAGAAGGGGATCGTCTATATCGACGAGGTCGACAAGATCGCCCGCAAGGGGGAGAACCCGTCGATCACCCGGGACGTGTCGGGTGAAGGCGTGCAGCAGGCGCTGCTCAAGATCCTCGAAGGGACGATCTGCAACGTGCCGCCCCAGGGGGGGCGCAAGCACCCGCACCAGGAGTTCCTGCAGATCGACACCACCAACATCCTCTTCATCTGCGGCGGCGCCTTCGTCGGCCTCGACGAGCACGTCGAGCGGCGGCTCAACCAGAAGACGATGGGGTTCGGCGCCGAGATCAAGGGCCGCAAGGACCTGGCGAAGATCAATCCGCTCCAGAAGGCCCTGCCGGAGGACGTGATCAAGTTCGGCATGATCCCCGAGTTCGTCGGGCGCCTGCCGGTGATGGCCACCCTCGATCAACTCGACGAGGAGGCGCTGGTGCGCATCCTCAAGGAGCCCAAGAACAGCCTGGTGAAGCAGTACCAGACCATGTTCGAGTTCGAGGACGTGCAGCTCCGGTTCACGGACGAAGCGATCGTCGCGGTGGCGCGGGAAGCGCTCAAGCGCAACGTCGGCGCCCGCGGCCTGCGGGTCATCCTGGAGGAGATCATGCTCGAGCTGATGTACGACGTCCCCTCGCAGCGTGACATCTCGGAGGTCGTGATCACCGAGGAGACGGTCCTCGAGCGCTCCAGTCCGATCACCAAGCTGCGCAAGGCCGGGTGAAGATGGCGGAGCCGCGCCAGCCCGAGCTGCTGAGCCTGCCGGTCGTGCCGCTGCGCGACATGGTGGTCTTCCCGCACATGATGGCGCCGTTCATCGTCGGCCGGGACGGTTCGATCCGGGCGCTGGAGGCTGCGCTCACCACGCCGGGCCGGCGGATCTACCTCGTGGCGCAGCGCGACCCCAAGGTCGACGACCCGGTCCGCGAGGACCTCTTCGAGTCGGGCGTCGTGGCCCGGGTGGTCCAGAATCTGAAGCTGCCCAACGGCAACATCAAGGTGATGGTCGAAGGGCTGCAGCGGGCGCGCATCCGGGCACTCGAGGAGACCGATGGCGCGTTTCGTGCCGAGGTCGAGCTGCTGGCCGCCGATCCGGAGGCCGACGATCGGGCGCGCCTGCTGGTGGCGCGGGTGCAGGCCACCTTCGAGCAGTACGCCAAGCTGTCGCAGCATCTGGCCATCGAGAGCCTGATGCCGACGCTCAAGCACGACGAGCCGGGTCGCTTCGCCGACGCGCTCGCCGCGCACCTCGCCGTTTCCACTGCCGACAAGCAGACGCTGCTCGACCTGGTATCCCCGTTCGAGCGGCTCGAGCGACTGGAAGATCTGCTCGAGGTCGAGATCGAGAAGATGAATCTCGACAAGCGGATCAACGTCCAGGTCAAGAAGCAGATGGAGAAGGCGCAGAAGGAGTACTACCTCAACGAGAAGATCAAGGCGATCCATCAGGAGCTCGGCCGCAAGGACGACCGGTCCGACGAGCTGGTCGAGCTGCGCGAGAAGATCGAGAAGGCGGGCCTGCCGAAAGCGGTGCGCGAGAAGGCCGAGAGCGAGCTGAAGCGGCTGGAGGCGATGCCGCCGGTGTCCGCCGAGGCGACGGTCTCACGCAACTACATCGACTGGCTGATCGCCGTGCCGTGGAAGAAGACGAGCAAGGAGCTGCGCGACCTCGACCAGGCGCAGAAGGTGCTCGACACCGACCACCACGGCCTCGAGAAGATCAAGGACCGGATTCTCGAGTTCCTGGCCGTGCGCCAGCTGACCACGGAGAATCCGTCGCAGATCCTCTGCTTCGTCGGGCCGCCGGGGGTGGGCAAGTCGTCGCTGGCGCAGTCGATCGCCCGGGCGACGGGTCGCAAGTTCGTGCGGCTGTCGCTCGGCGGCGTGCGCGACGAGGCCGAGATCCGCGGCCACCGCCGCACCTACATCGGCGCATTTCCGGGCCAGATCATTCAGATGATGAAGAAGGCGGGGACCGTGAACCCGGTCTTCCTGCTCGACGAGATCGACAAGATGTCGATGGACTTCCGTGGCGATCCGTCGTCGGCCCTGCTCGAGGTCCTCGACCCGGCGCAGAACAACGCCTACGTCGACCACTTCCTCGACGTCGAGTACGACCTCTCGAAGGTGATGTTCATCGCGACGGCCAACGTCATCCACACCGTGCCCGCCGCGCTGCGCGACCGCATGGAGGTCATCCAGCTCTCTGGCTACACGATGAGCGAGAAGCTGGCCATCGGCAGGCAGTTCCTGGTGCCGCGCCAGATCAAGGCTCACGGTCTCGGAGAGGACCGGCTGCAGATCACCGAGGACGGGATGCGGGCGCTGATCGAGGGTTACACGCGCGAGGCCGGGGTGCGCAACCTGGATCGCGAGATCGCGGCCGTGTGCCGCAAAGTGGCGCGGCGGATCGTCGCCGGCGACCAGTCCGATTCGATCGAGGTCGGGCCCGAGCGGGTCGCGGAGCTGCTCGGCAAGCCGCGCTACCGGCCGTGGGCGCGGCGCGAGGCCTCCGAGGTCGGCGTCACCACCGGCCTCGCCTGGACCGAAGCGGGCGGCGAGCTGCTCGAGACCGAAGTCGGGCTGATGAAGGGCAAGGGCAATCTGATTCTGACCGGCAAGCTCGGTGAGGTCATGCAGGAGTCGGCGCGCGCCGCGGTCTCGTACCTGCGCGGGCGGGCCGACCTGTTCGGCGTCGATGCGGACTTTTCGGAGAAGTACGATCTCCACATCCACGTTCCCGAGGGTGCGATTCCCAAGGACGGCCCGTCCGCCGGGATCACCATGGCGACCGCGCTGGTGTCGGCGCTCACACGGCGGCCGGTGCGCCGCGACCTCGCGATGACCGGGGAGATCACCCTGCGGGGCAAGGTGCTGCCGGTCGGCGGAATCAAGGACAAGGCGCTCGCCGCTTTCCGCGCCGGCATCACGGAAGTGATCCTGCCGCGCGAGAACGAGAAAGATGTCGACGAGATCCCGGCCGAAGTCCGGGATCGCATGCTGATCCACTTCGTCGAGTCGATGGACGAGGTCCTCCGGCTCGCGCTCGAAGGGGAGCTTGCATCTCCACCCCCGACTGGGGGAGAATTGCAGTCGACTTCTTCGGGGCCGCCTCCTGGCCCCGGACCGCTGGCCCACTGAGTTCCGATTCGTCGCTGGTCGACCCCCGGTCCGGTCCCGTCCGGATCCGGAGTACGCGGCGGATATCCGAGACCGGTCCCCGAAACAGTCGCGAGGTTCTCGATTCGATTCGTTGTCCGCCCGGGTGGCACCCGCCAGGGCAATCCAGTTAGGCGACCGTGAGGATCGAAATCGCGGAGTTCGTCCGGTCGACCGGGGCGGGAACAGGGCCGTATGGCGACGGTGCGCCCGAGGTCGCGTTCGTAGGGCGGTCCAACGTCGGCAAGTCGAGTCTGTTGAATCGCCTGCTTGGCAGGAAACTCGCACACACCAGTTCGACGCCGGGGCGGACCCGGACCCTGAACTGGTTTCGCATCAATCGGCAGTACTGGTTCGTGGATCTGCCGGGTTACGGTTTCGCCAGGACGTCGCGGGAGGAGCGGGAAAGCTGGGCGCGTTCGATCGACGCCTACCTCCACGACAGCGCGGCCCCCAGACTGGTCATCCACCTGGTGGACGCGAAGGTCGGGGCGACGCGCCTCGATGTAGAAGCAGCGGAGTATCTCGCCGAACTCGGCGTGAAGAGCACCGTAGTAGCCACGAAGTTCGACCGTCTCAAGCGTGGGGAACGGGCCGGCAGGATCGCCGGGATCGGCCAGGCGCTGGGGCTCGCCGGCGGAGCGGAAGTGATCCCCGTCTCCGCGCTCTCAGGGGAGGGCGTACGTGAACTCTGGAAACACATCGCAGAATTTCTCGCGGGGCCGGTCCCGCCGCAGAAGAGGGAAGAAGACGAACATGCCGAAGGTGACCGAAGCCGGTCTGCCGATTGACGACTTCGCGGAGGACGCCCAGGGCGACTTCCCCGTCGACGGCGACGGCAGCAATGGCGGCCGCCCGACCCTCGATATCCGCGCCCTGAAGGAGATGAACATCGGCCAGCTCACCCAGGTGGCCAAGGATCTCGGTGTCGAGGGCGCGGCGGGAATGCGCAAGCAGGAGCTGATCTTCAAGATCCTGGAGGCGCAGACCAAGTCGTCGGGGCTGATCTTCGCCGAAGGCGTGCTCGAGTGCCTGCCGGACGGCTTCGGCTTCCTGCGCGCGCCGGAGTACAACTACCTCCCGGGCCCGGACGACATCTACGTTTCTCCTTCGCAGATCAGGCGCTTCGACCTGCGCACCGGCGACACCGTCTCCGGACAGGTCCGTCAGCCCAAGGAAGGCGAGCGTTACTTCGCGCTGATCAAGGTCGAGGCGGTCAACTTCGAGCCGCCCGAGATTTCGCGCAGCAAGATTTTCTTCGACAACCTGACGCCGCTCTACCCGATGGAGCGGCTCAAGCTCGAGATCCCCGGCGACATGGCTTCCCGGGTGATGGATCTCGTGACGCCGATGGGCAAGGGCCAGCGCGCCCTCATCGTCGCGCCACCGCGCACCGGCAAGACCATGCTGCTGCAGTCGATCGCGCACTCGATCGCCCGCAATCACCCGGAGGTTGCGCTGATCGTGCTGCTGATCGACGAGCGCCCGGAGGAAGTCACCGACATGCAGCGGTCGGTGCAGGGTGAGGTGGTCTCGTCGACCTTCGACGAACCGGCGACGCGTCACGTGCAGGTCGCCGAGATGGTTATCGAGAAGGCCAAGCGCCTGGTCGAACACAAGAAGGACGTGGTCATCCTGCTCG
>CAZUAT010000088.1:0-5994 GCA_964618415.1 uncultured Thermoanaerobaculia bacterium
GCCGCCAGCCCGGCGTCGGCGGCAGCCAGGGCGGCAACCCGCTCCTGCCAGCGAGTCCGCTCGGCGGCCCCGCGGCGCGCGGCGGCGAGATACGGCTCACGCGCCCCGTCGGGGACGTGGAACCGCGCCTCGGCCGGCCAGCCGAGCGCCGCGCGCGTGGCCGCGGCCGCATCGGCGCCGAGCGGAGCGCCATGCGCCGCAGCGCTGTCCTGCTTCGGGCTGCCGTAGCCGATCCGGGTGCGCACGGCCACCAGTACCGGCCGCTCACACTGCGCAGCGGCGTCGATCGCGGCAGCCATCGCCGCCAGGTCGTTGCCGTCGTCGACCCGCAGCACCTCCCAGCCCTGCGCGGCAAAGCGGGCCTCTACATCTTCACTGAACGCCAGGTCGGTCGGTCCGTCGATGGAGATGTGGTTGTCGTCCCAGAACACCTTCAGGTTGCCGAGTCGGTGGTGGCCGGCAAGCGACGCCGCCTCGGCCGACAGCCCCTCCATCAGGTCTCCGTCCGAGGCCAGCACCCAGACCCGGTGCGTGAACGTCTCGATCCCCGGCCGGTTGAAGCGACCGCCCAGCATCCGCGCCGCCATGGCCATGCCGACCGCGGTTGCCAGCCCCTGCCCGAGCGGACCGGTCGTGGTCTCCACCCCCGGCGTGTGGCCGTGCTCCGGGTGGCCCGGGGTGCGCGAGCCGAGCTGCCGGAACCGCTCGAGCTCGGCGATCGGCAGGTCGTAGCCGGCCAGGTGGAGCAGCCCGTAGAGCAGTGCGGAGGCGTGGCCGCACGAGAGCACGAAACGGTCGCGGTCCGGCCAGGCGGGGTCGGTCGGATCGAACCGAAGCTGCCGCGTCCAGATCAGATGCGCCAGGGGTGCCAGGCCGAGCGGCGCTCCGGGATGGCCGGAGGCGGCCGCCTCGACCATGTCCACGGCGAGAAATCGCAGAGTTCCGATGGCAAGCGCGTCGCGGTCCTGGGTCGGCACGGGAGGTCTTCCTGTCGTCAATGGAGGCCCGAAGGCGGGCAGCCGCACTCTACCGGATGGCAGCGACGCGGTCGCGGTGCGATGGCGGAGCAAGATTGCGGATAGAATGCCGCGGTTTCGACGCCGCGGTGAGGTGGCCGAGTGGCTGAAGGCAACGGTTTGCTAAACCGTCATACGGGCTCAAACCTGTATCGAGGGTTCGAATCCCTCCCTCACCGCCAGTTCTGACTTTCCGATCCCGCCGCGCCCGCGCGCCTTTCCGCCCGCCCTCCCTTCCCGATGACCCACCCCACGCCCTCCGTGCGCGTCCGCTTCGCGCCGTCGCCGACCGGCTATCTGCACATTGGCGGCGTGCGCACGGCGCTGTTCAACTGGCTGTTCGCGCGCCGCCACGGCGGGCAGTTCGTGCTGCGGGTCGACGACACCGACACCGGGCGCAACGACCCGCGCGCGCTCGAGCCGATCCTCGACGGCTTCCGCTGGCTCGGCCTCGACTGGGACGAGGGGCCCGGGGTCGGCGGTGCGTATGGGCCGTACTTCCAGTCGCAGCGCACCGAGCGCTACCGCGCCGCGGTCGAGCGACTCCTCGCCGGTGGCTTCGCCTACCGCGACTACGCCCGCCCGGAGGAGATCCAGGCCGAGCGCGCCGAGGCCGAGGCCGCCGGACGTCCCTACCATGCCAGCCGACGCTGGGAGGGCGAGACCGGCGCCGATCGCCAGCGCTTCGAGGCCGAAGGACGCAGCGCCGTCGTGCGGCTCAAAATGCCGCGCGAGGGCGAGTGCCGGATCGCCGATCTGGTCAAGGGAGAGGTCACCACCGCCTGGGCGGCCGAGGCCGACCACGTCGTCCAGCGCGCCGACGGCAGCTTCCTCTACCACCTGGCCAGCGTGGTCGACGACATCGAGATGGCGATCACGCACGTCATCCGCGCCGAGGAGCACCTGTCGAACACCCCGCGCCAGCTCTGGATCTGGCAGGGGCTGGGCGCCGAGCCGCCGGCGCTGGCGCATCTGCCGGTGGTCGCCGAGCCGGGCAGCAAGGTGAAGCTGTCCAAGCGCAAGCTGGACAAGTACCTGAAGAACCCTGAGTTCGCGGCGCTCTACGAGCGCGGCCGCAGGATCGCCGAACGCCAGGGGCGCGCGGTCGCCGCCGACACGTTCAATCCGGTGATCGTCGACTTCTATCGCGAGACGGGCTTCGAGCCGGACGCGATCCTGAACTACCTGATGCTGCTCGGCTGGTCGCTCGACGGCACGACCGAGATCCTCGACGCCGGCGAGCGGATCGCCCACTTCTCGCTCGACCGGGTCAACAAGTCGGCCGCCAGCTTCGATCCCCAGAAGCTGATGGCGTTCGAGGAAACCTGGTTCGGCCGCCTGACCGTCGACGAGCGCACCGAACGCTGCCTTCCGTTCCTCGAGCGAGCCGGACGGGTCGGCTCGCCACCGTCCAGGGCCGAGCGCGCGACCGCGCGGGCCATCGTCGCGGCGGCCGGGGACCGGATCAAGCTCGCCGGCGACGTGCTCGATTACGACGAGTTCTACGTCGCCGACGAGGCGCTCGCCTTCGACGAAAAGGCGTTCGACAAGCGGCTGCGCCAGCCGACCGAGGCGAGGGCCTTGCTGGCGGAGTTCGCCCGCGAGCTCACTGCCGCGCCCGCCTTCGACGCGGCCACGCTCGAGGCTCTCGCTCAGTCGTTCGTCGCCGCCCGCGGGCTCGGCCTGGGCGCCATCGTGCACGCGGTACGCGTGGCGGTCACCGGCAAGCCGGTCGGCTTCGGCCTCTTCGATATCCTCGCGATCCTCGGTCGCGACCGGGTGGTGGCGCGCATCGAGCGCGCGCTGTCCCGCCTCGCCGAACCTGCGCACTGAACGCCATGGGCAAGCACTTCATCGCCGACATCGTCGACGCGGACCTGGCGGCCGGTCGCCACCGCACGATCCGCACCCGCTTCCCGCCCGAGCCGAACGGCTACCTGCACCTGGGCCACGCCAAGTCGATCTGCCTCAACTTCGGGCTGGCCGCCGAGTACGGCGGCACCTGCAACCTGCGCTTCGACGACACGAATCCGGCCACGGAGAGCGACGAGTACGTCCGCTCGATCCAGGAGGACGTGCGGTGGCTCGGCTTCGACTGGGAAGACCGGCTCTACTACGCCTCCGACTACTTCGAACAGCTGTACGCCTGGGCCGAGCGGCTGGTCGAGAAAGGCAAGGCGTTCGTCTGCGATCTCAGCGCGGAGCAGGTGCGCGAGTATCGCGGCACGCTGACCGAGCCCGGCAGGCCGAGCCCGTGGCGCGATCGCCCGGTCGCGGAGAATCTCGACCTGCTGCGGCGCATGCGCGCCGGCGAGTTCCCGGACGGCACCCGCACGCTGCGCGCGCGCATCGACATGGCGGCGGGCAACCTCAACCTGCGCGACCCGGTGATGTACCGGATCCTGCATGCCCATCATCACCGCACGGGCGATGCCTGGTGCATCTATCCGATGTACGACTGGGCGCACGGCCAGTCGGACTCGATCGAGGAGATCACGCACTCGATCTGCACGCTCGAGTTCGAGGACCACCGGCCGCTCTACGACTGGTTCGTCGCCGAGCTCGGCATCTTCCCGCCCCGGCAGATCGAGTTCGCGCGGCTCAACGTCACCCACACGGTGCTGTCGAAGCGCAAGCTGCTGCGGCTGGTCGGCGAGCGCGCGGTGTCGGGCTGGGACGATCCGCGGATGCCGACGATCGCCGGCATCCGGCGGCGCGGCTATCCGCCGGCGGCCATTCGCGACTTCTGCGAACGGATCGGCGTGACCAAACAGGAGAGCGTGGTCGAGCTGGCGCTGCTCGAACACTGCGTGCGCGAGGAGCTCAACCGCACGGCGGCGCGCCGAATGGCGGTTCTGCGCCCGCTGAAGCTGGTGATCGTGGACTGGCCGGCAGGCCAGCTCGAGACACTCGAGGCGGTCAACAACCCCGAGGATCCGGCGGCCGGCAGCCGGCCGGTGCGCTTCGGGCGCGAGCTCTGGATCGAACGCGACGACTTCCTCGAGGATCCGCCGAAGAAGTATTTCCGCCTTGCCCCGGGCCGCGAGGTGCGGCTGCGCTGGGGCTATGTGGTGAAGTGCGTCGAAGTGGTCAAGGACGCCGCCGGCGAGGTCGTCGAGGTGCGTTGCACCCACGATCCGGCGACCCGCGGCGGCGGCACGCCCGACGGACGGCGCATCCAGGGGACGATCCACTGGGTGCTCGACGCGGACGCCGTCGACGCCGAAGTGCGGCTCTACGACACGCTCTTCGCAGCCGCAGACCCGGACGACCTGCCCGAGGGGGTCGACTTCCTGACCACCGTGAATCCGAACTCGCTCCAGGTCGTCACCGGCGCCAAGGTCGAGCCGGCGCTCGCCCAGGCCGCTCCGGGCGAGCGGGTCCAGTTCGAGCGCACCGGCTACTTCACGGCCGATCTGGTCGACCACACACCTGAGCGGCCGGTCTTCAACCGCACGGTGACGCTGCGCGACAGCTGGGCGAAGATGCAGCGCCAGGGCGCCGGCTGAAAGGCCGTAAAGGCTTTCTCCACGGGCCTTTGCGGCCCGCTCACCTTGACCTCGAGGGGCGATTTTCGATATCTTCCGAGGGTCCTGCTGGGACGTCGTTCAATGGTAGGACATGCGGCTCTGGACCGCAGAATCGGGGTTCGAGTCCCTGCGTCCCAGCCAATCGCTCCAATCTGACGCTTCGCCAACGCCGGCCCCGGGCCGGCGTTGCGCATTTCAAGCCCCGGAGAATCTCCATGCACGTCGAACGGACCGGTTCGTTCTCGCTCACCGTCGAACCCGACTTTGCACTGCCGCTGTTCTCGCCGGAGGGCGAGCGCGCCTGGGTGGCGGGCTGGGACCCGGAGCCGCTGCACGCCCCGGACGGCTCTCTGGCCTGCAGCGGCGCCGCCTTCCGGACGGCGGCCGGCGGTGAGGAGACGCTCTGGCTCACCCTGCGGTTCGACCGCGCAGCCCGCGTCGCCGAGTACGCCCGCATCACGCCCGGCTCGCGCCTCGGCACCGTCCGGGTGGAGATCCAGCCGACGCCGGACGGCGCGCGGGTCACGGTCACCTACGCGCTGACCGCCCTCTCCCCCGCAGGCGCCGCAGAACTCGAGAAGCTCACGCCCGCCGCCTACGAGCAGATGCTCGCCGACTGGCAGTCGAAGATCGCTGGAATGGCCAAGGGGTGATCACCCGATCCTCGCGCCGATAGCGTCGCCCCGTATGCAAACGGCGCTCGACCTGCGGGCCCCGTTCGCCTAACCTCCGGCGGGTGTCCACCCAGGCTGCCCTCGATCCGACCGGCTCGTGATCCATTCGTTCCACATGGCCGAAGTCCCGGCGTTCGTGAGCGCCGGCGCGCTGGCCTGGCCGCCCCGTCCGCGAACCGTCGCCGGGCTGGACCATGCCGAATGCCTCGCACTGATGCGATTCGGCGCGCCGATCGTGTCACCCGATCGCCTGCAGCTGGGACGCCTGGCCATGTTCGCCCAGTGGCAGAACGAATCGGCGCTCGATCGGTTCCTGGCCGAGCACCCGCTGGGACGGCGCCTAGCGACTGGCTGGCATGTGCGCCTTGAGTACTTGCGCCGCTATGGCTCCGTTGCGGCGCTACGGGGCCTGCCGGATCGCGCCGGCACCTGGGACCTCGAGGAACCGATCGTGGCCGTCACGCTCGCCCGCATGAAGTTCCTCGAGGTGCCTCGTTTCCTCCGCTGGGGTCGCCCCGTGGAACGACTGATCGCGAGCCACCCGGCTGCGCTGTTCTCCACCGGCGCGCAGCGACCGCCGAACACGATCTCGACCTTCTCGATCTGGCGGACCGTACGGGAGATGAGCGAGATGGTGCACGGCCGCAGCGAGCTGCGCGACGGTCACGTGCACCAGACAGCCATGGCAGAGCAACGCCGCCGGGACTTCCACCACGAGTCGACCTTCATGCGTTTCCGCCCCCTCTCCGAGCACGGGAGCTGGGAAGGCAGACG
>CAZUAT010000088.1:6094-8379 GCA_964618415.1 uncultured Thermoanaerobaculia bacterium
CGACCTTCATGCGTTTCCGCCCCCTCTCCGAGCACGGGAGCTGGGAAGGCAGACGCGCGTCCTGTTCACCGGTTTCTACATGACGCAGCGCGTCCCGTTCGGCGACCGGCCCTGCGTGAAAGCGGTCTTCCCGATGCCGGACGGAAACGCCACGGTAATCCTGCGCCCGCGCAACGACGGTTCCACGTTGTGGCTGAGTTCCGTCGGCAGGCGTTTCGGGGATGCGGGCTTCTACCGAGTGTCTCGATCGCACGACGGCTATCGCGTCTGGCGCGTCGCCGGCCTCCACGACCTGATGCACCTGTATATCGACGACGGGGGCCACGTGCGCTGTGACCACACCATCCGTTTCCTGGGCCTGAACGTCCTCACGCTGCACTACCGCATGGTCTCTGCATAGCCAGGGGACATCCAGTCACGATCGAGCGAAGGCGAGGAGCGGTTCGAAGTCGTGGTCGTCGGCCGCCCGGAGCGCCTCGATGTAGTGCCGGCGGATGTCGCTCGCGTACTGCAGGCTCGCGCTTCCCCACGTGAAGCGTTCGCGACCGAGCCGCATCACCAGCAGATCCGCCATCCGGCGCGCATGCCGACCGTTGCCGTTTGGGAAGGGGTGAATCTGCACGAGCCGGTGATGAAGGCGAACGGCGATCTCGTCGGGTGGGTACGCCTCACGCTCGATCCACTCAGCTGCGGCGTCCGACCGTCGGGCCGATGGGCAACAAGCCTTCCGCCTCAGGGCACGACGAGGTTCCAGCGGGCGGTGGAGGCGGTTTCGAAGCCGTCGGCGAACAGGCTGCCGGGCCACTCGAAGGCGCCGATGTCGATGGCGCCGAGGAGGACTCGGTCGGGTGCGGGCGGGCCGGGCAGGACGGCGCGCCGGGGCGGCTCGGAGGCGGGCGGGAACTGGGCGCCCGGGAACGGGAAGCCGGGCGGGCCGGCCGGGGTCGCCGTGCCGGCGTTGCGCAGGCCGCTGCCGGCCGTCGGCCGCAGATCGAAGCCAGCCGCGTCGACGAAGCCGGGGCTGGCGCCCGAGACGGTGCCGGTCCACTGCGCAGGCACGACGGCTCCGGTCTCGACCCAGTTGTTCTGGCCCGCGATCTGCTCGCCGTTCGTCCAGCAGCGCTCGCCGTCGTCGGCGCGCACCATGCCAGCTGTCCCCGCGGGCACGGTGTAGAAGACGTTGTTCGACATCTCGATCGACTGCAGGTACCCGAAGGGGCGAAACACGTGCGAGCCGGCGCCGACGTCGGCCCGCACGAAGGTGTTGTTGACGAACCGATAGCGCCCGCGGGTGGAGTTCGTCCCCCCCTCGTCGCAGCGGATGTCGCTGCCGACGCGCACGAAGTAGAAGCTGCCGTCGAACGGCCCCTGCGGGCCGGGCGGATCGTAGGCCTTGTGGATCAAGACGTTGCCGACCACGTCGGAGTCCTCGCGGATGCCGGGCGGCGGATCGACCGCATCTTCGTCGGGCCCGATCAGCTCGAGCAGGTGGTAGCGCGCCCCTTCGATCCAGTTGTAGTAGATCTCGTTGCGCTGGGCGCGCGACTTCACCGCGTTGCCGCCGGTCGTCTCGCGCAGATAGTTGTGACGCATCCGGAAGACCGCCCCGGGGTGGGCGTTCTGGTCCGTGGTCATGTAGATCATGTGCTGCGAGGAGCCGTTGCCCGCGAAGGCAAACTCACTGAACTCGAGCGTCAGCGAGCCGGAATCCTCATCGGCACCGAGCAGTCCGTGCGCCGGACAGTGGTGCACGTAGAGGTCGCGCATCACCACGTCGTGCGAGTGGTGGTAGACGCAACGGAAGCTGCCCTCGGTGATCTCGAACGACTCCAGGACGAAGTGGTCGGACTGGATCTCGATCGTGTTCGTGCCGCCGGCGATCACCGGCCGCAGGCCGGCTCCGTTGCGCAGCCCGCGGACGACGATCGGATCTCCCGGCGCGCCGTCGTTCGAGAAGACCACCGGCTGGTACTCATCGGCCGCCCAGTCGACCAGCACGAGGTCCCCCGGACCGACCAGCCCGGCGACCTGGTGCAGCTGCGTGAAGGTCCGCGTCGGCCCGACGAGAAACGTCTCGGCCCCGGCCCCGGCGGGTCCGAACCCCGCCAGTATCAGCCCCAGCACGCACACGCCCGCCCAGCGCGGGGCCCGCAGATCCATGTCGGTCATGCCCGCAGCCTGACAAACGGTGCGGGTGCCGCGCTGTGAGCTGTTCCGCCGAGCCGGCGGGGTCAGGCGAAGGCGAGGGCGAGGAGGGTCTTCTGCTCGAGGGCGTGGGCCTTGGC
>CAZUAT010000089.1:0-8357 GCA_964618415.1 uncultured Thermoanaerobaculia bacterium
CGACGAGCAGCAGCCCGACCACCAGCACCCCGCCCGCGCCCCCGACTCGCACCGCGTCAGCCTACCGGAGAGGCGCCGGCGCCGTGCTAACCTCTCGCCCGCTGTCCCTACAGTCCGAGCCGGCCCGCCCTCGAGTGACGGCCCCGGCGCCTCGACCCTGGCCTGCTGCCGCATTGGAGGAACCGATGTCGACCAACAACCTCGAACTGTTCCTGAACAAGATCCTCAACGATCCGAACGAATGGGCCCGTTTCCGCAAGGAGCCGGTGCAGATGATGCAGGCTGCCAATCTTTCGGCGAAGGAGCAGCAGCTGTTGACCCAGGGCCCGCTCGAGGAACTGCGGGCGTACATCGGGGCCGAGCCGTCGCAGTTCGCCGCGCTGCTCATCTGGTGACCGCCGCGGGCGGAGGCCTCACGGTCGTCGGCACCGGCATCCGCCCCGCTCTGCAGACGACGCCCGAGGCGCGGGCCGTTCTGGAGTCGGTCGATCGCCTCTTTCACCTGATCAACGATCCGCTGGGTGAGAACTGGCTGCGCACCCTGCGCCCGGACTCGGAGTCGCTCGCCGACGCCTACCGGGACGGGCGCGACCGTCTGGACAGCTATGCGGAGATGGTCGAGCGCATGCTGGCGCCGGCGCGCCAGGGGATGGACGTGGGCGCTGCGTTCTACGGCCACCCCGGAGTTTTCGTGCGGCCAGCCCATGAGGCGATCCGCCGCGCCCGCGCCGAGGGCCTGCGCGCGACCATGCTGCCCGGTATCTCCGCCGAGGACATGCTGTTCGCCGACGTCGGCCTCGATCCTGCCGAGCGCGGTTGCCAGAGCCACGAAGCCGGCGACTTCCTGCTCGAACACCGGCGCTTCGAGCCGACCGCCAGTCTCGTGCTCTGGCAGGTCGGCGTGATCGGGGAGTCTCGGTTTCGCGCCTCGGGCTACCGATCTGCAGGCGTCCATCTCCTCGTCGACGCCCTGCGGGAGACCTACCCCGCCGAGCACCAGGTCGTCGTGTACGAGGCCAACGAACTGCCCATCGGGCCGCCACTGATCCATCGCTGCGCACTTCGCGACCTGGCGGCCGCCCCACTCTCGGCACGCTCGACGTTGTTCGTGCCGGCGCTGCCGGCGCGGCCCCGGGACGCGGGGCTGGCGGCGCGCCTCGACTTACGGCTGCGGGGGTCCTGACGCGGCTTGCGTCCGCACCTTGGCGCGCGCGAGCGACCAGGCGAAATCCAGTCGCAGGAAGCGCGGCACCGGCGGCCGAGCGGGAGTTTCGAACCAGGCGGGATCCGGAGCACCGACGACCGGCGCGAACGACAAGCGGGAGCCGCCCTCGCCGATCGACGCACGCACGTGGCAGGTTCGGCACGAGGAGACCGCGGTAAAACCTGCCTCGATGATCGAGTTGCCCAGCACGATCGGCGCGCCTTCGAGGTCGACATAGTCCATCTGCGTACCGTCGAGCCGATAGTGAGTCCAGACCGAGGGGTCGAGCCCGCCATCGACCATCAGCTTCACCAGTTCACTCGAGGGCGCGTCGTCCTCGAGCCCGAACGGGTCGGGATGGCGCACGAGCGTGTAGTCCGGGTTGTCGACCTGCTCGAACGTGGCCCAGAACCAGCCGGGCAGAATCTTCGACGTGATGTGCAGCGCGGTCAGGCCCCAGAGCTGCCCGTCCTCCTGCCGCCAGTGGAAACGCGGCTTGTCGGCCTCCTGAATCGGCTTCCAGGCCGCCTTGACGAGTGTCGAACCGGCCGGAAACTCGACATCCACCGGCTGATGCGCAGCGTGCAGGTCGAACCACTTCTGTTGCCCTTGCAGGTACCAGAGCTGCTTGAGCACGATCCAGTCGAAGGCGGTGCGGTTGAAGCGCACCTCGCCAGCGTCGGCGGTCGTATGGGCGGCAAGCAGTGCCGGGCGCCGGAAGTCTGCAACCGCGCCGTCATCGAGCGCAGCGGCGAACAGCGTCTGCTGCAGGAGGCCCTCCTCGCTGCCGCCGGAGGCCATCGTCGTCGGCCATTGCGGCGTCGTATCTGGATCGGCGAAGACCTCCTCAGCAGCCGCCCAGCTCTCCCAGAGCGTTCCCGATGCGCCAGCCGGTCCGCCGCTGGTCAGCGGCGTGTTCAGGGCGACGAACTGCGTCCAGGCCAGCTTGGCTGGCTGGTCGTAGGCCACGTTCTGTCCCTCGCCCGGAATGTCGATCGCATCGGCAGCGGCATGCGTGGCCACGCCCCAGAACAACGGGACGGCGATCAGCAGGCAGGCGAATCCCGGCAACCCAGCGCGATAGCGGCTCATGCATCCCTCCGATCGGCCGCCGCGCAAGCCCGCGCAACGGGGTGGTGCGTCCAGAATCGACTCAGCGCGGCGCCGCGCAGGTGACCCGAGATGCGATGCGCGAGTTCGCTCGCGCGCCGTGCGTGATGCTCGCCGGCACCGGCCTGTGCTAACACCCAGTGCGCCTCGACCGCAAGCGGGAGCTGCAGGGTAGGCGGTACGTCCAGGCCTTCCACGGGACGATCACCGAGCAGCGCCAGATACAGGGTCGGCAGCGGAGCCGGGTCCCGCAGCTCATGGTCCGTCGCGACCTGCTCGGCTTCGCGCAGCAGTTCGATCGCCTCCTCGCGCCGCCCCGTCTCGCAGAGCAGACGGCCCAGAAAGAACAGCGACTCGAGCACTCCGAGCTGGAAGCCGAAGCCGCGGAAGTCCGCCAGCGCCGCGCGATAGTCCGCCTCTGCCGCAGCGGCATCACCCTGGAGTCGGCGCAGTTCGCCGCGATAGAGCCCGGCGTAGGTCGCGAGGAATGCCGACTCGATCGCCAGTGCCAGCTCGAGGTGAGCACTGTTGTGCTCTGCCGCCTCGCCAAGGTCTCCCTCCAGCATCGCGAGCAGTGCAAAGTTGCCGTGCCCGAGCGCCGCACCTTCGCGGTATCCGAGTTCCTCCGCCAGTTCGATGGCGCGCAGGTAGTTGGCGCGCGCCTCCGGATACAGACCGAGCGCGAAGGCGGCGAGCGCCAGATCGGCGGTGGCGCGCGCCTCGACTCGCCGGAAACCGTGGCGGCGGCACTTTGCTACCGCACGGTCGAGCACGTCACGGGCCTCCGAAAAACGCGACAGGCCCAGCAGTGACTCCCCCAGGTAGTAGCCCGCCTCCGCCGCCGATTCGACATCGCCGGCCTGCGCCGCCAGGCTCGCCTGACGCCCGTAGCGCGAGTGGGCAGCGGGAAAGTCGCCGGCGCGCAGCTCGACGTGCCCCAGTGCGCCCTCACTGCGCGCCTCGAGCGCGAGATCGCCGGCGGCGCGGGCGGCGTCTAGGGCTTGTTCGAGGACGGGGCGGGCTTCGGCGGCGCCGGCGTCGACGAGGACGCGGCCGCGTTCGAAGAGGGCGCGGGCGCGGGCGGGCTGGT
This sequence comes from uncultured Thermoanaerobaculia bacterium, assembly GCA_964618415.1. GTDB lineage: Bacteria > Acidobacteriota > Thermoanaerobaculia > Multivoradales > JAGPDF01 > JACTMI01. The sequence continues at coordinate 3,405 of CAZUAT010000089.1, forward strand.
CGCCGGCCTCTTCGGCGGCGGCGAGGGCGTCGGTTACGGCGACGCGGTGTTCCTCGATCCGGTGCTGCAGAAACAGCCGGTCGGCCTCGCGCAGCCGCAGCGCCGCGCGCAGCTCCGGCCGCCCCGGGGGGACGAGTTGCAGCGCGAAACCGATCAGATCGAGCACGCGGTCGGTTTCGTAGGCCGCCGCGAGCCGGTCGAGCACCGCCAGCAGCTCCGGCTCGGCGGGCAGGAAGCCGCCGCGCAGCTCGTGCTCCACCGCGGTAGCGCCGTCGCGGCGTGCCGCCACCCGGCCGTCGGTCCCGGCTGCCCGGTGGGCCGCCGCGAGCGCGCGATGGTAGGCGCGCCGCAGCACCGGCGGCAGGCCCTCGTAGAGGAACTCCTGCATCAGATGGTGATCGAACCGGAACCCGGCACCGGTCGCCGCGATCAGGCCGGTGCGGCGCTCGATCTGCGCCAGGCGCTCGAGCACTTCGAGCATTCCCTGCTTGCGCACCGTGGCGAGCAGCTCGGGATCGAACTCGTAGCCCTCGACGGCGGCCAGATCGAGCAGCTTGCGGTCCTCGTCCTCGAGGCCACCCAGCCGGCCCTCCAGCAGCTCGCGCACCGACGCTGGAATCTCGATCCGCTCGGCCCGCGACGAACTCGAGGGCCGCTCGCTCGACGCGCTTTCTCCACCAGGCGCCGGCAGCGTGCGTGTGCGCTCGCGGCGGCGCCGGATCTCGCGCAGCATCTCGCTGACGAAGAACGGATTGCCGTCGGCCTTGGCGAGGATCTGCCGGCGCAGCTCGACTGCCGCCGCAGCGCCCAGCTCGTCGCCCACGTCGGTGATCATCGCCACCACATCGCTCTGGCTGAGCCGTGGCAGCGGCAGGCGCGAGGCGTGCGGCAGCCGGGCGACCTGCCCCAGCTCCTCCGGCGCGAAGCCGGTCCGCGCTGTTCCGATGAGCAGCAGCGGCAGATCGGCCGATCGCTCCGCCAGCGCCCGGAAGAGCGCCCGCCCGTCGGCGCCGGCAAAGTGCAGGTCCTCCACCACCCAGACGCACGGCTGCTCGCGCGTCAGCGCGGTGACGACGGCGTGCAGCAACGCCGGCAGCGCCTCCCCGTCGAGTGACGGCGCGCCGGGCGGCGAAGGCAGGCCGGTGAGCAGCGCGGCGAGCGACGGCGCCCAGACGCCGAGCCCGCCCAGCAGCTCCGACAGCCGAGCCTCCAGCTGCGCCTCGCCGAGCGCGTCGACCAGGCCGCGGGCGAGCGCCCCGGCGCCGCGTCGGGCGCCGGGCGAATCGGACCCGAACAGGATTCGCGTTTCCGGCGCCGCAGCACTCACACGCCGCAGCAGCTCGTCGAGGAACCGGCTCTTTCCCGCGCCCGCCTCGCCCTCGAGCAGCACGACCCGTCCTCTGCCCTGTCGCGCCTCCTCCACCCAGGCCTGCAGCTGGCGCATCTCCGCCACCCGGTCGGTGAACGGCGTGTCGCGCTGCACGCGCACGCGCGTCCACGGCGCCCGCTCGGCCTCTCGGGTGCGCCGGGCGTCGCGTTCGCGCCACCAGCGCGACGACTCGCCCTGGCGCAGCGCCTCGGCCAGTTCGGCGGCGCCGGCGAAGCGATCGGCGGGGGCCTTTTCGAGCAGGTTCGCCACCACCTCCTCGAAGAACGGCGAGACCTGCGGCAGCAGCTCACCGAGGCGCGCCGGCCGCTCGTGCAGGTGCCGCGCCACCACGGCACGGGTCGACGGGGCGTCGAAGAAGCGCTGCCCGGAGGCGGCCTCGTGCAGAACCACGCCGAGCGCGTATAGATCGGAGACGGGGGTCAGCGGTGCGCCGGACAGCTGCTCCGGCGCCGCGTAGTCGAGCGTGCCGACGAACATGCCGGTGGCGGTCAGCCGTTCGCCGTCGTCGAGCAGCGCCGCGATGCCGAGGTCCATCACCTTGACCGTGTGGTCGGGCGTGATCAGGATGTTCGACGGCTTCAGGTCGCGGTGCACGATGCCGGCGGCGTGCACCGCCGCCAGGGCGTCGGCCACCTGCAGCGCGAGCTCGCGCAGCAGCGCCTCCGGCACGCGGCCGAGTTCGCGGATCAGACGTCCGAAGGTGCGCCCTTCGACGAACTCGAGGACCAGGTAGGGCTGCGGTCCTCCCGGACCCGGCTCCCCGCCCGCAGCAAGCACACGCACGACGCCGGGATGCTCGATACGGCGACTGAGATGACCCTCGCGCAGGAACCGACCCAGCGCCGCGGGATCTCCGAAGCGGTCCGAGCGGAGGAACTTGACGGCGACCCGCTCGCCGCTGCGCCCCCACGGGAGGTCGCGCGCCAGCCGGGCCTCGTAGACGGTCCCCCAGCCGCCGCTGCCGAGCAGCCGACCGAGGACCAGTCCCTCGGGTGCAGCGGGCGCCGGCGGTCCGCCGCCCGGGCGATCGGAGGAGATCGCCGCGCTCATCGAGGGAAACGACCCGCCTGCACCCGAGCGGACCGGCCTAGAGGACGGGCAGCAGTGCCGCCGCCCCCCCCGATCGCTCGCGCAGCTCCGGGGTGAGGGCGTGGCGATAGCGCGCCGCCAGCTCGGCAGTGTCGGCGCGGGTGACGAAGCGCTCGTACAGGTTCGTCCGCTGCTTCGGCTCGTAGCCCGCCGACCGGATCAGGTGCTCCATCTCCTCCTGCGTCATCGTGTAGTGCGCCCCGGCCGCCGACACGACGTTCTCCTCGATCATGATCGAGCCCATGTCGTCGGCGCCGAAGGCGAGCGCCGCCTGGCCGATCTTCTTCCCTTGCGTCACCCAGCTCGACTGGAGGTGGGTGATGTTGTCGAAGAAGAGGCGGGCGACGGCCAGCGTGCGCAGGTACTCGTGCGCGAACGTCTCGGGCACGTCCGGCATGTCCGTGTTCTCGTGCTGGAAGGTCCAGGCGATGAACGCCGTGAAGCCACCGGTTTCGTCCTGCAGGTCGCGAATGCGCTGCAGGTGCTCGACCCGGGCCGCGATGTCCTCGCCCATGCCGAACATCATCGTCGCGGTGGTCTGCAGGCCGTTGCGGTGGGCCTGGCGCATGACGTCGATCCACTCGTCGGGGGAGGCCTTCGGGTAGGCCGCGACCTCGCGCCGGATCGAGTCCGACAGGATCTCGGCGCCGCCGCCCGGGATCGACATCAGGCCGGCCTCCTTGAGCGTCGCAATGACGTCGTAGAAGCTCATCCGCTCCTTGCGGGCGATGAACTTGATCTCTGGCGGCGAGAAGCAATGGCGGTGGATCGCCGGGTAGTTCTCGCGCAGGAAGGTGACCAGATCGACGTAGTAGGAGAGGCCGAGGTCCGGATGGACGCCGCCCTGCAGCAGGATCCCGGTCCCGTGGAGCGCCAGCGTCTCCTCGACCTTGCGGCCGATCTCCTCGAACGGCACGAGGTAGCCCTCCTCGTGCCCGGGCGGCCGGTAGAAAGCACAGAACCGGCACTTGTAGACGCAGACATTGGTGTAGTTGATGTTGCGGTCGACGTTGTAGGTCGCCACCGCCGGATCGACCATCCGGTTGCGCACTGCGTGCGCTCGCCGGCCGAGGTCGAGCAGGTCGCCGTCGAGGAGGAGCCGGTGAGCATCGGCGGCGCTCAACCGCTCACCGCCCGCTACCGACTCGAGAATCTCGTCGACCGGCCGGGTCGACGGCACTCCAGAAGCCACGGAAGTCATGTCGGGATTCTAAGCCAGGCGGGCACCGAGCCGCCTCGCCCTGGGTCCGAAACGGCACCCCGGGGGGCGACTTTGCGGGGGATCGCGCCTCCGGATGGATTGTGCTAGAAAGCCTGTGAACTTTTACACGGCTCTGCCGAGTTCGGAACGCCACTTGCCCGACTCGTAGTCGTGTGCCCGGCCCGAGTGGACCGGGCGCACAACCGCAGCACCCGACGAGAACCGACCCGGGCGAATCCGGATTCCGAAGCACGCGGCGAGCGGCGATCGGAGGAGGAGTTCCGCACCATGAAGCACTCGACTCTCTCGAAGTCCTGTTTCGCAGTACTCGCCAGCGCGGTGCTCGGCACCGGGTTGGTCTGGGCGAGTGACGGCAGCCGCGCGGCCAACTCGGCCGGCGCAGTGCCCGCCGACCTCGCGGCCCAGCACGAGAACCTGTTCGCGTCGCGCAGCGGCCTGACGATCGCACCGAGTACGCCCGACTCGCTGGGCGTCCTCAACGCTCACGCGATCAACAACGCGGCCAGCCAGTACACGATCTTCGATGTCGCCGTGCCGGAGGTCCTGCCGAACATCGCGCCGGCACCGCCCACCGGCGCATTCATCAACGCGATGGTCTACCTCGGCGGCTCGATCTTCGTGCTCGACAGCGGCAACGCTTTCTGGGAGATCGACCCGGCCACCGGCGCGATCCTGGACAGCGGCACGATGACGGCACCGTCCGGCGGCGAGACCTGGTCGTCGATCGCGCTCGACCCGACGACCGGTATCGTCTATGGCGGCGCCACGAACGTCACCACCTCGAGCCTCCACACCATCGATTTCGCGACCGGCACCGCCACCCCCGTCGGCGCCGTGACCAATTCGCCCGGTCTGATCGGCATGGCGGCCGACGGCGCGGGCAACCTGTGGGGCTACGACCTGGTGACCGACATGTTCCTGTCGATCAACAAGGCGACCGGCGCCGGCACGGTGGTCGGACCGCTCGGGTTCGACGCGAACTTCGGCCAGGGCATGGACTGGGAGCCCACGACCGACACGATCTACCTCGTCGCCTTCAACAACGCCGCGTTCGCCGCCGAACTGCGAACCGCGGATCGGACGACGGGCGCCACCACGCTGGTCGGCACCCTCGGGTCGACCACTCCGGGCGGGCTCAATCAGCTCGGCTCCGTCACCTTCCCGTCGGCTGGCGGGGGCGGCGACGAGTACTGCGCGACGCCGGCGGCCAACATCCCGGACAACAATCCGGCCGGCGCGAACTTCACGATCA
>CAZUAT010000090.1:0-8353 GCA_964618415.1 uncultured Thermoanaerobaculia bacterium
GGACCTCTTCCTTACCAAGGAAGTGCTCTACCGCTGAGCTACGTGGGCGCGGAGTGAGACCGACCCGGGAGGCCTGCCTCTCGGCTCGGTCGACAGCGGAACCCGCCTATCCTATTTTGCTCTCCCGGCGCGTGTAAAGGCCACTCCGCCCCGCAGTTGCATCCGCCCCGCGGAACGCCTCCCCGGGATTCCCCGGATCGGACCGGCGATTGTGGCACCGATCATGAATCTCCGCAACCCCCCTCCCCCACCCCCGCCCCAAAATCCGGTCAGAGGACATTTCCGGCCCCAGGATTGGGGGGCGCCCGGCCGCGAAAAAGCAAAAAAGCTCATCGAGGGGAAAAGCGGGGTCGGGGTGGGCGGAGCGGCGGGTGGCGGAATCCGGCGGGCGAGGTCGCCGAGGCCAGGCGGTCGTGGCCTCGGAATGGGGCGCCGGCCGGGCCGTGAAGAGCCACGAGCCGCTTGCCAGGGGCTGGCCCCTGCGGCTACGGACGGTTCGCGATACAGCCGGCGAGCCACGGAAAGAAGCCGACGCAACAGCCCTCGGGGTCCTCCACGCCCAGGATCCGGATCATCTTGCGGATGTGGCCCGTCCCGATCGGCGGGTCGCGCTTGCTCCGGTTCCCGACCGGCAACCCCTGAAACTGGCGGCCGTTGTACCAGACCCAGATATGGTGCAGCTTCTCCTCGCGTCGGTGCCCGGGCAAGCATCTGTCGAGCATCCGCAGCACCTCGGAGAGCGGAACCTCACGGGGCACGCTCACGCGACGGCGGCGATCTGTCCGTCTGCGACTTCGTTCAGCTCCGGGCTCGGCTCGAGCGACTCCGGGGACCGCTCCGGCTGCGTCGCCACCAGGTGGACTTCAGCGGCAGCCTTGGTCTCAGCCGGCTTGCGGGTCGGGAAGGCGTCGGTGGCAACCTGTCCAGCGCGAACCAGTCGCACCGCCTCATCCCAGTCCGCCTGGTCGTTCGGATGGGTCGCCAGCGCGTACTCGCGCACCGTGGCCGCGAACTCGTCGAAGCCTGCCGCCTGGCTGGCCAGCTCGAAAATCACGAGCTTGATGTCCTCGAGCATCGCGTGCATCGCCTCGGACTGGGTCGCCCCGTGACCGGCCGCGGCCCCGGGGTTGACGCCAAGCGCCGTGAAGAATGCGTCACCCGTCTGCTCGACGATGGCCCGGCCGGAGATCTGAACCTGCGCGATGAACCCGCGGCCGGCAACCAGACCACCGTGACTGAAGAAGAGCGGATAGCGCAACATGCTGGTGACCCTCCGCGGCAACCCGACGCGCCGGAGCGCCTCTGAATGGAGCGGGAGACGGGATTCGAACCCGCGACCAACAGCTTGGAAGGCTGTGACTCTACCCCTGAGTTACTCCCGCTCGGGGTCGGATCCTAGCAAACAGGAAGGAAGGGATGATGGTGGAGGCGGGAGGATTCGAACCTCCGTAGGGCGTTGCCCGGCAGATTTACAGTCTGCTGCCATTGACCGCTCGGCCACACCTCCGGATGAAACCGGTCCTGCGGGGTCCTGCGCGTCCTGCCTCCGCGACGGAAGCGCTCCCGGCGGGGCATCTGGAGCCGGCACTCGGACTTGAACCGAGGACCTACCGCTTACAAGGCGGTTGCTCTACCACTGAGCTATGCCGGCCCGGGCCGGCCCGGGCGCGAAGGACGGCCGCATCCTACGCGAGCGTCGGCATCGTCGACAAGGTCGCTCAGTGCCCGCGCTGGACCAACGCGACCTCGCGATGCGGCCCGCGCCAGGCGACCCGCGCGATCAGCAGCGCCGCCACCGCGAACAGGCCGAGCGCGAGGCCCCACCAGAGCCCCGCCAGCCCCCACCGCTCCGGCCGTCCCAGCCAGGCCGCCAGCGGCAGCCCCAGCGCGTAGTAGCCGACCAGGTTGGCGGCAGCGGCGGCGCGCGTGCGCCCGACCCCGCGCAGCACCCCGCTGCCGACGACCTGAATGCCGTCGAACAGCTCGAAGGCGGCAACGATCGGCAGGATGGCGGCAGCCAGTGCGACGACCGCCGCATCGGTCGAGAACCAGGTCGGGATCCAGTGCCGTCCGACCACGAACGCCAGCGCGAAGACCAGCATCACCCCCGCTCCGAGCCCGAACGCCACCCAGGCGGCGCGCCGCGCCCCGGCACGGTCGCCGGCGCCGACCCGGTTGCCGACCCGCGTCGTGGCGCCGATCGAGATGCCGAGCGGGATCATGTACGAGAGCGACGCGAGGTTGAGGACGATCGAATGGGCGGCCAGCTCGAGGGCACCGAGCCGCCCGGCCCACAGGGTGACGATTGCGAACGCCCAGTATTCGAGCGAGATCTGGAAGGCCACCGGCGCCCCGAGCACGAAGATCTCGCGCAGGCGGGCCAGCTGTACGGCGCCGCGGCCGCGCGGCCGGCGGGTACCGCGACCGAGGCGCCAGCGCCACGAGATCCACAGCAGCGCGACGAGCATGCCGGTCTGCGTCACCGCGGTGCCGATGCCGGCGCCCGTCGCCCCCAGGGCGGGCAGGCCGAACTTCCCGAAGATCAGCGGGTAGTTGATCGCCGCGTTGAACAGGTTGGCGCCCAGCGAGACCCAGAGCACCGGCCGGACGATGCCGCGCGCCTGCAGGAACTGGCGCAGTGCCATGAAGAGGAGGAAGCAGGGCAGCCCGGGAATCTGCACCCGCACGTAGTCCGCCGCTCGTGCGGCGATTCCCGCGTCCTGCCCCAGTGTCACCAGCACCGGCGCCGTCAGGAGCCAGAGGGTGGCTACCGGGATCGCCACCAGGAGCGCCGTGATCGCGCCATGCAGCATCACCGAACCCAGCCGTTCGCGGTCGCGCGCGCCGTGCGCCTGGGTGGCCAGCGGGTCGATGCCGAAGACGAACCCGAGCGCCACGATGGACGTTCCCATCACCCAGACCCGCCCCAGCGCGACGGCGTTGAAGTCGGCCAGCCCCACGCGCCCGACCATGAGCAGGTCGACCGTCCACAGGAGGGTGCTCGACAGCTGGGTCAGGGCAATCGGCCCGGCAAGCGCCGACAGTCGGCGGACCTCTGCGCGGATCGCGGCCATGGCGCGCGACTCTACCGGCCGCCTCTAGAATGCGCGCCCATGAGCCACTCGAAGACGGGGGATGTCGCGGAGTTCACCTTCAAGGCGGTCCTGGCCGGCATCCTGCTCGGCATCCTGTTCGGCGCCGCCAACGCCTATCTCGGCCTGCGGGTGGGGATGACGGTCACCGCGTCGATCCCGGCCGCCGTGATGGCGGTGGTCGCCTTCCGCGCCCTGCGCCTGAAGTCGACCATCCTCGAGGCCAACATGGCGCAGACGATCGGCTCGGCCTCGACCTCGCTCGCCAGCGGCGCCATCTTCACGATTCCGGCCCTCTACCTGTGGGGGATCGTGCCGCCGTACCAGCAGGTCGTCGCGCTCTGCTTTCTCGGCGGGCTGCTCGGCATCGCCGCGATGATTCCGCTGCGCCGGCTGCTGATCGTCGACGCTCACGCCGAGCTGCCCTACCCCGAAGGGACGGCGTGCGCCGAAGTTCTGCGCGCGACCGAGAGCGGCGCCAGCGGGCGCGGCACCTGGATCTTCCGCGGCATGTTCGTCGGCGCGGCCATCAAGCTCGGCATCGCGGCTCTCTTCCTGCTGCCGGGCGAGGTGTCGGTCGCGCTGCCAGTCCTGCCCAAGGCGCTGATCGCCCTCGAGATCGCGCCAGCCCTGCTGGCAGTCGGCTACATCCTCGGCTACCGCCAGTCGGGCGTCCTGGTGGCCGGCTCGATCGTCTCGTGGCTGGCGCTGATCCCGCTGCTCGCCTGGCTCGGCGACGGCATCGCCTCACCGGTCTTTCCCGAGACCAGCCTGCCGATCCGCGACATGACCGCCGGGCAGATCTGGAGCCGCTACGTGCGCTACATCGGCGCCGGAGCGGTGGCCACCGCGGGCATCCTCACCGTGGTGCGGAATCTCCCGACGATGGTCGGAGCGTTTGCTGCCGTAGCGCGCGGCATGGCGGCGGGACGGGGCGGCGCAGCGGCCGCGGCGCCCGAGCGCACCGAGCGCGATCTGCCCGGGACCTTCGTGCTCGCCGGCATCGTGACGGTCGTGGTCGCGACCGCCGCCATTCCGGGCATCTTCGGCGGCGGCCTGACGCCGCTCCAGCGGCTGGTCTGCGCCGCGGGCGTGGCGGTCTTCGGACTGCTTTTCGTCGCGGTCGCAGCGCGCATCGTCGGCATCGTCGGCGTCTCCTCGCAACCGACCTCCGGCATCACGCTGGTCACCCTGCTCGGCATCGCGGGCGTCTTCGCCTGGCAGGGCTGGACCGACTCGGGAGCGCGCGCGGCCGTCCTCACCGTGGGCACCATCGTCGCGGTGGCGGCCTCGAAGGCCGGCGATATCTCCCAGGACCTCAAGACCGGCTGGCTGGTGGGCGCCACTCCGGCGCGGCAGCAGCTCGGCCAGCTGATCGGCGCCGCGTTCGCCTGCTGGGCGGTGGCGGCCACGGTGATGGTGCTCGGCAAGGCGTACGAGTTCGGGTCGGCCGAGCTGGCGGCGCCGCAGGCGACCCTGATGAAGACGATCGTCGAAGGGGTGCTGTCCGGATCGCTGCCGTGGGAACTTGTCGGCACGGGCGCCGGGGTGGCGATCAGCGCCATGCTGTGCGGCGTCTCCGGGCTCGCCTTTGCGATCGGCGTCTACCTGCCGCTCGCCTCGATGCTGGCGATCTTCCTCGGCGGCTGTGTGCGCGCCGTCGTCGAGCGCCGCCGCTCGGGAGCGCCGAGCGACGCACCGCAGCGCGACTTCGATCCCGGCATCCTCGCCGCCTCCGGCCTGGTCGCCGGCGAGGGTCTGGCGGGCGTCGCGGTTGCCTTCCTCGCGTGGCGCGGCTGGATCGAGCGCGGCGCCGACCCGAGGCTCTCCGGTGTCCCCGGCGAACTGGTCGCCCTGGCTCTGGTGGCCGGCGTCGCCCTGCTCCTCCGTCGCGCCGGCACCACGCCCCCCGCCCGCGCCTGAGCGCCGGACCCGAGGAAAAGAAAAGACAAGAGCTCATAGAGGGGAAAAGCAAGGAAAGACCACCGCGCAGCGGCTGGTGGCGAGCACGGGCCGGACCGGCCCCACCGCCCGCCACGCCGAAGCCACGGCCGCCTCGCCCCCCACCCCCCGCTGCTTTTCCCTATCTGAAAGCTCTTGCTCTTGGCTGCGCTCAGGGCGAAGCGGTCGACCAGGCGCTGGTGTCGCCCGACTCGAAGCCGTCGAGGAACGGCACCGTGTCGAACGCGGCGGCGACCTCCCGGTCCTGCGTCAGGGTGATCTGGCAGGCGCCGCTGCCCGAGCAGTCCCCCGACCAGCCGACCAGGTGGGCACCCGGCCCCGGCAGCGCCGCCAGGTCGACCACCGTGCCTTCCGAGAACTCCGCCTCGCAGTCGCCTGGGCACGAGATGCCCGCCGGCGAGCTGGTGACTGTCCCCGGTCCGGTGACCGTGACGGTCAGGGTGTGCGGTACGACGATCGGCTCGAACGTGGCGGTGGCCGCCAGGTTCTGGGTCATCGTCAGCGGGCAGCTGCCGGTGCCGGCGCACGCGCCCGTCCAGCCGGTGAACTGGAAGCCGGGGTCCGGATTGGCAGTCAGCGTAACGGCCGTGCCGTCCGCGTAGTCCTCGTCGCAGTCGGCCGGGCAGTCGATCCCCAACGGGACGCTGGTGACCTCGCCGCTGCCGACGACGGTGACCGTGAGCGAGCGCAGGACCAGGAAGGTCGCCGTCACGGCGCGATCCTCGGTCATCTCGACCAGGCAGCCCGCGCTGTCGGTGCAGGCCCCGCTCCAACCTTCGAAGACGGACCCGGCAACGGGTGTAGCGGTGAGCGACACGTCGGTCCCATCCGTGTACTGCTGCTCGCAGTCGCCCGGGCAGTCGATGCCGCCCGGGCTGCTCTCGACCGTGCCCGTGCCCGAGCCGGCGAGCGTCACGGTGAGGGTGTGCAGGGCGACAAAGGTAGCCCCGACGGAACGGTCAGCGGTCATCGACACGACGCAGCTGCCCGTACCGCTGCAGGCGCCGGTCCAGCCGGTGAAGATGGCGTCGGCGTCGGGCGTCGCGGTGAGGGCGACATCGGTGCCGTGCGAGTAGTCCTCGCTGCAATCGCCCGGGCAGTCGATGCCGGCCGGGGCGCTGGTCACTTCACCCGGTCCGGCCACGGCGACGGCGAGGCTCCAGTCGGTCGGCACGAAGACCGGCGCCTCGAACGAGCCGGCGTCGCAGGTGGCGATGCTGTCGCCGTCGCCGTCGGTCGGGCGCGGCTCGCCCCGCTGGTCGGCCGTGAACGGAAAGTCGGTCGAACCCTGGGCATCCCAGCCCAGGCAGCCGGCCGGGTTGCCGGCGTCGATGGCCGGACTGCCGGAGAGCAGGGCGTGGGTCGCCGTCGGTCCGCCCTGGTCGCCGAGCGGCGCCAATAGCGGATCAAGCGGCGACCCGGAGGTGCCGCTCTGGTCGGACCCCTGTAGCGATCCGGCGCAGCCGTTCGACACGCCGACCAGGTTGAACCCCAGCGAGACGAGCGCGCCGCTGCAGTCCTCGTTGTTCGAGCCGCTCGCCAGGTTGCCAGCGACGAGCGTGTTGCCGAGTTCGAGCGTTCCGCCGCTGCGCACGATGCCGCCGCCGGCCGCACTCGAGCCGTTCGCCGTCACCGTCACGTTGCGCAGCCTCGCCGTGCCGGCCGCCACGGCAAGACCGCCGCCGCCGGCCGAAGTGCCGTTCGACGTCGACCCGATCGTGTTGCCCGAGACGGTGCTGTTGTTGAGGGTCGCGTCGGCCGCCACGTAGATCGCGCCGCCGACGCCATCGGGACCCTGGGTCGGGAAGTTCTGGAACCGCCCGCCGTCGCCCGAGGCGTTGCCTTCGAAGGTCGAGTCGTCGATCCAGGTGATGCCGGCGAGGGCGGCGATTGCGCCGCCGCGTCCGCCCGGCCCCGCGGTGGGGCCGCCGGTGCCAGCCCGGTTGCCGCTGAAGGTCGAGCGCCGGACGACGGTGAGCGCGCCGTTGGTTGCGATCGCGCCGCCGTCGCCGCCCGCGAACTGGCTCGTCCCGTCCGGTGTACCGCCACCGGTGCCGGCGAGGTTGGCGACGAAAGCAGTGTCTTCGACCACCAGCGCGGCGCCGCTCGGCACGTAAATGGCTCCGCCGTGGCCGCCCGGGATGCCGGTGGTTGTCGCCTCGGCCGCCCAGGCTCGGCAGTTCTCGAACCGGACGGCGCCGAAGTAGCTGTCGCCGTTGGCGAGCACGCAGCCGCCGTCGCGGTCGGCGCTGGAGGTCAGGCGGCCGTCGCGCACGGTCAGGTCGCGCACGACTGGCGCGCCGCTCGCGGTGACGACGATCGGCCGCAGGTCGCCGGTGCCGTCGCCGGTCGAGTCGCCGGAGATCGCCAGCAGGTCGGCTCCGGGGCCGGTGATCGTGACGCCGATGTCGATGACCAGCGCCCCGAGGCCCGCCCCGCTCTGCAGCCGGATCGTCCACGGCCCGCCGCCGGGCAGGGCGAAGACGACCTCGTCGCCGTCAACGGCCTCGGCAAGCGCCTCGCGCAGCGAACAGTCGCCCGGCAGGCACGCCGAGTCGTTCTCGTCGACGGCGAGGTCCACCGTGAGCACGGCGGCCGACGCGGGTTGGGCGGCAAGAGCCGTCATCATCAGCGGCAGCAGTCCGCCTGGCAGGCCGAGGCAGCGCCGGATCCGCTGCAGCATCGGGGCAGCGGGAATGGTCAGTGCACGCATGTCCGGCATTGTACGGACCGTGTCCGGTTCCGCAAGGGCACGGCTCCGGGGCGCCGCGTGGGCGATTCTGGACCTGCCGCGGACTTACTGCAGGAGTTCGGGTGCCACCCCGTGGCGCCGCAGCAGGCGGCCGCCGGCGATCGCGAGGAGTCCCGCCGCCGCAAGCGCAGCGGCGAGCCGCAGGTCGACGCCGGCGACGAGCCCGGCCGCCGTGAGGTCGCGCAGGCTGCCACCCACGAACAGCGCCAGCCCTCCGCACCCGACCCACGGCTGCCCGCGGCGGGCCATCAGCGCCAGGCCGACCACGACGACCCGCAGTGCCGCCACGCCGGCCAGCGCCGGCCCCGACACGCCAGCCGGGCCGCCGCCCGCCTCGGCCAGCAGTGGCAGCAGTCCCCCGGCGCCGAGCGCCACCAGCCCGAGCCCGACTTTCGCCGCGCCGTGCACGTCCTCCCACGGCCGCAGGTCGCGCCCCAGTACGGCGCCGAGCAGCACCAGCCCGCCAACCGTCAGCCCGAGGCCGGCATCCGCCTGCCCGCCGAGCCATCCGCCAATTCCGATCAGCAGCAGCCCGACGAGCAGCAGC
>CAZUAT010000091.1:0-7546 GCA_964618415.1 uncultured Thermoanaerobaculia bacterium
ATGCCCCCGAAGGACGGCTCGAGCAGCTTGACGGCGCGGATCAGCTCTTCCGGGTCCTCGCTCGCCAGCTCCAGGTCGAAAACGTCGATGCCCGCGAAGCGCTTGAAGAGCACCCCCTTGCCTTCCATGACCGGTTTGCCCGCCGCCGCCCCGATGTTGCCCAGGCCCAGCACCGCGGTGCCGTTCGTCACCACCGCGACGAGATTGCCGCGCGCCGTGTAGTCGTACGACTTCATCGGGTCGGCGGCGATCTCCAGGCACGGCTCGGCGACGCCCGGGGTGTAGGCGAGCGACAGATCGAACTGCGTCGCCGTCGGCTTGGTGGGGACCACCTCGACCTTGCCGCGTGGCTGGCGGCGGTGGTACTCGAGGGCTTCGTCGCGGGTGACCTTGCGCATATCGCGGGAGTGTAGCTCGCCGCACTGCAGCCGTCGGCTATCCTGCCGGGCGGTGATCGTGCGCCGAACAGGTGGGCAAATCGCCCTGGTGACCCAGTCCGACCACGCCCGCCTGGCCGCCGACCTGCTCGCTCTGATGAGGCTCCCCGGCCTGGTCGAGCACCCGCGCCGGGTCGCCCTGCTGCGCGCCGTCGCCGACCACGACAACGGCTGGTGGGAGGCCGACGCCGCGCCGCGGATCGACGGCCGAACCGGCCAGCCGCTCGACTTTCGGTCGGCGCCGCGCCGGCTGGTCGACGAGATCGGCCGGCGCGCGGTCGAGCGGTTCGCTGCCGCCGACCCCTACCGTGCGGCGCTGATCGCCGCCCACCGCCTGCGCCTCGGCGACGACCCGACCCTGGCCGACAGGCGCGACGAGCTGCTCGCGCAAACCACGCTCGACCTCGCTGATCTCGAGGCCGACCTCGGCTGGCTTCGTCTCGCCGACGCGCTTTCGCTGGTCGCCTGCACCGGCGACCCGGCTCTGCTGGCGGAACCGGGCTGGACCTGTCAGGTCAGTGAGAGCGACGAACCGGAGGGGCTGATCGAACTGCGGCTGGCACCGTTCCCGCTCGCCGGCTCGACGCGCCTCGCCCTGCGCGAGCGCCGGCTGAGCGGCGCGAGCTGGCAAGCCGACCGCGACCTCGCTCTGGATCTCGCCGCCGCGCGCTGGCGCGAAACCGGCGTTCGGGTCGTCGCGCTGCGCTGAGCGGGCGCGTTCCGCGCGCCCGCTCGGGCAGTTCCCTCAGCGCGCCGGCTCGCCGGTCCGCAGGTCCAGGCGGCCGCAGGAGGTGCAGCGCCAGGCCTCGACCGTCAGGCGACGGCGGTCGCGCAGGCGCAGCAGACCGAGCGGCCAGAAGGACGGTTCACCCTCCACCCAGAACAGGGGCCGGAGGTTGCCGCGCCGCTCGGCGGGCAGGAATCCGAGCTCCATCCGACCCTGACAGACCGTGCATCGACTGTTGCTGGAACTCAAGATCGACCTTTCTCCGGACTCGGCCGGCGGCTGCGCTCGCCCGGCAACCGCCCCGCCGCGGCGAGCGCGCGGCGGAGCAGGAACTCGATCTGACCGTTGACGCTGCGCAGCTCGTCGGCCGCCCACGCTTCGAGTGCCGCGTGGGTGGCCGGGTCGAGCCGCAGCAGAAAGGCCTTCTTTTCCGCCAAGAGAACCTCGTCAGTACAGCGTTCCGGTGTTCACCACCGGCTGCGTCGCCCGATCGCTGCACAGCACCACGAGCAGGTTGGAGACCATGGCGGCGCGGCGCTCGGAGTCGAGGGCGACGACGTTCTGTTCCTCCAGGCGGGCAAGCGCCATTTCGACCATGCCGACCGCTCCGTCGACGATCTTCTGCCGCGCCGCGATGATCGCCGAGGCCTGCTGACGCTGCAGCATCGCCTGGGCGATCTCGGGCGCGTACGCCAGATGGCTGATGCGCGCCTCGAGCACGTCGACGCCGGCCTTCTCGAGCCGATCCCGGATCTCGTGCCGCAGCTGCTCGGCGATGTCCGCCGTCGAACCGCGCAGCGACCGCTCGTCCTCCGGGCCGTGCGAATCGTAGGGGTAGCGGGTGGCCAGATTGCGCAGCGCCGCTTCGCTCTGGACGTGCACGAAGTTCTCGTAGTCGTCGACGTGGAAGACCGCTTCGTAGCTGTCCACCACCTTCCAGACCACGACCGCGGCGATTTCGATCGGGTTGCCGTCGTGATCGTTGACCTTCAGGTGACCGGTCTCGAAGTTGCGCACCCGCAGCGAGATCGACTTCTTGGCGTAGAACGGATTGGCAAAGCGCAGGCCCGCCCGCCGCTCGGTGCCCCGATAGGCACCAAACAGGGTCAGCACGCGCGCCTTGTTGGGTTCGACCATGAAGTGACCGAACAGGCAGACGAAGCCGACCAGCAGCGCGAGCACCCAGCCGATGACCGGCAGGGGGCGCTGGGCCGCCGCAGCGAGCGCCAGGCGCCAGACCGCCAGGCCGAGACCGAGCAGAAGCAGCAGCAGGAAGGGGACACCGGGAAGGGTACGGGCGGGACGTTCCAGGGTAGCGGCCATGTGGGGACTCCTCCTCGAGTCGTACAGGTTATCGAAATGATATCACTCCAATATCCCCTGTCAAGCCCCTTGAGGATCCGGGCTTAGGATCGACGGATGCCGGTGTCGCCCGCTCCTCCGCAACTGGTCTCGATCGATCCGTCGACCGGCCGGGAGATCGCCCGCTACCCGGTGCACGGGGCCGACGAGGTGGAGTCGCGACTGGCGCGCGCTGCCGCGGCCTTTGCCGTCTGGCGCGGCGTTCCGGTTGCTGAACGGGCGCGCCGCCTCGCGGCCGCGGCGACGGCGCTGCGCGCCCGCCGCGACGAGCTGGCGCGCCTGGCGGTGCACGAGATGGGCAAGCCGCTCACCGCCGCCGAGGCCGAAGTGGACAAGTGCGCCGACACTTTCGACTGGTACGCCGGACGGGCACCCGACCTGCTGTCCGCCCATCCAGTCGTGGAAGCGGGCAACGGCGTCTCCGTGCGCTTTCAGCCGCTCGGAGTCGTGCTCGCGGTCATGCCCTGGAACTTCCCCTACTGGCAGGCCGTGCGGTTCGCCGCCCCGGCGCTGGCGGCCGGCAACGTCGGGCTGCTCAAGCCGGCCTCGAACGTGGCGGGCTGCGCTCTCGCCCTCGAGCGGACGCTGGCCGACGCCGGGCTCGCCGACGGCATCTTCCAGACGCTGCTGATGCGCGGCGAGGCGGTGCCCGGGCTGATGTCCGATCGACGCATCGCTGCTGCGACGCTCACCGGCAGCGAGGCCGCCGGGACCTCGCTGGCCGCGGCCGCCGGGCGCCAGCTGAAAAAGACGGTGCTCGAACTCGGCGGCGCCGACCCGTTCATCGTCCTGCCTTCCGCCGACCTCGCGGCCGCGGCGCGGACGGCCGTGCGTGCGCGCGCGGTCAACAACGGGCAGTCCTGCATCGCAGCCAAGCGGTTCATCGTCCATGACGCCGCCTGGGACGGCTTCGTTGGACCGTTCGTCGTCGGGCTCGAAGCACTGCGGGTGGGCGATCCAGCCGACCGGGCCACGGAAGTCGGCCCTCTCGCAACCGCTGCCCAGCGCGACGAACTGGAACGCCAGGTGCGCGACATCCTGGCGGCCGGAGGCCGGCTGCTGACCGGAGGTCACCGGCTGCCCGGCGCCGGCTGGTTCTACCCGCCAACCGCCATCGCCGAGCCGCCGGTCGACTCCCCGGCCGGGCGCGAAGAGCTGTTCGGTCCGGTCGCGGTGATCTTCCGCGCCGCCAGCCTGGAGGCGGCGCTCGCCCTGGCCAACGACTCCCCCTACGGGCTCGGCGCCGCCGTCTGGACCGCCAGCCGCGCCGAGGCCGAGCAAGCCGCAGCGACGCTGCAGGTCGGCACGGTCCAGATCAACGGCATGGTGGCCTCCGACCCGCGATTGCCGTTCGGGGGCGTCAAGCGGTCGGGCTACGGGCGCGAACTCGGCGAGTGGGGTCTGCGGGAGTTCACCAACATCCAGACCGTTCGCCTCGAGGGGGACCTGCAATGAGACATGTCGTGACGGCGCTGCTGGTCGCGGTTGGAGCGGCACTCACCGCTGCGCCGGGAGAGGCGGAGATCTACCGCCTCGAGGGCAAGCTCGGCGGCGAGTCCGCGGTGGTCGAGATCGCAGGCCTGGACCGCGCCGCCGCTGACTCCGCAGGGCGCGCGGCCTGGCAGGCGCTCGCCGAGGCACCCGGCCTGCTGCGCGCCCTCGAGCGCGCGTTCGTCGACGCGCAGGGGGGCAAAGTCGCCCCCGGCGAAGAACGGTTCGCGCTGCTCGGCCGCGCTGACGCGTTCTGCAGGTGGAGCGAAGGGGTGGTCGGCCCGCTGGCAGGGCGCCTGCTGCGCGCCTGGGGAGTGCGACATCCGGCTCCCGGCCGACCGGCCACTGACGTGGTCGCAGCGGCTGCCACGTCCGCACGCTGCGACCGCATGGCGCTCGATCGCGCCAGCAGTACCGCCGTGGTGGCCAGTGGCACCGAGGTCGATCTGCTGCCGTTCGAACTCGGCTGGGCGGTCGACCGGGCGATCGAAGCAGCACGCGCCAGCGGCGCCGACAACGTGCACGTCCGCCTCGGTCCGGTCGAGCGCGGCATCGGCGGCGGCCCGCATGGCTCGGGCTGGAAGGTCGAGCTGCCGCGGTTGCCGGGAGCGCGGGCGGCGCTCGATCCGGTCTGGCTGCGCGACCGCGCGCTGACGCTGCTGCGCGCCGACGATCAGCCGCTGCAGATCGGCGGCGACCGGCTGCCCCGCTGGCTCGACCTGCGCGGCACTCTGCCGGCCGGCGGCGTGCTCGCCACCGTCGTAGTGACCGAACTGGCGGTCGACGCGCAACCCCTCGCCTGGGCGATGTTCGCGCTCGGCGCCGGCGCCGGCCAGATGCGGCTCGGGTCGCTGCGCACCGATCCGGGAGTCCTCTGGGCGCTCGGCAGCGGCGCCGGAGAGCCGGTGCTCGTGGTCGTGCACTGGAAGGGCCTGCCCGAATCGTGAACGTCGTCGCCGACCTCGATCCGGATCGGCCACCGCGTCCGATCGTGGTTCTGGTGCGCCCCCAGGAGGAAGGCAACGTCGGGGCGGTCGCCCGCGCGATGGCCAACATGGGGCTCGGGGAACTGCGTCTGGTCGAGCCGGCGGCGCCGATCGGCGGCACGGCGCGCGCCTTCGCGGTCCACTCCGGCCAGATCCTCGACACGGCGCGTCACTTCCCCGATCTCGCCTCGGCCCTGGCGGGCTGCGGTCGAGTGGTGGCCACGACCGCTGCCCGCGACCGCGGCTGGCCGCAGCGGCTGGTCACTCCGCGCGAGCTGCCGGCGCGGCTCGCCGAAGACCCGCCGGGCACCGCAACCGCGCTCGTCTTCGGTCCCGAGTCGTCCGGCCTGACCAACGACGAGCTCGCCCTGGCGAGCCTCCTGGTGCGCATCCCCGCCGCGCCGCAACAGCCGACGCTCAACCTCGCCCAGGCAGTGTTGATCGTCGCCTGGGAGCTCTACATGGCCGGCCTGGCGACGGGCGCCACGGCTCCGGCCGCCGGTGACCCGCGGGCGACGGCCGACGAGCTGGCCGGCTTCGGGGCGCAGCTCGAGCAGCTCCTGCGCCGCGTCGGCTTCGCCCGCGACTCGACGATCGTCGCGGTCGAGCGCGACCTGCGCCAGCTGGTGGCCCGCGCTTCGCCGACCCGCCGCGAAGTGCACATCCTGCGCGGTATTCTGCGCCGCGCAGAGCACGCGCTGGGCCGCGGCGGCACGCGTTCGCCCGGCGGTCGCCGCACGGCCGGCTGATAGAGTCGGCCGGCGCTGTCCCCGCCGCGGCGGCCGGCAGTCGCGCGCGGGGCCGAGACGCCGGAACGACCGCCGTCCCCCGGTCGCCCCGCTCGAAACGGAGACCCATGACCGATACCGACGCGCGCGACGTCCGCACGCTGCAGATCCTGTTCGACGCCACGCCGGAAATCCACGCCACCGATTCGGCCGGCAGCTTCGTCTGGCAGCTGGCTGCCCGCGGTCAGCGCTGGATCGACACCGAGCAGTTCGATGAGGTGCGGCTGGTCTTTTCGGTCTGGCATCCGTCCGGCAACAAGTCGATCGACCTCGACCGCGCCTACGTCGAGCTGCAGGCCTCGTTCGACCCCGACGAGGAGCACTGGACGAAGCTCGCCGAGATCGAACCGGTCGTGGCGCCCTACGGCGCCGGCGAGGCGTTCGACGGCTGGATCGTGCTGCCGGTGCTCGGGGCGCGCACCTCGTTCGCCCTGGTCGGCTCCGGCTTCGAGCCGCGCACGCGCCTCCAGGTGCGGGCCTCGGCCTACTTCGTCGCCTGAGCACCGCCGCCGGGAGCTCGACCGTGCACCGCCTCCGCCTGCTCGCCCGCCTCGCCCGCCGACTGCCGCCGGGCTCCGGCAAGATCGTCCTGCTCATCCTCGACGGGGTCGGCGACCTCGCCACCGCGGCCCAGCCGCGCACGGCGCTCGAAGCGGCCGTCACGCCGCACCTCGACGCGCTGGCGGCCACCGCTTCGCTGGGGCGGATCGTCCCGGTCGCCACGGGGGTGACCCCCGGCAGCGGTCCCGGACACCTGGCGCTGTTCGGTTACGACCCGGCGGCCCCGGAGTACGACATCGGCCGCGGTGTGCTCGAAGCGCTGGGACTCGGTCTCGAGCTGGCGCCGACCGACCTCACCGCGCGCGGCAACTTCGCCACCGCCGACGCCGACGGCCGGCTCACCGACCGGCGGGCCGGTCGCATCCCGACGGCAGAGTGCGAACGGGTCTGCGCCCGGCTCAACGCCGCGCTGCGCGATTTCGATGGCGGACGGGTGGAGGTCGTCCCCGGCGAGGCGCACCGGTTCGTTCTGATCGTGCGTGGCGCGGACCTCTCACCCGCCATCGACGACACCGATCCGCAGGCGCTGGGCGTCGCGCCGCTCGCCGCCCGCGCGACGGCGCCGGAGGGCGAGTCGACCGCCGACCTGCTGCGCCGCGCCATCGCAGTCATGGAAAGCGCCATCGCGGACGAGCCGCGCGCCAACCGGGTGCTGCTGCGGGGCTTCTCGCAGCTGCCGCACCTGCCGCAGATGGGCGATCTCTACCAGTTGCGACTGGGCGCCTTCGCCGGCTATCCGCTCTACCGCGGCGTCGCCTCAGCCTGCGGCATGACCGTGGTGCCGTGCGGCAAGCGGATCGGCGAGATCCTCGACACGGTGACCGCCCGCTGGGACGACTTCGACTACTTCTTCCTGCACGTGAAGCAGACCGACCAGGCCGGCGAAGACGGGGACCTGGCCACCAAGATCGCGGTGATCGAAGAGGTCGACCGCGAGCTGCCGCGCCTGCTCGCGCTCGCCCCGGAGGCGCTCGCGATCACCGGCGACCACTCCACCCCGGCACCGATGAAAGCTCACAGCTTCCATCCGGTGCCACTGCTGCTGGCCTCTCCGATCGCGTTCGTCGACGGCGCCGCGCGCTTCACCGAACGCACCACGGCAGTCGGCCACCTCGGCACCTTCCCGTCCCGAGATCTGATGGGCCTGCTGCTCGCCCACGCCGGCCGCCTCGAAAAGTACGGCGCCTGAAGCGG
>CAZUAT010000092.1:0-4961 GCA_964618415.1 uncultured Thermoanaerobaculia bacterium
CCCTCCGGTCGCACGGAGTCAGCGTAGCTGACAAAGCCGCGCTCCCTGCGGGAACTACCCGCCCGCTGCGCTGTCGATCGCGGACGTAGCCGGCGAGTCGGGCCCCGGCCGGCTGGGCTCGGCAGGGGGCGATCTGTCAGTCGGCTTCGGATTCGGCTGGCGGGGCGGGGCGGGTGAGGCGCAGGGTGCGGATCCGGTAGCCCTGGATCTCGAGGACTTCGAACGTGACGCCGGCTGTTTCGACCCGGTCGCCCACTCGCGGCCGGCGACCGAGGTCGGACAGCACGAGGCCGGCGACCGTGTCCTCGTCGCGGTCGGACAGCTCGATGCCGAGTTCATCCTCGAGGTCCATCACCAGCATCGCCCCGGACACCTGCCAGACGCCGTCGCCGCGGTCGATCAGCTCGGGCTTCTCGGCGTCGAATTCGTCCTGGATCGGGCCGACGATCTCCTCGATCACGTTCTCCAGCATCACGAGGCCCGAGACGCCGCCGTACTCGTCGAGCACCGCGGCCATGTGCAGCCGTTCGTTGCGCATACGGGCCATCAGCTTGTCGAGCGGCGTCGACTCCGGGACGAAGCGCACCGGACGGGCGATGCGCCGCAGGTCGGCCGGAATCTGGCGGGCCCGGAACAGGTCCTTGATGTGCACGACGCCCACGATCGAGTCGAGATCGCCGTCGCAGAGCGGGAACCTGGTATGACCGCTGGTGCGCGCGATCTCCAGGTTCTCTTCGATCGGGCGCGTCGTGGAGAGGAAGACGACGTCGGCCCGCGGCACCATCACCTGGCGCGCCACCCGGTCGAACAGCTCGAAGACGTTGGCCAGCAGGTCGCGCTTCTCCTCCGACAGCTCGGCCCCGTGCCGCGAGGCCAGCAGCAAGCGGACCTCCTCCTCGGAGTGCGCGATCTCGTGCTCGCCGACCGGTTGGATGCCGAGCAGGCGCAGGATGCCGTTGGCCGCCCGGTTGAGCAGCCAGATGGCCGGAAACATCGCCCAGTAGAACAGGTAGAGCGGCACCGCGGTCCACAGCGTGGTGCCGCGGGGCAGCCGGATGGCGATCGACTTCGGCACCAGTTCGCCGAACACGATGTGGAGGATGCTCACCGTTGCGAAAGCTGCCGTCAGCGAGACCGAGTGCAGCACCGCGGGCGACGCGCCCGGGATGCGCGAGACGAGCGGATCGAGCAGCCAGGCGAACGCCGGCTCACCGACCCAGCCGAGCGCGATCGACGCCAGCGTGATGCCGAGCTGGGTGGCCGACAGGTAGGCGTCGAGGTGCCGCAGCATGTGCAGCGACAAGCGGGCGCGCCGGTCGCCGCCGCCCGGACCCGACTCGATCTGCGTCGGGCGCACCTTGGCGAGCGCGAACTCGGCGGCCACGAAGAAGCCGTTGAGCAGGACCAGCAGCAGGCCGACGACCAGGCCGACGCCGGGGTCGAGCCACGGCTCGCCGGCGAGACTGGCCGTGACCGTCAAGGGCGGGAACGGGACCATCCGGCCGTAGAATACCGTTGCCAGGACCGGCGGCGCCCTCCCGGCGGCGGCCGGAAGAGGATTGGAGGAGGATTCGCCATGCAGCAGGTTGACCGTTTCGTCCGCGCAGCTGCCATTGCAGCGCTGGTGGCCGTCGCCGCCGTTCCGGCCCTGTGGGCCACCACCCAGGGCCGCGTCCACGGGACGGTGACCGACGAGACCGGCAAGCCGGTGGCGGACGTGCGCGTGATCGTTACCCTCGAGGGCAACAACAGCTTCCGGGTGGAGGACACGACGAACAACAAGGGGGCCTACGCGGTCACCCTCATCGACGCCACCCGGGTCTATTCCTACCGCTGGGAGAAGGAGGGCTACCAGGCCCTCGAACAGTCGTTCAAGGTCGCCATCGGCCAGAACGAGAAGCACGACGTCCAGATCCTCACCAACGAGGAGGCGATGCGGCGTGGCACCGGCGGCTCGGCGCCTACCGCCGCCGACCAGGCCGTCGAGGCGTTCAATGCCGGCGCAGAGGCCTCCCAGCAGGGGGACACGGTCACCGCGCGGGCGAAGTTCGAGGAGGCCGCGGCGCTCGATCCGACCCTCTCGGCGCCCTGGACCGCCCTGGCAACGCTGGCCTACTCGGACGAGGACTGGGCGCGGGCGGCCGAGATGGCCGACAAGGCCCACAGCCTCGATCCGGCCGACGCCAAGCCGCTGCGGATCCTGATCAGCGCCCACCGGGAACTCGGAAACGAGGCGCGAGCCCAGGAGTTCGCCGACAAACTGACCGCCGTCGATCCGAAGGCGGGCGCCGAGGCGCTTTACAGTGAGGGTGTCCAGCTGTTCAACGCCGGCGACACCGAGGGCGCTGCCCGCAAGTTCGCCGAGCTGGTCGCAGCCAGCCCGCAGCACGCCCGCGGGCACTACATGCTCGGCACCTGCCTGGTCGGTTCCGACCCGGCCAAGGCGCGCGAGCACCTGGAGACCTTCCTCAGCCTGGCGCCCGGCGACGCCGACGCGGCGGTCGCCCAGGAGATGCTGCAGTATCTGAAGTGAGCCGGAACGGGCCCGGGGCGCGGCCGGATCCAAAAGTCTGAAGGCCGCCCCCCGGCGCACTGGATATCCCCCCGGCCGGCGCCCGGCCCGGGCCTCGGGCCGCTCCCGGGCCGTCCGATCAGGTCGTTTGTTTGCAACAAATAACGAAGCCTTGCCGAGATGTGCAGTTCGTCACATAATTGGCACGAACTTCGCCTCATGCAGGGCAGGCATGAGATCCGTTGGAGCCGTCCAAAGCAGACTCAGCGGCGCTCGCGTGGCGTGGCGTCGACTGGAGTCGACCGCGGTCGACCCGTGTCGAGGAACCGCGCTGTACGGGACGTCGCCAGGGATCCCCGCTAGCTGTACCCAGGGGGTCTCGGATCCGACCTGCGTCGCCCGGAGTCGTTCCGGTGCGACGAACAATCAACCCGATGGAGGTTTGATGATGCGCAACAAGAATTGGTGGAACGTCGGCATTTTCGCCGCCGCGATCGCCCTCGTGGCGTTCGCGCTGGCGGTGCCGGCGAGCGCCCAGGAGCAGGTGGGCGCCATCACGGGCGTCGTTTCCGACGCCTCGGGCGCGGTCCTTCCGGGCGCGACCGTCGAAGCGGTGAGCGCGGGCGGCTTCCGCCTGTCGACGTCGACCAACCAGGTCGGCGAGTTCCGCTTCCCCCGCGTCCCCCCCGGCACCTACACGGTGACGGCGAAGCTGGACGGCTTCACCCCGAAGGAGGCGAGCAACATCGTCGTCGCCCTCGGTCAGACCGCGACGCTGAACTTCGGCCTCGAGGTCGGTGAGATCAGCGACACGATCAGCGTCGTCGCCGACGCCGGTCAGGTCGACGTCCGCAGCTCGGCCACGGCCACCTCGATCACCGCCGAGCAGTTCGAGCTGCTCCCGAAGGGCCGTGACTTCACCGGCATCGCCACCCAGGCTGCCGGCGTCAACCAGGAAGGCTTCGTCGGCGGTCTGTCGATCGACGGCGCCTCCGGCTCCGAGAACCGGTTCGTCATCGACGGTGTCGACACCACCCACCCGCAGGACGGTCTGTCCGGCCAGAACTTCGTGACCGACTTCGTCGAAGAGGTCCAGGTCAAGACGGCCGGCTACGCGGCGGAGTACGGCGGTTCGGTCGGCGGCGTCATCAACGCCGTGACCAAGAGCGGCACCAACGACTTCAGCGGCTTCGTCGGCGTCCAGTACGGCGAGTCCGGCTGGAACGGTGACGAGCGCACCACCCCGTACCGTTCCTCGCCGACCCTCTACCGGACCTTCGACAAGGACGACACCACGACCATCGAGCCCGGTGTGGCGCTCGGCGGCCCGATCGTCCGCGACAAGGCCTGGTTCTACGTCGGCTACACCTACACCGAGCAGGACATCGACCGGACGCCGGAGGGTGGTCAGCCGACCGCCAACCGGGTCGACACCCGCGAGTACCTGGCGGCCAACGTGAAGGGCAACGTCGGATCGCAGTTCCTCTACAAGGTGTCGGCGAACCTGTCGCCGCGCGAGGTGGATGGCAACCTGCCGGCCAAGGACGGCTCCACGCCGGACGGAACCGACCTGTCCGTGGTCACCGACTACGAGACCGAGAGCTACTCGGCCTACGCCGACTACATTCCGACCGACAACTTCTACGTGTCGGGGCGCGTCGGCTTCTACACGACCGATATCAGCGACAGCGGCCTTGACGCCACCGAGCAGATCCTCTTCCGCAACAACCCGTACCCGGTCGAGAACAGCCCGCTGTTCCGCCCGGCCGGCTTCCTGTCGATCCCGTCCAACAACGCGATCGAAGAGGACCTGTGGGAGCGCGAGGCTGGCTCGATCGACGGCAACCTGTTCGTCAACGGGCTCGGCAGCCACGCCTTCAAGGCGGGCGTCCAGATGGAGAACATCAAGAACCGCGTCGACCGCGGTGAGAAGGTGAACCTCTACACCTTCCGCTGGGGCCTGCCGGACCGCTTCGGCGCCGGCGTCATCGGCACCCAGGGTTCGCTCGGCGTGCGTCGCTTCGTCACCCAGGGCGGCGCCGACAGCGAGAACCTCGGCCTCTACATTCAGGACAGCTGGCAGGTTCTTCCGAACCTGACCCTCAACCTCGGTGTCCGCACCGAGGAGGAGAAGGTCCCGAATTACGGCGCGGCCGTCGACCCGACCCTGCCGGAGTACGCCATCGAGTTCGACTTCGACGACAAGCTGGCTCCGCGCCTCGGCTTTGCGTGGGACGTCTTCTCGGACCAGAAGCTGAAGGTCTACGGCTCCTGGGGCAACTACTTCGACATCACCAAGCTCGAGATGCCGCGCGGCTCGTTCGGCGGCGACAAGTGGATCGAGTACCTGTTCCCGGTCAACACCCTGGACTGGCGCTCGCTGATCGACAGCGGCAACTGCTCGCCGTCGACCAACAACCCGGCGGTCAACCCCTGCCCGGGTCTCGGC
>CAZUAT010000092.1:5061-7409 GCA_964618415.1 uncultured Thermoanaerobaculia bacterium
GTGCTCGGCGCCCGCTACGTCAACAAGAGCCTCGTCAACACGATCGAGGACATCGGCTTCCTGGTCGAGACCGCCCCGGGCGTGCGCCAGGAGACCTACATCACCGGCAACCCCGGCAAGGGCCTCGTCGCCGGTGATCCGGACGGTGCGGGCCCGATCCCGGCCCAGCCGGAAGCGATCCGCGACTACCAGGCGCTCGAGCTGTCCTGGAACCGTCGCTTCACCAACAACTGGTCGGCCCGCGTCGGGTACACCTACTCGCAGCTCGAGGGGACCTACTCCGGTCTGGCCAGCTCGGACGAGTTCGGCCGCACCGACCCGAACGTGAGCCGTTCGTTCGACGCGCTGCACAACCTGTTCGACCTCAGCGGTCGCCTGTCCGACGGTCCGCTCAACACCGACCGTGAGCACCAGGTCGACGCGCAGTTCATCTACCGGTTCGGCTGGGGCACCTCGATCGGCATCAACCAGTACTACGGTGCTGGCACCCCGATCTCGACCCAGTGGAACTACATCGGCGTGCCGTTCTTCCCCTTCAACCGGGACAACGCCGGCAGCACCGATGACCTGACCCAGACGGACCTGTCGATCAGCCATCCGTTCCGGATCGGCGACTTCACCCTGGAGGCGAATGTCAACGTCCTCAACCTGTTCGACGAGGACACCGCCATCCTGATCGACAACAACCAGTTCCTCGGCGACCTGTGCGACGCCGACGACTGCGACGGCAGCTACGACTACTTCTTCGGCGGTGGTCTGGATCCGTCGGTCGTGGCCGGTACGGAGAACCCGTACTACCTGAAGCCGAACACCGGTGCTTCGTTCGGCAACCCGTTCCAGAACGCACGGGTGGTCCGCGTCGGTCTGAAGTTCCTCTTCTGAGGAAGACCCGGCTCGCTTGCGAGCCGCTGCAGTTCGTCAGTGAGGCGGGAGCGCTCCGGCGCTCCCGCCTTTTTCTTTGGCCCTCGTGACAGAGTGCGCGGGTGAACGCGAACGACGCGCCGATCGATCCCCCGCCGGCTCGCATTCGGCTGCGGCCCGGACGCGAGAAGGCACTGCTGGCCGGCCACCCCTGGCTGTTTGCCGGCGGCATCGCGAGCGAGGAAGGCTCACCGGAGGCAGCCCTCGCCCGCGTCGAGCGGGCCGACGGCCGACCGATCGGGGTGGGCTTCTACTGCCCCCGGTCGCAGGTCCGCGTGCGCCTCCTGACGACCGGAGACACGCCGGTGGATGGGCGCCTACTGGCCGTCCGCCTGGCCGAAGCGGCCGCGCTGCGCCGCGCCCTCGTGCCGCCCGACACCGACGGCTATCGGATTCTCAACGCGGAGGGCGACGGCCTGCCCGGCTGGACCGTCGACCGGTTCGGGGACGTCCTCGTCTCGCAGATCACCGTGGCGGGGCTGGATCGCCTGCGAGAGATGGCTTACCGGGAGCTGGCTGCGGCCTTCCCCGACGCGATTCTGTTCCACCTCGGTTCGACCGCCGCCCGGCGTGGCGAGGGCCTGCCGGCGGAGGACGAGGTGGTCACCGGTCAGCTGCCGCCGGAAGTGCGCTTCCGGGAGAGCGGGCTCGAGTTCGTCGCCGAGATCGGCGGCCAGAAGACGGGGTTCTACTGCGATCAGCGCGACAACCGCCGCCTGGTCGAGCGGCTGGCCGCGGGGCGGACGGTGCTCGACCTGTTTGCTCACGGCGCCGCGTTCTCGATCTACGCCCTGCGGGGCGGCGCCGTCCGGGCCACCGCGGTCGAGTCGGCGACACGGCTGCTGCCGGTCGCCCGCCGGGCGCTTCTCGACAACCGCCTGGATGCGGCGCGGTTCGAGGGGGTAGCGGCGGATGTCTTCGCCGACCTGCGGGAGCGCACCGAGCGCTACGAGCTGGTGGTCTGCGACCCGCCGCCTCTGGTGCGCCGCCGCGCCCATCTGGATGCCGGAGCCAGGGCCTACAAGGACGTCAACCGGCTGGCATTCGCGCGGGTGGCGGACGGCGGTCTGATGCTGACCTTCAGCTGCAGCGGGGCGGTCGATGCCCGCCTGTTCCGGCAGATCCTGTTTGCCGCGGCCGACGAGGCGGGTGTCCGCGCCCAGTTGCTCGCCCCGCTGGCCGCGGGAGCCGATCACCCGGTGTCGATCTACCACCCCGAGGGCGAATACCTCAAGGGCTGGCTGGTGCGAGTCGCCGGGCGCCGCGCCGGTTGACACCCGCGGCGCGGCCCTGCTACGGTTCCGCGTCCCGGTGCGCCTGGAGGCTGCACGCTCAAAGGCCCGTAGCTCAGTTGGTTAGAGCGCTTCCTTGACATGGAAGAGGTCGGTGGTTCGAGTCCACTCGGGCCTACCAGCGCATCCGTCCGG
>CAZUAT010000093.1:0-6305 GCA_964618415.1 uncultured Thermoanaerobaculia bacterium
TGCCGGTCGACAGCATGTCGATGCGGGTCTTGATCGGCATCGTCCAGGCGTTGGTCAGGCCCGGAAAGCGCACCGCGCGGTCCATCTCCTCGACCAGCTTCTCCTTGGTCATTCCAGGACGCCACTCGGAGGGGTCCTTGAGCCGGATCGTGGTCTCGATCATCGACAGCGGCGCCGGGTCGGTCGCGGTCTCGGCCCGCCCGATCTTGCCGAAGACCGAATCGACTTCGGGGAAGGTGCGCAAGATCTTGTCGGTCTGTTGAAGGATCTCCTTGGCCTTCGTGCTCGAGATCCCAGGGAACGTGGTCGGCATGTAGAGAATGTCGCCCTCCCAGAGCGGCGGCATGAACTCGCTGCCGATCCTCGCCAGGGGGACTGCGATCGAGGCCATGAGCACCAGCGCGCCGGCGATCACGACCCAGCGCGCCCGGAGCGCGAGCTCGAGCACCGGCGCGTAGATCCGCCGCAGGAGCCGGGAGACCGGGTGCTTCTCCTCGCTGTGGATGTTGCCGCGCACGAACCAGTACATGAGCACCGGGATCACCGTCACCGCCAGGATCGAGGAGGCGGCGAGCGCGTAGGTCTTGGTGAAGGCGAGCGGCTTGAACAGCCGCCCCTCCTGCTCCTCGAGCGTGAACACGGGAAGGAACGACACCGTGATCACGAGGAGGGTGAAGAAGAGCGTCGGCCCCACCTCCTGCGCCGAACGCAGGATGATCTCGAAGTGCGAGCGCTTGCCCCGCCACTCCTCGTAGTGCTTGTGGGCGTTCTCGACCATGATGATCGCGGCGTCGACCAAGACGCCGATCGAGATCGCGATGCCGCCGAGCGACATGATGTTGGCGCCCAGCCCCTGCATCCGCATGACGATGAACGCGACGAGGATCGACACCGGGATCGAGATGATGGCGACCAGTGCGGAACGGAAGTGGAAGAGGAAGAGGATGCAGACCAGCGCCACGATGATCGACTCCTCGATCAGCGTGTGAGTCAGCGTCTTGACCGCTCGATGGATGAGCGCCGTGCGGTCGTAGGCGGTCGAGATCTCGATGTCGTCCGGCAACCCGGCCTTGAGCTCCGCCAGCTTCTGCTTGACGCGATCGATGGTCTCCAGCGTGTCGGCTCCGGCTCGCACGACGATCACGCCGCCGACCGTCTCGCCCTCGCCGTTCCACTCCGCGATGCCTCGGCGGATCTCCGGCCCGATGGTCACGTTGGCGACGTCGCGGAGGAGCAACGGCGTGCCCCCGGGGCCCGTGCCGAGGACCACCTTTTCGAGGTCCTGGACGTCGTGCACGTACCCGAGGCCCCGGACCATGAACTCCTTCTCCGCCATCTCGACGACCCGACCGCCGACGTCGTTGTTCGAGCGCTGGATCGCCGCCTTGATCTTCTGCAGCGAAACGCCGTAGGCGCGCAGCTTCACCGGGTCGACCTCGATCTGGTACTGGCGCACGAAGCCACCGATCGAAGCCACCTCGGAGACCCCGTCGACGGCGGTCAGCGCGTACTTCAGGTACCAGTCCTGGTAGCTGCGCAGCTCGGCGAGAGATCGCTGCGGGGAATTGAGCACGTACATGAACGCCCAGCCGACACCCGTGGCGTCCGGGCCGAGCTGCGGAGAGACACCCTGCGGTAGCTGCCGCGACAGCCCCGACAGGTATTCGAGTACGCGCGAACGCGCCCAGTAGAGGTCGGTACCGTCCTCGAAAATGACGTAGACGAAGGAATAGCCGAAAAACGAGTAGCCCCGAACGACCTTGGCGAACGGAACAGCGAGCATTTTGGTCGTGATCGGGTAGGTGACCTGATCCTCGACCAGCCGGGGTGCCTGGCCGGGGTACTCCGTGTAGACGATGACCTGGACATCGCTGAGATCCGGAATGGCGTCGAGCCGCATGCCGCGAATCGCCCAAATCCCCCCCAGTGTCGAGAACAGCAGCGCCACCACCATCAGGAAGCGGTTGCGCAGCGACCACTCGATGAGCCGATTGAGCATGGCCGGCTCCTCAGTGATTCGCGTGCCCGGCCGGATCGGTCGGGGACGCTGCGTTGGTGGAGTCCCCCTGGCGGGATGCCAGGAGCTTCTGGACCGCTTCGCGCAGATTCGACTCGGAGTCGATCAGGAACTGCGCCGACGTCACGACCTGCTCGCCTGACTCGAGGCCGGAGAGCACCTGAACCTCCCGCTCTCCGGAGACTCCCAGGCGAACTTCCCGGACGGAGAACCGGCCGTTCCCCACCGCGACGACGACGACATTGCGCTCGCCGGTCCGGAGCACGGCGAGGGAAGGCACGGTCACGACGTCGTGCGCGACCACGGGTGCAAAGCGCACCGTCGCGTACATGCCTGCCCGCAGCCGGCCATCGCGGTTCGGCACCTCGACGCGCAGGCCGACGGTGCGGGTCTTCTCCTGCACCTGCGGCTCGACGAAACGCACGCGGCCGTGGAACGTCTCGCCCGGGAAGTACGAGAGCGCGATCTCGGCCTCGCTCCCGGGCCGCAACCAGGAGAGCTGGTCCTCGAAGACTTCCACTGAGAGCCAGAGCGTCGAGAGGTCGGCGAGGTGGAAAAGCTCCATCCCCGGACGGACCGACATCCCCTCGAGGCCGGCCATGCGCATCATGACCACCCCGCTCGACGGAGCGCTGACGGTCAGCGTGCGCTGTGGCGCACCGGTCGCCTCCAGCTTCTCGACCTGGGCTGCACTGATGTCCCAGAAGGAGAGTCGGCGACGAGCCGCATCCACCAGCGCCTCGGCCCGCTCTCTCGCGCTCTCCGGAGCCTCTGCGAGCTTCCTCGCGTAGGCGATCGCCGAGACCAGCTCCTCCTGGGTCTGGACGAGCTCCGGCGAGTAGATCTCGAAGAGGGGCTGCCCCTTGCGCACCGGCTCGCCGATGTAGTTGACGTAGACCCTCTCGACGAAGCCCGGGAACTTGGTAGTGACCGAGACCATCTTCTCCTGGTCGTAGTCGAGGTAGCCCACCGTGCGGATCTCGCGCGAGAGGTCCCGGCGCTCGACCTCGGCGGTCACCACGTTCATGTTCTGGACTACCGCCGGATCGATTCGAATCGTCGAGCCTTCGGCTGCCGCGTCGGCCTCCTCGGCGTACACCGGGACGTAGTCCATCCCCATCGAGTCCTTCATCGGGACCGGCGACGTCACGGTCGGATCCATCGGGTTGCGGTAGAAGAGGACTTCTCGCTCCCCCGCCGACGCGGAGCTTTCGTCCTCGCCTTGCATTCCCGGGTCGAGGGGCACCAGGTTCATGCCGCAGATCGGGCACGTCCCCGGGTGATCCTGGATGACCTGGGGGTGCATGCCGCAGGTCCAGAGCTGCTTCGGGGCTTCGGAGGAGACCAGGTCGGGAGCGCCGTGCCAGCGGCCCACGATGCCGTGCAGCCAGCCGTCGACCGGATGGAGGCCGAGCGGGTCGGCGATCAGCAGGACGGCGAGCAGGGCCCCGCCGACGAGCCAGCCGAGGTTGGAGACCCAACGGCGCGGGCGGCGCGGCGTCGGAGCGAGGGGATCGTCGTGCAGTTCGTCGTTCATCGGTCGCCTCCAGCGGAGAGGGAGGCCAGAGGGGCGCCGAGCGCTCCCTCGAGCCGGGCTCGTACGATCAGGGAATCGGCCCGCATCCGGGCGGTACCGACACGGACTTCGAGGAGCACCCGCTCGGCGTCGAGCAGATCGAGGGCGCCGGCCGAGCCGGCGGCGTAGGCGGCCTCGGCGGAGCGCAGCGCCTCCTCGGCCTGGGTCGACAGAAGGCCGGTGAACAACGCGAGCTGCTCGTCCAGAAGCGGCAGCCGAGCCGCCAGCTCGCCGAGGCTCTGGTCGATGCCAGCGAGGGTCGAGCGCAGCTCCTCCTCGGCGGCGGTCTCGCGCGCGGTGGCTTCGACCACGCCGGCCTCGAGCCGCTCTCGCCAGACCGGAAGATTGACTCCGAGCGTGACGCCGAGGATGTCGTCGCCGTTTCCCGGCGGCGGCATGGCGCGACCCGGGGCGTCCTGGCGCTTGCCGACCAGCGTGTAGCCCAGCCCCACCGTCAGGTCGGGCCGGAACTCTTTCTGCGCCAGCTCTCCGCCCACCCCGGCCGCGGCGATCATCGCCCGCGATCGGGCGACTTCGGGGCGGTTCTCGACCGCCGCGGCTCGCAGGGCCGCCAGGTCGAGAGTCGAAAGCGGCGGCGGACCATCCGGAAGCACGATGCCGGGAGACATCCCGCCGGCCGGACGGTCTCGCAGGGCGTCGAGGGCGCTCGCGAGCGCCGCCCGGCGATTCGCGAGGTCGAGGAGACGGTTTTCGTCGCGCGTGATCTCCGCCTGGAGCTTGATCACCGCCTGCTCGAGCCCGACGCCCGAGGCGTAGCGAGCGCGGGCCAACTCTTCGTAGTGGACGAGCGTGTCGCGATCCTCGTGCAGGATCGCTTCCTGCGCGGAGAGAAAGCCGAGCTCGTAGGCCAGGCGTCGCGTCTCGGTGACGAGTGCCAGCCGTTTGGCCTCGACCGCCGCCCGTGCCGCCTCGGCGTCGAGCAGAGCCTGCCGCTCCTTGAGAGCGAGCTTGCCGAACCAGGGGAACCGCTGGGAAATCGCCGCGGCCGCCTCCTGCGGCCCGACGCGGGTCTCGGGGGTCAGCGCGAAGGCGGTCAGCGAGGCCATCGGATCGGGCAGCGCGCGGACCTGAGGCGCTCGGGCGGCGCTCGCGGCCGCCAGGGCGCGAAGACGTGCGAGATCCGGATTGCGCTCGAGGACCTCGGAGACGAGCGCGGCGTGCGCCGGCTCGAGGGACGCGATCAGCCGATCGGCGGCCGGCGGCGAGGGCTCCGGGCTCGACGCGGCGGGCAGCGCTTCCTCCGCGGAGAGCGGACCCAGACCGAGCGAGGCGCCGGCGAGTACGACGAGGACGACAAACCTGGATGATTCAGCAAGTGTCACGGACTCCTCCCGGAAACGTATGACCTCCGCGCCGCGTCATGCGGCACGGAACAACGTCAACGTCCGGGGAGTTTCAGATCCGAAATACGGAATTGAGGACGCAGAGCCCGCGATCGTGCCTTCGTTCGGCTCGAGCTCGCTCGGGCGCAGAAGGCGCATGCCCGCCGGGAGCGATCACGGGAATCGCCACCACGGGCACTTCCGCGATCGGTTTCTCCGACGGCGCCGGCGCCTCGAGCTGCGATGCCGTGATGACCGCCGCCGGGGCTGCGGAGGCGTCCGCCGCTGCCGGCCGGGCACAACAGGTCAGCATCGGACCTGCCGTGCTCGGCGCCGCACATGGCGCGGAGGCTGCGCCTCCCATCGTCATCGTCGGACAGCAGCAATCGCTACACGCGAGCGCTGCGACGGGAGTCGCGAGCGCTGCCACGAGGAGCGCGATGCCGAGGCGGACGATGCGGCTGCGGGACTGCATCACGCTGCCATTATGCACCCGATCGACGCGCCCGCGCCACCCGCCGGGTCAGGATCTGCTGCTACCCCACGGAACGGCTCTGGACCTTCCAACCCTGGAGCAAGGAACGGCTTGCCTCCAGGGGCCGACCTGCCTCTTGGATCCGCCAGGCGCCAACCGCCCTGAATCTGGAAGCCTCCTGCACCCTGCCACGGGCAGCCTCGCAAATGGGAGCGGAACGTCAGGTGGCCAGGAGCGCCCAGAGGGTCTCAACCAATGTGCTCTCCTCACCGGCTGAGCCGCCGAGGCACTCGATGAGCCTTCGGAGCTGCGCTGAAGACACCCGAATCGTATGTGCTCCCTCCCCCTCGAGGAGCAGCGCCGGCTCGGGCCCTCCCTCCGGCGAGATGTCACCCTCGATCACGCACTTGCGGTCGCTTGGGCTCCCCGAGTTACCGGACGTGTTGCGTCTATCCAGCATGGCGATTTCAGCATGGCTGAGCTGCAAGCCCTGCTTTCGCGCCCGCCGCAGGAGCTTGCTCTGCTTCGCCTCGTCGAGTCGCCCGAAGATCCGCGCAGTCTCAGGATTTCCGAGGAGCCCTTCGTCCAACGCCTCTCGGAACGGTCCCTCCGCCTTCAGCAGCGTCAGGTACTTCGACACCCACGACTTCGACTTCCCCAGCTCCTTCGCCAGCTCCGCCTGGCCGAGACCAGTCTCGTCGAGGCAGCGCTTCAGAGCGTTCGCGACGTCGAGGAGCTTGAGGTTCGAGCGCTGGAGATTCTCGGAAAGCTGCGTGAGCGTGTTGCGGCCGGTGTCGTGGTCTGCGTCGGCGGCGACGAGGCAGGGGACGGTCTCGAGACCGGCGATGCCGGCGGCGCGCCAGCGGCGCTCGCCGGAGATGATGACGTAGCCGC
>CAZUAT010000094.1:0-6215 GCA_964618415.1 uncultured Thermoanaerobaculia bacterium
GACCCTCGCGGCATTCGAACGCGAGGTTGCCGCGGAGCTCGCCGCGTTCGAGCAGAGGCGACTGGACGCAGGCGCCGGCACCTTGATCGACCTCAACGTCACGCGCGCCGCGGAAGGTCGGGCGGAGCGTCGCGTCGCTCTCGCCCGCGCCGACGAAGCAGCGGCCCGCGCCGCGCTTGCCGAGGTTCTGGCGCTCCCTGTGGCGGAGCTACCCTTCGTCGCCGGTACGCTCCCGGACGCCTGGCCGGCGCCGCCAGCGCTCGCCGAGCTCGAACGCCTCGCGCTCGACCGGCGGAGCGACCTGCTCGCACTGCGCTCCGAGGTCGAGGCGGCAACCGCCCGGATCCGCCTCGAGCGCTCGCTGGCGACCCCGAACTTGGTGATCGGTGTCGCGAAGGGCCGCGAAGCCGATCGCGAGGACCTCGACACCCTGCGCGCAGGCTTCACGATTCCACTCTTCCAACGCAACCAAGGCGGCATCGCCACCGCGCGTGCCGATGAAGGGGTGTTGTCCGCTCGCCTCGCCTCCGCCGAGCTCGCGGTGCGGCGCGAAGTCGCCGCCGCGTGGAGCCGCGCGGAGGCGACCTCCCGCGCGCTCGCGGTCTTTCGTCAGACGGTCGCCGGAACGCTCGAGGAAAGCCTCGATCTGGTCCAGCGTGGCCTTGCGGCCGGGAAGTTGCGCGGCAGCGAGGTGCTGGTCTTCCGCCGCGAGCTGATCGACAGCCGCCGCGAGCTGATCGAGGCCGCCGCCGACGCCTGGCTGGCGCAGATCGAGCTCGGTCTCGCCACCGGCGCTACCCCCGTCCCCCCGACTTCCGACCTTCCTCGCTCTTCGGAGACCTCCCGATGACGTTCTCGACTCGCTACAACGCTTCAGTACTTTCGCTGCTGCTCGGCTTGGCACTCGTCGGCTGCGGCAACCCTGGTCCATCGTCCGCTCCGACCGCTGCTGGAGAGAAGGTCGCCGAAGACGATCACGCGGCCGGAAAGGCTGCTCACGAGCAGGAGAGCCACGGTGAGGAGGGGCACGAGGAAGGCGAAGCCATCGAGCTATCGGCCGAGGCCGTGGCCACCGCCGGCATCGTCACGGCTCCGGCGGCGTCCCGTCGGCTCCGAGCCGAGCTCGAGACGACCGGCTCGGTCGACTTCGACCAGCGTCGCTTCGCGCACGTCAGTCCGCGCGTCGGCGGCCGGGTCGAAAGCGTCCCCGTCGAGCTGGGGGAGGCGGTGCGTGCTGGGCAGGTTCTCGCGCGCATCGATTCGATCGAGCTCGGGGAGGCGGTCGGTGACTACCTGCAGAGCCGCGCCCGGGCGGAGTTGGCTCGCGAGACGTGGGAGCGGGAGGATCGGCTCTTCCGCGAGCGGGTCTCCTCGGAGCAGGAGATGCTGAGCGCGCGGGCCGCTTCCCGCGAGGCCGACGCGGCCCTGCGCGGTGCCGAGGAGCGGCTGCACCTGCTCGGATTGTCGAACGACGAGGTCGCCAAGCTCGGTTACGACCAGCCGCGCGTCTCGATCTACGAGGTCCGCGCCCCGTTCGCGGGCACGATCGTCGCGAAGGAAGTGACCCGTGGCGAGATGGTCGAGACCCAGAGCCAGCTCTTCCAGGTCGCGGACCTGTCGCGCGTCTGGGTGTGGATCGACGTTTACGAACGCGACCTCGCCCGGGTCCACCTGGGCGATGGGGTGACGATCGAGGTCGACGCGTATCCCGATACACCCTTCACCGGCGAGGTCGTCTATCTCGGCAGCAGCGTCCAGAGCGCGACCCGGACGGCCCGAGCTCGGATCGAGGTGCCGAACCCCGAAGGGCGACTGCGGCCCGGGATGTTCGCTCGGGTGCGGATTCTCGATCCGCACGCCGCCGCCGAAGCTCCGGGCACCGTCGAGGTGGTCGCCGTCCCCGAGGCGGCTGTCCAGCGGGACGGCGACCGCTCCGTCGTCTTCGTGGCGCTCGGCGAAGGCCGTTTCGAGCCTCGCACAGTGAAGCTCGGCCGCCGCGGCGAGGGGTTCGTCGAGGTGCTCGACGGGGTCGCCGTCGGCGAGCCGGTAGTCGTCGCAGGCGCCTTCTTCGTCAAGTCGGAGCTCGCCCGGGAAGAGCTGGGCGGCGGACACAGTCACTGAGGCCGCCATGATCCGACGCATCATCGATTTCTCGCTCGATAACCGCCTGCTCGTCGTCGCGCTCTGGCTACTGGTCGCCGCCGCCGGCGTCTATTCCGTCCTCGGGCTGCCGATCGACGCCGTGCCCGACGTCACCAACGTCCAAGTGCAGGTTCTGACCAACAGTCCTGGTCTCGCGCCCGAGGAGGTCGAGCGGTTCGTCACGTTCCCGGTGGAGACCGCGATGAGCGGTCTGCCGAAGGTCGAAGAGATCCGCTCGGTCTCGAAGTTCGGGCTCTCGGTCGTCACCGTCGTCTTCGAGGAGGGCACCGACATCTACTGGGGCCGCCAGCTGGTCGGCGAGCGGCTGACCGAAGCGCGTGAAGCGATCGCCGAGGGTTACGGCGAGCCGGAGATGGGCCCGATCTCGACCGGCCTCGGCGAGATCTACCAGTTCGAGGTCAAGGCCGACTCCTCGTGCCCCGCCGAGGGCCCCGATACCGACGACTGCTACACGCCGATGGAGCTGCGCACGATTCTCGACTGGTACGTCAACTACCAGCTCCGGTCGGTGCCCGGGATCGTCGAAGTCAACTCGTTCGGCGGCCAGCTCAAGACCTACCAAGTGACGCTCGACGCCGAGCGGCTGACCGCGCACGGCCTGGCGGTGGGGGACATCCTCGGGGCGCTGCGGGCGAGCAACCGCTCGGTCGGCGGCGGCTACATCGAGCATCAGGGCGAGCAGTACCTGATCCGCGGCGAGGGCCTGCTCGACGACCTCGGAGACATCCGCTCGGTCGTGCTGGCGCACGATGCTGCCGGAACGCCGGTGACGATCGCCGACGTCGGCGCGGTCGAGCTCGCGCCGATGATCCGACAGGGCGCGGTCACTCGTGACGGGCGAGGTGAGGCGGTCGTCGGCATCGTCATGATGCTGATGGGCGAGAACTCACGGGTCGTCGTCGACCGCGTGAAGGAGAAGATCGCCGAGATCCAGGAGACGTTGCCGCCGGGCGTCACGATCGACACCTTCTACGACCGCACCGACCTCGTCCGCCGGACGATCCGTACCGTCGCCAAGAACCTCTCGGAGGGCGGGTTGCTCGTCATCGTCGTGCTGCTGCTCCTCCTCGGCAACCTGCGGGGCGGGCTGATCGTGGCATCGGCGATTCCGCTGTCCATGCTCGCCGCCTTCATCGCCATGAAGGAGCTCGGGATCTCCGGCAACCTGATGAGCCTCGGCGCGATCGACTTCGGCCTGATCGTCGACGGCTCCGTGGTCATGATCGAGAACATCGTCCGGGTGCTCCACGAGCGGCGCAGTGACCACGGCGTCTCGCACGTCGAGAAGGTCCGCTCCGCGGCGCACCAGGTGGCCAGGCCGGTGGTGTTCGCGGTCGGCATCATCATCCTGGTCTACCTGCCGATCCTGGCGCTGCGCGGGGTCGAGGGGAAGATGTTCCGGCCCATGGCGCTGACCGTGGTCTTCGCACTCGCGGCGTCGCTCGTCGCGGCGCTGACGCTGATGCCGGTCCTGGCGAGCCTCTTCCTCCGCAAGGTCTCGGAGAAGGAGCCCTGGCTCTTCCGCTGGGCGAAGCGGATCTACGTTCCACTGCTCGACGGCGCCCTGGTCCGCCGCAAGATCACGGTTGGTGTCGCGGTGCTGGTGTTCCTCGTCACGCTCGCGATTACCCCGTTCCTGGGAACCGAGTTCATCCCGAGGCTGGACGAGGGCGCGATCGCGATGCAGATCTGGCGGCTACCGTCCATCTCGCTCGAGCAGTCGAACCGGATCTCCCTCCAGGCCGAGAAGGTGCTGCGCGAGCAGTTCGCCGAGGAGATCGACACGATCGTCTCGCGGACCGGCCGGGCCGAGATCGCGACCGATCCGATGGGAGTCGAGATCAGCGACACCTACATCATGCTGAACCCTCGCGAAGCGTGGCGCTTCGGCAGCAAGGAGGAGCTCATCGAGGCGATCGAGGCGGCGGTCACGGAACGGGTGCCCGGCGCCATTTTCAGTTTCTCCCAGCCGATCGAGCTCCGCGTTTCGGAGCTGATTTCCGGCGTGCGCTCGGACGTCGCGATCCAGATCTACGGTGACGATCTGGCGGGTCTCAAGAAGAAGGCGGACGAGGTCGTGCGCGCGGTCCAGAGGGTGCCGGGTGCAGCCGATGTCAAGGCGGAGCAGACGACGGGCCTACCGGTGCTGCGCGTGCGCATCGACCGGCAGGCCGCCGCGCGGCTCGGCATCCACGCCGAGGAGATCCTCGACGTGGTCGAAGCGGTGGGGGGCATTCCCGCCGGCATGGTCTTCGAGGGTCAGAAGCGGTTCCTCCTCCAGGCGCGCTTCGGCGCGGAGACGCGCTCGAGCCTCGATCGCATTCGCGACCTCCGGGTCCCGGCACCGCCGGCGGTCGAGGGCGGTCCGCGGCGGCTCGTGCCGCTCTCCCAGGTCGCCAGCGTGACCCTCGAAGACGGCCCGGCGCAGATCAGCCGCGAGAACATCAGCCGGCGGATCAGCGTCGAAGCGAACGTGCGCGGCAGGGACCTCGGGTCGTTCATCGCCGATGCCCAGGCGGCCGTAAGAGACCAGGTCGAGCTGCCGTCCGGATGGACGCTCGATTGGGGCGGCCAGTTCGAGAATCTCCAGTCGGCCTCGCGGCGACTGGCGCTGCTCGTGCCACTCTCGTTGCTTCTCATCTTCCTGCTGCTCTACACCACGTTCAGCTCGGCGCGACTCGCCGTGCTGATCTTCCTCAACGTTCCGCTCGCGATCAGCGGTGGCATCGCGGCGCTCGCCCTGCGGGGCTATCCGTTCTCGATCTCGGCCGGGGTGGGCTTCATCGCCCTCTTCGGCATCGCCGTGCTCAACGGCGTCGTACTGGTCTCGTACATCGTCGAGCGCCGCGAGCGCGGCCTCGGCGCGGACGAAGCTGCGCGCGAGGGAGCCCTCGTGCGGCTCAGACCGGTGCTGATGACGGCGCTCGTCGCCTCGCTCGGCTTCGTGCCGATGGCGCTCGCGACCAGCGCCGGCGCCGAGGTGCAACGCCCCCTGGCGACAGTCGTAATCGGCGGCCTGGTGACGTCGACGTTGTTGACCCTTCTCGTTCTGCCGACCGTCTACTCCTGGTTCACGGCGCGGCGAACCGAAGTCGAGATCTGAGGAACAAGGAGCCGCTATGCGCGAGATCAAGGCCATCATTCAACCCTTCATGCTGGAGAACGTCCTGCGCGCCCTCGCGGCGATCGAAGAGCTGCCGGGCCTTACCGTGTCGCAGGTTCTCGGCTGGGGCCAGTCGCGTGCCGCGGGGGCGGAGGACCCGGTCTTCGAGGGAGGGCATGCCTTCGCCCGCAAGACGAAACTGGAGGTCGTGGTGCGAGACGACCTCGCCGACCAGGTCGTGGCGACGCTCGTCGAGGCCGCGCGCACCGGGCGCGCCGGGGACGGCAAGGTGTTCGTGTACGAGGTCAGACGGGCGATCCGGGTCCGCACCGGCGAGGAGGGGGATCATGTCCTCTGAGCCGGCACGGCGAGCCCGCGCGTTCAAGATCACGGGGATGGACTGCGCCGAGGAGATCGCCCTCCTCCAACGCGAGGTCGGCCCCGTCGTCGGCGGCGGCGATCGGCTCGGGTTCGACCTTCTCCGCGGCCGGATGACCGTCGCCGCCGCGGCGTCGGTCGTGCCCGACACGGCGATTCTGACCGCCGTGAAACGCGCCGGTCTCGGCGCCGAGCCGTGGGCCGAATCAGGGGGCGGCGAGGCTTCGGAGCGGCTGCGTCGTCGGCGCTTCTGGTCGACGTTGGTGTCCGGCGTCGGAGCGGCCGGCGGTTTCGCGGTGCACGCGACGCTCGCCGGCGGGATCGCCGCTGCCGTGGGCACCGAGGGACTCGGCGACGGGCACGCGGTTCCGGTGGCCGCGCGCATGGTCTACGCGCTCGGGATCGCCGCCGGGTTGTTCACCGTGGCACCCAAGGCGTGGCTGGCCGCGCGCCGCCTGCGGCCGGACATGAACCTGCTGATGACCATCGCCGTCGCCGGAGCGATCGTCATCGGCGAGTGGTTCGAGGCCGCGACCGTGTCGTTCCTGTTCGCCTTGTCGCTGGCGCTCGA
>CAZUAT010000095.1:0-5946 GCA_964618415.1 uncultured Thermoanaerobaculia bacterium
GCCGCCCGCGGAGCGGCAGACCGGCACGGGCGCAGAGTCGCTGCGTCGGGTGGCGAATCCGCTCCGCCGTCCGGTGCGCCGCTCCAGTCGCACGGAGTCGATGGAATCGACAAAGCCGCGCTCCCTGCGCAACGCCCCGGCCGGCTGCGCTCGGCGGGAGCAGGGTCGGTGGTCGTTGTCGCTATTGGCAGTCAGCGCAGCGGGCGGATTGTTCCCGCAGGGAGCGCGGCTTTGTCAGCTGCGCTGACTCCGTGCGACCGGAGGGAACGAGCCGCCCGCGGAGCGGCAGACCGGCACGGGCGCCTGCACTCGGCAGTCGACTCGTGAGCGCGATACGCTTGCGCAGATGACGAAGCGTGCGGCGGGGGAAGAGCCCGTCGGGGTGCGGCTGCACCTCGGCTGCGGCGACAAGCGGCTGGAGGGCTGGATCAACATCGACGGGCAGGCGCTGCCCGGGGTCGACGTGGTGGCCGATCTGCGGCGACCGCTCGACTTCGACAACGTCGAGGCGGTTTTCGCCGAACACTTCATCGAACACCTGCGCATCGAGGACACCCTGCGCCTGTTCGCGGAGCTCCATCGCGTGCTGCGCCCCGGTGGCGTGGTCCGGCTCTCGACGCCCAATCTCGACTGGGTCTGGTCCTACTGCTACCACCTCGAAGAGCGTCCCGGCGGCGGCCGAACGCAGGCCGCCCTGGTGCTCAATCGAGCCTTCCACGCCTGGGGCCACCAGTTCCTGTGGAACGAGCCGATCCTGCGCGCCGCGTTGACCGCGAGCGGTTTCGTCGACCTGCGCGCCTGCCGCTACGGGCAGAGCGACGTGCCGTTCCTGCGCGGCCTCGAGCGGCACGAGACCTACCCGGACTCCGAAGAGATGCCGCACGTCGTGATCCTGGAAGCCCGCCGGGGCGAGCCGGCCCCCGGGGCGATGGCCGAGTTTCGTCGCCTGGTCGAGGAGCACTTCCTGGTCCACCTCGACGATCAGTTCGAGGCGACCGGGGGAGACCACCGTGTCGAGGCCCTCGAGGCCGAGGTGGCACGCCTGCGCCGCCAGCTCACCACGCTGAGCCGCGACGTCGAGCGCAGCGTCAGCTTCCGGCTGGGCCGGGCCCTGACCGCTCCCATGCGCTGGGTCCGGGACGGCCTGCGGGCCGGCTCGGGCAAGGCGCCGCGATAGGCTGGCCGGGGTCGGCGCCGCAACCACCGGCACGCCGACACGTATCCCGCTTCGGGAGCGCCGTGGAATCCGGCGGCGGTCCGGGCACGGGCAAGAGGAGAGAGACCGAATGCGCAGGGAGAGCCAGGAGGGCCGCGGCGCGGCCCGCGGTCTGATGGTGTCGACGCTGGTGCTGGCTGGCGCCGTGACCGCAACAGCCGCACTCGCGCAGGGCAAGCCGGCGCCGAGCGCCACGCCCCGCGCCGAGGTGCCGGTCGAGCAGCTCGCACTGAACAACGGGATGCGGTTCCTGCTCGTGCGGCGGCCGGAACAGACGACGGTGATGGGCGGGTGGGTGGCCCACGTCGGTTCCGCCAACGAGCGGCCGGGAATCACCGGCGTCGCCCACTTCTTCGAACACATGATGTTCAAGGGCAGCCGGATCATCGGCACGAAGGACGCGGTCCGCGATGCCGAGATCATGGCCGAGCAGGAGGCGCTCCAGGAGCGCATCCGCGAGCAGTACGCGATCCAGCGGCAGCGCTACCGCCGCGGCGAGATCGACGACCCGTTCGACCCGGCCTCCCGCACGCCCGACCTGATCGACCTCGAAGCCCGCTTCGCCGAGCTGGTCCGCGAGCAGCGCGATCTGATGGTCAAGGACGAGTTCGACCGCATCTACACCGAAGCGGGCGGCTCGGGCATGAACGCGACGACCAACTGGGACTCGACGATCTACTGGATCACGGTGCCGGCCAACAAGCTCGAGCTCTGGTTCTGGATGGAGTCCGAGCGCCTGCTGCAGCCGGTGTTCCGCGAGTTCTATGCCGAGCGGGACGTCGTCCAGGAAGAGCGCCGGCTGCGCGTCGAGTCGACCCCGACCGGGCCGTTCGAAGAGCAGCTCAACGCGATGTTCTGGACCTCGCATCCGTACAACTGGGACACCATCGGCTGGATGAGCGACCTGAAGTCGCTCTCGATGGCCGACGCCCAGGAGTTCTTCGAGACCTACTACGCGCCGAACAACATCACCGTCGCTCTGGTCGGCAACTTCGATCCCGAGGAGGTTCGACGGCTGGCCGAGAAGTACTTCGGACGCATTCCGCGCGGCAAGCGCCCGGTGCCGGACGTGGTCACGCTCGAGGAGCGCCAGCTCGCCGAGAAGCGGATGAACGCCGAGTGCGACTGCCAGCCCCAGGTGACCATCCAGTTCCACACCACGCCGTTCCAGCATCGCGACAGCTACGTGCTCGACGTCATCGACGGCCTGCTCAACGGACAGACGGGCCGCCTGAACAAGAGCCTGGTCCTGGATCGCAAGATCGCCTCCACGGCGACCTCGTCGCAGCAGTCGTGGCGCTACAGCGGCTTCTTCGCAGTCAGCGCGCAGACCCAGGGGGACGCGACGCCGGCCGACCTCGAAGCTGCTCTGCTCGCCGAACTCGAGCGACTGGCGGCCGAGCCGGTGCCATCCGAAGAGCTGCAGAAGGTCAAGAACCAGGCGGTCGCCGGCTCGTTCCGCAACCTGCAGAATCCGTTCTTTCTCCTGGTGCAGCTGCTCTTCTACGACGGCTGGGGCGACTGGAGCTACCTCAACGCCTGGGCCGACAAGACGCTGGCGGTGACGGCC
This sequence comes from uncultured Thermoanaerobaculia bacterium, assembly GCA_964618415.1. GTDB lineage: Bacteria > Acidobacteriota > Thermoanaerobaculia > Multivoradales > JAGPDF01 > JACTMI01. The sequence continues at coordinate 2,787 of CAZUAT010000095.1, forward strand.
GAGGATGTCCAGCGCGTGGCGGCGAAGTACTTTACGCGCGAGAACCGGACCGTGGCGACCTATCAGCGCAAGGCGGGTACCGTCGCGGAGCCGGTCCCGGAGGAACTCTCGGCGCTGCCGCCGGAGCAGCAGCAGCAGTTTCTGGCCCAGCTGCGCCAGATTCGCAGCGCGTCGGATGCTGGCCAGCTCGAAGCGGCACTGGCCGGCCTGGAGCAACAGAAGGGCGCGGTGCCGCCGGAGTTCGCGGCGCCGCTCGACCTGATGGTGCGCACCATCCGTGAACGGATCGCCGAGCTGCGTGCCGGCCAGAACGGGGAGGAGGAACAGTGATTCGCCGTACGTCGAACCATCGTCGCCGCGTCGCCCTGGCCACTCTGGGCGTCGCTGCCGTTGCAGCGGTCGCGCCGCTCGCGGCGCAGCAGTCTTCGATCCCAGCCCGGCCCGAGCAGCTGACCTACGGTCCACTCGAGTTCGAGGTGCCGCGCGCCGACGCTTTCCGTCACGACGCGGGCCTCGGCGGCGCCATCGCGTACATCGTGCCGGATCGTTCGCTGCCGCTGGTCAACATCAGCCTGCACCTGCGCACCGGGGCGTATCGGGAGCCGGTCGACCGGCCCGGTCTGGCGGCGCTGACGGCACGCATGATGCGGGTCGGCGGCACGGCGTCGATGACGCCCGAACAGTTCGACGAGCGGGCCGACTTCCTGGCGGCGCAGATCAGCTCGAACGCCGGAGACACCAGCGCGCGCGCCAGCCTCAACGTGCTCACCCACTCGCTCGACGAGGGGCTGGATCTGCTGTTCGACATGCTGCGTCATCCGCGATTTGACGCCGCCCGGCTCGAGGTGGAGAAGGCCAAGGCGCTGGAGGCGATGAAGCAGCGCAACGACGACGCGGGCGACATCCTGGACCGCGAGGAGGGCTGGCTGCTCTACGGGCCGGATCACTTCGGCGCGCGGCAGGCCACCGCCGCGCAGCTGGCGGCGATCCAGCGGGACGACCTCATCGAGTTCCACCGCCGCAGCTGGGGCCCGGAGGGGCTGGTGATCGCCGTCTCGGGCGACGTCGATCCAGCCGACGTGCTGGGGCGTCTGGCGCAGCGGCTCGAGGGCTGGCAGGCCGGTGAGCCAGCGCCGTGGCCACCGTCGACACCCGCCTACGAGCCGACGCCGGGGCTCTACCGGGTCGAGAAGGACATCCCGCAGGGTAAGGTCGTGGTCGCGCATCGCAGCCTGCAGGTGACCGACTGGACCGACCCCGACCTGGCGTCGCTGATGGTGATGAACGACATCCTCGGGGGCGGCGGATTCACCTCCCGACTCGTGCAGCGGATCCGTTCCGACGAAGGGCTCGCCTACGGCGCCGGATCGCGCTTCGGGCTCGGCGCCTTCTGGCCTTCGACATTCCGGATGGGTTACGCGTCGAAGAACCCCACGGTCGCCTACGCGCTCGAGATCCTGCTCGAGGAGGTCGAGCGCATCCGCCGCGAGCCGGTTTCGGACGACGAGCTGAGGGTGTCGAAGCGCTCCTTCATCGACACCTTCCCGCGCTCGTTCGAGTCCGCGGCGCAGATCGCCGACACGTTTGCGCAGGACGAGATGCTCGGTCGCCCCCACCAATACTGGTACGGCTACCGGGAGCGGATCGAGGCGGTGACGGTCGAGCGCGTGCTCGACGTGGCACGGCGCCACTTGCGGCCGGAGAGCCTGGCGATTCTGATCGTCGGCAAGTGGGCGGAGATCGCTCCGGGCGATCCGGAGGGACGGGCGACGATGGCGCAGTTCGCCGGCGGCAAGTCGGTCGAGCTGCCGCTGCGCGATCCGCTCACGCTGGCGCCGCTGCCGCCGACCGACTGAGGCCGCAAGGCCTGTGGAGCTACGGCGCGGCGGGATCGCTCTCCTGATGGCGACGGTCGCGGTCGCCGTTCTCTGGGTGCGCTCGCCGCGGCTGCCCTGCCGGGACCTTTGCACGTACTACTCGGCCGGCACCCTCGTACTGGCCGGCACTCCCGAGCGCGCCTACGACGCCGGCATCCTGCGCGCGGTGCACAAGACGACTCACGATGGGGCGCTCGGGGTCGGCCCGTGGCTCTACTCGCCGGCCTGGCTGGCGCCGGCCGCGGCGCTGGCGAGTCTGCCGTTCGAGGCCGCACAGACAGTCCATCGACTGCTCGGCGCCCTAGCGCTGGCGCTCGGCCTGGCCGCGGTGCTGGCGCGGCTGCGCGCGGCAGGGCTGCAGCTCGGCGTCGCGGCGGCGTTCGCGCTCTCGCACCCGACCTGGATCCAGCTGCCGATGGGCAACTGGACCTTCCTGCTCTTCGCGCTGCTCGCCGGCGCGCTGCTGGCGGCCGACCGCGGTCGGCCAGGCCTGGCGGCTCTCGGCTGGGCGGCGGCGATCCACCTGAAGCCGTTCGTGGCTCTCGCTCTCGCCGCCGTCTGGCTGCGCGGGAGGTGGCGCGAGCTGGGCAGGGTTGCGCTGCTCGGCCTGCTGCTGGCGGCGCTGGCGTTGCCGCTGACCGGTGTGGCGCCCTGGCAGCGGATGCTCGGCTTCTTCGAGCGCGCGCCGGTCGCCGGCGTGACGCCGTACTACAACAAGCTGTCGCTGCAGGCGACGGTCGCCCGCCTCCAGTCCGAGCCGCGCGACTGGGTGCGGCCGCGTCAGCCGGTGGCCACGCCCGCGGTGCGGATGCTGTTCTGGCTCGCGCTTCCCCTCGGTGCCGCCGGCATCTGGCGTCTGCGGAGTGATCCGGACGCAGCCCTGGCTTTCTCCTTCGCGTTCCTTCTGCTCGCAGTGCCGCAGATCTGGGATCACACCTACATCCTGCTCTTTCTCACCCTGCCGGCTCTGCTGCCTCGCCATGCGCTGGCGGTGACGGCGCTGCTCGGTCTGAGTGTCCTGTACAACTGGATGCAGCAGCCGCTGCTTCACGCCGTGCTCGCCGGCGACCGGCCCCCGATCGCGATGCAGTCGCTGCTGCTCTACTTTCCTGCGCTGGCGCTGCTGACGGCTGCGGCGGCTCTGGCAGCCGGGCGAACCGGACCGCTCCGAGTCGGGAGCGAGTCGCAGCTCAGTCGGCCGGCGCGGCCGGGGAGCCCGCGGTCAGCGGCTCCTCCTCGCGCCAGGCGCTCGAGCCGTCTGCGTAGCACTCGAGCTTCCAGAT
>CAZUAT010000096.1:0-5848 GCA_964618415.1 uncultured Thermoanaerobaculia bacterium
GTGTCCGTGACCCGCTCGCGGTAGCCCCAGGCGTACGCTTCGAACTCCCGCGCCGACAGCACCTCGACCAGATCCTCGTCGGGGAGCGCCGCGAGCGCCGCGCGAACCTCCGCCTCCGCCTTTCCCTTCAGGGAAAGCCTTTCGTAGTGATCTTCCGTCACCCGCAGAAAGCGCGAGAAGTACTTCTCGCGCTCGGGCCGCCGGCGGATGGCGAGGAAGTCGATGATCTGGAGGAAGAGTCGAGTGCGCCCACCGCTCGCCCGGCGCACCGTCTCGACCAACCGCGCGAGGCCCGGGACGAAGCGGTCGTCGCCGACCCGCAGCAGCGGCCCCGACGGCACGTCGCGGATGCCGGTCGCCTCGACCACCAGCACCCCCGGCTTGCCGCGCGCGAAACGCTCGTACCAGGCCAGCAGAGCGTCGGTGACGAAGCCGTCGTCGGTCGCGCGCCAGGGCACCATCGCCGGCACCCAGGTGCGCTGCTCGAGCCGCGTCGCACCGACGTCGATCGGTGAAAAGAGTCGCGACGCCGCCGCTTGGCCCTGTGTCGGCCACCCGGGCGCCAACCGCTCGTGCCGGATCCGCTCCGCCGGCTTCCACATGGCGCGAGTCTAGTCCGGACTAGCCTCGTCGCTCGCGCCGCAAGCGCAGCGTTTCGCGAAGCAGCGGCAGCGCCGCGCGATCCTTGTCGCGCCCGGCCGCCTCCTTGGCCTCGATCAGCGCATCCAGATCGAGCACACGGACGGAGAGCCCGCCGGCCTCCACCGCGTGCGAACGAGTCAGGACGGTCGACCACCCCATGCCGGCACCGATCTCCCGGAGCAGGTCGAGGCGCCCGTGGCGCGTCTCGAGCAGGTGGAGCCGACGCGTGCGCAAGCGGCTGGCATCCGGCGCGACGCGGCGACCGGCCGGGTCGAGATAGACCGCCTCCGCGGCAGCGAGCGCCGCCAACAGGCGGGTGTGGTTCTGCTCCGACGGCTCGACGACGACATCGAGGTCGAACGTCGTCATGGGCGCCCCCTCGAGCACCGCCGCCACTGCCCCGACCACCACGAACTCCACCTCGTGGTCGGTCAGCAGGCGCAGCAGCTCAGCGAAGTTCTGGTGCGGCTGCGCCACGGAGTCGGAGCAGGTCGTTGACGGCGCGCTGGAGAATCGCCAGCCGTTCGTCGGGGGTGCGGTGCAGGCTGGCCCAGATCTGGCTGCGGTCGACCCCTTCCGGCGAGAAGACGACCGACTCCACCCACGCCTCCCAAGCCGGGTCGCCGGGCTCGGGTGCGGCCGCCGGATCGACTCCGGGCATCAGGGGCAGTGCGCGATCGGCCATCACGACAATCCTACGCGTCCTGCGCGCCTCCTACGTATTCGAGCCGCGCTCAGCGCAGCAGCTCGCGAGCGATGACCAGATGCTGGATCTCGCTGGTGCCCTCGTAGATACGCAGGGCGCGCACGGCGCGATAGAGGCGGTCGAAGATCGACTCGGCGAGGACACCGCGGCCGCCGGCGATCTGGACCGCGTCGTCGACGATGCGCTGCGCCGCTTCGGTGGCGAAGAGCTTTGCCTGCGCCGCCTCGAGCGTGAGGCGGCCGGCTCCGCCGTCGGCCACCGCTGCAGCCCGGCCGACCAGCAGGCGCGCGGCCTCGAGGTCGGTCGCCATCCGCGCCAGCTTCTGCTGGACCAGCGGCTGCGCGGCGAGCGGCTGGCCGAACTGGTGACGCGCGCGTGCGTGGGCGAGCGCCTCCTCGAGCGCGCGCGCCGCGAAGCCGCAGGCGGCCGCCGCCACGGTCGGGCGCAGGCGGTCCAGCGCGGCGAGGCCGAGCTTGAAGCCGTCGCCCGGGCCGCCGAGCAGGGCCTCGGCGCCGACCCGGCAGCCGTCGAACGAGATCGCCCCCAGCGGGTGCGGCTCGGAGAGGACCTGGGCGCCGTCGAAGCGCAGACCCGGCGCGTCGGCGGGGACCACGAAACAGGCGATCGCCTTGGCGCCCGCTCCCGGCTCCACGGTGGCGAAGACGGTGTAGAAGTCGGCGAGGCCGGCGTTCGAGATCAGGTGCTTGGCGCCGTCTAGGCGCCAGCCATCTCCGTCGCGCGTGGCGCGCGTCGTCATCGACGCGACGTCCGAGCCGGCCTCGGGCTCGGTCATCGCGAAGGCGGCCATCGCGTTGCCGGCGGCGACCTCGGGGAGCCACCGGCGCTGCATCGCCTCGTTGGTCGAGAGGGTGATCGGCATCGAGCCGAGCGCCTGCAGCGCGTAGACCGCGTCGGCGAGCGGCGAGGCCGCGGCGACCGCTTCACGGATCGCGCAGAGCGCCGCCAGCGAGACCGTCGCGGCGACGCCGCCCCAGGCCGCCGGCGCCGCGTGTCGGCACCACCCCGCCTCCCCCATCAGCTCGAGCAGCTCGCGCGCCTCGCGCCGCGCCGCGGCGTCGTCGGCGGGGGCCGGCCGCGGGCGGATCCGCTCCCGCGCGAACGCGTCGAGACCGGCGAGCGAAGTGGCGGAAGTCATCGAAAAACCGGCTTGCGCTTCGCCACGAACGCCTCGTAGGCCTCGCGGAAGTTCGGATCCTGCATGCAGATCGCCTGGATCTCGACCTCGGCCTCGAGCGCGGCGTCGAGGTCCATCGCCGCCTCGCGATAGAGCATCCGCTTGGTCACTTCGAGGGCGAACGACGGGCCCGCGGCAAGCTTCTCGGCGCGCTCGCGGGCGACCGCGAGGCAGCGGTCGGCCGGGACCACCGCGTGGTAGAGCCCGATCCGCTCGGCGGTCGCCGCGTCGACGAAGTCGCCGGACATGAGCATCTCCATCGCCCGGCCCAGCCCGACGATGCGCGGCAGCAGCCAGGAGGCGCCCATGTCGGCGCCCGACAGGCCGACCTTGGTGAAGAGATAGGCGATCTTGGCGGTCTCGGCGGCGATGCGCAGGTCGCAGGCGGTGGCGATCACCGCCCCGGCGCCGGCCACGGTGCCGTTGAGCGCGCCGACGATCGGCCGGCGGCAGCGCAGCATGGCGCGGATGAGCGCGCCGGTCGCGCGGGTGAACTCGAGCAGGCCGCGGCCGTCGCGCTCGAACAGCGGGCCGATGATCTCCTCGACGTCGCCCCCGGAGCAGAACGCCTTGCCCGAGCCGGTGATCAGAATCGACCGCACGCCGGGCTCGTGGTCGAGCGCCTCGAACGTCTCGCGCAGCTCCCGGTAGACCTCGAAGGTAAGGGCGTTGAGCCGCTCCGGGCGGTCGAGGGTGATCGTCGCCACGGCGGTCGCCGGGTCGAACTCGTAACGAAAGCTTCCCGGCTCGATCGCCACGCTCAATCCTCCTCTCGATCCGGCGGCAGCGCCGCAGTCGCTTCGATCTCCACCAGCGCTCCCTCCTCGAGCAGCGCCGCCACTTCGAGCAGCGCCATCGCCGGGTAGTGCCGGCCCATCCGCCGCCGCCAGGCGGCACCCACCTCGGCGAGCTCGGCAACGTAGCGCCGACGGTCGGTGACGTAGACGGTCATTCGGACGATCTCGTGCGGCTCGCCCCCGGCCTCCCGCACGACAGCGAGCACGTTGCCGAGCGCGGCGTCGAACTGGGCAGCGAACCCCTCACCCACCAGCCGCTGCCCTTCCCCCCAGCCGATCTGGCCGGCGATGAACAGCAGTCGGCTGCCGGCCGGCGCGAGCACGCCGTTGCTGTAGCCTCGCGGGGCGCCGAGCTCGGCTGGATTGATGGTGCGACTGCGGCCGGTCATCCCGGGAACGCTCCACCGTCGATTCCGATCGCCTGGCCGTTGATCCCGCGGGCGCGATCGTCGCACAGCAGCGCGGTGAGGAAGGCGATCTCCTCCACATCGATCAGGCGCCGCTGCGGGTTGGTGGCTATCAGCCGCTCGCGGGCGGCGTCGGCGGCGAGGCCGGTCCGTCCGGCAATGTTGGCCACCGACTGATCGGTCATCGGCGTGTCGACGTAGCCGGGACAGACGGCGTTGACCGTGATGCCGCGCGCCGCCACTTCCACCGCCAGCGCGCGCGTGAAGCCGACCACCGCGTGCTTGGCGGCAGCGTAGGCGGAGATGTAAGCCGCGCCCGTACGGCCGGCGATCGAGGCGATCTGCACGACTCTGCCCCAGCCCGCCTCGATCATGGAGGGAAGCAGGGCGCGGGTGACCAGAAAGGTCCCCTGCACGTTGACCTCGAACAGGCGGCGCCACTCGTCGAGAGTCTGGCGGTGTAGCGGCGCCGAGCTGGCGCTGCCCGCATTGTTGACCAGGATTTCGACCCGCCCGAGTCGATCCAGCGCGGCAACCCGCAGGTGTTCGACAGCCGCCTCGTCGGCCACGTCACACTCCACGGCATAGGCCTCGTGGCCGCCCGCCGCCAGCTCAGCGGCGAGCTGCTCGACGGCAGCGCCCGAGCGCGCGCAGACGAGCACCCGCGCGCCGGCCTCGGCCAGTGTGCGCGCGACGGCGGCGCCGATGCCGCGCCCGCCGCCGGTCACCACGGCCGCGCGGCCGCCCAGGTCGACGCCGAGCACGGGGCGGGTCAGCTCCGCTGCCGCAGCAGGTCGCGGATCTCGGTAAGCAGCTGCTGGTCGGGCGTCGGTCCCGGGTCGGCCGCCGGGGGCTCGGGCTTCTTCAGCGAGTTGACGGCCTTGACGAGCAGGAAGACGCAGAAGGCGATGATCAGGAAGTCGAACGTCGCCTGCAGGAAGGCGCCGTAGTTGAGCATCACGGGCGCTTCGTCGGTGCCGCCGAGGCGCACCGCCAGATCGCTGAACTTCACCCCGCCGACGGCCACCCCGATCGGCGGCATCAGCAGGTCGTTGACGACGCTGGTGACGATCTTGCCGAAGGCGCCACCGATGATGACGCCCACGGCCATGTCCATCACGTTGCCGCGCTGCACGAACGTCTTGAACTCGGAGATCATGCCCATCGGCTGCCCTCCCCTTCTCGTTGACCGGCGGGCCCGCGGACCCGGCTGATCGAATGGTCGACTCGACTCGCGGCGGTCAGACTAGCGCGGCGCGAACGGCAGTCGCAAGGATCTCACCGAGCCGGGCGACCATCTCGCGCCCTTCGCCACCGGTCGCGGCCGTCGGCGCGCCGCAGTAGGCCGCATCCATGCCGGCAGCGCCGAACGTGGCCCGCCCGTCACGCGCCGCCGTGACGAGCGAGACGGCGAGGTCGGGCAGCGTGCGCCGCGTCGCTTCGTCGACTAGCTCGGGCCGCTCGGCGAGCACGATCGAACTCTCGTAGCGCCCCGCATGGCAGGCGCCGGAGCGGAACTCGTCAGTGAGCCTCTCGGCCAGCGCCCGGCGGGTCAGATCCGGAAAGGCGACACGGATCGCGCCGCCCGCCTCGATCCGTGCCACCGCGTCCCGCAGCGCGGCGACCTGCGCCGGGTCGAAGTGCGCATTGACGATCGCCAACACCTTCACGCCCCGGCGAGCGAGCGCGGCGGCCAGGTCCTCGAGCAGCGCGACCATCGTCTCCGGGCGGATCGACAGCGTGCCGTCGAACTCGTCGGCGAACGGCGCCGGCGCATAGGCGAGCGCGGGGAGAATCGCCGCCCTCACGCCCTCGGCGCGCAACCGCCGCACGCCGTCGCGCGCCATCGCCTCGGCGATCACGATGTCCGTTCCGGTGGGCAGATGCGGCCCGTGCGCCTCGACCGCCCCGATCGGCAGTACCGCCACCGCCAACCCACCCAGCTCCGGATACCGCCGCTCCTCCCACCGCATCGCGCCATCATCCTGCCACTTCCCTCCGCCCCGAGAAAATTCGGTCAGAGGCCATTTCCAGCAAGCGTACGACGCCCGGTCGTGGCACGGGACGAACTGGCGCGGTTCGCGGTGCGGCCTGGCGCGCG
>CAZUAT010000097.1:0-5807 GCA_964618415.1 uncultured Thermoanaerobaculia bacterium
TGGCCTGCCGCCTAACCCTTCGTATCTGGACTCCTCCCGCAAGCAGCACGTCGCTCGGTTTCTGATGAAATCCGCGCGCGGGGAGCCAGTCGCTCGCACCGGCCCCGAAGGTCAGAATGGTTATCGGCTCGATCCCCGCGTCGGTCTCTACCGAATCGTCATCTCCGTTTGGGGGTCGCCAGGTCCACCGAGCGTCGTACTCTTGCCGACGGACTCCTCTGAATCGGTTCGGGAAAGCCGGGCCGATTCAGGCCCGTCACTGCTCACTCCAGTCCCCCCTGTGCTCAGTCAACGATCCCCCCCTTTCCACAGGGGGCAGGGATGGGCGAGCAGCGTGAGGTGGACACCCTCGGCGCAGCGCCTGGAGGTGGCGCAGAGGCGTCGGTCATGAGCGCGAGGCCGTCTGCGGCACAGTGACTGTCCCCGAGAACTGATGCGCACGTTCGTCGCCGGACTCGTGCTGGCTCTCATCTACGGCGCTGCTGTGCGGGTCTTCATCCTCCTCCGGGCTCGCCGCGAAAGCTCCCAGTGGCACTGGTCGGCCGTCGGCGCATCTTCCCTGCTCGGCGGCATCGGCCTTTACGCCGCGCAGCAGATCCGAATGCCACATCCGCCCGCATGGCGGGACCTTCCAGCATTTGCGATCCTGTGTCTGGCGGCATCGTCGATACCCCTCCTGCTCGAGCTCGGTGTCGTGGTGCCCGCGCGGTTGGCTCGGAAAGCGTCCATCGGGGTTCCGGCCCCTCCGGGGCCACCTGCATCACCGCCTTCCACCACTGCCGACACGCCGCCGAACTCATAGTCCGCCAGCTATTCTTCTAGAGGCATCCATGCGAATCGTGCGCGCAGTCCTGGCTACCGCAGAATTGAAGGGCCTTGCCGGGAAGTAGAATCCGGAAGGTCCCACGCAGGTCGAGATCCAGCTGATTGCCAACGGCAGCGCATCGGTAGAAGCATCGCGGCAAGGTGACTGTCCCCATGAACTAATCACTCCTTCGACGCAGCCCCAACTGGCGTTCGGTCGGCACCGATCTCGGCGTTGCATTACTCAGATGGTTGAGTAAAAATACTCAGTATCGTGAGTATCCCCCACCCGCCCTACCGCCGGGCCCAGGCGGCTGACCTGGCCCGCCGGCTCGCCGAGCCGCGGCGGCACATCCAGGTCGTGGCCGGGCCGCGGCAGGTGGGAAAATCCACGCTCGTCCAGCAGGTCGCCCAGGACCTCGCCGGCGACGTGCGCCACGCCAGCGCCGACGAGCCGACCCTGCGCGGAGCCACGTGGATCGAGCAGCAGTGGGAGGCCGCGCGCCTGGCCGCCAAGCGGGCCGGCAGGACCGGTGCGGTGCTCGTGCTCGACGAGATTCAGAAGATTCCCGGCTGGTCCGAGACAGCGAAACGCCTCTGGGACGAGGACACCCGTCAGCGCGTGCCGCTCAAGGTGGTCCTCCTCGGTTCGGCGCCGCTGCTGATCGCCCGCGGCATGAGCGAGAGCCTGGCGGGTCGGTTCGAATTGCTGCACCTGCCGCACTGGTCGTTCTCCGAGATGCGCACGGCATTCGGTTTCGGCCTGGATGAGTTCCTCTACTTCGGTGGCTATCCGGGCGCGGCGCCACTGATCCGCGAGCCCGAGCGCTGGCGCCGCTATATCCTCGACAGCCTGATCGAGACCTCCGTCTCGCGCGACGTGCTGCTCCTGACGCGCGTGGACAAGCCGGCACTGCTCCGCCGGCTGTTCGACCTCTCCTGTCGCTATTCGGGCCAGATCCTGTCGTACACGAAGATGCTGGGACAGCTTCAGGACGCTGGCAATACGACCACGTTGGCGCACTATCTCGACCTGCTCGCCGGTGCGGGCCTGGTCGGCGGCCTGCAGAAGTTCGCGGGTGATGCTGCGCGTAGCCGCGGATCGAGTCCCAAGCTCCAGGTGCTGAACACGGCGCTCCTCAGCGCCACGAGCGGGCTCTCCTTCGACGAGGCCCGCGGTGACCGCGAGTTCTGGGGGCGGCTCAGCGAGTCGGCCGTCGGTGCGCATCTGGCCAATGCCGCAGCGGCCGGCGACTGCGCGCTCTACTACTGGCGCGATCGCAACCGGGAGGTGGACTTCGTCGTGAAGGTCGGGCGCCGGCTCATCGCCATCGAGGTCAAGAGTGGCCGCACGCGCGAAATCCCGGCCGGCATGGCCGCCTTCGCCGAAGCGTTCCGTCCCCAGCGCACGCTGCTGGTCGGCGGCGACGGCATCGCGATCGAGGAGTTCCTCGCACATCCCGTCTCGCACTGGATCGGGTCCTGACGGGCAGCGCCGAGCCCGTCAGCGAACACGCGACAACCCGCCGCGTTGGACCACTCCACGGCGGTGAGCCTCTCCCCATTTCGCTGCCGCAGGCAGGCTGACAGTCCCGGTTGATGGGAAGGTGACCTGGGAAGGTGACTGTCCCCGAGAACGGTCACGGCCGACGCAGATGCGCGCCTTCGCGCAGCGCGCCCGCAGTGTGGTGCCCGAGAGCTTCGCGGACGAATGCGCGCGCACGCTCGGAGCATTCCTCTGGCCGGTACTGGACGATCTGTCGAGCGGTAGAACACATGCAGGCACGTGGCCGCCCGGGGGGCCCTGGTCGCTGAGCCCCGACGCTGGTGGCGAATTGTCCTGATTTTGGTACAATGCCCTCGACCTGCAGGAGGCCAGATCCATGGACGTGAAGACCTATTCCGATACTCGCGCCAAGCTGAAGGAAGTGATGGACCGCGTCGTCGCCGACCGCACGCCGGTGGTCGTCACCCGGCAGAAGGCCGAGGCGGTGGTGATGGTGTCGCTGGCCGACTGGAACGCGATCGAGGAGACGCTGTACCTGATCTCGTCACCGAACAATGCCCGTATCCTGCGCGAGTCGATCGCCGAACTGGACGCCGGCGGCGGTGCGCAGCGCGAACTGATCGAGAAGTGAATCTCGGTGGATGAGACTCGTCTTCTCTGAGCAGGCCTGGCAGGACTATCTCGCCTGGCAGGCCGACGACGCCAGCGTGCTGCGGCGCCTGAACTCGTTGATCGTGGAATGCAAACGCACCCCGTTCACGGGGACTGGCAGACCCGAGCCGCTCAGGGGTGACCTCAGAGGCTGGTGGTCACGACGCATCACCCAGGAACACCGCCTGGTCTACCGCATCCAGGGAACCGGCCCGACCCAGCAGCTCGAGATCGCCCAATGCCGATTCCACTACTGATCCGGGCGGATGTTTTCCACCGTCCACCCCGCCATGGACTCGAGGCAAGCCCACGCGGTCCAGCGCTCAGGCAGTGCGCACGGCATCGAAGACGCGCAGGGAGATCGGGGCTACCGAGACGGCGACGGTTTCGTCGGCGACGTGAGGGGACTGCCCGACGGCAGTTACTGCTGGGCTCTCGGGGGCCGTGTCGAGGCGCTGAGCCCAGGCGCAGCCGGCGGGAGGGTGCGGGAGCGGGAGGACTGCGAGCTCGTTGCCGCCGTTGAAAGCGAGCAGGCGGCGCTGCTGGGAGCCGCCGGCGGGGTTCAGGTCGATCAGCGCGGCCGAACCGTTGCGGAGCTCCCCGATCGCGGCGGTCACCGCGGCCAGCGGGCCGGAGGGATCCTCGTCCTGCGGCGGCGCGAACTCGTGGCGCAGTGCGATCAGGGCGCGGATCCAGGCGGTCAGCTCCCCCTCCCCGCCCCATTCGCCTGGCGTCGGCCAGACGACCCAGCCGATCTCGTCGTCGCGGCACCAGGCGTTGTTGTTGCCCGCCTGCGTGCGGCCGAACTCGTCGCCGGCGAGCAGCATCGGCGTGCCGCGCGAGAGCAGCAGCAGTGAGAGCAGCACGCGGCGGCGCGCCAGGCGGACGGCGAGGATCGCCGGATCGTCGGTCGGGCCTTCGACGCCGGCGTTCGACGACAGATTCTCGTTCGCCCCGTCGCGGTCGTCCTCCCCGTTGGCGAGGTTGCGCTTGACCGTGTAGCTCACCAGATCGGCCAGCGTGAATCCGTCGTGGCAGGTCACGAAGTCGATCGAACGCGCCGCGGCTCCGACCCCTCGCCGCGGCGACCCGAACCGATCGGGACTGCCGGCCAGCCGCCAGCCCAGCTCGACCTCGAGCCCGGCATCGCCGCGGCCGGCCCGGCGGACCGCGTCGCGGAAGCGGCCGTTCCAGACCCGCCAGGGCGGCGGCAGGCGGTCGCCCACGTCGAGCCCGCCGAGATCCCACGGCTCGGCGATCAGCAGCAGGCGACCCAGCAGGTCGTCCGCCGCGATCTCCTCCGCCAGCGGCGAGCGGTCGAGCGGCTCGCCGCGATCGTCGCGGAAGAAGGTGGCCGCCAGATCGAACCGGAAGCCGTCCACCCCCAGCCGCTCGGCCTGGAAACGCAGCGCGTCGATCACCAGCCGCCGCACCACCGGATGCTGCAGCCGCAGCGTGTGCCCGCAGCCGGTCAGATCGATCGGCGAGCCGTGCTCGCCGAGCAGGTAGTAGACCTCCGGCGCCAGCAGCGCGAAGCTGCGCAGCGGATCGCCCGCCCCCAGCCCCGCCTCCGCCGTGTGATTGAACACGACGTCGAGGACCACCTCCATGCCGCGCTGATGCGCCGCGTCGACCAGCGCGCGCAGCTCGAACAGCTCGCGGCCGAGCCCCGGCCGGCGCCCCCAGGCCGCCTTGACCGCGAAGAACGAGACGGGACTGTAGCCCCAGAAGTTCACCAGCCGGTTGCCGGTTTCCGGATCGAACCGCCGGTTCTCCGTCTCGTCGAACTCGGCCACCGGGAGCAGCTCGAGCGTCGTCACCCCGAGCCGCTCGAGCCAGGGGAGCTTTTCGATCAGCCCGGCCAGCGTGCCGGGCGAGTCGACCCCGCTCGACGGGTGGCGCGTGTAGCCGCGCACGTGCGCCTCGTAGATCACCCGCCGGTGCGCGGCGACAGCGGGGCGCGCCCGCGCCGGGAGCGGCGGCGGCAGTGCCCCCGGGATCAGGCCGCGGTAGGTGCGCCAGCGCAGCTCGGAGCCGTCGAGCAAGCCTCTAGCAGCGGGAGTGTCCCAGCCCCACGCCTCCCCGCCGGTGAGCGCCGGCGCGTACGGATCGAGCACCGGGCGCGGATCATCGTCGATCCGCCAGCTGTAGACGAACGCGGACGGCAGGCCGGCGATCTCGACGTGCCAGATGGCGCCGGTGCGATCGGTGCCCGGATTGAGATCGATCGTCGCCAGCGGCGCGGAATCACCCACGCCCGCCGCGAACAGATCGAGCGCGAGCCGCTGCGGGCGCGTGGCGTAGAGCGCGAAGTTGAAGCCGGCGCGGGTCGCCGAGACGCCGAGCGGCGCCGCGTTGCCGGGGCCGTGGCGGCGAGCGCGGCGGTCGGTCAGGAGATCGACCCGTCCTCGTGGACCGTCCAGGTCTCGCCGCTGTGCAGCAGACCCTCGAGCGTGCCGTGGCCGCGGCGCGCCGACTCGGCCTCGATCTGCCCCGCCACCCCCGACTCGAACGTCGGCCGCTCGACGCGGCGCAGCACCCCGATCGGCACCGGGAAGGCAGGCGCATCCATCTGCGCCGCGAGGAAGGCCAGGCCCGGATCCGGCCGCGTCTCGTCCCAGACCAGACAGTCGGCGGCGCCGAGTCCGTCGCCGAAGCGGATCACCTCGAGCCCCGACGGGCCGAGGCGGACGCCGCGGTCGCGCTCGGCGCCGAAGACGACCGGCTCGCCGTGCCGCAGCTCGACCACTGCGTCGGCCCGCAGCTGCTTGTCGGTCAGGTGAGCGAACGCCTTGTCGTTGAAGATGTTGCAGTTCTGGTAGATCTCGACGAAGGCGGTGCCGCG
>CAZUAT010000098.1:0-3143 GCA_964618415.1 uncultured Thermoanaerobaculia bacterium
GCGCTGGGTGGCGCCGCGGCTGCACGAGCCGGCGGCGGCGGTCGCGGCGACGCCGGCACCGGTCGACCCGCCGGCCGGAGAGGCGGCGACCAAACGGCCCAACGTCCTGCTCTACGTCATCGATACGCTGCGGGCCGACGGGCTCGGTTGCTACGGCAACCCGCTCCCGACGTCGCCGGAGATCGACCGCTTTGCGTCGACTGCCACCCTGTTCCGCGAGGGACGCGCGCAGGCGAGCTGGACCCGTCCGGCAGTCGCCTCGCTGCTGACCGGTCTGCTGCCGATCACGCACGGCGCCCAGGATGCCGGGGACCGCATGCCCGACGAGGTGGTCACGCTGGCCGAGCGGCTGGCGGCTGCCGGCTGGGCGACGGCGATGGTCACCACCAACGGCAACGTGGTGTCGCGATTCGGATTCCGGCAGGGCTTCGACAGCTTCCACTACCTGCCGGAGCGCCGCCGCTCCGAGGCGGTCCACGTCCAGTCGGACCGGGTCAACGACACCGTTTTCCGCTGGCTGGCGAGCCGGCCGCTCGACCGGCCGTTCTTTCTGGTCGTGCACACCTGCGATCCGCACGATCCGTACACTCCGGAGGAGCGCTTCCGTCGCCGGGTCGCCCCGGAGGTGACCGACGCCGCGCTCGGGAACGTGCGCGGACTGCTGCGCGCCGGCCGGCTCGCGGGCGACGAGGCGGTTCGGCTGGCGCCCTCGATCGCGGCGCTCTATCACGCCGAGATCGCCGCCAACGACGCATCGTTCGGGGCACTCCTGCACCGCCTCGAGACGCTCGGCATCGATCAGGAAACGGCCGTGATCCTGACCTCCGACCACGGCGAGGAGTTCCTCGAGCACGGCAGCTGGACGCACGGCCGCACGCTCTACGAGGAGCAGCTGCGCATCCCGTTCATCGTCCGCTTCCCGCGCGGGCTCGGGGCCGGGCGAGAGCTGGCCGGGCCGGCCGAACAGATCGACCTGGCGCCGACGGTGCTGGAGCTGGCCGGGCTCGACATCCCCGCATCGCTGCCCGGTCGCAGCCTGCTCGCCGACCTGACGGCCGGCACTCGGCGGGCGCCGCGGCCGTCGTTCGCGTTTCTCGACCATCACGACGACCACCTGGCCGCAGTGGTGCTGTCGCAGTGGAAGCTGCTGCGGGTCGACCGGCGGGAGGCGATGCTGCTGCGTCCCCCGGAAATGCTGTTCGCGCTGGGCAGCGATCCCGCCGAGCGCGAGGATCTGCGCTTCGCGCGACCGCTGCGGCGCGCCTGGCTGGCCGCCGAGCTGGCCGCGGTCGAGAACGCGCGGCGCACCACGCTGCCGCGGCAGCGGGCGACGATCGACCGCCCCCTGGAAGCGCGGCTGCGGGCGCTCGGCTACCTGCGCTGAGCGCGCGCCAGCGTCTCTGGAGTGCCGATGTCGAGCAGCCGCGCCTCTGGGAACGGCTGACCGGTCACCTCCAGTCCCGCCGCGAGCGCCGCGGTGAACACGTCGCCGAGCTGCGGCTCCCGCCCGAGCCGGGCCGAGCGGGGTCGGAAGTCGGTGCACCACTGAACCAGGAAGCGGGTGAAACGCGGGGACCAGAGGGCGAACGCCCAGGTCCAGCGCAGCTCGGTCTGCTGGGGTTTGATCTCGATCCGGCGCACGCGCCCGCCGCGGTCGACCTCGACCAGGTCCGAAGCGTTCGGTCGCTCGCACGGTGCCAGGGCCAGCGCCACGTCGCTCTGAGCGGCCTCGCGGTGGCGCACCAGGCGCGCCAGCAGGTCGCGCGGCTGGACGAGGATGTCCGGGAATCCGAGGGCCACCAGCCGGTCTTCGACGAACGGGGCGGCGGCGGCCACGGTGAACGGAACGCCGCGCGTCGGTTCGAGGAACCGATAGGCGAGGTCGAGGCCGAACTCGCTGCCGTCCCCCAACCGGGCCGGCACGTCCCGCTTGCTGCGCCGCAGTAGAAAGATGACCCTCGTCGCGCCAGCGAGGCGGAAGCTGTCGAGCAGGTCCTGACACGCCAGCCGCGTGCCGTCGCCGCTCGCCACCGGCAGGAGCTCCTTGCTCGGCCCCCGCCGCCCGGTGCCCAGCCGGGTTGCCCACCCGGCCGCCGGCACGACGCCCCAGATGTCGCGCATCCGCCCGCCCTCCCGCCCTGTCGGCGCCCGCGCGCCGGCTCTCTGCTAGCCTAGCGCCGCTTCCGAGCCGACGACATGTTCGACAACCTCGCGGCCGACACGCGCCGCCTGCGCGACATCAAGCCGCGTTCCGCCCCCTGGTACGTGATCGAGTCCCTGCTCTTCGAGACCGGCTACCAGGCGGTCGTGCTGCACCGCCTCGCGCACTGGTTCAAGGCGCGCCGGATCCCCGTGCTGGGGCCGCTGGTGGCGCGCTGGAACCAGTTCCTCACCGGCGTCGACATCGCCCCGGCGGCGCGCATCGGGCCCGGGCTGCGCATCGCGCACGGCACCGGCCTGGTGATCGGCAACGGTGTCGTGATCGGGCGCGACTGCCTGCTGATGCAGAACGTCACCCTCGGCGCGCCGACCACCGCCAAGATCGACCAGATGCCGGTGCTCGGCGACAACGTAACGGTCGGCGCCGGCGCCGCGATCATCGGCCGCGTGACGATCGGCGACGGCGCGTTCATCGGCGCCCACGTCCTGGTCACCATCGACGTCCCCGCCGGCAGCCGCGTCCTCGCCCGGCCCGCCCTCGATATCCGCGAGGCGACGATCCGCTGAGCTGGACGTGAATGTCCTGATTGCACTCCTCGACGCCGCGCACGTGGAGCACGCGCGGGCAGGCGAGTGGATGCGATCCGAAGTCCGTCACGGCTGGGCCTCGTGCGCCATTACCCAGAACGGTTTCGTGCGCATCGTCAGCCAGCCGCGCTATCCGGGCGCGGTCTCCCCCGCAGTCGCCATCGAGCGCCTCGCGCACGCGACGCGCGCGTCCGATCACGAGCACTGGCCCTGCGAGGCGAGCGCGCTGGATCCCGCGACTCTCGAAGGCGGCCGGATCCACAGCGGTCGCCAGCTCACCGATGCCTATCTGCTCGCGCTGGCCGTGGCCCGGGGCGGCCGCTTTGTCACGTTCGACCGCTCGGTGCCGCTGTCGGCGGTGCCGGGGGCGCGCCCCTCCAACCTGCTGGTGCTCT
>CAZUAT010000098.1:3243-5284 GCA_964618415.1 uncultured Thermoanaerobaculia bacterium
TCGGTGCCGCTGTCGGCGGTGCCGGGGGCGCGCCCCTCCAACCTGCTGGTGCTCTGAGCTGGAATACCGCAGGCGCAGTTGCCACCCCATGCAGGCAAGGTCTACCAAGCTCAGCGGTCCAACCTGACAGAACGCCGGCGCAGCGGATGCCATGGGGAGAGGTCTCGGGATCACGGCCGTGCCTCTCGACACGGAGAACACGCTGGTGACCGTTCCTGCAACCGAGCATCGGGGTGAGAGAGTCGTCACGCTTCGGCGCGACGAGGTCGGCGTGTGGGTCTGGGGGATTCGCGCACACGTCGTGGATGGGCGGCTGCTGTCTGAGGTCCACTGGTCGAGCGTGCTGCCCCGCGGGCATCGCCTGTTCTACGGCGACGTGGCGGACCAGGCGTCGGGGTAGCCGGTCTCGAAGCTGTCGCGGAAGATCGCCTCGACGTCGAGGGGGAGGGCGCCGGTGGCCATTTCGATCGGTGCGCCGCGTCCGGTGGTGACCCACAGGTCGTGCAGGATCTCGCCCCAGTCGTCGGTCACGTTGCCCTCGCGCAACTCCTCGATGTAGTAGCGAGGCAGGCTCTGGTAGTAGAGCGCGACGACGGCGCGCACGGCCGTCGCCGGCAGCGCGAACCGTCGGTCGCTCCAGTACTGCCCGTCGGCGTAGGCGGCGCCGACCACCGGCGCGCCGCCGGCCTCGAACGTGGCGTTCGCGAAGCCGCGTGGCGGGATCCGATTGTCCTTCTCGATCGTGTCGGCGAGCGCCATGTGGCCGGTCGGGCCGGCCGGCAGCCCCGTGACCTCGGCGGCGTCCGCGGACAGACCGACGCGCATCTCGTAGACGGTCGTCGTCGCTTCGTCGAGTTCGGCGGTGGCGGCGTCGTAGTGGCCGTGCTCGCCGACCAGTTGGCCGGCAGCGTCGAAGAAGCGGACGTTCAGCCAGACGCGCCGGCCCTCGATGTGGCCGGTCGGCAGCTTGTGGCCGGTCTGATTGACGACGCGGACGACCAGGTCGTCGCCGTCGCGTGCGAGTTCGAGCGTCGCCGACCGCCGCAGCATCGACACGGCGCGCCCCCGCGCCGCGGCGACCTGGTCGGGATCGACCCGCGGGTCGTCGGGGTAGTGGGCGAGGATCAGGTCGAGCGACTGCGCGGCGGCGCCGGCGAACTCGTGGCGTGCGAGGTCGTCGCGGGTGCGCCCGAAGTAGCAGCCCTGCGCCACGGTCGTCGGCATGTGGCAGTCCTGACAGGTCGACACGACCGGTCCGCGCAGGCCGCCGAAGCGGCCACCGAGATCGACACCGCCGTCGGCGAAAGACGACAGCTTCCACTCGGTGTAGGTGCGCTCGAGCGGGAACTGGGTCCACGGGTCCTCGTCGGGGACCGGCTGGTCGGCGGCGTTGTAGCGCCAGGTACCGTCGGGCTGGCGCGTCGTCGCGACGTTGCCGACGTCGTGGCAGGTGCCGCACAGCGAACTGCTGCGCACGAACGGCGAGGCGATCGTCGGATGGGGTGCGTCTGTCTCCTCGTACGGGCCGCGCCGACGCCCCTGCGGGTCGAGCACGAACATCGAGTTGGCGTAGTGGGCCGGCACGGCGTCGAGGCCGGCCAGGATCGCCTCGTCCTCGGGCGGACTCTGCCCAGGCACGTAGACCGGGTCGACCATGCTGTGGCAGAAGTGGCAGGTGACGCCGTCGCGGTCGGTGTCGTCGAGCGAGGCCCCGGTCGGATCGGCGGCGTTCCCGGTGACGAACGAGAGCGGTACGTGACAGCGCAGGCAGTAGGTGCCGACGTTGGCGACGTCCTGGTTGGCGTTGGTCATCTGGGCGTAGAAGAGGGGATCGCGCCCGGCGAGGCCCATCAGGCTGCCGGCCCAGGTGGCGTACGGTTCGTTGTCGGCATCGAAGTCGCCGTGGCACTGGCGGCAGTTTGCCGAGGTTTCGAGCACCCCGACGGGGACGTCGCCGATCTGTGTCCCGGAAAGCCGGAAGTCCTCCTGCGTCAACGGAATCAGCGCCGCCAGCAGGGCGGTGGCGCCGAGCAGCAGGGCG
>CAZUAT010000099.1:0-4929 GCA_964618415.1 uncultured Thermoanaerobaculia bacterium
GTCGCGCTCGAGCGGGCGGCTGTGCGCGAGAAGCTCGCCGTTGATGGCGACGCCGTCGGTCGTCACCTGGACGACATCGCCGGCGACGGCCGCCACGACCTTGAGTACCGGCTCGGTCCCGTTCGGGCAGGAACCGGCGCCGAGGTAGCTTCGCTCGACACCGAATCGGGCGATCTCCGACGGCAGGCAGACCGACACCCAGGTCCCGGGCGTCACCGGTCCTCCGACGGAGCGGTAGAGGCCACGCGGCATGCTCGTCGTGGTGTTGAGCCGGAGCTCCGCGAGCTGCGGCACCACGTAGGCGAGCGTGAAGATCGCCGCGGCGACGAGCGGGGCTCGCGTCCGCCACCTTCTCATCGCCCGCGCTCCTGCGACAGCTCGCGCGCGATCGTGCGCACGATGAGGAGCGCCTTGACCACCGCTATCGGGGCCTTCACTGCCGTCGCGAGCGCCTGGATGGTGAGCGAGACGGTCTTCTCGACGGCGCGGCCCGGCTGCACGGTCGCGAGTGCCCGCGCCACGACGCGCGTGCCGTGCGCGAACGCCGCTTCCTTGGGCGCCGCCGCCTTCGCGCCGCGCTCCGCCACCTCGCGCAGGATCACGTGCGGCTCGACGCCGCGACGGAGCGCCGCCGTGGCCCACGCCGTGTCGGCCCGTTCGAGACTCGCCGCGTAGGCCGGGTGACGATGGTAGGTCGCGAGCTCGGGCGTCCCGGTCCGCCGGAGCGACTCGCGAAGCGCCGCGGCGGCTAGTCGCTCGTCGGTGGCGCTTCCGCCCAGAGCGACTTCAGCACTGCGAGGCGCTCGGGCTCCTCCATCCGTTGCAGGCGCAGGTACAACCGCTCCCCGAGCATCAGCTGCGCGCGCTCCTGCGACCTCAGCGCCCAGTCGGGACGGATCAGAGTGATCGCCGCGAGCGTCAGCAGTGCCGCTCCGAGCGCCCACGCCGCGGCCGTCGCGAGCCGCCTCCGACCCGGGTCCGGCTGTACCTCGCGGGTGGTTTCCGGAAGCGCCCGGACCGCTCGTTCGAGAGTCTCGAGCCGCCGGTTCATCTCCGCGAACGCGGCCAGGATCGGCGCCAGATCGGACGACCCGGTTGGGCCCCCCGACGTCGCCACCGCGCTCAGCGCCTGGTTGTTCGCGCACCTCGCGGATTCGAGTAAGGTCTCTCGTCGGCTCATAGCTCACTCCGAGGCGTTGCTGGATTCCCTTCCAGGTGAACGAAGGCCCGAGCTCCTGCCCCGGGATCACCTCGCCGCCGAGGCGGTAGGCGATCGCCCGCACCTCACCGCCTCGCCCGACGAGCGGCAGCGGGCGGACGCCGGCCGACTCGAGTCGATCGAGGAAGACGGTCATCGTCGGCGCCCCGGTGGCCGCCGCGCGAACGTAAGCCGCCGTGACGCTCCGGGAGAGGCCATCCGCCGCGCCGGCCTGCGTGACCGCGGGCAGAGCCAGCCGACCCGCCGCTGTCGCGAGCCGAGTGCCGTAGAGCAGGAGGCCGAGCGGCGAACGAGCGGCGCTCGCGAGATCGAGGGCCGGCGCGAGCGCGGAGAGTCCCGGCACGCGACGGACGGCGTGCCGCGCGGCCGACCGCGGTGAGCGTAGCGCGTAGGCCAGCCGGGCCGCGTCGGCCGATGCGTCGAGCGCGCCGGCGTGGCGCCGGCCGAGCTCCGCGGAGGCCCGAGCGAGTACGCCGCGGCGTCCACGGGTCGGCAGCGCCCGAAGCTCCTTCTGGAGCGCGTCGAGGCTCGCCGGCGACCACGGCGACAAATCTCGCTGTGCATCGGGGCTCGCACCCGCCGCCGCGCGCACGGCCCCGAGATCACGCTCGGGGCGGTAGTCGACACCGAGCCGCTCCTGCAGACCTCGCCACGAGTACGCGCGGCCGAGCGCAGAGCCGCGGAACGAGGTGCCATCGAGCGCGTACGAGATCCCGGACACGTGTCCCGTGGTCGCCACGCGCGGCGCGACCTCGACACCCGCGGCGCGGAGTCGCTCGAGGAAGGCGGTCATCGTCGGGCGGTCGGCCGCGGCCCGATCGAGAAGGTCCTGGAGCCGCAGCCGTGCGCTCACCTCGCCCGTGCGTTCGAGGTGGCGAATCTCGCCGGGTCGTAGCGCGGTCTTCTCGACCTCGTGCGCGGACTTGACCTGCGTCAGCCCGTACTCGCGCTCGAGCTGACGGAGGACCTCCTCACCGCGGCGATAGTCGTGGGAGTCCGAGACCGCGCGTCCGTCGGCACCAATCCGTGCGGCGACGATGTGGACGTGATCGTGCTCGGTGTCGCGGTGCCGAACGACGACGAACGGCGAGCGGCCGTAGCCCAAGTGCTCGAGGTAGCGTTCGGCGACCTCGCGCCACTGGGCGTCCGTCAGCTCTTCGCGCCCACCGGGACCGTGAGGGAGCGAGAGCGAGGAGTGGAAGACCGCCCGCGTCAGCTCCGGACGCAGCTCGCGCCACTCGCCGAACTCCTGCGCCAGATTGCGTGGATCGGTCCCGTACATGTTGCCGCCTACGAGCTCCGGCGACTTCGCGCGGCCGAAGACGTAGTTCAGGACGCCGCGGAATCCCTTCCCCTTGTGGATGCTTTGGATCACGCGACACCCACCCGGCCGACGAGCGCTTGCCGGACCTCGTGGAGGAGCCGGCGGAGCGCCTCGATCTCGTCGCCCGAGACGCCTTCCGCCTGGCCACGGTTGATCGCGCGCTGGAGCTGGTTCAAGTTGGCGGCCAGGCGGCCGAGCTCGACCCACTGGTCGGACGCGATCGGATCGGGTTGGTGTCGGCGTGGAAGCGGTCTCCCTAGCGCCGCCTCGCGCAGCAACTGGGCGACCGTGATGCCGAGAGCGCGGGCACGCTCGCGCAGACGGCCGTCCTCGTCGGTCGTGAAGTGCGCGCCGTTCTTGACGACGCGGGCGCGCGCCGGGTCCTTGCGCGGCCGACCTCGACGGCTCATCGAAGCGCCCGACCCGTGGCCCGCCGGCGGGAGTTGCAAATTTGCAACTCCGGCCCGTCGAACCTGTCCGCGAGCCCAAGCGAGCGGCGGCCAGACGTCGCCCGCCCGGCGAAAGCCCGGCGCCCGCGGACGCGGCGACGGGGTTTCCCGGGCCGGGAAACATGGCTGGCTCCGAACCAGCAGTCGTGGTGCCGCTGAACCTCCGGGAGCGGTCGAAGAGTGGAACAGGAAGAGCCGCCCTGGTTCCACGGAGCCGCTCGCCCCCTCGTCCGCCGAAGGGTTGCCCGGCCGTCGCTCGCGTCAAGGGTTCGCTGGCGCCGGTCTATCGACCGCCCTTGACCCGACCGCCTGCGCCGGGCACTCCACGATTCGCGGGCGAGGGGGACGGATGGGCTCAGGGTCCGGATGGGTGTCACCGCGCGGACCTACAGGAAGAGGGTGCTGCGACCGCCCCGCTCGGCGTAGCCCACGACCGCCTGGTGAAGCGGGAGCGCCGCACAACCCCTGGCGGTGAGAACGACGCGATCCCGGTGGACGACCCAACCCGAGCGCTGCCACCGTCGAAGCGTGGACCGGCTCACCGCGTCGGGGCAGAGCAGCACGTCGCCCACCCGCGCCGGTCGACCCTGGCCGAGGCAGCGATAGAGCCGCTCCCCGGTCGCGAGCGTCATTGCAGTCCGTCCAACCGTCGCCGGCTCCGACTCAGAACCGCGGACGAACCCGTGACGCTCCGAGTGCGCCACCGACGACCGCGCCGAGAACGACGAGGGGGAGAGCAAGAAGGACGAGGAGGACTCGGCCCGCGAGTCGCACGCCAGGTCCGAGATCACGCTTCCATTCATGTCGCACATTGCGCCTCCTGGCGAGATGACCCCCGACTCGAGGCGAGGCAGGGGCGGAGTTGGCGGCCAGAGCACGGGCCAACGGGGAGCACACCTCCCCTCCGATCGCGCTCGCCTACGCGGCGGCTTCGCTGCTCCCCGGTGCCCGAGTGAGGGCCTGCCAGGTCTCTGCGATCACCTCGGTGCGGAAGTGCTTGCCGCTCTCGTCTTCCCAGGAGCGCGTCTGGATCCGGCCCTCGACGTAGACGAGCCGACCCTTCGCGAGAACCGAGGCCACGTTTTCGGCGGCCTTCCCCCAGAAGACGACGCGATGCCACTCCGTCTCCTCTTGGCGGTTGCCCTCGTCGTCGCGCCAGTAGCGAGTCGTCGCCAGACGAAGGTCGGCGACCTTCGTCCCCTGCGGCGTCGCGCGGACTTCGGGGTCCTGTCCGACGTGCCCGATCAGCTGCACCTTGTTCAGCATGGGGTCTCCTCTCGTGTGTCTCTATCAACGGTTGTTGACATGACGACGCTACCGGGCGGCCCCGGCTGAGTCAAGCGGCGGCTTCGTCCGTCGCAACCGAGCCGGCAGAAGCGGCCTCCTCCTCGAGCGCTCGCGAAGCGCGGCCGAGGATGTAGTCCGTCGCGCGCTGCGCCTGCTGCGCGGCGGTGATCACCAGCCGCGAGTCGTGCGAGAGATGCTGCCGCCAGTGGTCGATGTACGCGGCGGAGTTCGGGATGTCGGGCGCGATCCCCGCCTCGCCGCAAAGGAACGCGGCGCCGAGCTCGGCGACGAGCTCCTCGCGCGCGTAGGGCTCCGACCCGAACGGAGCGGCGTGGTTCTTGTCGAAGCTCGGCCGGGCGAGCCGTTTCGCGTGACCGGTGGCGTGGGTCAGCTCGTGGAAGAGCGTCGAGTAGTAGCCCTCGGTGCGGTCGAAGGCGGCGCGCGGGGGCATCGTCACGCTGTCGGTCGCCGGACGGTAGAAGGCGCGCGGTTGCGCGCGATGCTCGATCATCGGCGGATCCGGGAAGCGGGCGACGATCTCCTCGGCCGTCGGGACCTCCGTGATCGCGGATGCCTCGGCGCACGGCACCTTCGCCGGGTCGATTCCCTCGGTCTGGTCGAGGTTGAAGACCGAGTAGTACCGCAGCACC
>CAZUAT010000100.1:0-4693 GCA_964618415.1 uncultured Thermoanaerobaculia bacterium
GGCCGGCACGGTGAAGCCGTGGATCATCGAGGCGAGCACGGCGAGGTACATCGCGTAGCTGGTGTTCCAGACCTTCCAGGCCGGGCCCATGCCGGGGTCGACCAGCAGGTGGTGGGCCGAGGCCATCGAGATGAACAGCACGTAGAGGACGAAGGCCCAGCGGCTGACCTTCTGGTTGACCACCACCGCGCCGATCGTCAGCGCGCCCATCAGGTACCAGACCGAGACCATGGCCGCGACGTTGATCTGCTGCGAGGAGTGGCCGAGCGCCCAGAACATCAGGCGGTAGACCTGCGGGTCGATCTCCATCATCCCCATCGACCAGAGGAAGGCGGGGATGTAGATCGCCGCGCCGTGCAGCAGCGTGATCACCGCGATGATCGCGGCGGTCAGCGCGCCGAACGTGACCAGCGGCACCGAGCCTTCGTAGCTCTTCTCCCGCTTGGCGACCACCAGCGAGGCGAAGAAGAGGCCGACCGCGATCAGCGCCCCGACCGCGAACAGGATGATCCCGAGGTAGTAGAGGGGATGGGCGCGCAGCGGCACGTAAGAGGTGAACAGCACGTCGGCCCGCCCCCACAGCACCACGAAGTCGACCAGCAGGGCGCCGGCGAGCATCAGGGCGAAGCCGGTCCAGGCCGTCTTGGGCGCCGGCTGCCGGGCGTTGAGCAGGATCGGTCCGGCGAAGTAGAGGATCGCCATCTCGAAGAAGATGATGAAGAAGATCAGCATGTTGAGCCCGTGCAGGGTCAAGATGCGGTAGTACCAGACCGGGTCGAGCAGGTGGACCGCCTGCCAGCGGGTGAGCGCCAGCAGCAGCGCCGCCACCGCGCCGACCAGGAAGAAGACCACGCCGGCGACCGCGTTCCAACGCACCAGCCGCTCCGAGTCGCGGTTGACCACCAGGCCGGTGACCGGGCAGACGCGGGCGAGCGCGCGCCAGAGGAAGTTGCCATCGCCCCGCGGCGCCGCGGCGCCGGGGAGAGCTTCGCTGACGGTGCTCATGGTGCCTCCTCGGTGGCGAACGGGACGCGCGGAGCCGCGGGCGCGAGCGCGGCGCTCTTGGCCGCCGGCTCGACCAGGATCCGTCCCAGCATCTGGTGATGGCCGATGCCGCAGAACTCGTTGCAGATGATCCGGTACTCGCCGGGCTGGTTCGGGGTGATGCGCAGCCCGTAGTCGTAGCCCGGGATGACCTGGATGTTGAGGTTGGCCGGGTAGAGGCCGAAGCCGTGGTTGACGTCGAGCGCCGAGAGGTGGAGGGTGTAGGTCGCCCCCTCCTGCAGCACCAGCGCCGGATACCAGCGCCACATCTGGCCGAGCATGTAGACATCGGCGCCGGGCGGCGGCGCCACCAGCGGCATGCCGTTCTCCTCGCCGATCTTGTAGTCCTCGACGAAGCGGAAGGTGCGGGCGAGGAAGTCGGCGGGCGCGACCTTGGTGCGGATGCCGGAGGGGTTCTGACCGCCCTTCAGGTGCCAGAAGGGCATCATCGCGAACAGCACCAGGCACCAGCAGAAAGCGATCGCGATCCAGAGCCGCTCCTGACGGCCGGCCGGCTGCCACCAGTTGCCGCGCGGCGCCACGAGTCCGGAACCGAGCTGCGAGCCTGCGCTCACGGCAGCGTCCCCGCCGGCAGCAGGGCGATCTCGAGCAGCCCCCAGCCGGTGTAGAAGAGGAGCATCACCAGCAGCCCCGCCGCCAGGAGGAGGAAGGGCCGGTCGAACAGCCGCTGTCCGAGCGGCGGCGGGGTCTCGTCGGTCGTCGCGCGATCCGGGGGCATGGGTGCCTCCTTCGTGGGCCGGGGGCGGGGTCGCCCTGTGGTCACGGCAACGCTAGGAAACAGGACCGGCCAGGTCCTATGACGACGGTCATGCACCCCCCCGCGCGGTGGGGGGGGGCAGCCGCGGGCCGTGCGAGAATCGCCGCATGGCGACGGCGGCGGACCGGCAGGCGCTGGTGGAGCTGGTGCGGGCCTCGATCCTGGGCGACGACCAGGCGCTCGACGGGCCCTTCGGGCCGCGCCGGATCACCTACGCCGACTACACCGCTTCCGGCCGTTCGCTCGGCTTCCTCGAGGACTTCCTGCGCACGGAAGTGCTGCCGCGCTACGCCAACACCCACACCGAAGCCTCGGGCACCGGCATGCAGACGACCGCGTTCCGGGAGGAAGCGCGCGGAATCGTCCACCGCGCCGTGGGCGCCTCGGCCGCCGACGTCGTGCTCTTCTGCGGCAGCGGCGCCACCGGCGCGATCGCCAAGCTGATCGACGTGCTGAACCTCCGCTTGCCGGCCGATCTCGACGCCCGCTTCGGGCTCTCGGCGCGGATTCCTCCGGCGGAGCGGCCGGTGGTCTTCATCGGCCCCTACGAGCACCATTCGAACGAACTGCCCTGGCGGGAGTCGATCGCCGAGGTGGTGGTGATCGCCGAGGACGCCGACGGCCGGATCGATCTCGAGCACCTCCGCCGCGAGCTCGAGCGCCACCGCGGCCGGACGCTCAAGATTGGCAGCTTCTCGGCGGCGTCGAACGTCACCGGCATCCTGTCGGACACGGTGGCGATCACGCGGCTCCTGCACGCCCACGAGGCGCTGTCGTTCTGGGACTACGCCGCGGCGGCACCCTACGTCGACATCGACATGAATCCGTCGGCGCGCGACGCCGCGCTCGCCGACGCCGACAAGGACGCGATCTTCCTGTCGCCGCACAAGTTCATCGGCGGGCCCGGCACGCCCGGCGTGCTGGTGGCCAAGCGCGCGCTGTTCAGGAACCGGGTGCCGACGGTCCCCGGCGGCGGCACGGTCGCCTACGTCAACGCTTTCGAGCACGACTACCTGCGCGACGTCGAGCACCGCGAGGAGGGGGGGACGCCGGCGATCCTGGAGTCGATCCGCGCCGGGCTGGTCTTCCACCTCAAGGAGGCGGTGGGCGCGGAGACGATCGAGCGGCTGGAGAGTGGGTTCGTCCGCCGCGCCCTCGAGCGCTGGCGGGCCCATCCGAAGCTGCGGTTGCTCGGCAGCCTGCAGGCGCCGCGCCTGTCGATCGTTTCATTCCTGGTCCGCCACCGCGACGGCTATCTGCATCACAACTTCGTGGTGGCGCTCTTGAACGACCTGTTCGGCATTCAGTCGCGCGGCGGCTGCTCGTGCGCGGGGCCCTACGGCCACCGGCTGCTCGGCATCGACCTCGAGACGTCGCACCGCTTCGAGCGCGGCATCCTGGCCGGCTGCGAGGGGATCAAGCCGGGCTGGACGCGGTTGGGCTTCAACTACTTCCTGTCGGAGGCGGTGTTCGAGTTCCTGCTGGCGGCGGTCGAGCTGGTCGCCGAGCAGGGGTGGCGGCTGCTGCCGCAGTACCAGTTCGACGCCACGAGCGGGCAATGGCGGCACCGGCAGCGGCCGCTGCGCCCGACGGCGCGGCTCGGCGACATCCGCTACGACTTCGGCCGGATGGACTACCGCTCGATCCACCTCACCGAACCCGAATCGGCGCTCGCCGGTTACCTCGAGGAGGCGCGCCGGATCCTGGCCGCGGCGGCCGCGGCGCCGGCCGACGGCGATGGTCTCATCGAGCCTCTGTCCGAGGAGCTCGAAGCGCTGCGCTGGTTCCCGCTGCCCCACGAGGCCGCCGCCGAACTGGCCGGCGCCGGCGGTCCGGCGACGCACTCGATCCTGCGCGGCTGAGCGGCGACATCACCCGACGGCGGTTCGCCCGCCGGCCGGCTCTCCACGCCTCTACCAGCCGGACCGTTCGATCAACCCGCGGACCTGCGCCAGATGGTGGCGACCGTGCCAGGCGTACATCGCGATGCTCTCGTCGAGCCGCCAGAGCTTGCCGGTGTCGCCGTGGACGAAGCGCCGTGGCCAGGAGTCCTCGGGCAGCGCGCGCAGGAACGCCACCCACCGCGCGTGCACGGCCTCGAGCAGCGCGAGCGGCACCGAGACCTCACCGGCCAACACTTCGGGTGTCGCCGCCCACGCCTTCTCGTCGTAGGCGCGCACCGTCGGCTGGTCCTCCGTCACCGTCAGGCGGTGCCGGACGTAGGCGTTCAGATGGCTGTCCGGAACGTGGTGAACCACCTGCCGGACCGTCCACCCACCTTGCCGGTAAGGCGTGTCGAGCTGCGCAGCCGTCAGCCGAGCGACCACCCCCCGAAAGTCGCCGGGCAACCGCTCGAGCTCGCCCAGGAGCTCCCCCCGCAGCCCGCGCGAGATCGCCGCCACCGCCTCGAAGCGGCCGATGGGATACCGCAGATCCAGATCGCTCATGCCCACATTTCTATCGCACCCCCGCTCCCACCGGCACGCCGCTCAACTCGAGGAAGAGACGCCTCCGAGCCAAGAGCGAAGAGCGAAGAGCTAGAAGCTAGTACTTAAGAGCCGAAAGCAAGAAGCTAAGGGCAAAAGGCTAAGAGCAAAAGGCTAAAAGCTCCAATTCAGGGGGTAGTGGGCGGCACGGGGGAGGCGAGGGCCTGGCGGAGGTAGTGTGCGGCGCGCTGGCTGGGAGCAGGTTCCTGGCGAGCCTCGCAGGTCCAGCGGGTGCCGAGGACTCGCCACCGGCTGAGCACCACCCACCCCCTTCAACAGAACGCTTTTCAACAGCGCCCCGCCCGCACCGACCGATGCGGACTCGCCACGGGCTGAGCACCACCCACCCCCTTCAACAGAACGCTTTTCAACAGCGCCCCGCCCG
>CAZUAT010000101.1:0-4668 GCA_964618415.1 uncultured Thermoanaerobaculia bacterium
TAGAGAGCCGCCGGCCCCCCGCCGATCGCCACCACGCGCATGGCCGGCGATTCTACGGGAAGCCCCTGGGCTCGGGCCGCGTGCCACACCGGGCGTTCGCGGCGGGCGAGGCAAAAGACCACAGCTCATAGAGGGGGAAAGACAGCGGTGGGTTTGGCTGGGGCGACGGGTGGCGCGGCGCGGCGCATGGTGGCGGCTCGGGGGAAAGGCAAAAGCTCATAGAGGGGAAAGACCATGGCCGTGACGCCTGAGCCCGCAGGTGGTGAGGTCCGGGCCGGTGACCGGCCAGCCCACCGAACCGCCAGCGCCAACGAGCGACGCGCCGCAGGCACGACCGCCGCGCCCGCCTCCGAGCGGTGTCTTTCCCCTCTATGAGCTCTTGCTCTTGCTTTTGCTTTTGCTTCTGCTTCTG
The DNA here is from genome assembly GCA_964618415.1 of uncultured Thermoanaerobaculia bacterium. GTDB lineage: Bacteria > Acidobacteriota > Thermoanaerobaculia > Multivoradales > JAGPDF01 > JACTMI01. The sequence continues at coordinate 413 of CAZUAT010000101.1, forward strand.
CTTCTGCTCTTGCTTCTGCTTTTGCTTCTGCTTTTGCTTCTGCTTTTGCTTCTGCTTTTGACGCTGCCCTGGACGCTCGCCGGGCGACCCCTTGACAATGTGTACTAGTGTTCTAGTACACTGGTGCACATGGCGCCGCTGCTGCTGCGAGTCGACCCGACCGATCCGCGACCGATCTGGCGACAGATCGAGGAGGGGCTGCTGCACGCGATCGGGCGGGGCGAGTTCGCGGTCGGCTCGCCGGTGCCGTCGGTGCGCGATCTGGCGCGCCAGCTGCGCGTCAATCCGAACACGGTCGTCAAGGTCTACCAGCACCTCGCCGACCAGGGCGTCGTCGAGGTACGGCGGGGCGAAGGCACCTTCGTCGCCGGCCTGCCCCCCGCCCTCGCCCGCCGCGAGCGCGAATCATCCCTGCGCACCGCCGCCGAACTGTTCGTCGCCCGCGCTCGGCGCGAAGGCTCGTCCCCCACCGACATCACCCACGCCGTCGAACAAGCCCTGGCGGCTGACGCTAAGGAGCGGAAACCGTGACCGTCGTCGTCTCAGCGAGGTGGCTTTCATGACAGGTACTTCGTTCAGTGCAGTGGCAGTTCCTGAAGTCGCGCCGATTGCTGCGCCGGTGCAGGACGGTCTGCGGATCGACGGGGTTTCGGCGGGGTACGGGCGGGCGACGGTGGTCTCCGGGTTGTCGCTCTCTGTTCGGCCGGGCGAGGTCTATGCGCTGCTGGGGCGCAACGGCAGCGGGAAGTCGACGCTGGTGGCGAGCCTGATGGGGTTCCGGCCGGTGACAGCCGGGTCGATCCGGGTGCTGGGGCTCGATCCGTGGAAGCGGCGCGCGCGGCTGATGCGCGAGGTCGGCTACGTGCCCGAAACGCCCGATGCGCCGCCCGACGTGACGGTGGCGTGCCTCGAAAAGTTCTGCGCGGCGCTCTACCCGACCTGGGACGCGGCCGGCTTCGCGCAGCGGCTGGCGCGCTTCTCGATTCCAACGCAGAAACGGTTCGGCGCCCTGTCGCGCGGCCAGAAGGGCCTCGTCCAGATGGCGCTCGCCCTGGCGCCGGCGCCGCGCCTGCTGATCCTCGACGATCCGACTCTTGGCTTCGATGCGATCGCCAAGGCGTCGTTCTACGAGGAGCTGATCGGCGAGCTGGCCGACCGCGGCGTGACCGTCTTCCTCACCACCCACGACCTCGCCGAAGTCGAGCGGATCGCCGACCGCGTCGGCATCCTGCACGGCGGCCGGATCGCACTCGAGGGCGTGCCCGAGGAGCTCGAGCGTTCCCACGCCGAGCGCTCCGGCCTCGCACCGGATGCACCCGTCACCCTCGAGGACCTGCTGCGCGAGCTCACCGAAGCCGCAGGCACCGTGCGATGAGTTCCTTCGCCGCCCTGCTCCGGTTCGAACTCGGCCGGCGCCGGCACTACCTGCTGTTCGGCGCCACGGTCGGCCTGCTCGCCGTCGTGCTCCCGCTGGTCGTCCCGACCGGCTCCAGCGACCGCGCCGCAACGCGCGCCCTGGCCGCCGCCGGCTTCGCGTTCACCTGCCTGCTCCTGGGCGCCCTGCTCGGCGGCTCGGGGCTCTTCGCCGACGACCTCGCCGCGGGGCGGGCCAGCTTCGGATTCGCGCGCCCCCTGCCGGCCTGGCAGTTGCTGGTCGCGCGCGTCACTGCCGTGCTCGCCGTCGTCCTCGCTACCGCCCTGCTCGCGCTGTTGCCGGCGATCGCCGCGGGCGCCGAGGTGCTGGGCCGCGCCGGATCGATCGACGTCGTCCTGGCGGCGATCTCCGGCACCTCGCACGCCGAGCTGCGACCGCCCGAGCACGTCTTCCGACTCGGCGCGCTGGGCCTGGCGATGCTCGGTCTGGTCGGCCTCGGCAACGCCCTCGGCCTGATGACCAAGGTGCGCGGCGGCTGGCTGCTGTTCGACCTCGCCGCCGGGCTCGCGCTCAGCGTCGCGCTGCATCGCGCCGCGGACCTGCTCGCCCTGCCCGGGTTTACCGGATTTCGCCATCTCGTGCTGCCCGGCGCGCTGATCGTCGCCGGCCTCGGACTCTGCGTGGCTGGTGCGGTGCAGCTGGCCGCCGGACGGACCGACGCCGGGCGCGCTCACCGCGCCTTCTCGATCGCCTGGTTCGTCGCCGCGCTCGTGCTCGCGGGAGCGACTGTCGGCTACGCACGCTGGTACGTGACACCGTCGCCGCTGGACCTCGAGCTGCCAGGCCTGTCCGCTCTCGAGCGCTCGCACGGGCTGGTGGAGGTGCACGGCATCGTCGAGCGCCTGGCACCGATCGAAGCGCGATTCCTGGTCGACCGCGAGTCGGGACACGTGGCGCGCCTGGAGGTGCGCGGCTGGCGCGGCATGCCCGACGGCTCGGCCCACGCCGCAATCGTCGACGAGGGGCGCGCGGCGCTCTGGTGGAAGCGCGACGCGCGCTCGCGCACCCACACCCTGCATCGGCTCGACCTAACGGCGAGCGAATGGCAGCCGGTCGCGACACCGACCCAGCTCGAGGGCGACTGGGTGGCCGGCACGCTCTCGCCCGACGGCACGGCGGCCTGGCGCGCTCGCACCATCGACGGGCGAACGATCGAGGTGGCGGCCGAACGGACCGACGGCGCCGGCGTCCTGGCGACGAAGCGGGTCGACCTGCCCGGCTTTCGAGAGGTCCGCTGGCTGGGAGCGACCGCCGAATCGGTGCGGCTGCTCGTTCTGGTCGATGCGAGTTCGCCGTGGGCAACGCCGCAGCCGCTGGTCGACCCCGCGCCCGCCTCGGACGACTGCCGGGAGGCCGCCCGCTACCCGCTCGGTGCAGCCCTCGCGCAGTCGCTGCGTGCGGTCGTCGTGGAGGTGCCGGCCGGGCCGGGCGAGCCGTCCCTGCGGCCGATCGCCGTCGAGCTGGTGAGTCACGCCGACTACAGCGACATCCTCGTCGGCGGCCGGCCCGACCGGCCGACCGTGCTGCTGCGCCTCGGCCGCGACGGCTGGGCGATCGTCGATGCTGCGCGTGCCGAGGTCGAACGGTGCCTCGTCCTCGCAGTCGACTCCGAGACGCCGTCGTGGAGCGACACGCCTCGCCTGCTGCCGAGCGGGCGCATCCTGCTGCGCTCCACGACGCGGACGCAGGCGCGCTGGACGCTGCTCGACCGCTCCGGGGAGCTGCTGCTCTCATTCGTCGACACGGATCAGGCCGCAGCATGGGGAGTCGCAGTCGAAAGCGGCGACAGAATCCTGCACGCCTACCCGACGCGCTCGCAGACCGTGCCGGCCGCCTGGTCGCTGCGCATCCTCGACCCGGAGCGCGGTGAGGTGTCGCGCGAGGGTCCGCTCCGGCGCGAGGCGATGCTGGGGCGGCTGCTGGGGCCGGCGCGATCAGGATGAACGCGCCGACGCCCTTCGCTCCGCGTTACCGCCCCGAGATTCTCGTCGCGCTCGAGAGTCACGGGTTCCGGCCGCGGGTGGGCGTGGATCCGTCGCGGGTCTACGAGCTGGTGAAGAGCCTCTACGTCTGGGAGCTGCGGCGGCTGAAGTTGGACCTCAAACAGCTGGATCCGGAGTTGGGGCCGGCGTCGCGGCGCAGTCTGGCGGAGGGGAACCGGCGCCTGCTCGAGCGCTACGCGGTGCTGCGGGTGCCGCCGCACGAGTGGGTCGAACGCTGAGGAGCGCCGAGGTCGGTCTCAGGGACGCCAGCCGGGCGCCACGAGGCGGCGCTTCCCGTCGGAGGTGAGCGGCGCGCCTGGCTGGTCGAGCTGCTCGCGGTCCCAAAGGCGGCAGGTGACCGGCTTGTGCATCTGGTCGAGCGCCTCGCAGTAGTTCGTGTAGTCGCAGCGCCGAACGTCGGCGCCGCGGCCGAGCCGGACCTTTTCCCACCAGTCGGGGTCGGCGAGCGACTGGCGCGCCGCGCCCACGATATCCGCCGCTTCGGACTCGAGAATCGCCTCGGCCTGCGCGAACGCGTGGATGCCGCCGGTCACCACTATCGGCGTCGCAAGGCCCGCCGCGCGCACTGCGGCGCGGATCGCGCGCGCCGGCTCGACGTTGCGACCGAACGGGCCCGCGCGGTCGGCGATCGCCGTCGGCATGCACTCCCAGCCCGACGGGCCGGTGTACGGGTAGGCGGCCTGCCCGATTCGCGGCTGCTTCGAGTCCTCGAACTTGCCGCCGCGCGAGAGCGACAGGAAGTCCATCCCGGCACGCGCGAGCTCGACGCCGAAGAAGACCGCGTCGTCGAGCCCCGAGCCCCCTTCGATGATCTCGTC
>CAZUAT010000102.1:0-4579 GCA_964618415.1 uncultured Thermoanaerobaculia bacterium
GCGATTCCGCCTCGTCAGCTTGCATCACCAAGAGGCTGGCACCTCGGGGGAGGGTGGGGGGAGGGCGGTGGCGCCGGCTTGGAGGAGAAACGCTTCCTGGTCTTCGAGCAATCCGCTGGCACCTGCCAGGCGGAGCCCGGCGACGCGGGCCTCCAGGCGCCTGCCGTCCGGCAGGTCGGCGTAGAACCGCGTTGCCGACAGGGCCGCGCCCGTCAGGTCGGCGTCCCGCAGATCAGCGCCCGCGAGGTCCGCCCCTTCCAGATCCGCGCCGACCAGACGCACGCCGCGCAGACAACAGTTGCGCAGATTCGACAGCGACAGGTTGATTCCGCTCAGATCGCACCCCGTGAAGTCGGCCCCCGACAGATCGCTGCCCTTGACGCGCAGACCGGACAGGTCCCGCCCGACTGGCCGCCACCCGGCGAGATTCACACCCAGGAGCACCCGGCGCGGCAACCGCCAGTGCGAGAACTCCGTCGCCCTGCGCAGCCGCTCCAACTCGTCCGGATCCACCGAGCCGGTCGTGAACCGCTGATCGCCCGGCCACGGGTCTCCCACGTTGTGGTACGCCGACTCACGCTCCCAGTACCCGAGTCGGTCCTCGCTGAGCAGCTCGATGCGCCGCAGCCACTTCAGACTCTTGTAGAAGTAGCGCGACGGCGCCACCGTTCTCAACGGCCAGCCGTGCTCGACGGCGAGCGGTTCGCCATCGATGGCGTGGACGAGCCAGACGTCGGCGAGGGCGAGTTCGAGCGGCAGCGTGGTGTCGTGACGGCGTTGGGAAGCAGCCTCGAAGCGCACGAATCGTGCCTCCGGGAGAGGTTCCAGCGGCGCGAGCAGTTCGACCAGCGGCACGCCGGTGAGGCGGGTTCCGAGGCGGCTCCACCCGGTTACGCAGTGAAGGTCGACCACTCGTTCGCGGTGGGGCAGAGCGAGGTAGTCGGGCCAGCTGAGCTCGGTGCGCCGCGTGAGGAGGCCGTCCAGCGTCAGTTGCCAGGCGGCGAGGTCGAGCGCCGCCGCGACCGGGGCGCGTTCGCCGACCACCGGGAACTTGCGCGTCGCCGCCTGACCGGGCGGCAATGTACCGGGCGCCGGCTGCGAATGACTCATCGCGGCCGCGCCGACGGGCTCACCGGACCTCCGGCGTCTCGGTGCCGTACACGTAACGCTCGAACCAGGGCTGCCACGGCTTGCCGGTCATCTGCTCGAGGATCGCCACCAGGTGGCGGGTCTCGCCCGTCTCGTAGGTGAAGTTCTTCACGTACGACCGAATCCAGGTCATGAACAGTCGATCGCCCTCTTCGGCGCTGCCGGCCTGCCGACCCAGCTCCTGGCGCAGCGCGTGGAGCACCAGCGGGCCCTTGCCGTAGAGCACGTAGTAGCGGGAAGGAATCGCGCCGTCCTTGTCGGTCGCGAATCTGGAGAGGAGGATGCTCCGGCCTCCGTTGGCGACCTCGCGGGCCATCGCCTGCCAGTCGCGCAGCTGGCGCTCCCAGTAGTACTGCGCCTTCTTGTTGTCGACGCCGGACAGGCAGACCGCCGATGCGTACTCGGCGAAGCTCTCCGACAGCCAGTCCTCCTCGATGCGGGCCGTCTTGGCGACGTGGGGGAACCAGGCGTGCGCGACCTCGTGCGCGATGCGCGCATTGATGCCCCGGCTCACGCCGGCGAGCCAGGCGCTCGGTGAACTCCGATCGACGCCGCTAGCGGCGAACGCGGAGCTGAGAAACGCCTCCTGAGTGATGAAGATGAATCCGGGCGGGGCCTGGCCCCAGCCCCAGTCGTTGACCTCGATGAGCTGCAGATCCTGGAACGGATACGGGACCCCGAGCCAGCGTTCGAGGCAGCCCTGGACCGAGGCGACAATGCCCGCCACTCGCTTGGCCGCGTCCTTGCGGACGGCGGCGTATGTCGAGACGCTCATCCGATGTCCGTCGATCTCGAAGTCGCTGATCGCGTACTTGCCGGCCATCAGGAAGGCGTTCTCCATGGGGCCGGCGAGTCGGGTCACCACGCGGTTGCCGTTTGCCGTCGCCTCGCGCTGGACGATCGTGCCTGGAGCGAACGGCAGGAACGGCTTCCGCACCTCGGCGTCGATCTCGAACGAGGACATCTCGCGTCCGACTCCGCTCTGAGGTCGCGGATACCAGGCCTCGTTGCCGAGTCGCCAGTAGCTGTCGCCATAGGGGCGCTGCAGCAGCTCGCCGCTGGAACTCACCTCGATCTGGACCGTCTTTCCGGTGGAGAGCGGCTCGGCGAGCACGATTGCGAGCGTACCGTCCTCGAAGTGGTGAAAGACAGCCGGCTGACCGTCCACCGTCAGCTTCGAGATGCGGTTGTCGAAACGCCGCAGACGGTCGTCATAGGTGTGGTGGACGAGCGCGAATGAAAGCAGGCGCAGGGCGTCGCGATTCGCGCGGACCCGGATCCTGGCGTCGATGCTCAGCAGTTCGCCCTCTCCCTGCACGGCGCGGATCGTCGTCTCGGTGGTTTCGAACTCCGCCGCTCGGCCGACCCACCAGTCGCGCCCGATCGGCTGGACGGCCAGAGCGTCGCCGTAGAGCCTGCCGCTGAAGGGACCGGAGTTGAGGGGGATGCTGCGCACCCGCGCCAGCCACTCGGTGGCCACGCTGGGACGTGGGTCGATATCGAGCTCGTAGTCGTCGCCGATGCCGCGCAGCATGGCCCACCGGTAGCCGGCCGGACCGTTGAAGGCGTCCTGAGAGATGTCCCGGGGAGGGTTGTCGCCGAGGCGTTTGTCGAGCGCCTCGCGAACCCACTCGGGAACAGTGCCCGAGGCGACCGACTGCAGGTCGCCGGCGAGCCCGTCGCCTTCGCCCCAGCCCCAGACCGCGACGCCGCGCAGCGGAGCTTCGAGCAGCAGCGCGCCGCCCTCCTCGTGCGCCTTGAGTCGCGGCGCCTGCTCGAGGTTGAGGCGGGTAACCGGCATCGAGAAGCGGTCCTCGACTCGATACGTCAGCTGCGACGGTCCGTCGAGGATCCAGCCGCAGCGCCTTCCGCCGGCCTCGAGGACCAGCAGGAAGCCGCCAGCGCCGGGCCGGATCTCGGCGCGACCAACTCGAATCAGCTGGGGAGCGGGGAGGCGGCCGACTACGGCGGGAGCGTCGAGCGCTCGGACGAGAGCATCGAGTTCCGGCGGTGGAGGAGTCTGCGCCACAACGGGTGCCGGTGCGCCCGCGATGACCAGGCTGAGGGCGGCGAGGCGGAGCGTGAGTCGATGGTGCATAGAGTCTCCGGGGAGTGATGCGGAGTCGCTCGTCTCCAGACCGCGCGAGCCACGCGATCGGTGAGGACAGAGTCTGACACACTGCTTGTGGACTCCGCGCGTTCGGCGTCAGCCGGGTGGCTCGCTCCGGCCTTGCTCACCCTCGTAGGCGCCCCGCTCGAGAGCCTCCCGCTCGTCCGCGACCCGGCGGCCGCCGGGACCGAGCTCCGCATCGAGCACTTTCATCGACGCGGCGAGCACGCCGCTTCCTGCCTGATCGCGTCGGCGCTCGTACTCCTCGTCCGTCCAGTCTCGGTGCGAGGTGGAGCGCCGAGCCAGGCCGCCCACCAGGGCGGCCAAGGCCACTACTGCCGCCAGGGCGAGGAGAGCGAGGATGGCGCCGACTGACGCTGCCGCGGACATCGAGTCAACACCCCGGCTTACTGTGCCGAGGCAGCGGTCTCGGCCGGCTCGATCGCGACGGCCAGCCGGCCGTCCTCGACTCCAACCCGCACGGTCGAGCCCTCCGGAGCCTCGCCCGCGATCAGGGCGCGCGCGATGCGGCTCTCGAGCTGGTGCTGGAGGAACCGCTTGAGCGGCCGGGCGCCGAACACCGGATCGAACCCCTCGCGCGCCACCAGCGTGCGGGCCGGCTCGGTCACCTCGAGTCGCAGGCCCCGATCGGCCAGGCGAGTGCGCAGCGCGTCAGCCAGCAGATCGACGATCTTCTCGATCTCCTCCAGCTGCAGCGGCTTGAACAGCACCACGTCGTCGAGGCGGTTGAGGAACTCGGGACGGAACCGGGCCCGCAGCTCCGCTTGCACGGCGGCACGGGCCGACTCGGAGATTCCGCCGCGCGCGTCGATTCCTTCCATCAGGTGCGCCGAACCGATGTTCGACGTCAGGATGACGACAGTGTTCTTGAAGTCGACCGTGCGCCCCTGAGAGTCGGTGAGGCGGCCGTCGTCGAGCAGCTGCAGCAGGACGTTGAAGACGTCCGGGTGCGCCTTCTCGACCTCATCGAAGAGAATCACGCAATACGGCTTGCGGCGTACCGCCTCGGTAAGCTGGCCGCCCTCCTCGTAGCCGACATAGCCCGGCGGGGCGCCGATCAGTCGTGAGACGGCGTGCTTCTCCATGTACTCGGACATGTCGATGCGCACCATGCTCTCCTCGGAGTCGAACAGCGCGCGCGCCAGAGTGCGCGCGAGCTCGGTCTTGCCCACCCCGGTCGGGCCGAGGAACAGGAACGATCCGATGGGGCGCCGCGGATCCTTGATTCCGGCGCGGGCCCGAAGCACCGCGTCCGCTACGAGCGAGACCGCCTCGTCCTGCCCGATGACCCGCTCGTGC
>CAZUAT010000103.1:0-4359 GCA_964618415.1 uncultured Thermoanaerobaculia bacterium
CAGCCGCAGCCGGCCGTGCCGGCGCGGGCTGTGCGGATGGCGGCGCGGCCGCGGACGGCGACGCCGCAGCCGGTCGTGCGGGCGCGGCGACGGGCGGCGTCGGTGTCGGTGTCGGCGCTGCGTCGGGGAGCGCCGAAGCGCCCGCGGCAGCTGCGGCCCGGATCGCGTCGCGGTCGAGTCGGCGCGTCGGCGCCATGTCGGGGTCGGGTGCCGGCGCTGCGGCCGGCGGCGCGGCGGGCGGAACCGGCAGGCGCGAGGGTTCTCCGGCCACTGCCGCGGCGATCTCCTCGCGATCGAGTCGGCGCGTCGGCTGCAGTTCGGGCGCCGCCTCCGCGCCCGGCCGGACCTCCTGGGTACCCGAGGTGTCGTCGAGCTGCTCGGCCTGCTCGGCCACCGCGCGCAGTTCGCGCGCCACTTCCGAGGCGCGCGGGTAGCGCCGATTGGGATCCTTCTCGAGGCAGCGGGTGAGGATCTTCGACATCGCCGGAGCGAGGTCGCGGACGATCTCTTCGGGCGGCGTGAACGGCTCGTAGACGATCTTGTGCGTAACCTGCGTCAGGTTCTCGCCCTGGAACGGCTTACGGCGCGTCAGGATCTCGTAGAAGACGACACCGAGCGAGAAGATGTCCGCCCGGTGATCGACGTCCTTGCCCTGGATCTGCTCGGGCGCCATGTAGTTCGGCGTGCCGAGCAGCTGCCCCTCCATGGTCAGGTTGGAGGTGTCGATCCGGGCGATCCCGAAGTCGGTGATCTTGACCTTGTTGTCGGCTGTGATGAGGATGTTGGCGGGCTTGATGTCGCGGTGAATGACGCCCCGGGAATGCGCGTAGTCGAGCGCCTCGGCGATCTGAGAGACGAGATCGGCCACGAACGCCGGCGAGAACGGCTCGGTGCGCTGCAGCAGCTGCTTGAGGTTCGTCCCCTTGACGTACTCCATGGCGATGAAACAGACGCCGTTGGCGCCCTCATCGACCACGTCGTGAATGGTGACGATGTTCGGGTGCGACAGAATCCCCGCGCTCTGAGCCTCGCGCACGAACCGGCTGCGGAACTGCGCCAGCTCTTCGTCCTTCGCCGAGAATCCGGCGCGAAAGGTCTTGAGCGCCACCAGGCGGCCGATGAGCGGGTCGCGCGCCAGGTAGACCACTCCCATCGCGCCCTTGCCGATCTCTTCGAGGACCTCGTAGCGGCCGAGTTTCTGGGGGTCGGTGGAGGTCATCGAAGGGTCTTGGACTGGGACCGGATCGGGATGCCGGCAGGATTCTAGGCCCGGCACCGGCCAGCGTCAAACCGCTTTGTTATAGTCGCTCACCCGTCCGATCCCTTCGCGAGGAGGTCCCGTCAGCATGCAGGTCGAGAGCCCCGCCCGGATCCGTAACGTAGCCTTGGCCGGCCACAACGACACCGGCAAGACGACCCTTGCGAGCTCCATGCTCTTCGTCTCCGGCGCGCAGCCGCGTGCCGGGCGCGTCGAGGATCGCACCGCTGTCACTGATTTCGATCCCGAGGAGCACGAGCGCGGCATCTCGATCGGGCTGGCCACCTGCCGGCTCACCTGGCGGGACCATGCCGTTCAGCTGCTGGACTGCCCGGGCTACGGGATCTTTTTCTCCGAGACACGGGCCGGGCTGCGGGTGGCCGACGCCGCCCTGGTCTGCGTAGGGGCGGTGGCCGGGGTCGAGGTCAACACCGAGAAGGTGGTCGCCTGCGCCGAGGAGTTCGGCATCCCGGTGGCCTTCTGCCTGACCCGGCTGGACCGCGAGCGAGCCGACTTTCAGCGGGCGCTGGAGAGCATCCAGGCGGCCTTCGGGCGCCAGGCGCTCCCCCTGCAGCTGCCCATCGGCAGCGAGAAAGAGTTCAGCGGCGTGGTCGACCTGCTCACCCGCACGGCGACCACCTGGAACGGTGGCGACGGCAAGCCGACCAGCGTGCCGGTCCCCGCCGAGCTCGCCGACGACGTCGAGGCCTGGCGCAATCGGCTCGTCGAAGCGGTGGCCGAGAGCGACGAGGCGCTGCTCGAGCAGTTCTTCGAGGAGGGAGCGCTGACCGACGAGGAGCTGCGGCGCGGCCTCGAGGCGGCGGTCGCCAGCCGCAAGCTCTTCCCGGTCGTGCTGTCGGCCGGCGCCCAGCACGTGGGCACGACCGCCCTGCTCGACCTGATCGTCGACCTGCTGCCGTCGCCGGCGGCGCGCACCTTCCCCGCCTCCGGGGTCGACGGCGGCGACGTCGCCCTCAGCGCCGACCCGGCGGAACCTCTGATCGCAATCGCCTTCAAGACGCTCAACGATCCGTTCACCGGTCGGCTGACGCTGGTGCGGGTGGTGAGCGGCACTCTCGCCAACGACGCCCAGATCTGGAACGTGCGCGCCGGGCAGGCCGAGAAGGCCCACGGCATCGTGCACGTTCAGGGCAAGCAGGGGACCGCCACGCCGCGGCTGATCGCCGGGGAGATCGGGGCCATCCCCAAGCTCAAGCACGCGACGACCGGCGACACGTTCACCGCCCGCGAATCGCCGCTGCGCGTCGCCTGGATCCGGATCGCCGAACCGGCCATGTCGTTCGCCCTCGAACCCAAGTCGAAGGGAGACGAGGAGAAGATCGGCGACGCGATCCACCGTCTGATCGAGGAGGATCCCAGCCTGCACGCCGGCCGCGACGCGCAGACCGGCGAGTTCCTGCTCTCGGGCACCGGACAGCTCCACGTGGAGATCGCGCTGTCCCGGCTGCGGCGGCGCTCGAACGTCGAGGTCATCCTCCATCCGCCCAAGGTTCCCTACCGCGAAACGATCGGCCGCCCCGCCGAAGGCCACGGACGCCACAAGAAGCAGAGCGGCGGGCGCGGTCAGTTCGCGGACTGCAAGATCAAGGTCGAGCCGCTGCCCCGCGGCGAGGACTTCGAGTTCGTCGACGAGATCTTCGGAGGAGCCATCCCGCAGAACTTCCGACCGGCGGTCGAGAAGGGGATCCAGGAGGCGCGCCAGCGCGGCTTCCTGGCCGGCTACCCGATGGTCGACTTCCGGGTCCGGCTGCTCGACGGCCAGTACCACGACGTCGACTCTTCGGAGCTGGCCTTCAAGATCGCCGGGTCTCTGGCCTACAAGGAGGCCATGGAGAAGGCGGCGCCGACGATCCTGGAGCCGGTCATGCAGGTCGAGATCCAGACTTCCGACGAGTTCATGGGCGACATCATGAGCGATCTGTCGCACCGTCGTGGTCGCCCCCAGGGGATGGACTCGAAGAACGGCGCGCAGATCATCAGCGCCCTCGTGCCGATGGCCGAGATGCTCAATTACGCGCAGGCCCTGCGGTCGATGACCCAGGACCGCTCGTCGTTCCACATGGAGTACTCGCACTACGAAGAAGTGCCGCGTCCGGTGCAGGAGAAGCTGATCCAGCAGGCCCGGCAGCAAGTAAACGAAGGGTCGGACGGCTGAGCCGCCGACCTGCCCCAGTCCGCAAGGAGATCCGCGTTTGACTCAGGCCAGCTCGCTTCGCTCCGGCATGTGCATCCTCCACGAGGGCGACGTATGCCGCATCATGACCGTCACCCACCGCACGCCGGGCAATCTGCGCGCCTTCGTCCAAGTGCGGATGCGCAATCTGAAGACCGGCAACAGCTTCGACTACCGGTTCAGCTCGACCGAAGGCGTCGAGCGGGCGATCCTCGACACCGTTCCCATGGAGTACCTGTACTCGGACGGCGAAGGACACCACTTCATGAATCAGCAGACCTACGACCAGATCGTGCTCAGTGACGAGGTGCTGGGCGACGCGCTGCTCTACATGCTCCCCAACACGGTCCTCAAGGTCGACTTCTACGAGGAGAGCCCGGTCGGCCTCGAGATGCCGCAAACGGTGGTCCTCGAGGTCGTCGAGACCGAGCCCGGAATGAAGGGCGCCACCGCCTCGTCGTCCTACAAGCCGGCCAAGATGGAGACCGGCCTGATGGTCCAGATCCCGCCGTTCATCGAAGCCGGTTCCAAGATCGAAATCGACACCCGCGAGACCAAGTACCTGCGCCGCGTCTGAGCTGCCCGCGCGGCGGACATGCCTTCAGACAGCAAGAGGCCGGTGGGTCGCCCACCGGCCTCTCGTGTTTCTGCACGGCTCGGCGACGCTGGTCGCCGGCCGGGAGCGGCTCAGGAGCCGCCGATCTTCTTGGGGGCCGAAGTGCGCTTGGCCGTCGACGGGGCCTTGGTCGGCTTGGCCTTGGGGGCCGCCGCCTTGCGCTCGGCCTTCGGCGCCGCAGAGCGGCCGGCGGAGGCCTTCTTCGCCGGCTTGTCCGCCTTCTCGGCCTTCTCCGCCTTCTGGTCCTGACCCTCGTCGTCGGCCGCGGCCTTGCCCTTGGCCGCCTTCGGC
>CAZUAT010000104.1:0-4043 GCA_964618415.1 uncultured Thermoanaerobaculia bacterium
GAGCTCCTCGGCATGAAGCACGAGCTGCTCGCCGGCGTCGAGTACCTGAAGGAAGACTCGAGCCGCTGGGGGCTGCGGGATCTGGATCCCGGTGCAGGCCGCTTCTATCGTCCGGGCGCCTTCACCTCGGCGCCGGCGATCACCTACCAGGGCGACACGCTCGCCTTCTACGCCCAGGACACGATCGAGTTCGTGCCGAACTGGAAGCTGACCCTGGGTGCAAGGCATGACTCGCTCGACGCCGAGTATTCCAGCCTCAACTCGCCGCAGCTCGACTTCAGCGAGACCAGCCTGCGCACCGGCCTGTCCTGGCACCCGAACGCATACACCCACTACTACATCAGCTACAGCGACTCCTTCAGTCCGACCGCCGACCTCTACCAGCTCTCCGGCGGCAGCTACCCGGCCGAGCGCAGCAAGGTCACCGAACTCGGCGCCAAGTGGATGCTGATGGAGGGCGACCTCGCCCTGCGCGCCGCGTTGTACCGCGCCGACAAGGAGTGGGAGCGCAACACCGACCTCGAGTCCACCGCCGCAATCCTCACGAAGAAGCGCCGCACCGACGGTCTGGAGCTCGAGGTCGCCGGTCGCGTCACCCCGAAATGGGAGGTCTTCAGCGGCTTCTCGCTGATGGACGCCGAGATCCTCGAAGTCGCCCCGGGCGCGGACGCCCGCCTCGAAGGCCAGCGCCCGCGCAACACGCCCACGCTCACCTTCAACCTGTGGTCGACCTACGCGCTCGGCGGCGGCTGGAAGATCGGCGGCGGCGTCGAGGCCAAGAGCGACCGCTACGCCTACGTGCCGACGGCTGCCAACGCAAACAGCAACTTCGTCAACGGCAAGTTCTCGCCCAACACGGCACCCGGCTACGCGCGCTGGGACGCGATGCTGGCCTACGAGCAGAAGAGCTGGGCCGCGCGCCTCAACGTCAAGAACATCTTCGACCGGGTGTACTACGACGCGGTGTATGACCAGGGCGGCTTCGCCATCCCCGGCAGCGGCCGCGCGATCATCCTGACCGGCGAATACAAGTTCTGATCCGAGCCTATCGATCGGCGGGCCCCTGCGGGCCCGTCGCTTCCACTGGAACATCCCGATGAACAAACGCGACTTCCTGCGCACACTGGGCGGCGGCCTCTCGCTCGCCCTGCTGCCCCGCACCCTGTTCGCCGCCACCACGCCCGGCGAACTCCCCGCAATCCGCCTGATCGCCGCCTGGCGCAGCCTGCACGACCTTGGCCGCGACGGCGCCTCGCGCGGCGCGAAGGCGGAGGGCAGTACCGACTACGTCGGCATCCTGGCCACCGACTGGCAGCAAGGCCTCGCCCGCATCGAGACCGCGGTCGCGGTTCCCGATCGGGTCCACGGCCTGCTGCCCGACCGCGACGGCGGTTTCCTGGTGTGCGCCAACCGTCCCGGCCCCTGGCTGATGCGCTGCGCCGCCGACGGCGAAGTGCTCGCCCGCCAGGTCCTCGAGGACGAGAAGGGCGGGCGTACGCTCAATGGTCACGCGGCCTTCGACCCCGCGGGCGAGTGGCTGTACACCACCGAATCCGAGACCGGCTCCACCCAGGGCTGGATCGCCGTGCGCCGGCGCGACAGCCTGCGCAAGGAGGCGGAGTTCTCCACCCGCGGGATCGAGCCGCACGAGCTGCTGTTCGACGCCGAGGGCAAGCTGGTGGTCGCCAACGGCGGCATCCTGCGCGCCGCGGGCGACCGCAAGCGCGACCTCGAGCGCATGGACTCCTCGCTGGTGCGGCTCGATCCGCGCAGCGGCGAGCGCCTGGGCCAGTGGTGGCTGAAGGACAAGCGCCTGAGCCTGCGCCACCTCGCCCTCGGCTCCGCGCCGGCAGCGGGCGGCCCTGCGCTGGTAGGTATCGCACTGCAGGCCGAGCACGACGACCCTGCCGAGCGCGCCGCCGCCCCCATCCTCGCGGTGTGGAATGGCGACAGCCTGGCAATCCCCAGCCGCGAGACCGTCGGCGCGGGCTACTGCGGCGACATCGCCACCGGCATGGACGGCGGCTTCTACCTCTCCGCCGAGCGCAGCCATCGGGTAGCGCGCTGGCATCCGGCGGCCCCCGCGCGCCTGGAGATCATCGCCGAGCTGAACAAGGCGGGCGCGCTGGCCGAACTCCCGCTCGACGGTACCCACGCCAGCCTGATCGGCTCACCGCGCGGCCTCGGCTTCTGGCACCCGCAGCACGATCCGATGCTGCTGCGCTGGCCGGTGGAGATCGCGCCGGACAACCACTGGACGCTGGTCGGAGCCTGAACCCCGCCACCCGCCTGGATCGCCGTATCGCGACTCGCGTCGCTCCTACAGGAAGCTCCGAAGCGGGGGTTTTCTGCAGGAGCGACGCGCGTCGCGACATGGAGCGGAGAATTCGCCCCGACGCGTTTCCCGCTTACGGGAAACGACCGCCACGACGACCCGCGGCTCTCGAGAAAACGCGCTACAAGTTGGTATTTTCTTTGCGAACCCATTCCACCGCGGGCGGGGGATGGGACGCTCAGAACTCCCAGGCCACGCCCACGTTGGCGATGTTGCGATCGTTGCCGCGACCGACCGCGCCAGAGATCTTCACGCCCTCGGCGATCGTGTAGCGCAGACCGACCTGGCGATCCGGGCCGGAATGCTCCGCACCGAAGGTCTCGACGACGAAGTCGAGCTGCTCGCCGAGCGGCACGTCGAGGCCGATGCCCCAGAAGTTGAGGTCCTCGTCGTCGCGCGCCCACTCGCGGCCGAGGTTCACATGCACCCGCGGGCCCTGCTCGAACGCCCAGGTCGCCAGGCCGGCGAGCGCGTCGACACGCGAGGAGTCCTCGCCGCTGACGCGCTCGCGCCCATACTCGTATTTCAGGCCAGCCGAAAACCCGCGCTCGGACTGCAATGGCACCCATTTGACCGCCGCGCCGACGGCGCGGATCTTCGCGTCTGGATCGGCGTCACGATCCTTCCCGCGGCCATAGCCCACCTCCACTTCGACATTGTCGATCGGACCGAAACCGGCCGCGCCCTCGTAGCCGCGCACCGCGTCGTCGCGGCTCCAGCCGAACTCGAGCTTGGCGCCGCCGCGCTCGAGCGTGCCGGCATCATCGACCGCCATCGGGCGTTCGGCGAGAGCCGGAGGGGAACACAAGGCGAACAGCGAGGCCAGCACGATCGGGCGCAGCCCGGACTTGCGATGAGACATGACGATTCCTTTGCAGGGAGAGGTGGACAAAGACGGGCCGCCCACACGAGCGGCCCGAAAAGGGATGCGCAACTCCGAACGACCGGGGCTACGAGGTGATCGCTGGACAAGACCCACGCCGTCGATGCGGCAGGGACGCCCGACACTCGTGCCTCGGACGTGCCCGCATGCGCCGGGAGGGGTTTCTTACTCGAGCACCTGGCCAGACACGGAAAGGGCGGTGCGGCCATGTTCGAGCACCGCATCGCGATCGAGCTTCCCGGAATATTCGGCCCCCGCCTCAATGCAGCCGATGATCGCGGTCGCCGGGCCTGGGGATGGGTTGAAAAATATTAACCGCAACAACAATCATTACCATTTGATAATCATCAACAGCGCGCGGGATTCCGGCTTACTTTGCGCGCCGCGGACATCCCTTGCAGGGCTTGTCCTTCCTGCAGCATTTCTTGCTCATGGACTTCTCCTCGTGGAATGGAAAAGACGGACACCATCGAACCGGACTGCTCAGTGCAGTGCCTGCGGATCGTGGCCGCCATCGCCCGCATCGCCCAGCACTGCATAGGCCTCCCACTCCGCCACCAGCCGGGCGGCGCAGTCGCGCACACAAGCGGAAAGGCGCTGATCGCTGCCGATCACCCGGAAGTGACCGGCGATCGCCTGCGCCAGCGCGGGCGAGCGCCGCGCCGGGAAGCGCGACAGCAGCTGCAGCACCGCCGCCAGCGCGAGCTCGGGATGGTTGTCGTACTCCGGCCCCGCGTTCGCGGCAACCCTTCGCCGGCTGGCGGATGAATGCGCGCTCACAGCCGCACCGCGTAGTACTCGACGACCTGCTGGACGTCGACCGGG
>CAZUAT010000105.1:0-3724 GCA_964618415.1 uncultured Thermoanaerobaculia bacterium
GCCGCGCCAGGAAGTGCGCGCAGCCGGCGAGCGTCTTCTCCTTCTCGGCGTAGAGTACGTGCAGGATGAGCCCGACGAGCAGCGAGTGCGCCGTGCGGTCCCAGTGGTCGCGAATCCGGTCGCCGTTCGGGTCGACGAGGATGTCGGCGACGTTCTGCGCGTCGCGCACCTCCTGGTCGCCCATCCGGATCTCGAGGAGCGGGTTGTAGCGCGCCCCCGAGCCGTCCGAGCAGGTCGGATCGAACTTCAGGCAGAGGCTGCCGAGCTCGCGGCTGCGCCAGCCGGCCGAGAGCACCCAGTTCTCCCCCTTCATGTCGTGGACGAGCACCGAGTGCGGCCAGGTAAGGAGGTTCGGGACGACGAGCGAGACGCCCTTGCCGCTCCGCGTCGGCGCGAAGACGAAGACGTGCTCCGGGCCGTCGTGGCGGAGGATCCGGCCGCGGCCCCTGCGGCCCGGCCAATGGCCGAGGATCAGCCCCTGCTCCGCGAAGAGGCCGGCCGCGCGCGCCTCCTGCTCGGTCGCCCAGCGCGCCGAGCCGTGGAGATCGGACTGCGGCCGAAGCCGACGAACGACGATCGCGACGACGATGGCGGTGATCGCCGCGGTCACCGCCGTCGTGAGCCCGAGGGCGATGAAACCGGTGCGCCAGAACTCGCGGGCCTCGGGCGAACCAGCGAGCCGCCGCGCCCAGACCAGGAAGTGGAACGGCGTGTAGATCGGCCCGAACGACCAGGCAAAGGCGCCGGCGCCGAGCACCGCCACGATCGGCGCGAGGAGTCGGGTTCGCTTGGGGGCGAGAAGCAACAGCGCGAGTCCCCAGAACCCCCAAGCGGCGAGGCTCGCGACCTCTTCCCGACCGGGAGCCGCCGGGAGCCACGGTCGACCGAGCGAGGCGTGGAAGCCCAACCGAAGGGCCGCGTGTTGCGTCAGACCCCAGGTCGTCAGGACACCGACGCCGATCACCACCCCGAGACCTCGGGCGATCACACCCTTCGCCGTCAGCGCGGCGCCGGCGTCTCGTCGATAGCCCGGCTGCGCGCTCATCGAAAGGTGACCAGCGGCGCGACGACGTCGGTTACGCACGCCGCGGGGACCTGACCGAAGTAGCGACTATCCCAGCTTCGTTCCTCGAACGGCGAGTGGAGCCAGAGCTCGCCCGGCGCGAGCGTTCGCGGGCCCGGCGAATAGGCGGCGAGCTCGCGGCCTCCGCGGTCGCGCTCGAGCGGGCGGCTGTGCGCGAGAAGCTCGCCGTTGATGGCGACGCCGGCGGTCGTCACCTCGACGACGTCGCCGGCGACGGCCGCCACGACCTTGAGCACCGGCTCGGTCCCGTTCGGGCAGGAGCCGGCGCCGAGGTAGCTTCGCTCGACACCGAACCGGGCGATCTCCGACGGCAAACAGACCGACACCCAGGCCCCCGGCGTCACCGGTCCACCGACGGAGCGGTAGAGGCCACGCGGCATGCTCGTCGTGGTGTTGAGCCGGAGCCCCGCGAGCTGCGGCACCACGTAGGCGATCGTGAAGATCGCCACGGCGACGAGCGGGGCTCGCGTCCGCCAGCGCCTCATCGCCCGCGCTCCTGCGAGAGCTCGCGCGCGATCGTGCGCACGATGAGGAGCGCCTTGACCACCGCGATCGGCGCCTTGACCGCCGTCGCGAGCGCCTGGATGGTGAGCGAGACCGTCTTCTCGACGGCTCGGCCCGGCTGCACGGTGGCGAGCGCCCGCGCCACGACGCGCGTGCCGTGCGCGAGTGCGACCTCCTTGGACGCCGCCGGCTTCGCGCCACGCTCCGCCACCTCGCGGAGAACCACGTGCGGCTCGACGCCGCGCCGGAGCGCCGCCGTGGCCCACGCGGTGTCGGCCCGTTCGAGGCTCGTCGCGTAGGCCGGGTGACGATGGTAGGTCGCGAGCTCGGGCGTCCCGGTCCGCCGGAGCGACTCGCGAAGCGCCGCCGCGGCTAGTCGCTCGTCGGTCGCGCTTCCACCCAGAGCGACTTCAGCACCTCGAGGCGCTCGGGCTCCTCCATCGCTTGCAGGCGAAGGTAGAGCCGCTCCCCGAGCATCAGCTCCGCGCGCTGGCGCGACCTCAGCGCCCAGTCGGGCCGAACCAGGGAGATCGCCGCGAGGGTCAGCAGGGCCGCTCCGAGCGCCCACGCCGCGACCGTCGCGAGACGCCCCCGACTCCCGCTCCGCGGTGCCTCGCGGCTGACTGCCGGGAGCGCTCGGATCGCCCGTTCGAGCGCCTCGAGTCGGCGGCTCGTCTCCGCGAGCCCGGCCAGGATCGGCGCCAGGTCGGACGACCCGGTTCGGCTCGCCGTCGGCGCCGCGATCAGCGCCTGGTCGTTCGCGGACCGCGCGGATTCGAGGAAGGTCTCTCGTCGGCTCATAGCTCACTCCGAGGCGTTGCTGGATTCCTTTCCAGGTGAACGATGGCCCGAGCTCCTGCCCCGGGATCACCTCGCCGCCGAGGCGGTAGGCGATCGCCCGCACCTCGCCGCCTCGGCCGACGAGCGGCAGAGGGCGGACGCCGGCCGACTCGAGTCGGTCGAGGAAGACGCTCATCGTGGGCGCCCCGCTCGCCGCCGCGCGCACGTAGGCCGCGGTGACGCTCCGAGAGAGGCCGTCGGACGCGCTGGTTCGGGTGAGCGCCGGCAACGCGAGCCGTCCCGCCGCCGTCGCGAGCCGCGCGCCGTAGAAGAGCAGGCCGAGCGGCGAGCGGGCGGCGCTCGCGAGATCGAGGGCCGGCGCGAGCGCTGAAAGCCCTGGCACGCGACGGACGGCATGCCGGGCGGCAGATCGCGGCGAGCGCAGCGCGTAGGCCAGCCGAGCCGCGTCGGCCGAGGCGTCCAGAGCGCCGGCGTGACGCCTGCCGATCTCAGCGGACGCGCGAGCGAGGACGCCGCGGCGTCCACCGGTCGGGAGCGCCCGAAGCTCGCTCTGGAGCGCATCGAGACTCGCCAGCGACCACGGCGACGACGATCGCTGTGCATCGAGGCTCGCACCGGCCGCCGCGCGCACGGCTCCGAGATCGCGCTCGGGGAGGTAGTCGACACCGAGGCGCTCCTGGAGACCTCGCCACGAGTACGCGCGGCCGAGCGCGGAGCCGCGGAACGAGGTGCCGTCGAACCCGTACGAGATCCCCGATACGTGCCCCGTGGTCGCCACACGAGGCGCCGCCTCGACACCCGCGGCGCGGAGTCGCTCGAGGAAGGCGGTCATCGTCGGGCGGTCGGCCGCGGCCCGATCGAGAAGGTCCTGGAGCCGAAGCCGCGCGCTGACTTCGCCCGTGCGCTCGAGATGGCGCATCTCGCCCGGCCGCAGCGCGGTCTTCTCGACCTCGTGCGCCGACTTGACCTGCGTCAGGCCGTACTCGCGCTCGAGCTGGCGGAGGATCTCCTCGCCGCGGCGAAAGTCGTGGGAGTCCGAGACCGTTCGCCCATCGGCGCCGATCCGTGCGGCGACGATGTGGACGTGATCGTGCTCGGTGTCGCGGTGGCGAACGACGACGAACGGCGAGCGGCCGTAGCCCAGGTACTCGAGGTAGCGCTCGGCGACCTCGCGCCACTGCACGTCCGTCAGCTCCTCGCGCCCACCCGGACCGTGAGGAAGCGAGAGCGAGGAGTGGAAGACCGCTCGCGTCAGTCCCGGGCGCAGCTCGCGCCACTCGCCGAACTCCTGCGCGAGCGCTCGGGGGTCAGTGCCGTACATGTTGCCGCCGACGA
>CAZUAT010000106.1:0-3276 GCA_964618415.1 uncultured Thermoanaerobaculia bacterium
TGGGCCTGCTGCTCGCCCACGCCGGCCGCCTCGAAAAGTACG
Organism: uncultured Thermoanaerobaculia bacterium; assembly: GCA_964618415.1. Taxonomy (GTDB): domain Bacteria; phylum Acidobacteriota; class Thermoanaerobaculia; order Multivoradales; family JAGPDF01; genus JACTMI01. Next base: position 43 of record CAZUAT010000106.1, read on the forward strand.
GCGCCTGAAGCGGCCCGGCCGCGCCCGCGGCGCGGGCGGGTCAGCGGAAGCCGCGGCGCAGTTCGCGGGCGAAGACCTTGTAGGCCTCTTCGTCGAACAGCACCACGATGACCCGCTGCAGTTTGGTGCCGCCCTGCAGGTAGCGGTGGACCTCGGTCAGGGTGATGCGGGCCGCGCGGTCCATGGGGAAGCCGTAGTTGCCGGTCGAGATGGCCGGGATGGCGAGCGACTTCAGGCCATGGCGGTCGGCCAGGGCGAGCGAGGAACGGACGGCCGAGGAGAGCTTGCGGTCCTCGTCGCCTTCGCCCATCTTGGGGCCGACGGCGTGCAGGATGTGCTTGAACTTCATCTTGCCGGCGCCGGTGATGACCGCCGTGCCGGTCGGCGTCGAGCCGATCCTCTTGCACTCCTCCTGCACCGACGGGCCGCCCTTCTTCTTGATCACGCCGGCGACCCCACCCCCGAGCAGCAGCTTCTCGTTGGCCGGGTTGACGATCGCCTCGACGTCCAGCTCCGTGATGTCCCCTTCCACCAGCTCGAGGCTGGTGTTGTTCATCTGGATGACGATGCGGTTCTCGGTCTTGGTCTCGGGCATGGCTCGAATCGGTTCCCCCCGGCTTGCCGCCGCGCTTGCGCCGCCGGGACCGGGTCCGGCGATCCTATCAGCGCCCGCCTCGAACCGCCAAAGCCTGCGGGTCGGCCCTGCGATACACTGCGCGGCCCATGCTCGCGGCCCGCAAACAGGAGCTCGCCGCCCAGCTGGCTGCGGCCATCCGGGCGGCGTTCGGGGTCGACCACACCCCCGTCGTCGAAGTGCCCCCCCGCCGTGCCCTCGGCGACCTCGCCTTTCCGGCCGCCCTGCACCTGGCGCGGACCCTGAAGCGCAAGCCCCGGGAGATCGCCGAGGAGCTCCTGCGCGCCTGGACGCCGCCGGCGGGCGTGCGCGAGGTGCGGGTCGAGGGCGCCGGCTACCTCAACGTCTACTTCGACCGCCCGAGTTTTGCCGCCCGGTTGCTGGCCGAGCCGCTGATCCCGCCGCCGAGCGAGGCGGCCGGCAAGGTGATCGTCGAGCACACCAACATCAACCCCAACAAGGCCGCCCACATCGGCCACCTGCGCAACGCCGTCCTGGGCGACACGCTGGTGCGCTGCCTGCGCGCGCTCGGCACCCCCGTCGAGGTCCAGAACTACATCGACGACACGGGGGTCCAGGTTGCGGACGTGGTGGTCGGCTTCGTCGACATCGAGGGCCGCAGCCCGGCCGAAGTGGCGGCGATTCCGGAGCCGTTCGACCACTACTGCTGGGACCTCTACAGCCGGGTCGGCGCCTGGTACGAGGCCGATCCGGCCCGCCAGGCGCGGCGGCGCGAGACGCTCCACGAACTCGAGGCCGGCGCCGGCGCGCGCGCCGAGATCGGTCGCCTGGTGGCGCGGCGGGTTCTCTCGTGCCATCTGGCCACGATGGCCCGCCTCGGCATCGGCTACGACCTGCTGACCCACGAGAGCGACATCCTGGCCCTCGACTTCTTCCACGTCGCCTTCGAGCGGCTGAAGGCGACGGGGGCCGTCAAGCTCGAGACCGAGGGCAAGAACGCAGGCTGCTGGGTGATGCCGCTCGAGGGAACGGCGGAGTTCGCCGGACTCGAGGACCCGGACAAGGTGATCGTGCGCTCGGACGGCACGGTCACCTACGTCGGTAAGGACATCGCCTACCAGATGTGGAAGTTCGGGCTGCTGGGGCAGGATTTTCACTACCGCCCGTACGCGACCGGGGCCTCGCTCTGGCAGACCACGTCGACGGAGGGAGTCGCCCCCCATCCTGCGTTCGGCGGCGGCGAACGGGTGATCAACGTCATCGACGCCCGCCAGAGCTACCTGCAGAAGATCGTGCGCGCCGGCCTCTCGGCGCTCGGCCACGGCGAGGCCGCGGAGCGCTCCGTCCATTTCGCCTACGAGATGGTCTCGCTCTCGCCGGCCACGGCTCGCCTGCTCGGATTCGCCACCGAGGACGGCAAGTCCCTCGAGATGTCGGGTCGCAAGGGGATCGGCGTCAAGGCCGACGACCTGCTCGACCGGCTCGAAGAGAAGGCGCGCGAGGAGATCGGAAGCCGCAACCGCGAGCTGGCTGCCGACGAGCTGGCCGAGCTGGCGCAGCGGATCTCCACTGCGGCGCTGCGCTTCTTCATGGTGAAGGCGACGACCACGCGCCTGCTGGCGTTCGACTTCGACGAGGCGCTTTCATTCGAGGGCGACTCGGGCCCCTACCTCCAGTACTCCCTGGTGCGGGCGCACAACATCGACCGCCGCCTCGCCACGGCCGGGCTGGACGATCGGGTCGACGCCCCGACCGTTGCCGCCTCGGCGACCGAGCTGTGGTCCGACGACCTGTGGGAGCTGGTGCATGCCGTGGCGCGTACCGGGGAGGTGGTCGAGAAGGCTACTGCGACGCTCGAGCTGTCGCTGGTCGCCCGCCACGCGCTCGACCTCGCCCAGGCGTTCCACGCGCTCTACCACCATCATCCTGTGCTGCGCGAAGAGAACCCCGCCCTGCGCCAGGTGCGCCTCGCCGTCTTCCGGATCTTCGCCCGCGGTCTGCGCCAGGTCGCCGACCTGCTCGGCGTCCCCGAACCCGAACGGATGTAGCGCCGACGCGGGCCGGGGTCAGCCTTCGGCGCGCATCTGGCGGATGAAGGCGTCGGCTTCGGCGACCGAGGCTTCGATGCGGTCGACGAGGGCGGCCACGTCGGCCTCGAGCTGCTGCGCCGTGCCGGTGAGCGAACCGAGCGCCCGCGCATTGAGGTTGTGCTTGAGGTAGAGCACCTGGTCGCGCAGCCGGTCGAGTACCGGCTGCATCGGACCGATCGAACTCTTCATGACCGCCAGCAGCTGGTCGTAGCGCTGCTGCGTCACGCGCAGGGCCGCCTGGCTCTCGCGGCGCATCGCAGCGTCCTTGTACTGGCCGATCTCGGTGTTCCACTCGACGAACAGCGAGCGGGCGACTTCCTCGACCTTGGCGATGCGCTCGCGGACCTCGTCGGCCCGCCGCACGCTCGCCTCGTACTCGGCCGACAGCTTGTTGTACATCTTCTCGAGGTCGCCGCCGTCGTAGCCGACCACCGCCTGGAACTGCTCGAGCGCGTCCTGAAACTGCTCCTGCGCGTCCTTCTGCGCTTCGCGGGCCTTGTCCACCCGCGACACCAACAGCTCGCGCCGCTCCACCCCGACCTTCTCGAG
>CAZUAT010000107.1:0-3073 GCA_964618415.1 uncultured Thermoanaerobaculia bacterium
GTGACGATCGCGACCCGCCCCTCCAGCGTCTGAATCTGCACGGCGGGAGTCTATGCGCACTCCTCGCCGGGGTCGGGGCAGGAGAGGGCGATCTCCAGGCAAAGCGGCGGTGGCGGCGTGGGCTGCGGCACCGGACTGGTCGACCCGGCGATCGGGCAGCCCTCGAACGGCAGCAGGGTCTGACGCACGGTCCAGCTCGCCAGCCCGATCGGGCCGGCGAGGTCGTCGGTGGCGGCCCCTGCATCCAGCACGACTGGAGGGCGGCCGGCCACTGTGACGGTCACCCGTCGCGGGGAGCAGTTGCGGACTGCGCCGACCAGCAGCCGCTCGCTGTGGACGGGCACCGGCCAGTGCGCCGACAGGTCCGCGGGCCAAAACGACAGCTGTGCGGTTCCCGGGATGTCGCCGTCGCAGGCGCCGCCGGTAAGCTCGAACGAGGCGGGCTCCGTGAGCACCGAGACAAAAGCCTCGCCGCACGGCGGGTCGTCCCCGCTGCAGTCCGGCGCAGCACCCCGCCAGACGCGGCCCCGGAAGACGGTGTCCTCGCAGACGGTCCGGTTGGCCGCCGCAGCGAACAAGAGTTCGGAGCCGGCGATGTCGACGATGCGGTGCTCCGGCGCTGAGGCGGTCTGGGCGGTGATCTCGCCGGCGGTGAACTTCTCGGCGAGCAGTTCGATGCGCACCAGGTCGCCCGGGCAAGCCATCCTCGGGTCTGCGGTGAACCGCTCCATGTGCGCCGACACGCAGCCGGCGGCAAGCAGTGGCAAGGTGACGAGCAGCGGAATCCGGTTCCAGCTGGCCGGCCGGCCCGGCTCGGTTCGATGGGCTTCGATGCGACGCACAGAGCCTCCTCGCAGTTGGACCTCAGACTCGGATACGCAGTCCCGAGACCAAACACGCAAGCCGGCGGTCGCTCCGATCGCTGACCGCTCGGCGGGCGGGCTAGACTGCGGCGTCATGCCGCGGGCGCCTCGGGTTGCTGCTCATCTGGCCGGGATTCCGGCGTCGGTCTACTCGGCGCTGGCGGAGCGACTGGCGCGGTTCGCGGGGGAGAGCTATCCGCTGCACGTCGGCGACACCTGGATGGAGCCGGCCGAGGGGTGCCGGATGGAGGACCTGGGGGTCGCCGAGCACCCGGGCATGCATCGGTACGCCTCGGTGCACGGACTGCCGGCGCTGCTCGACGCCATCGTCGAGCGCGAGCGGGCGGCGACCGGGCTGGCGCTCGAGCGCGAGCACGTGCTGGTGGCGGCCGGAGCGACCGGCGGGCTCGGCGCCGTGGCCGGGGCGATCCTCGAGCCGGGCGACGAGGTGCTGATCCTGGCTCCGTACTGGCCGCTCATCGAGGGGATCGTCCGCTCGTTCCACGGCACGCCGGTCGCCGTGCCGGTACTCGCCGGCGAGGTCGACTCGGCCGACGGCGCGGTCGCCGCGGCCGAGCAGCGGCGCAGCACGCGCACCGTCGCGCTCTATCTGTCGACGCCCAACAATCCGACCGGTCGGCTGCTGCCGCGCGCCTGGATCGAAGCGCTCGTCGACTGGGCGCGGCGCCACGACCTGTGGATGCTCACCGACGAGGTCTACGATGGCTTCGTCTACGAGGGCGAACACGTGCGCGCCCTGCCGCTGGCGCCCGAGCGCACCTTCCTCGCGCAGACCTTCTCCAAGCGCTACGGCATGGCGGGCAACCGCTGCGGCTACATCGTGGGGCCGCGCGAGGTGATGGAGGAGCTGCGCAAGGTGGCGACCCACACCTTCTACTCGACGCCGACCGCGGCGCAGCTCGCCGCCGTGCGGGCCGTCGCCGGGCCGGGCGACGCCTGGCTCGCCGCGGCGCGTGAGCAGTACGCGGCCACCGGTCGGCGCGCCGCCGAGCGCCTCGGCCTGCCGGCGCCAGCGGGCAGCACCTTCCTGTTCTTCGACGTCGCCGCTGATCTGGGATCGGGCGGCCTCGGCGAGCTGCTCGAGCGGGCGGTCGAGCGCGGCCTGCTGGTGGCGCCGGGCAGCAGCTTCGGGCCGTATCCGACCCACGTGCGGCTCTGCTACACCGCCGTCGAGCCGGCGCGCGCCCTGCGCGGCGTCGAAGTGCTGGCCGAGCTGCTCGGCCGTTGAATGGACGACTGGAGGCGGCGATGAGCAAGCGAAGCGAACGGGGAGGGAAGGATCGGCGGGCGGATGACGACGGGCCGGGCGAGCTGGATGCCCGCGAACTGCGCCGTCGAATCGCCGAGGCGGGCAAGTTGTGTGCGCCGCACCGGATCGCGAGCGGCAAGGGATTTCGCCTCGCCGACCACGACCCGGACGGCACCGGCGGGCTGTCGAAGCGCGACAAGCAGGACGCGGCGGCCGGACTCGCGAGCGCGAACGAGGCGATGACCGAGCTGCAGGATCGTCTCTACGCGCAGGATCGCTGGGCCGTGCTGCTGATCTTCCAGGCGCTCGACGCGGCGGGCAAGGACAGCGCGATCAAGCACGTGATGTCGGGGGTCAATCCGCAGGGCTGCCAGGTGGCCTCGTTCAAGGCGCCCTCCTCGGAGGAACTCGATCACGATTACCTCTGGCGCTGCGCGCGCCACCTGCCCGAGCGCGGGCGGATCGGCATCTTCAACCGCTCGTACTACGAGGAGGTGCTGATCGTGCGCGTCCATCCGGCAGTGCTGGCGGGACAGAAGCTCCCCCGGCAGCTGGTCGACCGGTCGATCTGGAAGCAGCGCCACGAGGACATCCGCTCGTTCGAGCGCTACCTGTCACGCAACGGTGTGGCGATCCGCAAGTTCTTCCTCCACGTTTCGGCGCAGGAGCAGAAGGAGCGGTTCCTCGAGCGGCTGGACGATCCGGAGAAGCACTGGAAGTTCCAGGCCGGCGACGTGCGCGAGCGGGCGCATCGCGACGACTACCTGCACGCCTACGAAGAGGCGATCGCGGCGACGGCGACGCCCGAGTCGCCCTGGTTCGTGGTGCCGGCCGACCGCAAGTGGTACACGCGGCTGGTGGTCGCCTCGGCGGTGGTCGACGCGCTCGGCTCGCTGGGCCTCGCCTACCCGAAGCCGACCGCCGAAGAGCGCCGCGACCT
>CAZUAT010000108.1:0-2811 GCA_964618415.1 uncultured Thermoanaerobaculia bacterium
GCCCGCACGACGTAGCGCAGGTCGCCGCCGGGCAGGACGGCGTCGAACGGCCAGCAGGTTGCCAGGGTGAGCGAGGGCGTCCGCTCTTCGCCGAACGCCCAGGGATCGAGTGCGTCGACCACCCGCGCCTCCACGACTCGATAGCGGAAGCGACGGCCGTCCGGACGGTCGAGGAGGATCTCGTCGCCGGCGGCCAGGTCGGCGAGGAACCGGAAGCTGGTGTCGCGATGGCCGGCGATGACCGGGTTGCCGGCGTCGCCGGGTGTCGGGGTGCCGGACAGATGGCCCGGGCCAAACGCGAGCGAACTGCCGTCGGCGCCGGCCAGCACGTACTGCACGACGCCGAGCCGGTCGACCGCCAGCCGTGCCACCGGCCAGGTGTCGGCCCACGGCCAGGGACGCGGTGCGGGTTCGCCTGCCAGCGCGTGCTGCCACGCGCGCGCCATCAGGAGCTGCGCCAGCTCTGCCTTGGCCGGGATCCAGAACGCCTGCGCGGCAGACAGCAGGGCGAGCGCCAGGCAGGCCGTGCCGAGAGCGCGGCGGAGTGAACCGGGCGCGGGCATCACGCCGCCGAGTCCGCCGGACGCCGGCGGTGTCGCAGGGCCGCTCCGGTCAGCCCGAGGCCGCCCGCCACGAGCCAGGCCAGCGGCGCCGCGGTACCGCCCTGAGGCAGCCCCGCGCCGTCGGCCCCGGCCGGGATCATCGTGGGCACGTCGCGCGCCGGCAGGTCGCCGGGTGCCGCGGACGAGCGATGCTCCACCGCGAGGAAACTGGTGTGCTGGGTGGCCAGTCCGTACTGGATCGCCAGTTCGACGATCTCGGCGCGCAACCGGTCGCGGTCGGCGTCGGGGCGCCGGCGCTCGTGCTCGAGCGCATCGATCCGCCGCCAGGCCCACAACTTGGAGAGGCCGGACATCGGCGCCGGCTGAGTGGCGGGCAGGTGGCGCACGAACGGAGCCTCCGCGAGCCGCCCCTCGATCTGCACAGCAGCGCCGGGACGGTCGACCCGCGCCACCAGCAGGAGCGGCTCGCCGACGTAGAGATCTCCCGGGCGCGGCGGGTAGATCTCGGCCGTCGCGTCATCCCAGGTCACCTCGAGGTCCGCCAGCACCGGCCGCTCGAGGCGCGCGAAGAGGCCGGCCATCTTGGTTTCGACCTCGCCGAGGTCGCCGATGAAAGTCGCGCTGCCGCGCCCGAGCTCGGCGGCGCGGGTGAGCAGGAACGAGTTGGGTGCCGACCCGATTCCGACCGGGAAGAGACGGCGCTCGCCGAGGCCTGCGGAGAGAACCGCGAACAGCTCCTCTTCGTTGGACACCTGGCCGTCGGTGACGAACAGCAGCTGGCGGACGGTGGTGCCGTCACCCGGATCGCCGAACGCGAGCTCGAGAGCGGGGACCATGTTCGTTCCACCCTCGGCTTCGAGCCCGGCCACGAGCCGGTCGGCCGACTCGATCGTCGACCGGTCGGCGGGCACGCTGGCCTCGAAAAGCGCCTCGGCGTCACTCGCAAAGCGGATGACATTGAACCGGTCGCCGGGCGCCAGGCGGGTGAGGGCGACGCGCACCGCCCGGCGGGCCTGTGCGATCGACGCCCCCTGCATCGACCCCGAGGTGTCGAGCACGATCACCAGTTCGCGCGCCAGTCGACCCGCGGTCAGCTCGGGTGCCGGCGGCAGGAGGAGCAAGGCGGCGAAGCGCTCGCCGTCCACCTCCTCCTCGAAGCGGGCCAGGACCGGGGCCTGCGAGCGTTCCGGGCGCCAGACCAGCTCGAAGTCGCGGTCGGCGGGAACGGGATCGTCGAGCAGGCGGACTGCCCAGCGGTGGTCCCCGCCGCGCTGCGCGTCGAGGGCGTGGGTGGGGCTCTCGACGCCGATCAGCGGCACACCGGCGTCGATGGTGGCGTGCAGCGAGACGGGGCGCACGATCTGGGGGGCGGTTGCCGGGCGCACCGGACTGGCTCGTTCCGCCATCGGCAGGCTCGGGACCGGCTCGTACCGCGCCGCGACGACCAGCGGAACGCGCAGGCGGAAGATGCCCATGTCGTAGCGCACGAACTCCTGATACTCGAGCTGGACCTCGATCTCGGCGCCCGGATCGAGGCCGGCGATCGAAATCGACCAGACGTTGGGCCGCCGCGCTTCGAGCAGCGCGGCGCGCCGCCCGCTCTGGCGCGCCGCGGCGTAGTCGCTCTGCGCAGCGAACTTCTCGCGGACCTCGCCGACGATCCGTCGGTCACCCAGGTCGACCTCGAGCAGATCGATCGCCGCTCCCTCGGGCAGCGGAAACAGGTAGCGCGCCTCGACCCGCTGCGGCGACGGGTTGCGGAAGCGCTGCTCGATCCGCGTGCGCGCGACGAGGCCGGTGACCCGGATCTCGATCCGAGTGTCGAGCTCGGGGGCGGCCGACCAGGCCGCCTGGGCGGGGTCGAGCGCAGTTGCGTCGCGCACTTCGAGCCCCCAGCCGATCTCTACCGCGCTGCCGGTCGACGGCGCCTGACCGAGCGCTGCTCCTGCCGTGGTCAGGGACGCCACAGCTGCCACCAGTGCTCCGTGTACCCGCCGCCGATCCTCTCTGCCCGTCGTCCACATCGTCCTGCCGTCCTTTCCGCGCCGGCGCCTGCGCACTGTTGCGCCGTACCCATCTGATCGCCGCCGCGGCTCGGTGGGGGGCCGCCGGCGCGGAGTTCCGGCGACCAAATGTGGCGAAACGGAGGAATCGCGCCGCCTGAGCCCGCGAATGCTTGACAGGTCGCAGCGCCGCGGGCGCAGAATCGTCCCGCCATGGCAGAGAGCAATTCCGGCACGGTGGCGCT
>CAZUAT010000109.1:0-2529 GCA_964618415.1 uncultured Thermoanaerobaculia bacterium
GCTCCAGGCCGCTCGGCAGCCCGGGAAGCCCGCCGTTGCTGAAGGCCTGATCCAGGGTGTAGCCGTTGCTGCCCAGCGGCAGGACGGCCTCGTGCACGAGCGTCGCCGCGGTGATGCGCCCGGGCTCCTCGGCGTCGATGCGCCGAAGCTGGATACGGATGTTGGTGATCGGCGCGGTGGTGTCCGGGACGGTCCACGACAGGGTGGGGGCGAGGCCGCCGCCGGTGATCGCGACATCTTGCAGGAAGGGCAGGTTGACGCTGCTGTCGTAGTCCGGGGCTGTGACCCACTTCGTGGTTTCGCCGCCGGGGGCGGACGGGTTCTCGATTCGCAACGCGAACGGGGTCGCGTCCCAGGCGGCGAGCTGCCCCTGTACGAAGGGATTGGCGAGATTGAAGGTCGTCGTGTAGTCGTTCTTGCCGCCGCCGCCGCCGGATTGGAGGCCGACGAACTGCAGGCGGGTATCGAGCCCAGGAGTGGAGGGGTGCGTGACGAAGATCGCGGTCTCGCCGCCGTTCGAGCTCTGATCGTAGAAGTCCGTATCCGGCGAGGGGGTCACCCTTGCGCTCACGCGCAGGCGGTCCGTACCCGCACCGGCAAAGAAGCGGCCAGCGCCGAGCCGGTCGTTGAATACCTGGACCATGTCGACACCGATGTCGAAGGGTTGCGAGGCGATGGCTGCTGCGTGGCTGCTGGAGACGGTCGCCGCGGCGGCGAGGGCGAGCAGAAATCGATAGGCTCTTGGGGCGGACATTCGTGATCTCCCGAGCTGGATGTCATCGAGGAATGCGAGGGATGTCGGTGCGTGGGCTGCAATCGAGCGCATATTCAATATAGAACGTGTTCATGAATGCTCAACGAGTTTCTGATGCACCTCGAATACCTTCGCCCGTCGACGGCGCGGCGCGGGCTTCGGTCCCCGCAGATGGACTTCGAGGCGACCGATCGCGGTCAAGGAACGTGACGGGATGTCGTTAGGTGTACCGGTCAGTCACCTTTGCGAGGCCTTAGCCATGAAAGTCACCGCGTCCAGTGTCGAGCTCCAGTCCTCGCACCGTTTCGCCCAGTCGCTGGAGACCCGTGAGCGCCTCGAAGTCTGGCGAGGCACGCGCGATTCCGGCTCCGCAGCGGAGAGCACGCAGCCCCCGGTGGTGGCGCTCTCCGCCGCGGGCCAGAACGCCCTGGCGGCCGAGAGCGCGACTGCGGCGGTGGACGCGGTCGCCGAGGAGGCGGTCGAAGACGATCCGCGCCTCGCCATGCTGATCCGCATGATCGAGTTCCTCACCGGCGAGCCGGTGCGGCGCTTCAGCATGCGCGACCTGCAGTCTGCCGACGCCGCCGAGCCTGGCTATGAGACCGGCGCAAACCCGGGTACGAGCGGCCAGGCTGGCGCACGGCGCGCCGGCTTCGGGCTCGAATACGACTTCAGTAGCCGCTTCAGCGAGACCGAGACGATTGCCTTCGGTGCCGCCGGCGTGGTGCGCACCGCGGACGGTGCCGAGATCCGTTTCGAGCTCGGCTTCGAGATGTCGCGCAGCTACACCGAGTCGGTGGCGGTCAGTGTGCGCGCCGGCGACCAGCGCCTGAAGGATCCACTGGTGCTCGACTTCGGCGGCCCCGCGGCGGCGCTCTCGGAGGTGCGCTTCGACTTCGATCTGGATAGCGACGGCACCAGGGAGAAGCTTCCGCTGGTGAGCGGCAGCGGCTTCCTCGCCTTCGACCGTAACGCCAATGGCCGCATCGACGATGGCCGCGAGCTCTTCGGACCCGCCAGCGGCGACGGCTTTTCCGAACTCGCCCGCCTCGACGACGATGCCAACGGCTGGATCGACGAGGCCGATGCCGCCTGGTCGCAGTTGCGCGTGTGGCGGCCGGATGCGGCGGGCAAGGGCAGCGTGCGGTCGTTGAGCGAGGCGGGCGTCGGCGCCCTCCACCTCGGCCGCGTGGCGACACCGTTCAGCCTGAAGGGCGCTGCGAACGACACCCAGGGTGTGATGCGCGCGAGCGGCGTCTACCTGCGCGAGGACGGTGGGGTCGGCACGCTGAGCCAGGTCGACCTGAAGGTCTGAGCACGCAGCGGCGCGGCATCCTGCGTCGCAGCCCGACGGCCGCTCGCGACTCGCGTCGTTCCTGCAGCGCGGCTCCAGGAACGTGGTGTTTTTCGCAGGAGCGACGCGAGTCGCGATGGCGGCGGTTGGGTAGCGCTACGTTTCCCGGAGACCCGCCGCGTTCGGGGGGCGGCGCCTCAGCCCGCTTCCGCGACCGGCGCGAGCGCGGCCGCCGCACGCTCCGACGCCACCAGGATCAACTTCATCGTCGCCCGCGTGGCGCCGACGAAAAGCTTGCGCATGGTGAGCTCGTCCATTCGCCCGCCCGTCGTCTCGAAGTCGATCTCGGTAAACAGGATGCAGGGCGCCGACTGGCCCTTGAAGCGATACACCGAATCGATCAGCAGTTCGCCCTGCGAGTGCTCCGGCTCGCCGAGCAGGTCGTAGCGGCCGGTGAAGGCGCGCAGGCGGTGGGGGCCGA
>CAZUAT010000110.1:0-2380 GCA_964618415.1 uncultured Thermoanaerobaculia bacterium
ATGAATACCTTGCTGGGTTAAGCCTTTGAGTGCAGAATTTCAAGCGTTTTCACACGCTTCGGCATGTATTTAGCCGGAATATCCGCGACCGGTATGCAGCACGCGCGCACTGCGCGGTTCGTTGCTTCGACCCCGGCGCATAGCCAGCGTTCCGGGTCGAACCCGGCACGCGAGGTCCCGATCGGATGCGTCCAATGATGCGAATTATATTCCCTCTGCTCGTCGCCTTCGCGAGCCTGCTGGGCCCTGCCGCGCACGCGCAGTCGAACGTGCGCCTCGCCCCCGACGCCCCCGACAGCTACACCGTGGTGCGCGGCGACACCTTGTGGGGCATCTCCGGGCGCTTCCTGCAGGAGCCTTGGCGCTGGCCCGAGGTCTGGCGCCTGAACCGCGACGAAATCCGCAACCCGCATCTCATCTATCCTGGCCAGGTCGTCCTGCTCGACCGCAGCGGGCCATGGCTCAGCGTGGGCCGGCGCGTCGGCGATGGCGGCACCCGCGACGGCCGCCTGCAGCCGAAGGTCCATAGCGAGCCGATCGCCGAGGCCCTGCCGAGCATTCCGCTGCAGATCATCGAGCCCTTCCTGAACCGTCCGCTGGTGGTCGACCAGCCCCGCCTCGACGGCTCGGCCACCATCGTCGCCACCGAGACCAGCCGCGTGCTGACCGGCACCGGCGACACCGTCTTCGCCAAGAATATCGGCGACGACGCGGACATCTGGCACATCTATCGCCCCGCGCGCGCGCTCGAAGACCCGCAGACGCGCGAGGCGATCGCCTGGGAAGCCGCCTATCTCGGCACCGCCCGCGTCACCGAGCGCGGCGAACCGACGACGCTGGAGATCGTCTCCGCGGTCGAGGAGATCGGCACCGGCGACCTGATGATGCCGAGCGAGCCGCCGAGCGTGTTTTCCTACGCCCCTCATGCACCGGACTTCGAGGTCGAGGGCAGGATCCTCTCCATCTATCGTGGGGTCAGCGAGACCGGCCGCCTCAACGTGGTCGCGCTCAACGTCGGCGAGCAGGACGGCCTCGAACGCGGCCACGTGCTCGCGCTCCATCGCAACCGCGGTGTCGCCGAGTACCGCGGCGAGGACGGCAAGGAAAGCTTCCGCCTGCCGGAAAAGCGCTACGGCGTGGCCTTCGTGTTCCGGGTCTTCGAGCGCGTCTCGTACGCGCTGGTGATGGAGTCCGACGGTCCGGTCACCATCGGCGACACCCTCCGCAAGCCCTGATCCGGCACCGGCAAGCCGCAGCCGCCCGATCGTGACCGCGCCTGCCGACGACCTCGCCGACTGGCTGCGCCTCGCCTGCATCCCGGGCGTCGGCACGCAGGGCCAGCGCGCCCTGCTCGCCGCCTTCGGGCTGCCCGGCCACATCTTCGCCGCCGGACGCGGCGCGCTCGCCGCGGTGGTGGGCGGTCAGGCGGCGGACGCCGTGCTCGCCGTGCCGGCACACGAAGACATCGAGCGCACGCTCGCATGGGCGAGCGAGGCCGGCAACCGCGTCCTGACCCTGGCCGACGCCGACTACCCGCGCCAACTCTTCGACATCGCCGATCCCCCGGTGCTGCTCTACGTCAAGGGCGAGCCCGCGCTGCTATCGCGCCCGGGCATCGCGCTGGTCGGCGCACGCTCGGCGACCGCGGCCGGCGAAGCCAACGCCGAGGCCTTCGCGCGCACGCTCGCCCAGCAAGGCCTCGTCGTCGTCAGCGGACTGGCGCTCGGCATCGACGCCGCGGCACACCGCGGCGCGCTCGCCGCCGGCAGCACAGGGGCCGGAACGGTGGCGGTGATCGGCACCGGCATCGACCGCATCTACCCGGCGCGCAACGCCGCGCTCGCGCGCGAGATCGCCGCTGCCGGCGCGGTGGTCAGCGAGTTTCCCCTCGGCACGCCGCCTCTGCAGCACAACTTCCCGCGCCGCAACCGCCTGATCGCCGGACTGGCCGAGGGCGTACTGGTGGTCGAGGCGGCGCTCGGCAGCGGCTCGCTGATCACTGCGCGCCTCGCCACCGAGACCGGCCGCGAGGTGTTCGCGATCCCCGGCTCGATCCACTCGCCGCTGTCGCGCGGCTGCCATCGCCTGATCCGCGACGGCGCGAAGCTGGTCGAGACGGCGGAGGACGTCGTCGAGGAACTGCGCGGCCGCCTCGGCTGGCCAGCGCCGGTCGCCGCATCGGTAAAGGACCGCCGGAGTCGCGGCGCGGTACCCGCCGTCCCGGCCGCACCCCCTCGCCAGGCCGCGCTCGCGCTCGATGGCGAGCGCACACGCGTGCTCGAGGCGATCGGCCACGATCCGGTGGACCTCGACACGATCGCCGCACGCTGCGGCTTGACGGTCGATGCCCTCTACGCCATCCTGCTGCCACTCGAACTGG
>CAZUAT010000111.1:0-2195 GCA_964618415.1 uncultured Thermoanaerobaculia bacterium
TCCAGCACGCCTGCATGAGCCGCCACTCCGAAGGGGAGAGCTGCTTCTCCGGCAGCGACTTTCCCCGGCCGCGCGGGCGCTCGTCCGACCGTTGGGGCGCCATCGTCGTCAGGAGACCCGTCAGGACACCCGGGAGTGAGACGAGGGGTCGTCGGGGACGCGGATCGGCAGCGGAGCGCCCATCGGGTGGCGGCCCCCACCGTTCCATCGCTTCTCGTCCGTGCGCCGGCTCAGGCTCATCTCGGTCTTCTCGATCCGGGCGGCGAGCTCCGCGCTCGACGTCCCCTCCCGGGCGTGCTTCTGCGCCTCGCCCAAGGCGGCCAGGGCCTCCTCGACCAAGTTGAGGCGCCGACACGCATCCGCGTGTATGCACCACGACTTGGCCCGAAGATCCTCGGTCCAGCTCAGGTGATAGTGACCGGGATCGAGACGCATTGCAACGGCGAGCCCGAGCTCGGACAGGTCTCGCGACAAGAGGGCGCTCGATGCGACCGCCCGCTCGGATTCGGCGAGCAGATGCTGGCAGAGCCCCCAGTGGTGGAAGCGGCTGTCTTCCTGAATCCGGAGCATCCGGTCGGCGTGCTCGACCTCCTCGATGAGCAGCTCGCCGAGCAGTGCCGGCGCCTCGAGGTACTCGGGCGCGAAGATCGGATCGAAGTGGTCGAGCTGGAGCAGCCAGTAGTCCAGCAACCGCTTGGACTCGATGTTCCGCGCGGCGACCCCATCGTCGGGATGCCAGTGGAGCTTCGCGGCGAGCTTCAGCGGATTGCAGTGCCCGGCGACTTCCTCGCCGGATCTCTCCGCCTGCGGCGGGCAACTGCTACCCACAGGGTCGCGCGCTACCCGCGCGCTTCGATCGGCCTTCGGGTTCAGTGCGTCGTCGGAATCGCGAACCGTCATCCTCCTCCAGCCTCCCCCCACAGTCCCGAGAACCGCTCCGCGTCGGCGCCCTCCGGCGGCTTCTCGCCGACGAACTTGAGCACGCTGCGAGCGGTACGCAGTCCGAGATAGTCCTGCACGAGCCGTACGTCGTGGCCCTCGCCCACCAGCTTCGAGCCGGCCGATCGGCGAAGGAGATGCGGAAACAGCGGGCGCGCGAGCCCGGCGTCGTCGCCGGCGCGGCGCACCAGGTAATAGACCGCGTTGCGGCTGAGCGTCGCGCGCCGCTCGTTGAGGAAGAGGGGCGGCAGGTCGAGCGTGCCGTCTTCGCCGCGAAGGTCGAGGTAGGCGCGAAGCGCCTGCGCCTCGTCCTCGGGCACGGGGTGGAAGCCCGCGCGCCCCCGGTTGAGCCGTTCGACCCAGAGCGTCCGCGCCTCGAGATTCAGGTCAGGCAGGGTCAGCCGGCAGAGCTCGCTGACGCGCAGACCGTGATGGTAGAGCGTCAGCAGCATCGCGTGGTCGCGCACGCCGTGGCGCCCCTCGCGGGCGGCGCCGAGCACGGCAGCGAGCTCGTCGGCCGTCAACGCGGCGGTCTGTGTGCTCTTCATGTCGGCAGTCGGACGCTCTTTGGGGTGTGGACTTTGCCGCTCAGCACTCTTACCATACGTGAACTTTTGTTCAGAGTCCACGAACAAGAGATTCAGGAGCGCCGGTGACCGACGACACGAAGCCCGAGCTCTGCGGCTCGGTAGCGGCCAACCGCTACCTGCGGCGTGCCGTCGACAAGTGCCTGGCCGACGGGATCGAGCGTGCGCAGGTCGCCGAGGCGCTCGTGCGCATGACCGAGACGGTCCACTCTGAGATCGCCGAGGCCTGCGACGAGTACCGGCCGAACGGTCCTTCGACGCCGGAGGCATCCGAGAGCATCGACCAGGTGCCGGTCGGCGCCGAGTGCGGCTGCGGCTGGGTCTACTCGGCGGACCACCACTTCTGCTCCCGCTGCGGCTCGCCGCTCCAGCCGAGCATCGTCCCGAAGGCCGTTCCCGGCCGGCTCCAGTTCGAGCGCCGGCTCGGCAAGGGCGGCTCGGGCGTCGTCTACGAAGCGGTCGACCTCTCGCTCGGCCGCCGCGTGGCCGTCAAGACGCTCCCGACCGTCTGCTCGCCGAGCGACATCGCCCGCCTCCGCCGCGAGGCGCAGACGCTCGCCGCCGTCTCGCACCGCAACCTCGCGACCGTCTACGGCTTCAAGGTGTACCGCGGGACGCCGATGATCATCATGGAGTTCGTCGACGGGAGCACGTTAGCCGAGCGCATCC
>CAZUAT010000112.1:0-1874 GCA_964618415.1 uncultured Thermoanaerobaculia bacterium
GGCGTCCGTTGGTAGGATCCGGTCCCTTGAGCGAACGGCGCCGCATGCTGCTGACTCTGCCGTTCGCGCGCGTCTGGACGATCTCGTTCGCCGGCGCAGCGGCCGGCTTCCAGCTCTTTCCGACCGTGCCGTTTCGACTGCAGGCGCTCGGAGCGCCGGCGGCCGCGAGCGGTCTGTTCCTGACCGCGCTGACCGCCGGCTCGGCGCTTTCCGCCCTCTGGACCGGCACGCTCGGCGATCTGGTGGGGCGTCGACGGGTGCTGTCGGCCGGAGGCGCGACGCTGGCGCTCCTGTCAGCCATCTACGCCTGGGTGCCCGTCTGGTGGCTGCTGCCGCTGCTGGGCCTCGTGCACGGTGTGGTCTGGTCGGCGCTGCTGACCGGAGCGAGCGCCGAGGCCGCGGCGATCATTCCCGTGGCGCGCCGTGCGGAGGGACTCGCCTGGTTCAGCGTCGCGGCCACTCTGGCGGTCACGCTGGCGCCGGCGATCGGATTCCAGATCCTCGATCGGGCCGGATGGAGCGCCCTCTGTCTGGGGATGTCCGCGCTGCTGGTGGGGCTGGCGTTGCTGGCGCGCGGGTTGCCGAGGAGGCCGTGGCCGGCGGCCGGGTGGTGGCGTCAGCTGGCTTCGCGGCAATCGGTCGAGTGGCGAGTGCTGCGCGCCTCGAGTGTCATGCTCCTGGTCGCCTTTGGCTACGGCGGCACCACGAGCTTCGTCGCGCTGCTGGCCGCCGAACGCGGGATCGAGCCGCGCGGCATCTTCTTCACGGCGTTCGCGGCCTCGATTCTCGTCCTGCGCCCGCTCGCCGGACCGATGATCGATCGGCTCGGGCCGCGGCGGGTGCTCGGCCCGTCGATCGCCCTCGCCGCCGCGGGGCTCGCCCTGCTGCCGTATCAGTCGGACGCGACCGGGCTCGCGCTCGCCGCCCTGGTGTTCGGCGCCGGCTTCGCGACGCTGCATCCTGCGTTCATGACGCTGATGCTGGCGCGCACCGACCCGTCGCGGCACGGCGCGGCGTTCGGCGCCATGCTGGCGGCGTTCGACGTCGGCATCGGGGCCGGTTCGCTCTGCTTCGGACCGCTGCTCGCCGCCGTCGGCGCGACCGGCACCTGGGGCGTGGCGGCGCTGCTCGCCCTGCTCGCCTGGCCGCTGCTGCGCCGCGTCGAACCGGCTCCGCGCTGAGCCTTACCTCACGCCGCGAGACCACAGGCCGACGCCGCCGGTCTCGAAGTCGTCGAGAAAGAGGTCGGTCCCGCCGCCCGGCAGCGAGGCATCGCACGGCGCCGCGGAGGAGTACTCGATGGCCCCGAGGTCGGGAGCGCCGCTGCGACGCAGACGGCCGCAGAAGTCGGGCGCACCGGAGGCAAGCGCAACCCCCTGGTCGACGAAAGCGGCGCCGTCGACCAGGGTCAGATCGAGGGCGGCAGGATCGACGAACCAGGCGTCGTAGGTGGCGAGCGTCAGGCCGGTCAGATTCGCGGTCGCGGTCGAGGTTCCGCCGTCGCGATTCCGGATCTGACCGGAGACCAGGTTGTTGCGGATCGTCGCCGTCGATGCTGCGAAGCGGACGTCGATGCCCGTGTTGGTGATCAGGGTGTTGTGCTCGATCCGCGTTCCGGCGCTTTCGTTGAGGTAGATGCCGACGTCGGCGGGGCAGTGGGCGATGACGTTGTTGCGCATCACCCCGTTCTGGTGCTCCGGCGTGCAAGTGCCGTCCTCGCAGATCGATCCCGGTCCGGTGCCTCCGCCGCCGAAGGAGAGTCCGAGGCGAGTGCCGCCGGCGGTCGCGTCCTCGCAGACGACGAGGTTGCGTTCGAAAACGCCGTCGCGCGAGTTGCCCTTCAGGAAGGCGGAGTAGGAGATGTTGTCGCCGCC
>CAZUAT010000113.1:0-1822 GCA_964618415.1 uncultured Thermoanaerobaculia bacterium
CCCACTGAACCTGATCCTGCCCAGGCCAAAATCCCGCCCCAGCGCCCGTCCCGCGCCCGGTGCCACTGCGGTGGCTACCGCCACCGCGCTCATCACCGTCCCCATCGCGTCCTGCCGCACCATGCCGAGCAGGCGGCGACGTTCCTCGGGATCGGTCTCGTTCTTCAGGCGGTAGTAGTTGTAGCCGGTCAGCAGGACGCCGAGCACCAGGCTGACGGCGTCGAGGATCAGCGCGGCGACGTCGCAGAAACGGCCGACGGTGAGCAGGAAGGCGCCGACTGGCGGTACCAGCAGGCTCAGGATGAAGCCGCTGACGGTCGCCACCAGGCCGATGATGCCGACGATGCCGCCAAGCTGGCCGGTGACGTCGCGGATGGTGGCGACCGTGCGCAGCCAGGCCGGCTCGTTCTCGTAGCCGGTCGTAGGGGCGCCGGCGGGCAGGGCCTCGCCGCCGAGTCCGGCCAGCGCTGCGGCCTCGGGGTCGGTGATGCTGCGCTCACCGAGCAGGTCGGCCGCCTCGAGCAGCATCCGCGTCTGCGGCTCGAGCCCGGCCAGGCGCTCGTCCGACAGGTTGCCGTCGAGATAGGCGGCGACGTCGGCGCCGACCAGCGCCTCGAACTCCGACGCCGGCCCGGGGAGCTCGGGCGGCGCGGGACGCTCGGCGCCAGGTCCGCCCGCCCCGCCTGCCGCCCGGCGTTCACCGCGAGCCGCGCCTTCACCTGGTGTGCCCGTGTCCTCGCCGCCGGCCTCGGCAGGCGGTCCGCCCTCGCCTTCGGCCTCCGCGGGTTCGGCCTCGACCTCGTCCAGGGTGCTCTCGGTCACCGCTGCGAGCTCGACGGTGGGTGCGCTGGTGTCGGCCCCCTCAGCCGGGGTGGCGGCCAGGCGGGCCTCCATCTCCTCCTCTGAAAAGCCGAAACTCTGTCGTGTGTTGCCGGCCGCGTCGCCGCCGCTCGATGTGCTGCCCTCGTCCTGCCGACGGATCGGCCCGCTGCCGTCGTTGTGTTGGACGACGTGGGCGACTTCGTGTGCCAGCAGGCCCAGATCGTCGCGACGCTGGCCCGCTCCGAGCCAGATGTCATGGCCCTGCGCGAATGCGCGAGCGTGCAGTTGTCGTGCTGCTGCTGCCGCGCTTACACCACTGTGCACCCGCACGCTGCCGAGCTCGACGCCGAGCGTATGCTCGAGCGGGGCGCGCACGGGGGCAGCGAGGGGCTCCGCGCGGTCGAGCGCCCGTGCGCCGCGCGCGCTCCGGGGCCTGCCGCGTGATTCATCGCTGCGGTCATCCGGTGGATTGCCGTCGAGGGGCTGGCGCCGCATGGTGGCCACTTCGGGAAGGGCATTGGCCCGCCCGTCCACGTTCTCGCGTTCGGCCGATTCAGAGCCGTGCGGTGACGCTCGCGCTAGTGCAAGGAAGCGCGGACTGACGGGTCTGTGCTCGGTGACGGCCTGGGCGAACTCGTCAGCCTCGTGCTCCAGCGGGTCGTCGCTGGGGCCGACATCGAGCTTGCAGCGTGGCTTGACGGTTCCGAGGAAGCGCGGCATGCCGCTGGTGGCCTCCGGCACGGCCTCTTCCGCACCATTGCGCGCGAGGGGCGGCAGTGCCGCCTGCGCCTTGGGTCGCAGGAGCGGGGGGGCGGGCGCAGTCATCGTGCGCGCTCGATCCCCGCCGGCACCGGCTTGCCCAGCTTGCGGTACTCGGCGGCGACCGCGACCGCGATCTCCGCCTCACCGATGGCGCTGTGCTGCAGGCGGGCACGGGCGGCGGCCGCCAGCACCACGTTGCGGATGTGCCCGCCGGCGAGGTCGCAGGCGGCGGCGAGGC
>CAZUAT010000114.1:0-1640 GCA_964618415.1 uncultured Thermoanaerobaculia bacterium
GCGCAGCTGACAAAGCCGCGCTCCCTGCGGGAACAATCCGCCCGCTGCGCTGACTCTGGTGTCAGTAGCGAGAAAGCGAGGAATCGATGCGGCAGCTCCAAGCGTCGATGCCGCCAGCCAGGTTCCAGGTGCGAATGTGGCCTGTGTCACGCAGCAGCCGGGTGGCGCGCGCCGAACGACCGCCGAGGTGACAGTAGACGACCACGGGTGCGTCGGCCGGGACCTCGTCGAGCCGCTTCGGCAGCTCGCGCAGCGGAATCCACAGGGCGTCGGGCAGCGTAACGACTTCGCGCTCGACGGCCTCGCGCACGTCCAGCAGCACCACCCGTTCGCCGTCCGCCAGCCGTCGAGCGAGCTCCTCCGGCTCCAGGTCGAACGCCTCGGTGGGCAGCTCGCAGACAGCCTCCTCGCGACGCAGCGGCCGGTCGGCGGCGCCGGGTGCACAAACCGGGCAGCCAGCGTCGCGCTCGAAGCGCAGTTCGTGGAACGTGCCGCCGAGTGAGTCGAACGAGAGCAGGCGCCCGACCAGCGGCGTGCCGATGCCGAGCAACCACTGCAGCGCCTGGGCGGCCTGCAGCGAGCCGACGATGCCGGGCAGCGCCCCGAGCACTCCGGCTTCGGCACACGACGGCACCGTCCCCGGAGGCGGCGGCTCGGGAAAAAGGCAGCGGTAGCACGGCCCGCCCGGGGCCGCGAAGATCGACAGCTGCCCCTCGAAGCGGAAGATCGCTCCGTGCACGACCGGGCGGCCGGCGCGCACGCAGGCGTCGTTGACCAGGTAGCGGGTGGGAAAGTTGTCCGAGCCGTCGACGACCAGATCGTAAGCCGAGACCAGCTCGAGCGCGTTTTCGAGATCGAAGCGCACGGCGTGCGGCACGAGCTGGATCTGCGGATTGAGCGCCGCCAGGCGCTCGACTGCCGCCTCGACCTTCGGTCGACCGACATCGCTGCTCGCGAAGAGGATCTGACGGTGCAGGTTGGTCTCGTCGACGCGGTCGAACTCGACGATCCCGAGCGTCCCGACTCCGGCGGCGGCCAGGTAGAGGGCGGCCGGCGAGCCGAGACCGCCGGCGCCGATCACCAGCACCCGGGCCGCGCGCAACCGCGCCTGCCCCGCCGGTCCGACTTCGGGCAGCACCAGCTGTCGCCCATAGCGGCGCAGCTCCTCGGCAGCTGCCGGCCGCGGCTCAGCCATCGGCTGCGGGCGGCTCCAGCCGCTGGACGATCTGCGAAACCTCGAGTTCCGCCTTGCGGATCTTGTCTCGACAGACCTCGAGCAGCCCGGCAGCCCGCTCCAGTTCGGCAGCCAGGCGATCGAGATCGACCTCCTCGCCTTCGATGCGCGCCAGAATCGCTTCGAGCTCGCGCAGCGAGGCGCTGAACGACACGGTATCGGACTGCTGTGGAACCGCCTCCGCAGACGGTTCGGCCTGCTTGCGCGCCGTCATGACTCCTCCACGCGGGCGGCGAGTCGGCCGCCCGCGGTTTCGATCGAAAGCGGGGTGCCGATCGGGGCTGCCGCGGGCGTCCGCACCACGCTGCCCGCCGCGTCGCGCACGATCGCGAATCCCCGCGCCAGAGTGCGCGCCGGCGACAGCCCAGCCACCAGCCGGGCGCGCGCCTCGATTCCGGTCGCCGCC
>CAZUAT010000115.1:0-1546 GCA_964618415.1 uncultured Thermoanaerobaculia bacterium
CAGGACGTCGGCGGGGTCCACGACTTCACGTTGGAGTTGGCTCCCGGCGTCAACGTACTCACCGGGCACAACGCGGCCGGCAAGACGTCCACGCTCAAGGCCGTCTCCCGTCTCTACGGGGCCGAAACGTCGCTCGAACCGCGCGACGGTGCGGGGTCGGGAAGCGTCACCGGAGACGGTGTCCAACTGGTGGTCAAGCGGGTAGTGCGATCCACGGGACGCGCCGACGTCGCACTCGCCGACGTTGGGCCTCTCGCCGACCTGATTGACGGCGGCGGGATGAAGGACCCCGACGCGCGCAACCGCTGCCGCATCCGGGCGCTGCTCACTCTGCTCCGCCTGCCCGTCAGCGACGAGGCGATCTCGACTCTGGCCTCCGACCCCGAGATTCTCGACCGGGCGCTCAATCGTCTGGCCGATGAACCGGCCGAGGACATTCTGACGGCCGCCGAGAAGGTCCGCCTCGAATCTCACGCGGTTGCCCGCGAGTACGAGAGCCGAGCTGAGCAGTCCGCAGGCACCGCAGCGGCGCTTCGGCAGCAGGCCGAGCACGCGCTCGAACAGGTCGGCGGCGAAGATGGGATCGCCTCCCTGTCCCTGATCGAAGCCGAGAACGCAGAGCGAGACCTCGTGGACCGACTCGCCGGGGCACGGATCGCCGCGCAGCAGCGCCGCGAACTCGAGGCCCGCCAGCAGGAGATCCGCGAGAGCCTCGGCGGCGACGTACCGGACCCGAATCGATTCACCGCGAAGCTCGCGGAACACCGCGCAGCCGTGGAGCGTCACGGCGCCGACATTGACGCACTGGTCGACGAGCTGCGTGCAATCGAAGCCAGAATCTCCGACGCTCGTGCTCGGCTGGCCACCGAGAGGGCGCAGCTCGCCGATGTTGAACAGCAGGAGCAGGTGGAGCGCGAGCGTGCTGCTGCGCACCAGCGCCACATGCGAGTGCTTGACCAGCCGGTTACCGGCCCCACGCTCGATGAAGTCGAGGAACTCGAAAGCCAGCTCGCTGCCGCCCGCGAGGTGACCCGATCGGCGCGCCTGTCTGCCGAGTACGCTCGTCTTCTGGCGCAGAGCAAGGCGGCCGACGAGAACGCACGCCAGAACGCCGAGCGCGCCGAATTTGTGCGCGCCCTCGCCACCACGGTACAGGACCGCCTCGGACGCCTGCTCGCAGGGACGGCGGCCGAAGGGCTGACCTTGCACAACGGCCGCTTGGCAGTTCTCGGCGACGACGGCGAGCTGCAGGACTTCGAGTCGAGGCAGAGCGACGGACAGCGGATCCTGCTGTCGCTGCGAATCGCCGCGAAGGCCTACGGCGAGGGGGGCGTATTGCCGCTCGACGGCCGCCTCTGGACCCAGCTTGACCCCGAGCGCCAGCAGGAATTCGCGCGTATCGCCGCCGGTCTCGGACAGACGGTCATCACTGAGGCGCCGACGGACGGGCCTCTTTCGGTGACGCACCTCTCTGGCGATGAAGACTCACTTGGGGGTGCGGCATGAACCACGATTTCCTGTTCCTGCGCGCCACCGACCGCGAGGG
>CAZUAT010000116.1:0-1532 GCA_964618415.1 uncultured Thermoanaerobaculia bacterium
CAGGGTCCGGATGGGTGTCACCGCGCGGACCTACAGGAAGAGGGTGCTGCGACCGACCCGCTCGGCATAGCCCACGACCGCCTGATGAACCGGGAGCGCCGCACAACCCTTGGCGGTGAGTACGACGCGATCCCGGTGGACGATCCAGCCCGAGCGTTGCCACCGTCGAAGAGTCGACCGGCTCACCACGTCGGGGCAGAGCAGCACGTCACCCACCCGCGCCGGCCGACCTAGACCGAGGCAGCGATAGAGCCGCTCCCCGGTCGCGAGCGTCATCGCGGCCGCTTCAACCGTCGCCGACACCGACTCAGAACCGCGGACGAACCCGCGATGCTGAGAGCGCCCCACCGACGACCGCGCCGAGAACGACGAGCGGGAGAGTGAGAAGGACGAGGAGGACACGGCCCGCGAGTCGCGCGCCACGTCCGAGGTCGCGGTTCCATTCCTGTCGCACATTGCGCCTCCTGGCGAGACAACCCCCGCTCGAGACGAGACGGGGAGGGATGGGCGAAGCACGATTCGGCGAAGGGAGCACGCCTCCCCGCCGATCGCGCCCGCTTACGCGGCGGCTTCGCTCGTTCCCGGTGCGCGCGTGAGGGCCTGCCAGGTCTCCGCGATCACCTCGGTGCGGAAGTGCTTGCCGCTGTCGTCTTCCCAGAAGCGCGTCTGGATCCGGCCTTCGACGTAGACGAGCCGGCCCTTGGCCAGGACCGACGCGACGTTCTCGGCGGTCTTCCCCCAGAAGACGACGCGATGCCACTCCGTCTCCTCCTGGCGGTTGCCCTCGCCGTCGCGCCAGTAGCGAGTCGTCGCCAACCGAAGGTCGGCGACCTTCGTCCCTTGCGGCGTCTCGCGGACCTCGGGGTCCTGCCCGACGTGACCGATGAGCTGCACCTTGTTCAACATGGGGTCTCCTCTCGTTGCGTCGCTATCAACGTTTGTTGACATGGCGACGCTACCGGGCGGCCCCTGCCGAGTCAAGCGGCGGCTTCGTCGGTCGCGACCGGCTCTGCGGATGCGGCCACCTCTTCGAGGGCTCTCGCGGCGCGGCCGAGGATGTAGTCCGCGGCGCGCTGCGCCTGTTGCGCGGCAGTGACCACCAGCCGGGCGTCGCGCGAGAGGTGCTGCCGCCAGTGGTCGATGTAGGCGGCGGAGTTCGGGATGTCGGGCGCGATCCCCGCCTCGCCGCAGAGGAACGCGGCGCCGAGCTCGGCGACGAGCTCCTCGCGCGCGTACGGCTCCGACCCGAACGGCGCGGCGTGGTTTTCGTCGAAGCTCGGCCGGCCGAGCCGCTTCGCGTGGCCGGTGGCGTGGGTGAGCTCGTGGAAGAGCGTCGAGTAGTAGCCCTCGGTCCGGTCGAAGGCGGCGCGCAGGGGCATCGTGACGCTGTCGGTCGCCGGACGGTAGAACGCGCGCGGTTGCGCGCGATGCTCGATCATCGGCGGATCCGGGAAGCGAGCGACGATCTCCTCGGCCGTCGGCACTTCGGTCACTGCGCAGGCCTCGGCGCACGGCACCTTCCGCGGGTCGAT
>CAZUAT010000117.1:0-1510 GCA_964618415.1 uncultured Thermoanaerobaculia bacterium
CTTCGCGGGCGCGCTGATTTCCGCCGCGATCCGGGCCTGCTCGGCGCGGTGCAGCGCATGCACGCGCTGCCAGTCTCGATCGGTCATCGTCAGTTGTCCTCCCGGTAGTTGCGGGCGGCTGCGCGATCGGCGTCGCGTTCGCCGGCGTCGGTGGAGTAGCGGGGTCCCAGCAGGTGGCGGATGATGTTGACCTGTCGGCCGATGTGAGCCGTCAGGGCGTCGATGATGCGGCCGCTCCTCTCGTTGAGCCGTTCGACTGTCGCCGCCCATCGACGATGGCGCAGCTCGCGCGCCGTCTGTAGCCCGTCCGCCAGCACCATCGCGAGCGAGCCGGCGCCGAGGATCAGGAGAGCGAGGCTGAGGCCGAGGAGGGTCATGCGGTCCTCTCCGCGGTCAGGATCACGACCGCAATCGACACGCCGGGGAACTCCAGATCCTCGCTCCACGTGCAGGCGAACTCGGACCCGAGGTCGAGGCTCTTGCGTGCGCTCGCCGGCAGGATCGCGACCAGACGACCGCCGGGTGCGAGAAGCTTCGCGGCCTTGTCGACGTGCCGCTGCCACTGGCCGGCGGCGAACGGAGGATTCATCGCGATTCGATCGAACTTGCGCGCTTCGCCGAACTCGAGAAAGTCGGCTTCGTGAACGTCGGCGAACCCCATGCCGCGCAGCACTCCGCAGTGCAGCGCCGAAATCTCGACACAGCACGTCGTCGATGGCAGGTGCCGCGCGAGCGATCCAGTCCCCGCGCTCGGCTCCAACACCGAATGCTCCGGCTGCACGTCGAGAATCGCGGCCACCCGCTCCGCCAGATGCTCAGGGGTCGGGTAGTACTGGTGCGTCCACTGGTCGGGGAGCGTGCCGCTCGACACGACCAGATTCAGCGCCTCGCTCGCGCAGTAGGCGAACCGGACCTCGTTGCCCTCGATCACGGCCCCGAGGTAGCGCAGGACCTCATGAGCTTCCTCGCGGACGGCTGCCGAATCGTCATGGTCGGAGTAGTAGCTCAGGCGGAACGACCGGCCGTCTCGCTCCGGCCGCATGGCAGCCAGGTAGCTGAGTACCGGCCATGGCAGCGGACGTTGGATCGGTTTCCACGTTTTGTCGACCCGCGTCGGCTTGGTCCGGTAGCTGGCCGGAATCGCGCGCGGCTGCCGCTGGTGCAGTACGGCATTGAGCCGCCACGCCATGTCGGGATGCACCTCCAGATGCCCGGTGCCCTTTTGGTACACCCGCAGCCGGATCGCACCGCCATCCAGATCGAGCCACTGACCGCGCTGTTCGAGCGCCGTCGTCACGGCTTGGCTGACGACGCCGTAGTGGGGCTCCGGGCGGCCCATGAACTTGGCCACAACGGCTCGCAGGTCCGCGATGTACTCGGTATCGCGGCTGTTGTACGTCGCTCCCTCGTGGTGGACGTATCGCAGGATCATGCGCTTGCCGAACCCCTGCGGCCGGTTGGTCAGATGCTCGCCCGACAGCGCGTGAAACAGTTGCTCGACGCGCTCGCC